>CAITNO010000097.1 GCA_903893795.1 Candidatus Hydrogenedentota bacterium | reverse complement strand
CTTGAACTCCTTCGAATGATTCTTGCGTGCCTGACCCATTTCTTGGACTCCTTCGCGGACATTGTCCGCTTGGCGGCAAGCCGGCTCAAGCCGCCAATTCTTTACTTAGCCACTGTCCAAAAAATGGGGGGAACTTCAGAGGAGCCACGCGAGAGCGGCATTAAGTACGATTGTTCCCCCAAGTGCTCCGAGAATCTCCCACCAATAAGCGCTTAGCATGCTGCTATCTCCACCCAAGGCACCGCCACCTCAAGCAGGCTAATCCCGCCGTGACACACATGTGGAAAGCCGCCCTGCACCTTCCATTTCCTTTGTCCCATGACAACATGCTGGCCGTTGGCGTCGAGCGCAACCGGGGGCATGAAACGGTTTTCCCATGCTGTTGACGCGGGAGCGCAGCGGGACGCGCCAAAGATCTGCCGCAGAACTTCAATGGCTTCGGTATCGGTCTCCTCAGTACTGAACCGCTTGCTGACCGCATAGCCATGGTCGGCGGTGATGACCAATTCCCGCCCCTGGCGCAACTTGTTGATGAACGACCAGAAACCATCGCCCTGCAGCACCGTTGAGGCCAGCGTAGCAATTTGGTCCGGCAATCTTTTTTGCAGGTGTATCAGATCGTCCAGCCACGTATGCCACAGGACAACCCTTGGCTTGGGCGGAACGGAACAGTCTTCGAACGGAAGGTTCACCACATCGGTGTACACGTTTGGGCCGTTGCCGAGCGCGAAGGTGCCCGGTTTTCCATCGTACTGCAAAGCGCTGCGTGTGGGCAGGCCCAGCGCCTTGGCGAACTGGTCCGTGGTGGTGGGTGCTTCCGCGCCGGTGACCGCAATGTTCTTGAGAACGATACCCCGCGCGTGCGCGGCTCCCAGTAGCAGCGGGAGTTCGCGAAGCGACAGGGCGTCAAGGATGAGAACAGCACGCCCCGAGGAAGACGGCGCGTTGAACCATTCCTTCAAGCGCACCGACGTGCGGGGGGCGCTGTCGGCGTAGCGATGCCACAATTCCCATGCCGCCTCCGACAGAAGCCGGTCGGGCGCGACGGTGGCATCGTGCAGGGCCACGGGGGATGTCGTGCTCTGCGCGGTCTCCTTCAGGCGCGCAAACAGGGCCGTCCAAGCCTCCACCGGGTCGGGAGTATCCAGGATGATGCTACTCCAGGGCGCGCTCATGCATCCCCCTCGTCTTCTGAGTAGATAACTTCCAAATCGGCCTTGAACGCAGAGGGCAACCGCTGAAGGATCTGTTTGATTTGCTGAGCCGTCAGGTCGCTGAATTCAATGCGGGCCTTGTTCAGGCTTTGGGTGGCGGGAATGCCCCATTCCTCAAAGCAGCCGGACAGATTGAGTCCGGTCTTCGGCGCATCGGTGCGCTGCGTCTTCGGGGGCGACTGTGGAGGAGAACTTTCAGCGCCTGTGGGCACGGTGATACCCGTGCCGTATGCCCCCGTTTGGGCTCCTGTTTCTTCGGCTACGGCGCTAACCGTGGTGGGTGCGGGGGCGGCAGTCACCGGTTCTTGCTGCTGCGCCACGGGGGCGGCCGCCGGAGCGGTCACCGATGGGCCGCCCACCGCGCCGGGGAGGCCCAACTGAATCTGTCGCATTTCCTGTCCTGAACGGAAGGCCTTTGCGCGGACGTAACGAAGCGCATCCTCATCGGTGGCGTCTTCGGCCCTGCGGCCAATCCAAGTCCCGTTGACGTTCAGAACGATGTCGCCGGTGGCGGCGACCTCCAAGACACGTTCATAGACCCTCGTTTCGCCAAGGAAGGGAATGGCGTCTCCCATGCCCGGCGGCGGCGGCTCTGCGAGGTCGTCCAGCAGCGTGCCGACAAAATCGGAATCCTTTGCCGCCTGCAGGACGAATTTTCGGAAGTCTATCTTGTCGAAAAGGTCCGTCAGAATGCGCTGCTCAACATTCGACGGAATGTCGGTTCCCTGCGCGGTAACCTTTTCCGTGTCGAATCGGCATTGCTTCGGCTGCTGGTAGTCCCAGGCGCGCAGCACCGCAAACCGGATGACGCGGGCCTTCAGGTCGTTGCGCAACGGGCGGTCGAAATCGGCGTGCAGGTTTCGATAGTTCGGGTCCGCGCCCCATGCCTCCTTGGAGCAGAGATAGGAACAGCGCGCGGAGTACATCAGTTCGGTGTCTGAGAACAGGCTCTTTGCATCCGGACCAAGGATAAGAAAGCGAACCGTGTTGCGCCGTTTCTGCACGTGCTTGGCCAGCCAAGGACCCAACGTGGCGGAAACGTCCGAATTGGCCTTGCCGAGTTGGTCCGGAATCACCAGCAGCACCGGGCGGTCCCACTTGGCGGGTTGATCCTGATCGTCCACCTCCGACCACGGGTCTGTTGTCCAGTCCTCTCCAAGCACCACGACACGCGATGCGGGCACGCCTGAATCGGGGACCAAGAGATGCTTGATGGTGTTCCGCAGATGGGCTATGTCGCGCGCGGGGTACACCGTTTGCCCGGCCAGGGTCGGGACGGCTGCCAAATGCCACAACTTGTCGTTCTTGGCGCAAGCACGGACCTTGGAACGGGGATTCTCCTGTAAGCCAAACCACAACGGGCCTCCGGGCACCTCGTCCCCGTGGATGTTGACGCTGTTCTCGATAAGGGACATCAACTCAGACTGGAAGGCATTGTCATCAACGGGTTGGTTCCGGGTGATATCAAGATGAAGCTGCATGGGGGTTCCGCCCGCAATCTTGCCCGGCGACTTGGAACGGACCCAAATGGAACTGATGAGTTCCCTGGCATCGGGGACATTAATGCCTACGTCGTGCACACTGGCAAGATTCCGCTGGGCTATCTCGCGGAGTTTCTCCTGCGCGCCGACAGTGGCAATGGAATCCAGGAGGGACTGCACACCGCAGCCGTCATCATCGACAAGGAAATCGGCGGGGGTAATCACCGGCACGGCCTCGCCCCGCGAGCGGTAGACCTGGGCAAGGATGCGGATGAGGTCGCGCGTCTCCTGGGCGGCCTGTGCCATGAGAATGTGGTCTTCCAGCAGCTCAATAAGCTCGGGACTGAATGGCCAGCACAGGAGCACCTCATCGCAGACCCGCTGCCGCTCCGATTCTGCCGTGCTTGGATGGAGAAGCCGGAATCGTTCGCCCGCATAGGCGGAAACGAGATTGGCCACCTCCGACACGGGAAGGTTGGCCCGGTTTTCAAAAAGACGGTAGAGCAGGAGCCTTTTCCGGTCCTGCTTGGCGGTTGGACCACGGAAATCGACCACGACGGGGCTGTTGCGGTGGACCTGCTGGAAGGCGTCGGTGCTGCTATTGAGCACCGAGATGACAAGTATCAGGATATTCGGGCGCTCTTCCGCAATTTCCGAGAGGTTCTGAATGAAGTTTGACGCGCATTCCCGCCATTTCCGGCCTGTCGGGCCGTCTTCATCGTGAAGACCATCGAACCACTTCTGGAATTCGTCAAGAATCAGCGCGACTGGCTGGTCCTCAAACATCTTTTCCATGAGCTTTCTGGGCGGGAAGGGTTGCCCAAGCTGCTCAAACTGGCCCCGGTAGTATTCCCCCTTCGGGTGGCGGTCAAAGAGCAGATTCCACAGCAAAGGGTATTCGTGGTTATGCACGGGTTCCGATATCGCGAAGAACCCCTGTTCGAGGGCCAGTGTCTTCAGTTCTTCGCTCGACAGTGCATTGCCCCAGTTCTGTATCCACGGCTCAACGGCGCCGGAAGACTGAATGGCGTGGTGCATCACCGCCATGATGTGTGATTTGCCTCGCCCCCTGTCGCCCATGAGGACAATCGGACGCCCCGAGCGTTTCTTGCTCAAGGCGCGAAGGGCTGTCTGGACATCGGCCGTGGGGTATGTGATGGACAGAATTTGCTCGGGGGGCTGCTGTGCCGCGCCGCTATTGTCGCCGTTGCGCAGCGATATGGCAGTGCCGGGCATATGTACGCCCAAGAATTCGTCTCTCAGTTTGAGGCCAAGCATTTCATACCTCCAAGTCTCTCACACAACCGCACCCAGACAAACGGACCTGATTACCAATGCAAGTCTGCCACCCATAGCATAGGAGCCTTGAATCCCGCGTGCGTTCCCATTTCAAGACTCCGGCCCTACGGGTTACATTCTGTACTTACTGGCGGTCTGTATTCAATGTGTGCGGTGTCGCAGGCAGGGCCATCTTGCCTCGACCTTTCTGCGTTCCGTCCGCCCCCCCCGTATTATCGCCTGTCTCAAACGCATATTGATTCCATGCGGTGCCCGGCGCATGAGGAGCGGCAACCATGCGCGTATTTCGTTCACTTGAGGAGGTGCGGGGAGCCGACAATCTGGAACCCGGCTGGCGGCGAGCCCTGGAACGGGTGATGGGTGACCTCACGTCGGCCTACGCCAATGCGGGCTGCACCTATGACCCGGAAAAAGAAGGACCTGTCGTCCTAGCCGAGATGGGCGACACGGATGGCGACTGGCGCGGCCTGATGGGCAGTTCCCTGTCGGACGCGCTGTTCGAGGGGGCGACCCTGGAGCACGGCTGCTTCGTGGCCGTCGTGCTCATGAACAACCAGTTCGGCTACAGCATTGTCGTTCCCGACGCCCCCTGGCTCGACCCGAAGGTCCTGTCGCGGCTCATCGACACGATGGGCTGACCCCACACCCCCCTCGTCCCCGCAACCCCGACCCAAGCAGAGAAGGAGTTCCCAACATTGAGCAAGAGCAATCACAGTCCCCGGCCCGAGCCATCCGGTTCGGCCTACCGCTATTCACCCCGACCGGACCACACCGTGGCGGGCGTCGATATCGGCCGCTTGGCCGGTTGCGCCGCTGAGAAGGCGACCGATATCGCCGTTGGAATCGCGCTTGACCGTCTCGGTCCCGAGACAACACAGGCGCTGCGGTCCGTGCCACCAATCACAAGGAGCAAATGACAACACCATGAGCAAACAACCCAAACCGAAGAGAGACAAGAACACCGAGCTGCCCGACGGCGGCGCGCACAGCCCTGAGGGCAGCAGTGCTCCGGCGCCGGTGATGGTCACCGTCGTGCGCACCGCGCAGGCCGTGAAGCTGAACCCCGCCAGGGGCGGCGGCGGCATCACCTACCAGGTCGGCCGCATCGACAAGGAGGCTTATTTGCGCCTCAAGGAGAATGACGGGGGCGGTCGCTTCAGCCGCGAGTGGGTGCCTTTCGAGCGACTGCGCACCTGCTTCTCGCCCGCGGTGCTCAGGGGCGAAGGCTTCAAAGCACACGCGCTGGATCGCGCGTTTTCGGGCCGCAGCACGACCAACGCGGGCTTCTTCACCGCGGTCATCAGGACGGAGGGTCTGGCCTACGAAGACACCGAGCACAAGGGCATGAGCCTGCTCAACGGCGGCTTCGACACCTGGGTGCAGGGCGTGCTCGACGCGGACCCCGAGAAGAATGATGACGGTACGGTGAAGCAGGAGCCGCTGGTCCCGCCCAAGCGCGAGAATCCGTTCTCCGCCCCGAAGGACGGGGCAGCGAAGAAGTCCGGCGGCAAGCGCAAGCAGCAGGTTGCCGACGCCGAAGAGACCGTCGGCGCTGCGGCTGCCGATGAGGCCGACGCTGCCTATGGCGACGCCGCCGACACAGCCGATGCCGAGCCCTGCACGGCCAGCGCCTGACCCCGTTCCCCAATCCATGCCCATCTCCGTCCGCACCACAGCAACCGCGCCGGTGCACCGCAAACCGGACGGGGATGGGCGTTCAGTGCTTGGCGGGTCAACTCCGATTACCACCTTCCATCGCTCCTGTCCCGCCCGGATGCCGGGTGCCCCCGGCATGTCGTCGGGGGCACCGTCGGGCATCACCCATCTGCCGCATTTGGCCAAACCCTCACAAAGACCTGGACTCTCCTGCGAACATGCCCCAGGCCGAACAGTGCCTGGAGAAAGGTCCCCGGGAGAGGACATTTCCCTTGCGCCGCCGTGAACCTTCTGCCACCCAGCCCACTTGCATCGGACTGCAGGAGCTTGCACCTTCCGCCGCGGCGCCCTGGAAAAACCCCTGTGCTCCAGCGACTGCTGGCACTTCTTGCCAACATAGCCCATCCCCAGACGTCACTCAACAAGACTGTCCGGGAGAGCGGACAGAGAGGAAATCAACCCATGGACAATGACATCCCCGCCGCGCCTGCGGTGCGTTTCGACCTGGGTCCCATCGTCAGCACGCCCGGTGCCCTGGAGGCCCTGCGCGCCTGCAATGCCGACCCGTTGCAGTACCTCCGCCGCCATGCAGCCGGCGACTGGGGCGACCTCGATGAAACCGACAAGGCGGCCAACGCCGGGGCCATCACCAGCGGTGCCCGCATCATGAGCGTCTACACGCTGCCCGACGGTCAGAAGCTGTGGGTCATCACAGACGCGGAAATCGATGACCAGCACAACCGGCAGGCAACGACCTTCCTCCTGCCTGATGAATACTGAGGAGGGACCACATCATGACCAAGAAGACAACGCGCAAGGGGGACGCCGCACCGTACAGCATCCCGGTGTACCGGCTCCGGCTCGTCCAGGACGGCACCGCTGAGGTCTCGCCGCTTGTCTCCCCGGCCGACGTGGCGCGGCACCTGGGTGATGTTGCGACCTCCGACCGCGAGCAGATGGTTGCCCTCTTTCTCGACACGAAGAACCGGCCCATTGGGCGGCACCTCGTTAGCGTGGGCACGGTGGACTCGACACCGGTGCAGCCCCGCGACGTGTTCAGGGCCGCGCTGGTGGGGGGGGCCGTCAACGGCATCATCCTCGCGCACAACCATCCCTCCGGGGACGTCACGCCGTCGCGGTGTGATGACGAGGTGACGCGGCTCATCGCGCGGGCGGGGACCCTGCTGGGCGTCCGCCTGCTGGACCACGTGGTCCTCGCGCCGGACGGCAGCCACTTCTCGTATCGGGACCGCCGTCCCGACTGCTTGGAGGGCTGAGCCATGGGCGACCTGAGTGACGTAAACGACGTTGCACGCATAATGCGCTCGCCCGAGGGACAGGCGCGGCTGGAGGGCATTCGGGCGTCCCTCGCTGGGCGCACGATCGTGGACGTGGAGTTCACCAACGAGACGCATGCTATCTCGATCCTACTTCTCCTAGATGATGGCGACACCTTTCTCGCGATGGATCCGTCACTAGACGTGGACGTTCTACGAGCCGATTTCGAAGACGTCATCCACCGCGAGCTCCTCCTGGACTACCCTGAGCGCCGCGCCGATGGTGTCACCGGGTGACCATCGCCCGGAAGCAGAGCCGATACGGATAGGCCACCATGCACTACGCTGAGTCAGCGGCCAAATTGGCGACACTGAGGATTCGAAGTCATAGCCTCTACTCCTGACACCGACGCTCCTCCGCTTCTCTCTTTGAATAAGATCAAGACTAGATCTACCGGGTGGTCGCTGTCGATACAGGTACCTGCTCGTCTGTGATACAGGTAAGGACGTCGAAGGAGGCCCCAGGACGCATTGCATCCAACACACCCCCGATACAAGGCCACGCAGGACGTACTCCGTGGTGGAGCAGCCCGCCATTTCACATCGCACAGTAAAATCATGGCAATGCACACCGGCCTCGACATTCGCTGAGGACGGGCCGACTGGCACCCCGGCCACACCCGAGTCCACCCAAACGCGCCCATCACAGCGCCGCGGCACCCCCGCATCCGCGCGCGCCGTGCAACCAGCGCCCCACGTGCGCAGGAAAGGGATGCCTCAGCACCGAAGTGCCGAAGGTCGAGTAGCAACATGGCCCTCGGTGTGTCCGCACAAATTCCCAGCGACGGTCCACCCAAGCTCTTGGGAGGCGGATGCCGAACTACTGTACACCTGCGGCACAACACCCCGCAGTGCCCAGCGGCTCAACGGCATCCGCCTCTCGACAATGCACCGGAACGGCATGGCTGCGTGATGTTGCAGCGCCGTCTCGCACAGGTCGATTGACAGTCAGCCCCGTTTCGCTGGCGAAATGCACACCTTTTTGCTGGAGCCGTGCCCGCAGCCCCGTGGGTTGACCGTCGAGTTGGCCCGCTTGTCCGAACATAGTATTGATTCGAGGGGTAATGAGAGTCCGCACAACGAACTAGTAGTCCGCGCGGCGGAAAAGCGCGTGTTTTCGCACACAAACCGCTGACGCATCTGCACAAGAAAGGAGTCCGAATTATGCCGAGAATGGTAGAGAGTCCCACCCGATTCCGTTTCACACAGAAGGTGCTTGAGGCGCTGCCGCCCCACGACCCCGACAGCCGGTCAGCTCAGCATGAGGTGAGCGATACCGAGTGCATCGGTTTGAGGCTAAACACCTCAAAATCGGGCCGGAAGTGGTGGTTCCTGCGGGCGCGGTGGCGGGGCGGTAAGAAGGCCTTCCTGCTCGGTGAATTCAGCCCATCGATGGGCCTCAAGCAGGCGCGCGAGCGTGCTTGGGAAGTGAAGGCAATGCTGTCGCGAGGGGAAGACCCAACAGCCACCAAGACGCAGCAGGACGAAGTGCCCACCTTCAGCGCGTTTGCAGAGCAGTACCTCGAAAACGCGAAGGCGCGGGTCCGCAGGCTCGATGTCATCATCAGCCGCCTCAACACCGGCGCGCTGCCGCACTTCAAGGATGTGAGAATCGACGCCATCACCACCCGCCACGTCCAGCAGTTCCATACCAAGATGAGGGAGAAGGTGTCACCAACGACGGCCAACCACCACCTCGTCCTCATCCGCGCCATGCTCAACTGGGCGGTGAGGGTTGAACTCATCGAAAAGAACCCATGCCGTGGGGTGAAGAAATTCCAGGAACCCACCGGCAGGGATAGATACCTGTCGAACGATGAAGTGAAGCGCTTCTTCGCCGCTCTCGAAAAGTGCGCCAATGTACCCGTGGTAAGTGGCCTGCGCCTGCTGGTATTCTCTGGGCTTCGTTCGCGCGAAGTATTCGATTTGCGTTTTCAGGACATTGACGTGGAGACCCACTCCATCCGCCTAGTCAAGACGAAGAGCGGAAAGGCGCGGCGGGTGAATCTATCCAGCGCGGCGTGGGCGGAGATAGAACGCATGCAGGCACTGCGCAGGGGCGACCACCCCTTCGTCTTCCCCGGCCGAGCGCCCAACACCCCCGTCATGCAGCCCCACAATGCCTTCCGGGGGATCTTGAAGGAGGCGAAGATCTCGGACTTCCGAATTCACGATTTGAGGCACACTTTCGCGAGCCACATGGCGCAGTCCGGCGCGACCCTTCTTGAGATCTCCCGCTCATTAGGTCATGCCAGCCAAACTATGTCGTTGAGATATTCCCATCTCTCCGACAGCGGACTCCGCGAGCGGGCTGAGCAGGCTGCACTTCACCTCACGGGGGAATCGGATGAAGCTCCGAGAACATGAGACCAAACCAGTACTGCCACTGCCCCCTCTCCGGGCAGTGGCCTCTTTTCTTCTCAGTTCCGCAACGCGGCTTGGCAGGAAACGACCTCAGGGCCGTTGTCTGGGCATTATTTCAAAAGGCGTTCAACGGCCACTACGGGGCTAGAACGGTCAAACGGTTTTATGCAAACAATCGTCGTTTGCCCTTATCGGATAAGGCTCTGTTGTCCGTCTGGTATCCCGTCGTAAAAATGGCTGGGAAAGACACACCCCTTCGGCATGAAAATTCTCGGAGCGCGTCCGGCTGCGCGGATGGAAAAGTCTTTACCGGATAAGGAAAAAATGGCGGAGAGACTGAGATTCGAACTCAGGGTAGGGTTACCCCTACAACGGCTTTCGAGGCCGCCGCCTTCAACCACTCGGCCATCTCTCCGCAAGTGGGATCAACATTGTAGCAAAAGTGACAAGGCATGTTCCAACGAATTATTGCCCGGCGACCGGCGCAACCGCAAAGCATCTACTCCATCTTCTCCAAGGGCTGCGTGTTGCCCTGAACATAGGCCGGCATCGCCATCCGGTTGGGGGCCGCCCAACGAACGGCGTTGTAAATCACCTTGACAACGTTCTCGTTGTAATAAATGGGGAAGGTCTCGTGCCCGGGGCGGAAGTAGAACACTTTGCCCCTTTCACGCCGCCAGCAGCAGCCGCTCCGAAAGACTTCTCCCCCCTGAAACCAGCTTATGAAAACCAACTCGTCCGGCTTTGGAATCCCAAAAGGTTCGCCATACATTTCAACATTGGGCAGTTCAAAAGACTCTGCCAACCCCTCAACGATGGGATGGGTCGGGTCCACCACCCAAACCCGCTCCCGCTCGCCGTTCTCCCCGTATTCCCGCCATTTCAGCATGCACCCGGTGCCCATCAGCCGCATGAACGGCTTGGACATGTGCCCCGAATGCAGCACGATCAGCCCCATGCCCTCCAAGACACGCTGCTGGACACGGGCCGCATGCTCATCGGTGACACGGTCGTGGGCAGTATGCCCCCACCAGGTCATCACGTCGGTTTTGGCCAGAATCTCCTCGGAAAGGCCCTGCTCCGGGTCGCTCAATTCCGCGTAATTCACCTCGGCAATGCCCGGTTTCCCCTTGAGGTAGGCGCCGATAACCCGGTGCATCCCATCGGGATAAATCGCCTTGCATCGCGGCAGTTCTTTTTCATGAATGCCCTCATTCCACAGGGTAACTCGAATTTCCGCACTCATGGCACTGCCCTTTCTTTGTGGAGTGTGACCAACCTGTCTGAGATCCCGTGAACACAGGCAATCAATAAAGAAATCTACCGCACACGACGGTCCGCGTAAATGCCCCCGCCGGTGCGCCGGGCATGGTCGCGGATCGAAGCAAGCGTTTCAAAACATTCCTGCACGGACCCGCCTGCACGGCTTGAACATGTCGTGGAGTAGACCAGCGCGCTGACACAAGGCACCGCGTTGGCAACTCTGGCGCCCTCCCCCGGAGCGGGCAGGCCCAAAGACGTGTACAACCCCGCCAAGTGGTCATTCCAAGACTGGTGAACCCAGTCGCAGAACCTCTCCGCCATGTCGGGCTCGGTGAGGCACATGAAATGCCCCGCACCCATGTGCGCCGGATTGAAAGCCGCGTCATTCAGCGGTTTGCCGCACACTGACAGTATCCGCGCACCCTCCCGCAAAACCTTGTTTCTGGCGTCAATGCCAACCCTCCGGCCAAATTCCACGAGATTGACCAATTCCAGGCACACCAGGGCAAAGGGTCTGCGAGCGCTTATCCGTTGCTGCACGAGATACTTCTCAAGCCTGTGGCTGACAAGTCCGGTAAGCGGGTCTGACTCATGGATGGTGGCTGCATTGGAGAGCAGAGATGAAATTCGCGTCTGAAAAAGGTTGGAATCAAAAGGTTTGGCGAGATAGTCATCCGCCCCCTGGGCCAGCCCGTGCTGAATTTCCTCCTCGGCGGCCATGTGCGACACCAGCATGACCGGCGTCGTGAAAGTCTCATGATCGGCCCGAACCCGCCTACAAATCTCAAAGCCGCAGACATCGGGCATCATCACTTCCGCGATGGCGAGATCTGCCTTCGATTCGCGTAGTGTCTCACAAGCCTGGGCTCCCTGAGTCAGGGTGACACACTCATGCCCCTGGGCACCAAGGAATTCTCGAATCGCCCCGGCCAGTCGTTCATCCCAGTCAACATATATAATCTTCGCCACAAACGCACCCTCTCGCGCGGTCTCTTCATGCTGTCGGCCTCTCGGGCGTCCCACACACATTGTATATCACATCGGGCGACCAAGTTTCACCCGATTCTTTGACCCTTTGACCGACGCCCCCCCGGTCAAGGACAATGAGAAAGTTCAGGTCGGCCTCAAAACCGCGTTGTGTTCTTAACTCCAGCAGGAAAAGTGCGATGCCCGGATTTGCCTTGTGTCTCGTAGCCGGATTAACCCTGATTGGCGCAGCGCCAACCGGTGAACTTGTTGCAACCCGCGACGTTTTCGACCTCGCACACTCCCCCATGCCCGATTTTGCTGTCTTTAACTTCACTTCGGGACAACCGGCCGAACGCCAGGGGCTTGCAGGGTTGGAAGTCCATTTTACAAAGTCGGAATGGCCAAATATCACCTTTTGCGCTCCCGGCGATGGCTGGGACTGGGCTGGCTACCAGGGACTTTCGGTCCGCCTGTTTAATCCCGATGACAGGCCAGTGGATGTTTTTATGCGCATCGACAACAAAGGGGGCGACGGTTGGCACAACTGCAACACCGCCGCCGGTTCCGTCGCACCCGGCACGCATTTCGACCTCCAACTGCGGTTCAACGATGGCATTCCCGAACCCCTCTGGGGAATGCGCGGCGTCCCCGAGATGCCGCCTCGCGGCGAGGGTGATGTGCTCGACCTGTCCCGTATCACGGCATTTCAAGTGTTTCTTTCGCAACCGCAGGAGGAGCACACCCTGCTGGTCGAACGGGCCTGGCTCTTCAAATGGAACGACGGAACGAACACAGGCGTACCCAAGCCTTTCATCAACCGCTTCGGCCAGTATATCCATGCCGACTGGCCGGGCAAGGTCAAGTCTGACGAAGACCTCGGCCAACAGGCCGAAAACGAACCCAAAGTGTTGGCCGCTCTCGAAAAGATACCAGACCGCGACAGTTATGGCGGGTGGTCCAATGGGCCGAAGCGGGAGGCCACCGGCTGGTTCCGCACCGAAAAAGTCGACGGCAAATGGTGGCTCGTCACACCGGCAGGCACCCTGTTCCTTTCTTTCGGTGTGGATTGCGTCAGCACCGGGGAACAGACCTTCGTAGAGAAACGCCAGGACTGGTTTGAAGGCCTGCCCGACGAGAACGATTCCCTGAAACATTTCTACGGTTACGCCAAAGGCGCCCACAGCATGGCTGACCCCATTCAGGGGGAGGGCAAAACATTCTCCTTTTATCGGGCCAACCTTTGCCGCAAGTACGGCGAGGACTGGCCCGCACAATGGTGCCGGAGCGTTGGCCCGCGCCTGAAAAGCTGGGGATTCAACACCGTCGCCAACTGGAGCCAGGAAGACGCTGCGAAGGCATCGGGCATGCCCTATACTGCCTCAACAGGCCTTCAAAACGTTCCCAAGATTGAGGCGGCCCGCGGCTATTGGGCCAAAATGATGGATGTGTATGACCCGGCCTTTGCCGACAGGGCGGCTGAAGCCGTCAGGGCGATGACGGCCGGCCATGCCGCCAATCCTCTCTGCATGGGCTATTTCATCGACAACGAACTGGCCTGGGAGGGTGTCAAGGACGGCGTTCTTAGCAGCAAGCCTGAACAGCCCGCCCGAAAGGCGCTCATGGAACAGCTCCAGCACCATTATGAGCGTTTGGAGCAACTAAACAGCGCCTGGGGCACTGCGTTCGACGCATGGGAAAAGGTGGATGCCCCACAAAAGCCCACGGCGGCATACCAGGCTGACATGTCAGACTATCTGCACCAGTTCGCGCTGAGGTATTTCTCCGTCCTGCGCGATGAGATTCGGCGTTGCGCCCCCCACCAACTCTACTTGGGATGCCGCTTCGCGGCGGCCCCGGAAGAGGCAGTGCGCGCCTGCGCCGAGACGGCCGACATTGTTTCCTTCAACGTGTACTGCCGCGAAATTGCCAAGGACAAATGGACCGGTCCCAACGGATTTGACCGTCCAGCCATCGTGGGGGAATTCCACTTCGGCGCGCTTGACCGGGGCATGTTCCATCCCGGACTTGTCCGTGCCCTCAGCCAGGAAGACCGCGCCCATTGCCTGACCCAGTACCTTGAAAGTGTTGCCGACCATCCACTTTTCGTGGGGTGTCACTGGTTTCAGTATGTGGATGAACCCACAACCGGACGCTGGTATGACGGTGAAAACTACAACATCGGCCTCGTGGACATCACCGACACCCCCTATCCGGAAATGGCCGAAGCCGCACGCAAGACCCTTTCCACTATCTACACACGGCGCATGGGGCTTCAGGCCTCTCCTTCGCTATAGTCTGGCAAGTCGCTCAAGCCCCTGCCAAAAGACCACCACCCCTTGGTCGCGCGATATAAGAATACGGGAATGTAGAATGGCAACGACCAGGACTGGGGATGGGCACGAATCAGCCGGGTGATTCTTCGAGGGGTTATATAGAACCGCCACATGGCGAGGCTCTTGTAGAAGGCCAGTCTCTCATCGGAAAGTTCTGACAAATTCACCTGGTTTCCCCAGTGATGCAGGTACTCATACCTACTGCCGGCGATTTTGTCCGGGTGATGCTGCAGGACAAAATCATACAGGGCCGTTCCTGGATAGGGCATAACCGTAAAGAACGAAGCCCCATGACAGGCGGACTTGCACGCGATGTCAATGGTTGCCCTGATATCCTCCTCCGTTTCCGTCGGAAAGCCCAGCATGCAGTAGAGATGCGTATACACGCCTCTCGATGATAGGTATTCGGCGCTGTCGAGCAGCTTGGAAATGTTCATGCTCTTGCGGGTGAATTTCTGAAGACGAGGAGATCCTGTTTCCAGCGCCAGACTGCAGTGGTACATACCCATACGTATCAGCGCATCCATGGTTTCCGCGTCAAGAATGTCCGCGCGAAGACCGTTCGGGAAGGCCATACGGGTTTTCACACCCCGCTCTTTTATCGTCTCACATATCTGCAGCACACGTTTCGCTTTGAAACCAAAATTGTCATCAAGAATCTCGAAATCCTGGACTCCATAGTTTTTTTGCAAGTACTCCATTTCGTCAACCACACGCTCATGGGAATGCACCCGAATCCTCTTGCCGAATATGGCGTGGCAATAGATGCAGTGGTGGGGGCACCCACGACTACTCATGAGCGTCGCGTAGCGATGTCGGTGAACAGGAGTGAGTGACCTTCTCTTCCAGTATTTTGGCAAGTCTATTAAGTCATAGGCCGGCATGGGAAGGTCATCCAGATTCGACACCAACGGTGTGGATCCCGGATTATTCACGATTTCCCCAGCCGCATCGCGCCAAGAAATGCCGGGTATCCCTCCGAACTGGCGCCCACCTTCGACCCATGCCCGAAGAATCATTTCAGTCGCCAGTTCACCTTCACCCGGAACCGCGATATCGGCACAGGATTCCTCTAGAATGCGGCCACGAACGCCGGAAACATGAGGCCCGCCAACCATAACAAGCGCCTTGGGAAGGACTGCCCGAACTTTTCCCGCAAGCAGGGAGAGAAGACCCGCATGAACGCTCAACGCCGACAGCCCAATCACATCTGCCCCAAAATCCACTGCTCGTCTCGCCAGTTCATCCACCGTGCAATTGTCCAGACGCTGGTTGACGATCATTGCATCAACGGGAAGTCTAGCCCGAACATGGGCGGCAATGGACATCAAACCCATAGGCGGGGTGACGAGAGGAAAACTCTCCGTGCTCACCCCCACGTTAACCAGAAAAAACCGAACCCTTTTCATGCCCTTTACCATAAGGTCTGCCCCGACCCACACACCTAACTTCCTAGAACACTGTTACGGGTTACCGCCCAAGTACCCCGACATTGGAAAAGCAAACGGTTTAATTGCTCTTTTCCATCAAACAACACTTATCGTATAACTCTTACATTTTTCAATATAGCCTATTTCTTAAATAAATGCAAGAGGTTTCTGATAGGAGGCATTTGCGAAATGGCTAACCTTTTGAGCCTGTAGGCATTTACGTGGACGGGGATTTTGGGTTTACCCCAAGCCATGCGGGGAAATGGTCTTGCGCGGGCCGGGAATAGGCGCGTCTGAGGAAAAATCACCCCCGAAT
>CAITNO010000096.1 GCA_903893795.1 Candidatus Hydrogenedentota bacterium | reverse complement strand
GACAGGAATGTCTGCCCCACTTTGGCCGGAGTATTCCTTGTCTGGTATGCCACAAGAAAGTGGTTCGTAGTATACTCATATTCAGAGGATGGCCGGCAACCAAACATAGGGAGAATCGGGGCCATAACAACGCGTTATGAGTACAAGTTCGTGCGATCTCATCTTCGAGCGCGAACGAGGGTGGCTGTGGCGCACCGCCGCATGAAATGAATTACTGGATACTGTCATGAACAAACTTTCGGTTCTAGATGCGCGGGGCATTTCGCATCAGCCGTTGCAACGGATACAGCTTGAGCACGATCACGAGTGCAGCGTGTGCGCCCTGGCCATCACTCCGGACGGCCACCGCGTGGTTTACGGGGGTGAAGATCGCAGTATGCGCGTTTGGGACTTGGAGGAGAACCGGTGTGTTGCGTTTTTTGACGGCTATCCCGGGACTGCGCCGGAAAAAGGAAGGCGATTCGTCTGCGACGTTGCACTGACTCCGGATGGGCAATGGGCTGTATCCGGCAGTGAGGGCGGCAGGATTTTGTTCTGGGATCTTGGACAGGGGCGGTGCCGTTTCGAACTTGAGGGCGACCCCGAGGCGGTTCGGGCGGTGGCGATCACTCCGGATGGTCGGCGCGCCCTGTCCAGTGGCACGGACAGGTTATTGCGGTTGTGGGATGCTGTCGAAGGGCGGTGCCTGTCGGTGCTTGAAGGACACGGGGACGAGGTGGAATGCGTGGCCATAACCGCCGACGGGCGTCGTGCGTTTTCAGGCGGTTGGGACAATGCGCGGGAGTGGGACCTGGAGCGGGGCGAATGCCTCGGTGTGTTTGACATTCATTGTGTGCACCATATGTCGGCAACGCCGGATGGGCGTCGGGTCCTTTGCGGCGGTTGCGGTCACCGGGTGCGCATCTGGGATATGGAGCGTCGGCAGTGCATTCATACACTAAGAGGCTCGTCCCCGATCGATGTTTCGTTGTCGGACGACGGACGATTGGCAGTAGTTTCACCCGGCTACGGTGTCACCGTATGGGACACTGAACAGGGACGTTTTCGCGCCTACCAGCCGCTTGGGCAAGAAGATCCTGCCACGGCCCATCTTCTTGCCGACGGACGAATTGTCACCTGGGATTGGAATGGGGTGCTTAATATCTGGCCATCTGTTCTTGCGCCACCTGCGGACGGGCCATAGCCAGAGCTGGAAACACTCGCAAACCGTTTTGTGTCTCGGGCGAAGGCCCGTTTCAGTGATTAAAACAACCTGCAGGGATGTAGACACTCCCAGCGTCCTCTTGCCACGCAGACTTGTCTGTGATACGCTTTTTCTTGATGTGGCCCTGTCGGGAGACATTGGAAATGTCTGTTGCAAAACGGCGATGGCCATGTCCATCAGGGAGGAGCGGAGATGGCTGATCGGGAAACGGTGCTGGATGATTCCGCGGCGCTGAAACAGCCCCGAACCCCGGAGGAACTGCAGCAGTTCTATCCGGCCGTGGAGGACCAGGAAAATGCGGCTCTCCTGTATTTGAAGGCGGCCGACCTGCGCAAGAGGGGTTATGACCGCGACCTTCCCATGATTGGCGGGGAAAAGCCGCTGGCGGTGCCTGTGTCGCCGCTGGACCGGAGGACCAAAGAGGGTCTGGCGAAGGAGTTGGAGAACAACGCGGACACCCTGACACTGCTGCACCAGGCCGCCGACAGGAACGGGTGCCGTTACCCCATCGACCTGACGCGGGGTGAGTCCACGGCTTTGGAGCATCTGGCGCGGTTGCGCGATTTGGCGCGGTTGCTTTATGTGCAGGCGGTGGTGGCGGCCGATGACGGTTGCGCGGCACTGGCGGTGCAGGCGCTGCTCGACGGCACGGCACTGGCGCGGTCGCTGCGTCGCGAACCGCTGCTCCTGTCGCAGTTGGTGCGCATCGCCTGCTGGGGCATCACGCTGGACGCGCTGGAACAGGTGCTCAACCGCATTGCCCTCGACGGGCCGTCGCTTTCATCGCTGCAGGACGCGCTTGCCCAAGCCGACGACCGCGAAGCCATGATGCGGGCTTTCCAGGGGGAACTGTGCATCTGGCTGGACTCGGAGATTGAGACGCCGGAACAATGGATGGCGCGCGCCATGCCGGGGCCTGAATCGGTGGAGAGCATTGGAGTGAGGATGGTCTGCGGGGATATGGAAGACGGCGGTGCGCGCGTGATGAATGCGCAGGCGTGCCCCGGGACGGAAAGCATCGCGAGGGACGGTAAGGAATCCAACCCTTGCCGGCGCAAGGCAACCGCCGAGATGCAGCAGCAGTCCATTGACGAATTGACGCAGTTGGTGGCGCAAAGTGTTTTGCCCTACCCCGAGTTTTTCCGGCGGCACAGCGTGGCACCGGCAAGGACAGGTACGGAAGCGTTCGTATCGCGCCAAGAAATGTTCAGCATGGTGTCGTCGGCGCGGGTCCGGGCAATGGTGTTGTCGGCCCGGTTGTCGGCGAAAGCCGCGGTCGCGCAGGGCGCCGTGGCGGTGGAGCGTTTCCGCGCAGACCGCGGGAAACTGCCGGAGACATGGCAGGACCTGGTTCCGGAGTACGTGTCGGCCACTTTGCTCGACCCATTCACGGACAGCAGTCCGCCCCAGTACCGGTTGACGCAAAACGGGTATGTCACGTATTCCGTGGGCAAGAACGGGAATTACGATGGCAGCCCCCAGGGTGACGGAGTTGCGCCGCAGCACCAGTTGTTTCGTGTGGAACGGGCGGCACAGCCTTTAACTGGGGATTCTCGGACGGGACAAGGCCGGAAAAAGGAGCGCGGGATGAGAAAGAGCCTCTTCTATACGCTGTTTGGGTTGGGGAAAGTCCTGCGGGCCAACCGGAGGAAACTGGAATCGGAGGGCATCGTCCTGATCGATGAGGGCGTGCCCGCGTCCATGACGCTGCGCGGTTTCAGCGGCATGGGCCGGAGCGCCTCATGGCGGATGAAACCCTTTGCCGCTTCGCTGGTGCTGACCAAGTCACGCATCTACGCCAACAGCCATTTCTCCGTGGTGCTCGACATTCCGCTGTCCGATGGTCATATGCACCGTATAGACGTGACGGCCACCGACCGGGGACGGCTCGAAATCGCCTTTAATGCGGCCGATTTTCTGCCCGCGAAAGGCCGCATAGGGCTGCGCTTCCACACGCCGCAGGCGCGGGCTTTTCTGGCTGCGCTCCAGCCCTTTCTCGGACCGGGAGCCCAAGCGGCGAAGTAGACGGGGGGGGAAGATGCGGGACACGACAAGGCCCATTGAAAGCGTGTTTTCTGGGTTGAAGCCGCGCATTTTGTAGAATCAAAAGACGAAATATGAGGAATTTAACAAGAGGAAACTATGCCTCTGCTCTTGAACATGAAACAGCGGGGCCTTCCACTGGCTGCTATTCGGGCGGGTCCGACGTTTCAATATAAGATTCTCAAAGTAGATTATTGACACCGGGACCGGAAACTGGCATTATGCTAGTGGCAGTATATTATTGTGTGGAGAACCATGTCCGGATAGATCTCGACATACCGGCTGAACTGGGTTGGGATGAAGGAGTTTCCGAATGCACCGTCAAGGGTACATTGTAGCGTTTGCGCTCACAGCGGTTGTGCTGTCTTTGCTGTCGGGCTGTTTTCCGGGGGATGTGGGCAGGACCCTGCTCCCCTCGCCGACAACGCTTGATTTCGGCGCCACCAAGACCAGCATGACGCTGAATGTGGCCGGCAATGCCTCCGCCACCCCGACCAATCCGTTGGTCGTGTCGGCGAGCGCGGACTGGGTCGTGCCCCAGGAATGCCTCAGTTCGGCGGCGAACTGCATGGTGACCGGCACCCTGCTTCCCGTGCGCGTTCCCGTCACCATTCGGCGGGACCTGATGACGCTGGGCACCAACCGCGCCAAGCTGTACCTGAACGCCGGTCCGTCATCGCAGTCGGAGGTGGAAGTCATCGCCGATGACCGGATTCAGTCCGACTTCACCGTCGACAAGCGCTCGGTTGGGCTGGGTCGTCCGGTGGTGTTCCGCGATTTGAGCGTCGCCACGACCGATGTCGGCGCGGTTTCCTCCTGGACCTGGGATTTCGGCGACAGCACCACCAGCACCGAGCAGAACCCCACACATTTGTACGCGGCCCCCGGCACCTATGACGTGTCGCTGACCGTCAAGGCGGGCAGTGAGCAGGAAACGCTGAAGCGGGCCGGTTATGTAAAGGTGGACAGCCCGGAAGTGACGGTTGACTTCACCGCCTCGTCCACCAACATTGCCGCCGCCGGCGTGGTGACCTTCACCGACCTGTCCTCGTCCACGGCGACGCCGCTCACGGGCTGGAGATGGGAGTTTGGTGACGGCATCACCAGCAGCGACCGCAACCCCTATCATCAGTACAACACGCCCGGCCTGTACAACGTCACGCTCACCGTCAGCACCCAGTTTGGCCCGATCTCCAAGACCAAGCCGAGTTATATCAATGTGCGGCAGAAAATCGGGCCGACGGCCGACTTTGCCATTTCGGACGTGAATCCCTTCGTTGGCAACCCCATCCGTTTCACCGACATTTCCGATGCGGGCACTTCTCCCATCACGAACTGGGTGTGGGTGTTTGACGACCTGGTGATTGTAAACGACCAGAACCCCGTGCATGCCTACGCCAAAGTGGGCACCTACAACGTGAAGCTGACCGTGTTCACCGCAGAGGGCGTCAGCACCAAGGTTATACCGATCAAGGTGGACTATAAGCCGCCCACGGCCGACTTTGCCGTGGACAACGCCATGCCGTCGATCAACCAGTCCGTGCTGTTCACCGACCGTTCGCAGCCCGGATCCAACACGATCATCGCCTGGGCATGGGACTTTGGCGACGGCGGCACCGGCACCGCGCAGAATCCGACCCATGCCTACACGAAGGCGGGCTCCTATACGGTCTCCCTGACCGTGCGCAGCAAAGACCCGACCAACAACGAGGGCACCGTGGTGAAGGCGGACTTCATCAGCGTGGTGCAGCCGCCCGTTCCCAATTTCGTGTGGACGCCGCGCCTTGCGGTGGTGGGCGACAAGATTGACTTCGACGGCACCTCCACGGTGGCCGGAACGGAGCCCATCACCCGCTACTCCTGGGATTTTGACGGCGACCCGACAACGACTGACGACATCAAGGTCGGACCGGCGGTCAATTTCACCTACACCAAGAAGGGCGTCTACAACGTGGCCCTCACGGTCAGCACGGCAACCCGCTCGGTGACCCTGAAGAAGGCCGTCGCGATAGACAGGGCACCCAGTTCCGATTTCAGCGCGTCACCCACCACGGGCATCAACGGCGATCCCATTGTGTTCACGCCGGTCCCGCTGGTGTCGGGCGCGCGGCCCATTACGGGCTACCTGTGGAGTTTCGGCGACGGAACCACCAGCACGCTCAAGCGGCCCACCCATAGCTATACGGCCCAAGGTTCCTATAAAGTGAGGCTGACCCTGTCCTTCCGGCACAGCGCCTCGCTCGCGGCGGATGCCGACCTCACCGTCACCACGGAGAAGGCCGGTTACATTGTCATCACCGCGCCCACACCGCCTGCCGCCACCTTCACGAGCAGTACGGCCTGTTCCGTCACCAACATGCCCGTGACGTTCACGGTCACCTCCTACAGCAGTCCCACACGGCCGATCACCGAGTGGAAGTGGAACTTTGGCGACGGTTCGGCCGTTGTCACGCAGACCGGCGCCGACCCCACGGAGGTGTCGCACAGCTACGCGACCATTGGCGAATACCAGGTGACGCTGACCGTGACAGCGGGCGCGCTTGCTCCGGCGGATGGTGTCCGCAGCTTCACCCTGGACACGCCGCTTCCGGTGGTCGTGGGCACACCCTTGGATAATTATGTGCGCAGCGACGACGGTGCCTACGAGTACAATCTTGTGAACACCTTCCCGGTCAACTATGAAAACACCGCGGTGAAGCTTGCCGACGCCTATGTCATCCGGCTCACCTCGCAGGTGTGGCATGCGGCGGATGTTTACAGTCCGGCCGACGCCAAGTGGCGCCACTACCTCACCCTGGTAAACCCGGTGGAGCGGCTGACGGACACGGCGATGCTTTTCGTGGACGGTGGAAGCCATCCCGATTTCAATACCATTCCCACCTCCGTTGAGAGCTACGTGGCCGTGCTGGCCGCCCTTTCCGGCTCCCCCATCGCCCTGCTGAAGACGGTTCCAAGCGAGCCCATCATCTTCAAGGACGAAGTGTCTGCCGCGACTACCGAAGAGGAGACGCTCGTGCTGCGCAGCCGCAGCGAGGACGCGATCATCGCCTACACGTACAACAAGTACATGGAAAGCTTCACCAAGGGCACCCCCGACACCACCTGGCCGCTGCTTTTCGCCATGGCCAAATCGGCCGTGAAGGCGATGGACACCGTGCAGGCGGTCGCTGCCAATCCGCACATGGGCATCAACAAGCCCATCAAGGACTTCGTCGTGGCCGGTGCTTCCAAGCGCGGCTGGACCACCTGGATGACCGGCATTGCCGACTGCCGCATCAAGGGCATTGCGCCGATTGTGATCGACGTGCTCAACATGGACAAGCAGATGGTGCACCACCGCGCCGCCTACGGCTACTGGGCTCCGTCCATCTACGAGTACGTGCAGCAGCGCGTCTTCGACAAGATGCTGCCCACCGCCTCCGTTGCGGACCAGGCCGCCGCACAGTCGCTGCTGTCGCTGGTGGACCCGTACCGTTACCTCAATGTGGACGGATATAATTCGGGCAAGCGTCTAGACATGCCCAAATTCCTGACCAACGGCACGGGCGACCAGTTCTTCCTGCCCGATTCGGCCCAGTGGTATTTCAAGGACCTTCCCGAATCGAAGTACACCAACTACATTCCCAACGCCGACCACGGCCTGATTGATGTGAACCAGCAGATTGACCCGACCACGTCGGACAATCCGGCCTCCGACCTGCTGGCATGGTTCATGGGCATCACGCAGGACAAGACACTGCCCAAGTTCTCCTGGGCGGTGCAGGCCGACGGTTCTATAAAGGTTACCGTGGATTCCGCGCGCAAGCCGAAGACGGTGAAGATGTGGTATGCCACTGCGGTGGGCAAGCGCGACTTCCGCATTGAACGCGGCGCGGACGGGTCGCTGTACAACACAGACGGCACTCTGCGCGGGCCGCAGTGGCAGCCCCAGGTGCTGCTGCCGACGACTTCCGGCGGCAATGTGTATGTGGCGTCGCGTCCCGTGCCCGCGGCGGGGAACTACACGGGCTTCTTCGTGCAGTTGACCTATGCCAACACGGCGAGCCTGCCCAACTTTGTCACCGCCATTCCGAACTCGGGCATCACGGTGCCCGACCTGATCTTTACCACGGAAGTCAAGATGCTTCCCCAGAATTCCAACGGCACCAACCTGTATCCAAGCTTCACCGGTTATGTGGCCAACGACACGGTCACGGCCAACGCCCCGGTGGCGTTCCCCGAGTCCAAGGCGCCGGTTATCGTGCTTCACGGCGATGCGACCACGATGGGCACGGATTACGGCGAGTTGCTGGCCAATGAGATCAGCGAGTTCATTCCCAACTACGTCAGCAGCTACGAGACCGCCTACGGCGTGACAGACGCGACGCTGGACGGGGAATGGGCGGCCCAGGCGCCCAAGATCGACCAGCGCATCAAGGACGAGATGGCCGCAGTCCTCGCGGGCGTGGTCAAGGGGGGCGCGACTGCGCCCTCGCTGGCGCAGTTGCAGCGCGCGCACATGATCGTCCAGCGCGACAGTGACGCGTTCAACGGCACGGCAAACAAATACACCGGCACGGGTGCGGCGACCGCCGCATGGCGTTCGCGCACAGACGGCGGGGAAACCCTGCACGCCGTGACGGTGAACGGGTCGGGCCAGTTGTCCTGGACAACGCCCAGCGGGGCCAAATCGCCGCAGGATTACGGCTGCGCCGTGGTG
Source organism: Candidatus Hydrogenedentota bacterium (assembly GCA_903893795.1). Classification (GTDB taxonomy): domain Bacteria; phylum Hydrogenedentota; class Hydrogenedentia; order Hydrogenedentales; family CAITNO01; genus CAITNO01. The sequence continues at coordinate 13,373 of CAITNO010000096.1, read as the reverse complement.
TATGTCCCGCAGAGCGGCGTGCCGCACACCCTGCTGACCTTTGCCGGACTCAGCACCGGACGGACCGGCGTCAACTTGGGCGGCATCAGCCTGAGCGACCAGATTGACACCGCCAGTGCCGCCGTCAACGGGACAAACGTGGGGCGCAGCTTCCTTGGGCGCACCGTGCTCTATGACGCGCTGAACATCAATGAGGCGGTGAAGACCATTTCCACGACCCCCGTGGAACGGTCCTGCTACTTCGTCCTTGCGGACGGACGCAATTACCTGCACGGCGCCCGGGTCAAGTCTACCCCTGGCGCCTCCTCGGTCGTCACTTACAACCAGTCGGCGGACTTCACGGCCACCGCGCCGACTGTTTCCGGCATGGTGTACCAGGCCAGCCCGAGCCTTGGCGGCGGTTACAAGTCGGCCATCCAGAGCCTCTGGGGCGGATTCAGTGAAAGCGCCTTCCGCTCGCTGGCGGCAACCCCGTCGGTCACCCTGCCCACGCTGACATCCACCATCGACCAGTTGAACGCGGTCTACAACTGCAGTGACGCGCAGTTGCTTATCAACTTCAGCTATGGCATCGGCGCGCAAATGGCGTTTGCACAGTCCTATGCGACCTTCGATATGCAGAAGCTGCTGCCGTAGTCAACTCCAGTCCATCACCGGGGCCGCAGCGACGATGTGTGCTGCGGCCCCGGCTTCTTTTTGGGGAGCCTTGACGGGGACAAGGCCGCTGTCTTTTGTGTGGGTCGCTGACGCAGGGAGAATAAACTTTGGGCGGAGGCGGCTGCCCGTCCCCAGGGATGATGTTTCCCCGCCGCTTGTGGCAAGATGACGGTGTCCGAATGCAGTGGTAGGTTTGGACGATTGGCGGGAGCACAATATGGGCATGCTGGCGGCGATAGGTCTGACGTTGATGGGGGTGGTGTCGGGCGACACGGGGTATATCAACACCTGGCTGGTGTTGGGGCCTTTTGAAAACGCCGCCGACAATGCCGGATTTGCCAAGGACTGGATTGGCGAGGCGGCCGCCGCGCCCAAACCGGCCGTCAAGGCGGCGGGACATGTCTGGCGGTGGTTTGACGACCGGCTCTTTTCGCGCAACCTCGACGACTATCAGGACCTGTTCAGCTACTACAAGACCAAGCGAGGGAGGGCTGCCGCCGGATGCGTGGTCTATGCCCATGTGTGGGTGTTCAGCCCCGGCGGGGGCGACGCCGTGCTGCAGGCCGGGGCGCACAATGAATGCCGGGCCTGGCTGAACGGCACCCCCGTGCTGGAGGCGGAAACGCCGCTCGCCTTTCGCGACTTTGCCCACGCCCCCGTCACGCTGCAGGCGGGATGGAACCGGCTGCTGGTCAAAATCGGCAATGCCGGGCCGGGGCGCTTTGGATTCCAGGCGGGCCTCATGGATGCCACCGGAAAGCCGTTGCCCGACTTGGTCTATTCGCCCGTGGGCGCAGAGGGGCCTTTGACGGTGGCGACCCGCCCCATGGAGGACGCCAAGACAGGCATCCTGCCCACGGCCTACCGTGACTGGCCCTATGTCGGCGCGGACGCGGTAGCCTATCTCCAAAGGGAGCGGGAGGAGAATGCCTGGTTGAAGCGTCAGGATATCGCCCTGCGCGCCGCCGATTTTCGTCTGACGGCGGGAGGCGGCACGCCGCCTTACCGCTGGAAAGTGGCCAAGGGAGCACTCCCCGACGGGCTGACACTCCATGAGGACGGCCGCATTTCCGGAACGGTGGCGCCCAGCGCCACGGCCGATGTCTATCACTTCGACGCGGAAGTCCGTGACGCCGCAGACCATAGCGCACACAAAGCAATGGAAATCACGGTAGCGGAGCGTCCCAACAAGTGGTATGAGGACGCACGGTTGGTGGCTCTCATCCATGGGCCTGAGTCCATGGCGAACATGGAGCCGGAAGGGTTTGACCGATTTGCCGGATTGATGAAGCAGCAGGGCTACGGTCTCGGCATGGTCATCTCCTACAACAATGGCGAGCATAAATACAGATACAAATCGCTATATGACGATAATAATAAATACAAAGAACTTTTGATGAGCTATAAGGAGAGTCTGGAAAAGGCTGGAATCAAGTTCGGCATGTACTTCGGGAATTTCGACGGGGACAACCATGGCGGTGACAATGGTGCCCTGCTGGTCATCGAAGAAGCGGTGCAACGTTTCCATCCGGCCGCCCTCTGGCTAGACTGGGCCGGTTGGGACTGTCCCTATGCCGACGCATTTTACAGTGCGGTCAAGTCCATCGACCCCGCCATTGTGATTGTAATCAACGGCATTCCGACAGTAAGCAACGGTGACTGGGACGTCGCCTGCCTAGAGGGATGGAACTGCTGGGGCAAGAATCTTTGGAACCTCTGGCCCTTTGAGCTGCCCTGGCCCAAACGCACCACCCTAGAGTCTTGGCGGCTGGTGGCCGACCCGGCCTTTGAATTCTCCCCCGGTGTCGAGCCCGATTGGCAGGACTATTTGCGCCTTCAGATCGCGCTCATCGGAGCCGGATTTGTGGCAAATATCGACCATAGCCCTGTTATAAAAACAGGAACAGATAAAAACAAACAATTAAGCAAGCTGGAAGACTCGCTGGTTTGGCGGGTGCATGAGGCCATGACCGCCTGGGCCAACCCCTCCGGTCTGGCTCCCCTGTGGAGTTCCTATACCCAAGTGCGGCCGGGACCGTTGCGCGTTGGGGACTGGGGGTATGACACGGTCGCTTTGGATGGGAAGACGATTTACCTGCACCTGCTCAAGACCCCCTATGGCAAATCGGGACGTCCATCCTCTGGAGAGCTGGTGGTGGGTCCGGTGGATTCGCCCATCCTGAAGGCGTCGTGCATGAACTCTGGCGCTGAGTTGCCCTGCGTTCGGCGCGGGGGAGACGTGGTGCTGACGCTGGCCGATGTGGCCGAAGACCCGGTGGACACCATTCTCAAACTCGAACTGGCCGAGGCCGTCCGCATCGACCGGCCCAAACCGGTTGCCAGTGAGCCGGAGACCGCGGTTCCGCCCGGCAATCTGGCCTGGCACAAAAAGGCCCGACTGCTGAGCCGGGTGGACGGACGTCCCCTCACAGCCTCCGGCATGAGCTTTGCCCACTACGGCGTCGACGGGTTTCCCTTCACCACCGCTTGCGGCGCCTACGAGTGGGCGTGGACCTACCAGGTGGACCTTGGGGAAAGCCACCCGCTGAAGCGGATCGTCATCCGCTTCGGGGAAGGCTATGCCACGGAATACCGGGTATCCTTATCCGCCGATGGGGTATCATGGAAGACCGTGGCCGAGGTGAAGGATGGCCACGGCGGCGTGTGCGATCATCCGGTGGATGCTGTCGAGGCGCGCTACGTGCATGTCGAGGCGGTCAAACCGGACGGGCCGGACCAGCCGGGCATACAGATGTCGATCGCGGAACTGGAAGCGTATTTATAAGACAGCCAACGGAAAGGGATAGACCAAAATGTCTTTGATTGCCTTGTCTCTGTGCTCCCTGTCCCTGATTTCAGCAGTGGAATCGGGGAATATACAGGTTACGGTGTCGCCGCCCTGGACTCTGGTATTGAAGGACGGGGCAGCGGCCCCGCAGCAGGTCACTGTGGACCCGCCCGACGTGGTCGTGGTGCGTGACGAGCAACATGACTCCCTGCCCCTATGGAATCCCCAAGGAGGCGCTTACGCTCGCGGGGCGGGTTTCAATCAGTTGGTCACGGCGGAATGCTCGGCGGCGGGCACACTGGTGCCCGGCACGGTCCGCATCAAACCGGGCACCGGCGATGCGCCTGCCTTCACAGAGGGAAAGGATTATGTCCTGGACCCGTTCTGGGGTCGTTTTGGCCGAATGGAAACATCAGCCATCCCCGAGGGCAAACCTGTCTACGCCGACTACAGCTACGTGAAGCAGCGCCTGGACAGCGTGGTGATGGATGCGTCCGGCAAGGCCGTGGTGCGCCGGGGCACGCCGGCCATGGGTGTGGTGCCGCCGCCTGCACTGCAGGCCGGTGACAGGCCCGTGGTCAACCTGTGGATTGCCGGTCCGGTCGACGCCTTCGGTGACGAGAACCTTTTTCCGGTTACGCCGGACCTGAAACCGGCAGTGCCCCTGTCCTCCGATGCCGCGGAGAAGCTGCTTCCCAACACGCTGCGCAAGCTGCGCTCGGGCGAGAAACTGACGCTGGTGGCCTGGGGCGACAGTGTGACCAACATGGGCGTCTACCAGGTCCAGTTTGTGGCCCGGCTGAAAGAGCGCTTTCCCAAGGCCGACATCCACCTGATCACCGCGGCCTGGGGCGGTCGGGGCAGCCGGAACTACCTTGAGGCGCCTGCGGGCGGCGAAAAGGACTTTGTGCGCGACGTGCTTGACCCCAAGCCGGACGTGGTGGTCATGGAATGGGTGAATGACGCCTATCTGGACGAGGCCGGGGTGCAGACCCATTACGGCGGCATCCTGTCCCGCCTGCGCGGCGTCGGCGCCGAGGCCATCATCCTCACCCCGCATTTGGTTCGTCCCGACTGGATGGACATGAAGACGCTGAAATTTGACGAGGACCCGCGCCCCTACGTCAAGGGGCTACGGCGCTTCGCGGCGGAAAACAGCGTGGCCCTGGCCGATGGCAGCAAACTCTGGTGCCAGGCATGGCGGCATGGCATTCCCTATATGTCCATGCTGGAGAATTCGATCAACCATCCCGATGTGCGCGGCCATGCGCTGTTTGCCGATGCGCTGATGGGCCTGTTTCCCGAGCACTAGAAGTTGTATGCTGATTGCCTGAAAACCGGACCGTGGTGTTGGGCACCCGTGAAACTGAGGAGACTGCAAGATCATGAGTAATGTTGGCGTCCTGCGAATGGGGTTCGTGATTGCCGCGGCGGGCCTGTGCATGTCCGTTGGCGCGATGGCCGCGGAAGCTTCGGGTTTCCTGCCCGGCCAGCGGGTGCTTCTTGACGCGCACAACTGCTATCCCTACAAGGCGCTCTATGCGGACCGGGTGACGCGGGCGCTGGCCACGGGCACCCCCCTTGCCATCGAAATGGATTTGGCGTGGTGCACCCTTCCCGACCCCGCACAGGGACGGCTTGTGGTCAATCACGGCGCAAAATGCGGCGGCAGCGAACCGACGTTGCGCGAATACTTTTTCGACCATGTGAAACCGATTGTCGAGGCGGCCCTCAAGGAGGGCAACAAGGGAAACTGGCCGGTCATCACGCTGAATATCAACGACCTGCGCGGAGATGATCCGGCCTTCGCGCCCGCCGTGTGGAACCTGCTCGGCGAGTATGAGTCGTGGCTCTGCACGGCGGTCAAGACGGACAACCCGGCCGATGTGTCCCCTCTGGACGTCAAGCCGGTCTTGGTGCTGACCAGCGGCGAAGACAAAGCGGTCAAGACCTTCTACGACGACGTTCCCGTGGGCGGCAAGCTGCGCGCCTTCGGGGGGGCGCGTGCGGTAGAACTGTCCAAGGACGAGAAGGCACAGGAAAAGCTGGAATCGCCCGACCTGGCCAGGGTCCTTCCCGAAAAGGCGTCGAACTTCCGGCGCTGGTGGAATCATTCCTGGCAGGACATCGAGAAAGAGGGACAGCGGCATGCGGGCGAGTGGACCCCCGCCAAGGCCGCCCGTCTCAAAGCCTTTGTCGACCACGCGCACAAGATGGGGTACTGGGTGCGTTTCTACACCCTGAACGGCGTCGGCACGGAGGGCGTGATGAACGGCTGGGGGCCTGATTACAACTTCGGCACACTCGACGCGGCAAAGATTCGCTGGAAAGCCGCCGCAGAGGCGGGCGTGGACTTCATTGCGACCGACCAATACGAAGATTTTTCGGCGTTCCTGAAGACCACATGCGCGAAATAGGCAAGTGCGGTGGGAGACATGGGAAGCATGAGATTGGGGCCGCGTCTTTGGACTCGTGGGTGGCGAATGATGGAATCGGGTGTTTGCGCCCCGTTAACCGTCGATGAGTGCGCTATCCGTTTCGATGCCGCCGCCAATCACCGCTATAGCGTCGAGGTGGAGCCTTAGTTGGGTGGTCCAGCACGGACGCACACGGACCGGCACGGACGGGCGCGGACCCGCGAGATGCGTAGGACACGCATTTGACCTATGCGGGGGTATGCCACTATAACTTGAGACGCGGGTGCGTTGTGCATCTTGCCAACGGTCGTTGCAGGTGCGAACCATGTATGGACACGACAACACGGCGATGAAAATAATCGTGATAGCCGGGGTGGCGGTGATGGTGCTGCTTTTCATCGTGGCGCTGGCCATGAAGCGCACGCTCAAGCCCGATGAGGGCGAGCGGGTGCGCGTGGTGGCCTCCCAATCGCCCTTTGACCAGGCCCGCGCCTGGCGCAATCTGGAGTTTATTGTCGGCCTCGGCCCGCGCCCTGCAGGCTCCGAAAAGGCGGCGGCCCTGCGCCAGTATCTCACCAACGAGCTTGAAGGGGCCGGGCTGACCGTACGGCAGCACGCCTTTGAGGCGAAGACGCCGGTAGGTCCCAAGTCCATGGTGAATCTGATTACGGAGGTAAAGGGGGCGCGCAAGGACGTTATTCTACTCACCAACCATTACGACACCAAGCAGTTCGACAAGTTTGAGTTTGTCGGGGCGAACGACGGCGGGTCCACCACGGCCTGGATGCTGGAAATGGCCCGCGCATTGAAACCGCGGGCGGGCCGGGGCTGCACGATTTGGCTGGCCTGGCTAGACGGGGAGGAATCCTTCGGCAAGTGGAGCGCCGACAACAGCCTGTACGGCAGCCGCGCGCTGGTGGCGCACCTGAAGGAGAAGGGGGAACTGGAACGAATCCGCGCCGTGATCAATGTGGATATGATCGGCGACGCCTACCTGTGCATCCACCGCGACCCCGACGCGCCGGCCTGGCTGCTGAACCCAGTATGGGAAACGGCGCTGCGCTTCGGCTACATGCGGCATTTTGGCATGGCGGCGCGCAAGGTGGAGGATGACCACGTTCCTTTCCGCGAGGCGGGCATTCCGGCGCTCGAGATTATCGATTTTTCCTACGGAGGCTCGCTGGTGCAGCACTCCCTGAACTGGCACACGGCCCAGGACACGCTGGACAAGGTGCGCCCCGAGAGCTTGAAGGCGGTCGGGGATGTCATCTATCATTCCCTTACCGTGATTGAGGCACAGTTGGACAAGCAGGGGATGTAGGCCCATTTCATGACCGAAACCCGACAGGACAGCCTTCCTTGGCTGGATGACGCTTCCCGGACAGATATCCGGCGCGCCGTGGAGGCGCTGTACCGCGTCCACGGGCTCATGGGCGCATTGACCGATCTGGACGCGCTGCTGTTGCGCATCAGCGAGGAAAGCCGCAGCGTGGCCGGGGCCGAGGCCGCCTCCGTGATTCTGTACGACGAAAAGACCGACGAGCTCTATTTCGAGGTCGCGCTGGGCGATTCGGGTGACCAGGACCGGCTCAAGAGCGAGATACGGCTCAAAATGGGCCAGGGCATCGCGGGCAGCGCGGCGGCTTCGCGGACCACGCTAAACATCAGCGACGCGGGCAGCGACCCGCGCTTCTTCCGCGACGCCGATTCCGCCAGCCGCTTTCAAACCCGCAATCTGCTGGCCGTGCCCATGATCGAGCGGGGCCGTCTCATCGGTGTGCTCGAGGTGGTCAACAAGGTCGGCGCCGAGACCTTTTCCCCGCTCGATGTCCACGTGATGGAGATGTTTTCCGGCATTGCTGCGGCGGCCGTGGCCAATGCGCGCCTGATCGAGCGGCAGATCAAGAACGAGCGGCTGACCGCCATCGGCCAGGCCATCGCCGGACTGACCCACCACATCAAGAACATCATCACCGGCCTCAACAGCAGCACCGAGCTGATAGACCTCTCCATCGAGCGGGGCAACCGGGAAATCATGGACCGCACCTGGCCCGTGCTGAAGCGCAGTGTTCAGCGCATCTCCAATTTTGTGCAGGACCTGCTTGCCTTCTCCAAACCCCGGACGCCGATGCGCCAGGAATGCGATCTGGCGGCGCTCGTCTGCGAGGCGCGTGATTCCGTGCGGGACCTTTTCAACACCAAGCACATTGAAATGTCGGTGGACCTCTCCGGGGTGGGGGGCAAGGTTTGGCTGGAGCCGGACGGCATCTACCGGGGCCTGCTCAATCTGCTGAACAACGCCGCCGACGCCCTGCCCACGGGCGGGGGCCAAGTGTGGGTGCGCGCCTGGAGCACCCCGCCGTACACGCTTGAACTGGAGGTTCGCGATGACGGACCCGGGGTGCCTGCAGAATTGCGCGAGAGCATCTGGGATCCCTTTTTCTCCACCAAGGGCGCGCGCGGCACGGGGCTGGGGCTTGCCACCACGGCAAAGGTGATACAGGAGCATGAAGGAACCATTACCCTGGCCCGTTCCGGGCCGGGGGCATGTTTTCATATAGTGCTGCCGGGTGCGATCTGCCCGGCGGATGTCGCTGAACGGCCATTGGGAGAGTTCAAACCGTGAAGTTAAATATAAAGAAACTGCTAAGCGATCCCGACTTTATCGGCTGGATGATTTGGCTCGTATTGACGGCCATCCTGTCCCCCGTTTGCATTTTTCTGATGTACAAATACACCTACAACACGGCCACGAACGTCGTCCGCTGCATTGTGGGCCTTTTTGCGGCGGCGATGCTTTCGGGCTTTATTTCCGTGGGCATCAATGATTTGATGTTCCGGATGCGCCGGAAGCGGGGAACTTCCAAGCGCAAGAACGTCAAGAAAGCGGCCAAGGGGCGCGCCCGGTAGGCGGCGCGAAAGACGGAGTTTCCATGGCGGACATCTGGGACACAGCGGAGAGCGTCGAGAAGAACCCCGACGACTATTCGCAGCGCTGGCGGCTGGCCAAGCAACTGTACGGTGCCTGGGAATATGACCAGGCGCTGGAGCAGCTTCAGGTGCTCCGCCAGAAGTGGACGCCCAGGCTTAATGTACGCCGCTACCTGGCGGCATGTCTTTTCCGGCTGGGCCGGCACGAGGAGGCCGTGGTGGAACTGCGCGAAGCCATCGCGCTGTGGCCCGACGAGATTGGTTTGCAGGAGCAGTTGACCCGCGTGCTTGAGAGCATGGGCGCCCATGCCCGCGCGCGGGAGGTGTGGCAGGAGATTGCGCGCAGGAACCCGGATCATCCGCTTGCGGCCAAGGCCATCACCAAGCTCATGCGCCGCGAGGCAACCGAGGCCCAGCCCCCCGTCGCGGGGATCCGGGCGGCGCGGGCAATGTCCGGAATCGAAAGTCCCCAGAGGGATTCCAAGGGCCCCTTCGACGAGGACGACGGCTACTTTTCCAGCATGACTTCAGAAAAGGGCTCGGGCCTGGGCAGGGACACCATGGCCTGTCCGAAATGCGGCGCGTCGAACGTGGGCACGGTGTCGCGGTGCTGGCAGTGCGGCGGGCGCATCGCCGAGGACCCCTTCTCCGAGTTTGACCGCACCGAGGATCAGGAAACCGGTGTGGCCTTCAGTCCCGAGACACTGAGCATGGCCGCGATCGCCGCGGTGGTGGTGCTGTTGCTGCTGGGGCTTTACCTGTCGCTGTCCATGCTGGGCGCGTCCGGCCAGGCCGTGGGCGGCTCGGCGGTGCGCACCGTGTGGGAACTGTATGAGCACCAGATAGGTTACAGCCGGGCCGTGACCGGCCTGGTGACGATTGTGTTCTGGCCCCTCGCATTCTATCTGGCCGTGCTGCTGGTCCGGCCGGCCAGACCCGTGCCCGGCATGCTCACGGTGCTGGCGGGGTTGCTCATGGGTTCGCTCGCCTATGCGGTGTCCTTTCTGCCCACCCCGTTGACGCTCCTGACGATCTTTCTGCCCATGGTTCTTTCCCTGATGCTGGTGCTGTCTACCTTCGGCATGTCCGTGGGCCGGGCGGTGGGGGCCTGGGCGATTCAGTTTGGCATGGTGCTCGTGGTCGGGGCCGCCACCTTTGTGGCCAGCGAATCGTTCTTGCTCAAAGAGCCGCTGCGGCCGCTGCGCGAAGCGGTGGCCGTGGTCAGATTTCTGGGGGTATCGGGCGGGGAGTCCATTCCGGGCAGTTACCGTTTCCCCCAGGACAGGGTGCCCATCAGCCAGGACATCATTTGGCACTCGACCGGTTCGGCGTGGCTCGACCGCCGTGCCGACACGGTGTCTTTCACACTCAAGTCCGACCGCGACAAGGCCCAGTTGAAGTTCCAAATCTACGACGAGACCGGCGCCCGTGTGTTTGACTATGTTGAAGAGCGCCTTTACACCAGGCTCTTTTCGGTCATTCCCGGGAAAAAGTACACCGTGGCCGTGTCGGGCGAAAAAGGCGACGGCGCGCAGGTCATTTTGGAGGGGATGCTGCGGCCGGAGTTTCTGAACTAGCGAAAAGCAGGGACAGACCCGCCTTTCAAACTACCGAAAGACGTGTCAGTCCCTGTTTTTCGCCATCCAGCGTCCCCACCGCTGTTTCCATGCATCCAGTTCGCCGGGCGGACAGGTCTTCATGAGGATGTCCCAGGCCTGCCCGTTTTTCGGCCAGCGGTAGAGGCACTGTTTGGCGGCGCCAAAGGCAAGATCCTTCTTTCCCAGCGATTCTGCACAGGCGGCGCGCAACAAATGCACCCGGCCTGTGTCCAGTCCCGGATTGGCCAGGTCTAGTTCGCGCAGTGCCTCTTCATTCCGTCCCTGGTCGGACAGCAGGATGGCGTAGTCCTCGTGCGCCTGCGTGCTGTATCCGCCCCAGGCGATGGCCCGACGATAGAGCGCCTCCGCATCCGGTTGGCGCAGCACGTGGGCCGTTTCGGCAACCCGCAGCAGGTAACTCGGGATGAGCGTGTTCTGCACGTGGGGCCAGACGAAGAGCAGGCAGAGTATGGGCATGGCCCAGGACGCGCCACGTCCCAGTCGCCAGGGACGGCACGTGCCGGGGCGGCCGCAAAGCAGCAGCAGTCCCGCGAGGGCGTGCGGGGCACTGTGCAGGGTGGCGTTGAACAGCGAAACCACTGCCAGCGCCGCGAGCGCGCCCCAGGCCTCCGGTAGCGGACGGCAGACGGGCAGGAGGGGCAGATTTCCGTTCTTGGACCGTGAACCGACCAGCAGAAAAACGGCCACGAGAACGGCGACGCCGATGACCCCGTTCTCCGCCACGAACTGGAGAGGTTCACTGTGCGCCGTGTCGGCGTGCAGTTCGTTGTGGTAGAGCTGCTTTCCGCCCGGCGCCCACAGCACCTTGCCCAGATAGAAGGGGCTTTGCAGGGCGTAGTTGCAGAATCCCACGCCGGTGAACGGGTTTTCCTTGACCATTTCGACGGCGCCGTCCCACATCCACAGGCGCACTTGGAAGCCCACATCAGCCTTGCTGAAAGTGCGGGTTATGCGCTCTCCGATGGTGGGCGCAAGCCATAGGGCGGGGACCGTGCAGGCCAGAAGCACCAAGGTGATGATGACAATGGTGCGCCTGCGCAGGCTGGTGCGGAAGTGCAGCCATGCCGTACGCCACGGCACCGCTACCGTCAGTCCGACCACGGCGGCCAGCCAGGCCGTGCGCGAGAGGGATATGTAGAGGCCGGTCGCGATGACGGGCAGGCAGCATCGGACCGGCCAGACAAGCCAGATGGGCATGGGGGAAAGGCCGACCGTGTGCCGCAGCGTCAGAGCCGCGCCCAAGGCAAGCGTAATCGCCAGATAGCTGCCGAGAAGATCCTGGTTGCCGAAGACCGAGTAGGCGGCCTGGTCATATCCGGAGAACACGGGAAAGAGAAAGGGAATCCAGCCCATGTATTGGAGGCACGCCAGCAGGGCCACCGCCCCGCCGGAAAAGACTAGTGTTGCGCAAATGGCACGGCTGTGGCGCGGCACTAAATCGCTGACCACCAGCCCGGATAATGCAATAAGAAAGAAGTGCTGTGTTCCCGCCATAGCCAACAGCGACCGGTGTCCGGCCAGCAGCGTGATGCAGATGAGCCACATGCCCAAAAGCGCCAGGGCCAGCGGCGGGGGCATGGCATGCGCGGGGGGGCGCCGCAAAGCAAAGAGCACACCTTGGACAAGGAGCGCCGCGCACAGCACGGCCTCCTTGGCATGCAGGAAAGAGATCATTTGAAACGACCACGCCAGCGACGCCGCGATAATCGTGGCGCAGAGCATGATCAGGCGAAGGGCATCCAGTCGTTCCGATTGCGGTCCGGTCTCATCGGATGCATCGTGGGCGTGGTTGTCTTTTCTTGGGGACATGTCGAAGAATCCGTGGCAAGGTTTCAGGCCAGCACGGACACATCATACCCCAAACCGACCTCTGAAAGTTGAATATCCTATTACTAAACAGATGGTTTCATAGCCCCGTTCTATTACGAATACTCCCAAGTATATTTCGATGGCCATACGTATCCGTTTTCCGTAATTCGATCCGCTGGGACAATGTGCCAGACGGCATTGCAGCCATACTCACGGCGACGGCCGCGAAACCGATAATCCAAGTCAAAGGCGAGATTCTCCACAAAGTCATCGAGCCTTTTCTGCGCCTGTTCATCCAAGCGTTCCGGCATGAGTCGAATTCCTCGATGATGTACTCCCTTGAAAGTCTCAAACTGCTCTGTCCCAATTTCGGTAAGCATCTGTTGAGCGTCGGGGTACTGTCGTGCGAGAGCACCATACTGGTCGCCGCCAGCGGTGAAGAAAAGGATGATGCCTGGCCGCCGGTACCACTCCACTTCGCGGACGTGGAAGAATCGGGCGTTCTTCAGCCTTCGGGGCGATACAACAATCTCAACGCTTTTGGGGCCTGCTCTCAATGCATCTACAATGTATTCCCTGTGTCCTGGGCAATACTCGGGATACCTATCCCCGGCGAAATCCTCATAGGCTGGTTCTCCCATCATCAACACGGTCTCGGAACTGAAAAGATAAGAGCAATGTGATCGTTTGTCGAAGACGCGAAGGTAATCATAATGCCCTTGTTCGCCAGGGCCCTTCCCATAGCAGAAGCTCCGAACGGCCCAAGGTTGTTTCAAAGTTTCGACTTCAGGATTTCCTTTGGAATATGGTTTGGCTTCCATCCGAGGCAACACATAGGAAAGTGCCAGCCGGTATTCCAAGCCGTTACCCAACCCAACACATACACGGTTGCTGTTGGGGGCAATTGACGACCTCACAATGTCCCAATAGAGCTGCTCACCCGATGTGCTCCCAAACGACATTACGTGCTGGAAGAAACTCCTTTCCAAGGAGTTCCGCGAACCTGCCTTACTCTGAAGTTCCCCCCATTTTTTGGACAGTGGCTAAGTAAAGAATTGGCGGCTTGAGCCGGCTTGCCGCCAAGCGGACAATGTCCGCGAAGGAGTCCAAGAAATGGGTCAGGCACGCAAGAATCATTCGAAGGAGTTCAAG
>CAITNO010000095.1 GCA_903893795.1 Candidatus Hydrogenedentota bacterium | reverse complement strand
TTGTCGGGTATCCCATGGCCTGCTCCTTTGGGTTGGTATACTCTAGCATATATGCTAGAGTATAGTTTAACACGAACCAACGCAAAAAGCAAGGGGTTTTACAAAGACCGTCTAAAATCTAGATAAAGGCCAAACACCAGTCCCGGGCTGTAAGGCCCGGGAGATGCCGCGAACTTCTGCGCTAGAAAACAAGAAGATGACGGATAGTAATACGAAAGGGGGGCAAGTGAAGGGGATGAAGAATTGAACTGGTTGGTCGATTGCACATAATATGGGGTTTGGCTTTATTCATCATCGAGGTATAGTGTGCCATGGGGTTGCTAGACAAACTGAAGAATCTGCGCGGCGGCGCCCAAACCGCCAAGCCGGAGAACCTCTCCGAATCCGATTACAGCGACGATGGCCAGCTCGAGCTGACCCACGTGGGGGCGTATAAGATCATCGCGCCCATCGGCAAGGGCGGCATGGGAACGGTCTACAAGGCAATCGACCCCGTGCGCGATGTGACCATCGCCATCAAGGTACTGCTTAAGAACTATGACCTAGACAAGCGCCGGCGCAAGCGCGACTACCTCGGCCGTGAAGTGCTCATCGCCGCAGGATTGAACCATCCAACCATCGTTAAGATGCACAAGGAAATCGTGGTGCAGGAGGACGCGGAGGGGAATCTCCGGCGCTGCCTGCTGATGGAGTACATCGACGGTTACAACCTCAAGTATTTCATCGACAACCGCGTGATGAGTCTCAAGGACATGGTCCAAATCTCCATCCAGCTCTGCGAGGGATTGGATTTCCTGCACCAAAACGGTGTCGTCCACCGCGACGTCAAACCCGCCAACTTCCTCTTTTCCCGCGACGGCAAGCAGGTGAAGATTGTGGACTTTGGGCTTTCCAAGTCCAAATCTAGCTGGCGCACCCGCTGGATGAAGGAAGGCGGCGGCACCCGGCTCTACATGTCCCCCGAACAGATCAAGAAGAAGAGCCTCGATGCCCGCTCCGACATTTTCTCCTTCGGCATTACGATGTACGAACTCTTTGCCGGCCGCCATCCCTGTTATGGCGGCACCGCGCGCGATGCCACGCGCAAGATTATCAGCCCCCGCTACGAATGGCCCATCCCCTCATCGATCAACCGCGAGATTCCCGAACGGCTTGACCGGGTGATACTCAAGGCCCTGCGCCGGGACATCGACAAACGCTACCAGTCCTGCACCGAACTCATACTCGATCTTCGCCGCGTGGGCGAATCGCAGTCGCGGATATGATCCATGCCAAAACGCTATTTTGCCAAAACGAAGAAGAGCGGATCCGGCGCGGCCATGGTCGTGGTGGCGCTGCTCCTGCTGCTGGCGGTGGCCGCCGGTGCCGCCTATCTGTTTTGGAATGGCCGTCCCGCCATTTTGGGCCACAGCAGCATCGACCTTGACGCCGCACAAAAGACTTTGGACGAGGCAGCCGCCCTCGTTGCCCACAGTGACTTTCCCGCCGCCGCGGAAAAGCTCAAGCCCGTCCTCAAACTGGGCGACCCCGTGCTTACTCCCCGCGCCATTATCCTGCAGGCCGATGCGGACGCCGGTGCAGGCAATGCCGACGCGGCGCTCAAGAGCCTCGAACAGGCCGTAAGCGACTACCGCACCAGCACCGAATATCCCGCACTCACGGCCCGCTACGCCCAGCAGTTGGAAAAGGCCGGACGCAAGGACGAGGCCCGCAATCACTATCAAAGCCTGCGCGACAACGCCCCCGCCGCTTATCGCGCCGCAGGCATCACCGGGCTCGGACGCCTGAAAGAAGCCGAGGGCGACCTCGTCGCCGCAAGGGACCTCTATCGCGCCGCGCTGGAAGCCGCGCCCTGGGGCAGCCCCGAATGGAACCAGGCCGCCGACCCCCTCGGCAGGCTCAACATCGCGCTCATCTTTGCCCCGGCGGCCACCCCGGAAAGCCGCTACTACGCCATTGAAAAGGGCGACAGCGTGACCAGCATCGGCATCAAGCTGAACACCACCCAGGGCCTGCTGCTGCGCGCCAACAACATGACCGACACCACCCGGCTCACCCTGGGTGCCCGCCTTAAATACACGCCCAAGGACTTCAGCATTGTCATAGAGCGAAGCACCTGCCAGCTCTTCCTCTCCGACAACCGCGGCCTTTTCAAGCGCTACCACGTGGGGCTTGGCATGCCCGGACACGAAACGGCCCTGGGCAAATACACCATCGGCAACAAGCAGAAGGACCCCACCTGGTTCAAGCCCGGCGCCGGTCCCGTGACCTCCGGCGACGAATCAAATGAACTGGGCACCCGTTGGATGCCCCTTGTCCCCGCCGAACCCAACCTGCCCGCCGATTTGGGCATTCACGGAACCATTCACCCCGAAACCGTGGGATCCTACAGCTCCCACGGGTGCGCGCGCCTGAGTAACACCGAGGTCGAGGAATTGTATGATCTGGTGGTGCGTTCCACTCCCGTAACCATTGTGGACAAGTATGTGCCCGGTGACCCCGCGGCCGCCCCCGCCACGGACAGCCCGGCCGCGACACCCATCGAGACGGTGACGCAGGCGGCCACCCCGTCCAAGTAGGCGCGCACAGGACAGACCGGTTGCGGGCCATGCCCGTGGCCCGGCCCATATGGGCGTCCAAAAGGACGCCCATTCGCACATGGCCCCATGCAGGAGAGCAGTGTAGCCGTGCAGGAGCGAGAGTCTTTGACAGCCTTCCTTCAGCGGTTCCGCAACACCCCTTGCGGAACCAACGGCGAGGCGTGTTCCTTTGCGCCGGTCCATGGCGATGCCATGTACCGCGCCCTCCTCCACGAGGCAGCCGCCATCGCGCTGAGCCAAAAGGAATGCAGCCTCCTGGTGCTGTCCGACGCCCGAGCCCTTGCCCCGCTCGACAACGCGGAAGTCCTCCTGGCCAAGGCAGCCAAGACCGTGGTGCTGTGGAACGGAGCCGATACCTCCGTTGAGGGGCAACCCGGGGCGCCGGAATGCGTGCTCATCCCGCAGGTGAACGACCACCTGTTCCTCTTTTTCTCCCCCGACATGGGCGTGGCGCTCTTCGCCCGTGAATCGCCAGAGAAAGTGGGGGAGGGGTTGCCCTGCGTCGGGGCATGGACCGCGCAGCGCTCGGTCGTGCTGCGACTGGCGGAGGCCCTGGTCGGTCCTGAGATTCTTTCAACCGTGGCGTTGGCCGCCCCCGACACCCCGGCTCTGGAGCGCATTTCCGCAGAGCTGATGCGGCTCATCACGATTGCCTCCGACATGGCCCAGCTTTCCGACGGCGATCTGTTCTCCGGCCGTAGTGAACTGCTCACCGTCCTCGAAATTCTCAAGGCCATTGGTTCCAAGCGCCACACACACGACATTCTCTTCGTCTTCGTGGAGCAGGTCGCCAGAATCGTTGAAACCGCCCGCTGTTCCATTGTGCGTGTCTGGGAGGGCAGCGACTATGCCCACGTGCTGGCTTCCCATGAAGCCCCCTCCCTGTCCGACCGAAAAATCTCGCTGGACAAATATCCCGAAATCTGCCAGGCCATCGACACGGGCGCGAAAGTTGTCATTGACAACGTCCACGAGGATCCCCTCACCGCGTCTCTGGGCGAACACTTCACCAAAGCTGGCTTCGACGCCCTGGCCATTGTCCCCGTCATGAAAAAAAACCAGCAGGCAGGCACCCTTCTCCTGCGGGCGGCCCGTCAGGGTCGGGCCTTCTCCCCGCGTGAGATCAACTTCTTCGAGGTCGTCGCCGAGGCCGCCTCCAGCGCCCTCGAAAAGGCCCAGCTCATTGAATCGGCCCAATTGGCCAACGCCCGCCTGGAGCATTTGGCCATCACCGACGCCCTTACGGGCCTCTATAACCGACGCCATCTTCTGGAACGCCTGGAACAGGAACTGGAAAGGTCGGCCCGCTACGCGTTGCCTCTGTCGCTGCTCATCCTCGATGTGGACAATTTCAAACAGGTCAATGACACCGCAGGCCACCTCACCGGGGATGCCGTGCTCAGGGGCATTTCCGCCCGGATGCAGGCCTGCGTCCGCCGGGTCGACCTGGTGGCGCGCTTTGGAGGGGAGGAATTTGTCATAATTCTCCCGCAGACCGGCGGCGGCGGCGCCGTCACCGAAGCGGAACGCATACGTGCCGCCATCGGGGAAAAGCCCGTCGAGACAAGAACCGGAGAAGTTTCGGTGACTGCCAGCATAGGCATCGCCGTTTTTGACGCAAATTGGATGCGCACCACCAACGACCTCATCGGGTCGGCGGATGAGGCGCTGCGCAAGGCCAAACAGCTCGGAAAGAACCGGGTGGTGCTGGCCGACAACCGGGAAGGAAAAACATGAAGAAGACTCAGATTTGTGCCGCAGCCGTCACCCTGGCCATGTCCGCACTGCTCTGCGGATGCGCCGCCATTTCATCCACCTTTGGCCATGCCAAGCCAAACTATTCCACCGTGCCCGCCGACGCGCTCAAGAAAGCCGCCCAGACCATCGAGCGGGCCGTCAAAGACGGCAACCGCGACCTCGTGCTCGCCGACCAGGACATTCTCAAATTCAGTGCCCCCGAGATTGTCCAAGCGATTCGCACCCGCGCCGCCCGCGCCCAGCTGGTCACCAAACTGCTCTCCACCGGATTTGCGGTGGAGCATAAGGACGGCCTCATCGATATATTGCGCGGACGGGACTACAAGAAAGCCACCACTTCCGATGAGCGCGACCGCAACGCCCTGCTCGTAATGAGCGAGAATGCCAACCGCTGGTCCATCTACGAGGGTGTCGTGAAGTTCTCCAAGCTCCCGCCAAGGTCACTTTCGGCCGTGCAGGATGCCTTTTTCCAGGCGCGCGTGGAACTGCTTGTTTCTGGCCAGAAATACCAGGATGACGCGGGCAAGACCGTCGTCAAGCCCTAGTTCCGGGCCTTACGTCAGCGCCTTCACCGCCTCCAGCACCTCTTCGGCATGCCCTTCGGGCTTGACCTTGGACCACACGCGGGCGATCTTTCCATCGGAACCGATGAGGAAGGTCGTCCGCTGTATGCCCATGTACTCTTTGCCGCACATGCTTTTGAGCACCCACACCCCGTATTTCTCGGCGACCGCATGCTCCGTGTCCGCAAGCAACTGGAATCCCAGTTCAAACTTCGCCGCGAATTTGCAGTGCGACGCCACACCATCGGGGCTCACGCCAAGCACCACGGCCCCGGCCGCCGCAAAGGCGCCGTTCAGCGCGCCGAAACCCTTCGCCTCCACCGTGCAGCCCGGCGTGTTGTCTTTCGGATAGAAATACAGCACCACCGCTTTGCCTTTGAATCCGCAAAGGGTCACCTTCGTCCCGTCATGGGCCGGAAGACTGAATGCGGGCGCTTTGGTGCCTGCTGCCGGAACGGTTGCCGTGTCTGACATGATATTGCTCCTCTTTTCCGCGTTGGTTGGAATTGGCTTGTGAAACAGTGACAGTCGGCCCGGTATTCCGATGGACTCCGCGGAATCAGCGACTCTCGGTAACTTCGCCAATGCGGCGCACGAGGACCGGCAGGGAGGCGGGAGGCATGTCGCACGACGCAACGGCCTCGGTCATCCACCCCAGCACCGCCCGAATGACCACCAGGCGCCAGCAGGCCGCGGGGCGCGACAGTTCACTGCGCAGATAGGCCACGTCCGTCAGCAGCGCGCGCCGGGCCATCCCGTCGATGTCGCAAAGGTCCGCCTCATGCTGAAGTTCCTCAATCAGCATGGGCAGGTCCGCGCCGCCCGCTTCGGCGGCGTCCGGAAGGGGAGGGAACTGCCGGTCCAGTTCAAACTGATCCTCAACCAAGTCGATCCCCTTCGCCGTGATCCGCACGGCGGCGAAAAGCGTGGGATCATAGCCCCGCATCAATTCGACCAAACCCCGGTCGGCAAGGTAGTGCATGTTCACCAGCAGCGGGTGCTTTTCAAGCGTCCCCTCGGCCAGAAAGTCGGCCGGCTCCAGCATTTCCCCCGGGTCCGTCATGTAGCGTGTGTATAGCGTCAGCAGCAGGCTGCGCCGGATACTTTTGTGAAAGCGCGGATTCATGAATCAAGTATAGCAAAGCAGGCCGCGAATCGGGAATAGGGAATAGGGAATAGGGAAAGCCCGCCCACGGTTCACAGACCTTATACTTTTGCGGAAACGCGCGAAAGGACGCTATAATACGAAATCGGGGGGAATCCGGGAATGATTGGATTTCTGGACACCCGAGACAAGGAGTGCAGCTATGCCTATCGAACGGGTCAGGATTTTCGCCACCACCCTGCGCGACGGTGAACAGTCGCCCGGGGCCAGCATGGACGAAAGCGCCAAAGTGCGCCTGGCCATCCAGCTTGACCGGCTCGGTGTCGATGTTATCGAGGCGGGTTTCCCCATCGCCTCCAATCAGGAATTCGAAGGCGTCAAGCGCGTCGCCGAGGCCGTGAAGAATGCGCAGGTGGCCGCCCTGGCCCGCGCGCTCGACAAGGACATCGACCGGGCCGCCGACGCGCTCAAAAACGCCGCACGGCCCATGCTCCACACCTTTCTGGCCACCTCCGACATTCACATGGAATACAAGCTCCGCATGACCCGCGGGCAGGTGCTCGACGCCGTCGGCCGCGCCGTGACCCGCGCCAAGGGCCTCATTCCCTTTGTGGAGTTCTCCGCCGAAGATGCCACCCGCTCCGACTGGGACTTCCTCGTCGCCGTCACCAAAATCGCCGTCGACGCAGGCGCCGACGTCATCAACCTCCCCGACACCGTCGGTTACACCACCCCCGACGAAATCCGGGAAATGTTCCGCTACGTTATTGCCGGTGTGCCCGGCTCGGAGAAGGTCATTTTCTCCTCACACAACCACAACGATCTCGGCCTGGCCGTGGCCAACGCCCTCGCCGCCGCCGAAGGCGGCGCCCGCCAGATCGAGTGCACCATCAACGGCATCGGCGAACGCGCGGGCAACACCTCCCTGGAGGAGGTCGTCATGGCCATGCGCACCCGCCAGGACAAATACCCCATCGACTGCGGCGTCATTTCCGAGGAACTCGTTCCCTCCAGCATGCTCCTCAGCAAGATCACCGGCCTCGCCGTGCCCTTCAACAAACCCATCGTCGGCCGCAACGCCTTCGCCCACGAATCCGGCATCCACCAGCACGGCATGATTGCCAACGCCCAGACCTACGAAATCATGACCCCCGAAACCGTCGGCCGCAAGCGCAGCGACCTCATCCTCGGCAAGCACTCCGGCAAGGCAGGCCTCGCCAAGCGCTGCGCTGAACTCGGCTACGAACTGACCGAGGAAGAGACAAAGCAGCTCTATGACCAGTTCATCGTGCTCGCCGACCGCAAAAAGGAAGTCTTCGACGACGACCTCCACATGCTCATCCTGGGCGTGCAGCAGGAAACCTTCGACGTCTACCACCTTGACCAGGTCCGCTGTGCGGGCAGCGATCCCGCCATGGCCCTTGTCAAACTCAACCGGGGCGGCCAGGTCTTCACCGACACCTCCGTCGGCGACGGCCCCGTCGATGCCGCCTGCATGGCCGTAGACCGCATCGTCGGCGTCAGCGGACGCCTCGAACAGTTCGATGTCCGCGCCGCCACCCCCGGCAAAGACGCCCTCGGCGAAGCCAACGTCCTCGTCCGCTTCGCAGACCGCGTCTACCGCGGCAGCGGCGCCAGCACCGACATCATCGAAGCCGCCATCAAGGCCTACGTCAGCGCCGTCAACAAATACGTCGCCTACCAGGAAAGTCAAAACATCGTGGCCGCCCGCAGAAACGGCGCCACCCCCGAAGAATACCAAACCGGCGCCCGCCTCTAACCCCGGCGCCCCCCAGACCCACCCCATCAAACCCTCCTGGCCGTGGCACGACACCGTGCCACGGCCATTTACTTCCGTGACACAAGCCCTCCTTCACCCACAATCCTGCTCTCAATTTGGCCACAAGCCCCGTACAATGTGAGGCAGACATTCCTGTCTTCTTATCCCACCCCAACGGTCATCCGCCTCATTCCCTTCCCCAATTGTCAACGGTCAATTGTCAATTATCAATTGATAATCCCTCCGCTTTTCCTCCCAATCCCTCGCCAAAACACCGCCATAAGCTTGACACGCCCCACCCATATTGTGTAATATTCAGCGTCTTCTGCCGGATGGCCAAATTGGTAAGGCTCCTGACTCTGGCTCAGGGAACTCTAGGTTCGAATCCTAGTCCGGCAACCATAAAGTTAAAGCGTCGGCGCGCCGACATCATTTTACCGTGGCCCGATCAGCTAGGGGTTAGGATGTGGGATTCTCAGTCCCATCACCGGGGTTCGAATCCCCGTCGGGCTGCCATTTCTTTACTTGAGATATAACTT
>CAITNO010000094.1 GCA_903893795.1 Candidatus Hydrogenedentota bacterium | reverse complement strand
CGTGGCCCCCGCGTCGGTGTAGGCGGTACCGCACTGGACGGTGGCCGGATTGGCGCCCAGCGGCGTGATGAGCGGCGGGGTCATGTCCACCACGTTTACGACGCGCGTGGCCTCCACGGCATTGTTTCCGTTTCCGTCGTTGACGTTGTAGCGCACCGTGTAGGCGCCGAGAAGCGCCGTGTTCACAGGATTGGTGACGACAATGCTGGCCGTGCGGCTGCCCGTGCAACTGTCCACGGCGGTTGCGCCGGCGTCCGCGTAGGTTGTCCCGCAGGCCACCGCCACCGATGTTGAGCCTATCAGCGTGATAACCGGTGGCGTCACGTCCACGACGTTGACGGTGCGTTGCACTTCCGTTGCGCTGTTTCCGTTTCCGTCATTTACGTTGAAGTGCAGCGTGTACATGCCGGGCACCGCCGTGTTCACCGTGCCGGTCGTCACAATATTGGCGGTGCGGTCTCCTGCGCAAACGTCGCTGGCCACCACACCCGCATCCGTGTAGGTGCCGCCGCAGTTGACCATTGCCGGACTTGGGCCGTACATGATCACCGTCGGCGGTGCAGAATCAGTCACAGCCACCGTTCGGCTCAATTCCACGGCGCTGTTTCCATTTCCGTCGTTCACGTTGTAACGCACGGTGTACATGCCGGGCACGGATGTGTTCACGGGGTTCGTGACCACAAGGTTTGCTGTGAGGTTGCCCGCGCAAGTGTCCGTCGCCGTGGCGCCGTCGTCGGTGTAGGGGTAGCCGCACACCACATTCTTGAAGCTTTGGCCTGACAGGGTGATGACCGGTTTGACCGTGTCCACCACATTCACGTAGCGCGTCACTTCGGCCGCATTGTTTCCGTTGCCGTCGCTGACGTTGTAGCGCACGGTGTAGGTGCCGGGCACGGCGGTGTTCACGGGATTGGTGACGACAATGTTTGCCGTGCGGCTGCCCGCGCAACTGTCCGTGGCCGTGGCACCCGCATCGGCATAGGTGGAGCCGCATGCGAGCGTCACCGGCGTTGTGCCTGTCAGCGTGATGACAGGCGGGAGCATGTCGAAGATGGTGGTGTCGCTGATCGTGCCTGTGGAGACATTGCCGACGGCGTCCTTGAACTGCGCGTACACCGTGTGCACACAGCCTGCGGCGGACAGTGTCCATGCCTTGGTGGCGGCGGCCGCCTCCCAGGTGCTCCAGGTGGAATTGTCGTTGCTGAAGCGCATCTGTGCCACGCCCGACCCGGTCCCGTCGCCGTAGGCGAGGGTGAGCGTTGCTGCGTCCGTGTTGGTGTAGGCTGCCCCGCCGTTGATTGACACCGTGCCCGTCGGGGCGGTGCTGTCGCCGGTCGAGGTCAGCGAGAAGCTTCCCGAACCTGAGACGCGCTTGACGACGAGAATCGCGGTCATGTTGTCGGGCGGAGTGAAGTTGATGGATTCGGTGGCCCCCGTTGCCGTGTTGGTGCTGGACGCAAGAATTATCGGAGCACCATAGCCCGAGGGTGTGCCGCTGTAAAGGTACAGGTCGAAGTCGGCGCCTGCGGGCACGGTCAGGGAGGGGTTGAACGCCCAGCCCCGGTAGAGATTGACTTTGCGCGCCCAGGCGCGCCGGTCGGTGGCGGCCGGGCCCAGTGCCGTGGTGGCGGTGCCGCCCTGCACGTAGGTCTGGGAGACCGCCTCAACGGCCGCATCGGGGTTGAGTATGCCGTAGCCCTCGTACATGTCCTTGGAGACAGGGAACCCGCTGTCGTCCGTGGGCGCTGTTGCGCGGTTCAGTGTGGGGTTCTGAACGGCGGTTTCCCGGTTTGCGTTGGTTTCGGTGGCCGTGGCACAGAGCAACATTTTTACCTGGAGGGGCTGCTGGCTGGAGGTGAAAGTCCAAGTGGTTCCGGCCTGCTGCATGGCGTCAATGACCAATGCTGCGCAGCCCGCGACAAAGGGGCTGGCCATGGACGTGCCCTGCATGCCGGTGTAGTCGTTGGCACGCTGGTCGGCGAGCGACGCGCCGTCGTTGCTGTTGCTGTCCACGGAGAGAATCGAGGTGTAATAGCTTGAGGAGCCGCCGGGCGCCACGAGGTCCGGCTTGTAATCCTCCTCCTGGCCGGCAATGGAGCCGGGAGTGGGAAAGCCCTCGCTGGAGTAGCTGGTGACGGCGTTCACATCGTTGGACGCGGCCACGGTGATGGCCAGGGCGGCCCGGCCCGGGTCGTCCGACTGGCGGGCCGCGGCCGTGGCGGCGCCGCCATCGTTGCCCGCGGAACAGCACACGACGATGCCGTTGGCGACGGCGTTGTTGGTCTTCTGCCGGCTGCTGGAGTCGAGTCCCGGGTCGCCTACTGTGCCCAGGCTCATGTTGATGACCTTGATGTTGTTGGCAGCCCGGTTGGCCACCAGGTCGTCGAGTGCGGCGGTGGTCCAGCTCATGACACCGGAACCGGCGTTGTTGAACACTTTTGCCCCGGCCCATTTGCATGCAGGCGCAACGCCGCGCAGTTTGTTGAATCCGTCACCCACGGCGGGATAGCTCGGAATGGTGCTGGTGACGGCATACTGTGTCACCGTGCCGCCGTTGCTGAGCAGTCCCGGGCAGTAGGCATTGGTGGCGCTGCCTGTCACTGTGTTTGTCAGGGTGAGTGGAGAGACTCCATTTGCGCTCGCGAAGGCCGTCCAGCCGCCCGTGCCTCCTTTTGCATGATAGAGCTGGTACAGGGTGGTGCTTCCGCCTCCGAGCCAGACGGCCGTGGAGCTGTAGGTGATGGAGGTGGTGGGCAGGTCTAGGGGGGCTGGAAAGAAGTTTCCGCTGGCCACACTGGTCAGGTTTCCGCTGTCTGTCACATAAAGTGTGCCCGTCGCGGACCCGGAGGCGGCGCCCGTGCCGCAGGCGATACCGCTGACATGGGAACCGTGCCCGCCCATATCCACCGCGGTCGCGTTTCCGTCTCCCGTGAAGTCCTTCCAGTACTGCTGCCGTCCTGTGAGGTCAGTGTGGGACCCGTCCACGCCCGTATCCACGATGGCAATGGTGATCGTCGAATCGCCGTCAAAGCCCGCGGCGTTTCCGGCAAAGCCCGCCGCCCACACGGGACGCACGCGCCCGGTGCGCGTCGCCGTGTCCAGGTGGAGAACGGTTTCCCTAGTCTCCTGCAGCAACACCAGGTTTGCGCCCATCACCAGCGGCAGGGCCCCCACTTCTTTGAGGGGAATCCGGCCATTCCAGCCATAGGAAAGCGCCTTGTACATATAGGTGATTTCACCGCCCATCGCCAGAAAGGTGTCTATCTGGCTCTGGGTCACCTGGCCGGTGAAGACCAGTTCCACCTCCGTCATCTGCTCCAGCGCCAGGCTTGCGGCGGCGCGCAGGGTCACCCCCGCCGCGCGGTTCGCCATGGATTGCGTTGCATAAAGGCGGCTTTCAAGCGCGTCGGCCACCCGGTTTCCATCGGCATCCTCGGGGTAAATGTCCGAGACCACAGGGGCAATCTCGGGAAGGGGCGGCGGCGCGAAGTCTTCGGCCGACGCCGTGCAGGAAAACAGCAATAGAAGAAGCAAGGGCAGGGCCAAGGCAAGCCCAAGTGTGTGCCCTGTGCCCCTGTTATTGAACCATGGCCGGCGCGAAGTGTGATGCATAAGAGTCCCCGCTTTCCCGTGTGTTTGGCTGCCGTCGTGACTATGGGTAAAGAACTGTTCCGTCCGGGCAAGAGCCTTGTCGTCTGCTGGCGACCTCTGTCTCTTCGAAACAGAATGGTTGTTCTTGGCCGCCCTTGAAGGGTTTTCCCTGGACCTATGCGGTTTTGCCGGTGCGCGGACATGGTTCATGTCCGTTCATTGTTGCCGTCCTGAATCTCCCGTCACGTTTTGCCGAGAATCTCCCCACTCCCCGCAAAGCGTCTTTGCCCGCCTTTAGACCCATGCTGTTGCCCCGCACGGACCGAATACATATTAAATCTAACACCATATGCCCGGATCATGCAAGTGCGAAAAAGAGAAAAAAAACAACAAATGCGGGAGATGCCGCCATGGAGCGACAAAACGGGTCTGTATTGGGGTTGTCCGACCCAGGGGGGGGGCGCGCGGGGCTTTTTTTGACTGCGGTGGCAATGCCGCCGCTATTCCTCGCCGGGGTCGCGCCCTGGCGGCGCCTTTGGGCACCGTTCCTGCGCCCGATCGGGTCGAAACGGAGCCCCATGTCCACATAGGCGACAGTGGGAATGGTCGCAGTGTCGGCGATGTGCCGATGCTTACGCCGCCTGCGCTATCCAGGCAGCTCCGGTGGGATTCGGGTCGGCTTCTCCCTTTCGCTCCATTCCCGTGCTTATTCTTCGCGGTCAATCTCCATCCTGCTGAACCGTGTGTCCTATGCGGTGTTCAGGTTAACGCCCGCGGCGAAGGGTCGCCATGGCGGCCAATCCCATGAAGCCAAGACCCATGAGAAAGAGGTCGTTAACGCGCCCGCCGTTCTGGCCGCCCCGGCACCCGGTCTCCTGCGCCACGCCCAGTTCACCGGTGCTCAACTGTCCGTCACCATCGGTGTCGAGCTGGTTGAACACGGCTTGCGTCAATCCTGGCAGTGCGGCAGATGCCTCCGCAAAGCTCAGCTTTCCGTCGCTGTTCGTGTCCGCCCAAGCGTAGGAGTCTGCCAGGAGTTGTCGCGCCGTCAGGCTGTCCACCGCTTCGCTTTCGCCCTCGACCGGCGCCGCGCCCTGACTCACCACATAACTGACGGCCATGCCCGGCGGAAGCTCAGTGCCCGCCACCGGATTCTGGGCGATCACGGTGCCCGACACCGCGCCATCGCTGTACACCAGGGTGAAACCACCCACCGTCAGCCCCACCCCAAGGATGGCCGCGACGGCGTCTTCACGGGAACGTCCCACCACATCGGGCATGACGGAGGGATGCACACCCCGGCTGATGGACAGCACGATCGGCGTTTCCGGAAGGACCTGCGTTCCGGCGGCAGGCGTTTGCGTCATCACGGTTCCAACCGGCAGCGTGGCGCTGTATTCCCGCGTCACGGCTCCGACGGCGAGATGCACTTGTGCCAGAACCGCAACCGCTTCGTCCTGCGTCCTGCCGGTCACGGCCGGCACCACGATTCCGCCCCGGCTCACCGCCAAATCGATCATGGCACCGGGAAGAAGCGGTGTATCCGGCGGAACGGACTGGGAAATCACACAACCCGCCGTCACGCTCAGGCTGTACTGCACTGAAACCTTGCCGACAGCGAGCCCGATGTCCCTCAAAGACAACCAAACCGCCTTCAGTTTCTGCCCCATGACATTTGGCATGGCAACCGGCCGGGGGCCGTTGGAAACGACCAGGTCCACCGCGGAGCCGGGCAGTGCCATTGCGCCCGCTGCCGGGGTCTGGGAAATGACCGTGCCCGCCGGGGCCGTGGGCGAGTATTCCAGGCGTGCCGCGCCGATGGTCAGGCCCGCGCCGGTGATTGCGTCAGCGGCTGCAGGCTGTTTGCTGCCCACCATGTCGGGCACAGGCACCGGTTGCGGACCTTTGGAAATGACCAAGTCCACCGGAGTCCGCTCCACAACGTGCGCGCCGACCGGAGGGGTATGACGAATGACATGCTCATTGGGAACGGCGGCACTGTATTCTTCGGTTTCCACGCGCACATACAATTTGGAGGCGACGACGAGTTCCCTGGCCGCCGTCCGCGCGAGGCCGGTCAGGTCGGGCATGGTCGTCTGAAACAGTTCATAAGCCCCCATGTCGACGCCCGGGCCCTGCGGGCGGGACAGGCCATCCAAGTCCGTGGACGGTGCGTCTTTTGCGGTGCCGGCGTCCATGCAGGGAGAATCGGGCCGGAGCCGGAAGTCGCCCGCCGCCGCGTCTGTAAACAGCGGGTCGGCGGCAATGTTGCCCTCGTCCGAGCTGGCCACGGACAGGCAAGAATAGTAAACGTAGGTTAAAGCAAACTCGTTGGGGCTGTTTTGCCACAAAATGCAGTTGGAAGCGGAGCCCTGAAACATCCCCCCGCCGTAACTCTTTGCCGAATTCCCAGTGAAGGTGCAGTTGGATGCCGCGCCACTGTAAATGCCGCCGCCGTTGGATGCCGCCAGGTTCCCCGTGAAGACGCAGTTGATTGCCGCGCCCAGGTACATCCCTCCGCCGTCATATGCCGTCCGATTCCCAGTAAAGAGACAGTTGGTCGCCGTGCACTGATATGTCCCGCCACCGTAGTTTGTTGCCGAGTTACCGGTGCAGGTGCAGTCCCTTGCTGTGCCGTAACACATCCCACCGCCATAAGTCGCGGTGTTGCCAGCGAAAGTGCAGTTGCTTGCCGTGCCGAAATACATCCCTCCGCCGTAGTCTGCATTTCCATGCTGCAATGCAAAGCCATCCACAATGCCTGAATACATTGTGGTAACGCAGCGTCGAAGACCCCGCCCGTCGATAATTGTTGCATTTGCTGCACTGTCGCGTTGCCCGCGGGCAGTCTCGGTGCCGGCGAATCCGCCGAACAAAGCGGTTCCCGGAAGGAGTCTTACCACCTCTTTTTCCGCGCTTGCGCTGTAGGTGCCTGCGGCCACCCAAATCTCTCCACCGTAGCCGGACCGGTCTGCTGCCGCCTGCAGCGTGGGATAGGCTGTTTCCCAGGAGAGTCCATCCGGAATGGACGCGTCAGACGCCGCGTCCACCCGAAGGACGGGTGGCGCCGCAACGTTGGCGTCATCCCCCGAATGGTACTCATAGGCACCCATGTCGATGCCTGCTCCCTGGGGGCGTGTGCGGCCCAGGATGTCTGTAGACGGCGCATCTGACGCCGTTCCCGCATCAATGCCCGGTGAACTGTTACGCAGCCGGAAGTCACCCGCCCAGGGGTTCACAAACAGTGGAAGGCCGACGATGTTTCCCGTGCCCTCCGTGGCTGTGGACAAACAGGAAAAGGAAACCGCTGACTTGATGGTTTCACTGGGGGCGTTGCCCCAGATTACACAATTCACTGCGGAGCCAGCATCCAGACCTCCACCAGTACCGGTTGAATTGGCAACAATAGTGCAATTTATGGCTGTTCCATAACAGATGCCACCACCGGCTCCGCCTGCGGAGTTTCGGATGAATACGCAATTGGTGGCAGTTCCCCCATCCAGTCCGCCGCCGCTGTAGCTCATCGCCGAGTTTTCTGTAAAGAAGCAGTCGGTGGCAATCCCCGAATACATTCCACCGCCGTAATAGGTTGCCGAGTTTCGAGTGAAGGTACAGTTGGCCGCAGTGCCGTAATACATCCCGCCTCCATGTTCCGCATTATTGCCGGTGAAGGTGCAATTGGCCGCCGCTCCGTAACATATTCCGCCACCAAGGCTCGCCTTGCCATTTTGCAGGGTAAATCCATTCATGGTGCTTGAACTCGTTGCAGTAACGCAGCGCCGCGCGCCCTGCCCGTCAATTCTCGTTGTATTTGTCGTGCTGTCGCGCTGCTCGCGGGCGGTTTCTGTGCCGGTGAATCCGCCGAATACGGAGGTTCCCGAGCAGAGTTTCACCACTTCGTTCCCCGCGTCTGCGGTGTAGGTGCCCGCGGCCACCCAGATTTCACCGTCGTAGATCAATTGGTCCGCAGCCGCCTGCAAGCTTGCGAAGGCCGTCTCCCAGGTGAGGCCGTCCGGGTTGGACGCGGTGGATGCCGTATTTACCCGAAGGATGGAAACGGTGTTCACAGCCCCAGCCTCATCGCCCGGAAAGTACTCATATGCGCCCATATCCATGCCGGAACCCTGGGGGCGCGCGCGGTCTAGAAGGTCCGTGGGCGGAGCATTTGCCGCCGTGCCGGTGTCGATGCATGCCGAGCCGGCCTGAAGCCGAAAGTTGCCGACTTTGGGATTCACGAACAGCGGAAGACCGACGATGTTTCCCGCGCCCGCAGTTCCTATAGACAGACAGGAGAACGAGACCGTTGTCCCATCTGCCTCATCGGGGGCGTTGCCCCAAATGATGCAATTGATGGCGGCGCCTTGACAGGTTCCTCCGCCATAGCCCGTTGCCGTGTTTCCCATGAATGTGCAATTGGTGGTCGTGCATTGATACGTTCCTCCTCCCCCCCCGTCGGCCGAGTTTCCGGTAAAGAGACAATTTGTGGATGTTCCGTTGTATACCCCGCCGCCATAATTCTTCGCCGAATTCTCCGTGAAAACACAGTTGGCCGCCGTGCCTAGATACATGCCGCCACCACTGTCATCCGTCGAGTTGCCTGAAAAAGTGCAATGGGTTGCCGTGCATTGATATGCCCCGCTTCCGTAGCTTGTCGCAGAATTACCGATGAATGTGCATTTGGCCGCCGCACCGTTGTATATTCCGCCGCCGCACGTTGCGGAGTTTTCTGTGAAGGTGCAGTTGGTTCCCGTACCCTTGTATATTCCACCGCCATACTTTGCGGAGTCATCCGTAAAGGTGCAGAGGGTTGCCACACCGTTGTATAGCCCGCCACCATAATCTGCGGAGTCATTTGTAAAGTTACAGTTGGTTGCCGTGCCGTTGAACATCCCGCCCCCGTAGTCCGCCACCCCATTACGCAGGAGAAACCCATCCATGCTGTCCATGCTTGCTGCGGTCACGCAGCGCCGCTTGCCCTGCCCATCAATGGTCGTTGGATTCGTGACGCTGTCGCGTTGTTCGCGGACGGTCTCATTGCCGGCGAATCCGCCGAACACGGAACTGCCCGGAGGGAGTCCCGCCACTTCGTTCCCCTTATCCCTCGAATAGATACCTGCAGCCACCCAGATCTCGCTGCCATAGCCCGCCCGGCTCGCCGCTGCCTGCAGGGTGGAATAGGCCGTTTCCCAGGTGAGTCCGTCCGGGTTCGTTGCGGTGGACGCCGCGTTTACCCGAAGGATGGGCGCGTCCACGGCGCCTGTGTCATCTCCCGGGTGGTACTCATAAGCACCCATATCAATGCCCCCGCCTTGGGGGCGCGAACGGCCCAACTCGTCTCTGGAGGGTGCGCCTGTCGCCGTGCCTGCATCAATGGCGGGCGAACCGGCACGCAGTCGGAAATTGTCCGCCCAAGGGTTCACAAACAGGGGAGACCCGGTAATGTTGCCTGCACCTGCCGTTTTCATAGACAAACAGGAGAATGACACCGCCGTTTCGTTGATCTCGTCGGGAGCGTTACACCAGATGATGCAATTGACGGCAGTCCCTTGACCCGTTCCCCCGCCAGAATGGGCCGTGTTCCCGGTGAAGGTGCAATTGACCGCCGTTACAGCACACATTCCGCCGCCACCATATGCCGCATTTTCGGTGAAGATGCAGTTGGTCGCCGCGCCAATACACATCCCGCCTCCGTTGTTATATGCCGTATTCTTGAAGAAGGTGCAACTGGTCGCCGCCCCCTGATACATCCCACCGCCACCACTTTTCGTGGATAGGTTCCCAATGAAGGTGCAATTGACCGCCGTACAGTGATACGCCCCGCCACCAGCCTTGGGTGCCGTGTTTCCAGTGAAGATGCAGTCGGTCGCCGTGCTCTCGTACATTCCGCCGCCACTGCCGGTCTTGGAGATGTTCCCGGTGAAGGTGCAGCCCACTGCGGTGCCCTGGTACATTCCGCCACCGCTGGTTCCCGAGTTGCCGATGAAAGTGCAGTTGGTGGCCGTGCCGTAGTACATCCCGCCACCGTTGACCGCATCGCCATTCTGGAGGATGAATCCATCCACGGCACCTGACATGTTGGCGTATACGCAGCGCCGAACGCCTTGCCCATCCATGATAGTTTCATTTGCTTTCGGGTCGCGCTGTTCGCGCACGGTCTCTGTTCCCTTGAATCCCCCGTAAAACGTGATCTTGGCGGCCACGGCCACCACTTCGTTGGCCGTGCTGGTATAGGTGCCTGCGGCGACCCATACTTCGTCCTCCGGAATGGCAGGGTTCGCCGCTGTCTGAAGTTCGTGAAAGGCGCTGGCCCAACTCCTTCCATTTGGAGTTTGTGCGGTGGAGGCGCCGTTTACATACCACACTGTCGCCTGTGCGGAGGAGGCGACGAAGAATAGCATCAGCGTGACAAGGATCAGGCCGAATCCCATGCCTTTCGCGTGCCGCTTGTCTGCGCGTGTCATCACATGTCCCCCAACCAGGACTTTATGCCTGTGCTCCCGTCTCCATGCCCTTGGCTTCATTCGGAAGCGGCCTCCGCCCCCGTCTGCATGTGCATTAAACACACCAGCCATTAAAAGTATAGCGTGTCGTTAAGAAATACGCAATACAGTTCCCCCTGCCCGCTGTTCCTGCCGGCAGGGGGAACAGGATTGACCGGTGGGGGAGAATGCTTCAGGATGGGACATCAATGTCAGGGCGATGCGACTGGGCCTATGGATTAACTGCCGCCAATCTCCCGGGCCATGGCGGCGACGGCGATCACACGCACGTCCGGCGTCTCGTGGTCGATGTCGGCCATGACCACATCACAGGGGCCCAGTTCGGCGTGAATGCGCTGCAGGTCCGCATGGATCTCTTCCAGGGGCTTGTTGACGAGGTCCATCGGTGTGTACATCAGCGCCCGCCGCGCATGGGGGCACCGTTCGCGCGCCCGGTTCAGATCGGAACTGAGCCCCATGTCCACATAGGCGAGATTGGGCACGGTCGCATAGTCGTCGATGTAGGGATCGACGTTCCAGGCGCAGTTGTGAATGCCGATGGATTCAAAAGCCTCCGCAATGCGGAGGTCGCAGGGGAGAAGGTATTCGCGGTAGGCATCGGGCGACACCATGTTGACAAAACAGTTGCTGACCGTCGCATGGCGTGCCATCACGCCGCTGCGCCGTTGCCGCTCGTAGACGATCTTCATGCCCGCAATCATCGTCTCCGTCACCACGTCAAAAAGATGAAGCGCCAAATCAGGATTGACCATCAGGTCGGTCAGCACCTCGGGCCCGCGGATGCGCTGGGCGTTGTTGAGCACGCCCTGCCAGTTGAGCCAGCCCTCAATGCGCCCATAGTCCCGCGCGATGCTTTCCATTTGTTCGAGCAGTTGCGCAAAGACCGGCGTGTCGGGCAGGGAGGGCGCTTCAAGCCCTGTAATCTGCTCCTCCGTGAGATGTTGTAGCGTGGTGGCCGGCCAGTTGTCGGCGTAGTATTCCGCGGGGATGCCGAAAGACCGCGCGATAAGCAGCGCGCCGTGCACACCGTCCAGATTCGCCGGCGTGGCTTCCGGCGCGTCGCCGCCGAGTCCCAGCCCCGGAAAGCGCCGGTTGAGTTCACGCTTCATGGCCACCACGGTGCCGCGGCGGTAGTGCGAGTCAAGATGCCAGCGCTCGGAGAAGTCGATGCCCAGCCGTTCGCGGTACCAGCGCGGTGTAAAGCCGAACTCAATGCGCAGCGGCGCTTCCGTCCCGTCGCAGGGTTTGCGTGTGGCGGGCGCGCCGGGCGCGATGTAGCTGCGCAGTTGCTGCTGAAAACCGGGGTTCACACCTCCAGCCTCCAAATCATTTCGGTCGATTGCGGGCCAAAAGGCTCGCCGTCAAAACTGCCGTGCACCGCCTTTACGCGAAATCCCGCCCGCGCCGCCAGGTGCTCCATTTCGCGCGGCGTGATCCAGGTGCGCGTGAGTGTCATGCGCTCGTCCAGCCGCACCCGCCCGCCGGGCGTTTTCTCCACCACCCGGTGTGTCTCATGCAGCAGTTGCGCATGGTCGTCGCGCCAGGCGTCGGCATAGTGGGTCAGCGTGGTCCCTCCCCGTGAAATCACATGGGTGGCGACCTTCTTGAGCCTTCCGCCGCGCGGGCGGTCGTGCAGCAGGTTCAATTCCGCCGCGCTCGCCACCCACAGGTTAAGGATGAACCCGCCCTCGGTTGCGAGATGCTCCCGCACACAGCGCAGGCTGGCCAGTTGCTCCTCCGGGGTGAGGCAGTGCATGAAGGACCGGTAGGGCATGACGATCAGGCCGAACTTGCGGCGCAGGCGAAAGGCGCGCATGTCGGCCTCCACCAACCGCAGCCTTCCCTTCACGGGCGACACCAATTCCAGTTTTTCGGCGCACAGTTCCAGCATGCCGGGGGAGAGGTCCAGTCCGGTCACGTCCACGCCTGACATGGCCATGGGGATGGCAATGCGGCCTGTGCCGCAGCCCAGTTCGAGCGTGGGCACGCGCCGCAGTGCGGCCTCGTACACGTAGAATTCCGCCTCGCCGGGAAGACCGGGCTGGATGAGGTCATACCAGGGGGCCCAGGGATCGTATTCGGCCATGGGACTGGTGTAGTGAGTCATGTTGGTTGCATCTTATGAGTTTAACGCGAGAACGCCGCGAAAAGCAGGGACAGACACGCCTTTCAAACTGCCGAAAGGCGAGTCAGTCCCTGTTTTTCGCTTAGCGCATTTCGAGTAGCACGACCGACTGGGCGCTGACCGCCTCGCCCCGGCCTTCCGCGCCGGTCTGCTCGTTGGTCTTGGGCTTGATGGATATGCGGTTCTTCTCGATGCCCAGCGTTTCGGCGATGCGCTGCTTCATCGCCTCGACATGGGGCGTGAGCTTGGGCTCCTCCGCGATGATGACCGAATCGATGTTGACCACGCCGTACCCGGCGCTCTGGAGCAGCCGTTTGGTGCGCTCCAGCAGCACCAGGCTGTCGGCCCCCTTGAGATTGGGGTCGCTGTCGGGGAAGCGCTGGCCGATGTTGCCCAGTCCCGCCGCGCCCAGCATGGCGTCGATAATCGCATGGACGAGCACATCCCCGTCGGAGTGGGCGATGAAACCCCGCTCATGGGGAATGCGGATGCCGCCGAGAATCATGTAGGTTCCCTCGGCATCCAGGCGGTGCAGGTCGTATCCAATGCCAATGCGCAGCGTCATAAAACCTCCTCGGAAACCATTCTGCGGGCGGTGGCCAGATCAAAAGCGGTGGTCACCTTAAAGTTCGCGGGGCTTCCTTCCACGATTTTGACGGGCAGTCCGATGCGCCGCACCAGTGTGGCGTCATCGGTGCACAAATATCCGCCTTCAAGCGCCGCGCGATGGGCGCGGCGAATGACATCCACCTGGAACGTCTGCGGCGTCTGGCAGGCCCAGAGCATGCGCCGCTCGGGCGTGCTATCCAGAAACTGCCCTTCGTCGGCAACCAGGATGGTGTCGCTCACCGGTATGGACACCGTTGCCCCGCCGTGCGCGGCCGCCTCGGCAATGGAGGTCTCCACGGCCCTGCGGGGAACAAAGGGCCGGGCCGCATCGTGAATGACCACGATGTCGGCATCCTCCCGGAGCGCGGCCAGGCCGCGTGCCACCGACTCCTGGCGTTCGGCGCCGCCCTCAACCAGTATCCATGACCCCGGCGCCAGATGGGCGCTCAGTTCCCGTTCAAAGGCGGGAAAGAATGCGGCAGGCGCCACGATGACCGCCGGATCCAGCAGTCCCATGCCGGAGAAACGCGAAAGGGTCACGGCGAGCATGGGCCGCCCCCCGATATCCACCAGGGCCTTGGGTCCGTCCGACCCGAGACGCACCCCCATCCCGGCGGCGGGGATGAGCAACTGCGCTTTCACTGCACCAGGCCGCTGTATCTGGTAAAGATCATGCGGCCCGCCGCCGTTTGCAGCACACTGGTCACCACCACCTGCACCGTCTTGCCCATGTAATGGCGGCCGCCGTCGACCACCACCATCGTTCCGTCGTCCAGATAGCCCACGCCCTGGTTGGCTTCCTTGCCTTCCTTGATGAGCTTCACTTCCATCTGCTCGTCCGGCAGCACGGCGGGCTTGAGCGCATTGGCGAGATCGTTGATGTTGAGCACCTCGATGCCCTCGATCTGCGCCACCTTGTTCAGGTTAAAGTCGTTGGTGAGCACCTTTGCGCCCAGACTCCGGGCAAGCTTCACCAGCTTGCTGTCCACCTCGCGCACTTCCACCGGGTCGTCCTCAATAATGGCGACCTTCACGTGGGAGTTCGGATCCTGGAGATTCTTCAGGATGTCCAGGCCGCGTCGGCCCTTGGCGCGGCGAAGCACTTCGGCCGAGTCTGCGATGTTTTGCAGTTCCTTCAGCACAAAGCGGGGCACCAGCAGCGTGCCCTCGATGAACCCGCTGGCGGCGATGTCTGTAATGCGACCGTCAATCAGCACACTGGTGTCGACCAGTTTCAGGCTCACCGTGCCCACATGGTGCGCCGGACGGCGCTGCACCGCCGCAAGCAGCGATTCCCAGTTGGAGGCGCGGGTCAGCGCCAGATGGATGCCCACATACCCAAAGACAAGCACGACGGACACACTGACGAACACCTGCATCTTTTCTTCGGCATTGGGCAGCCAGAAGAGCATGTACCGGGAAAGAAGATAGCCCACGATAAGGGCCAGCACCACGGCCACGAAGGCGGGGGCCAACTTTTCGTACACCTCCTGGGTGACAAAGCGCACCCCGAGCAGCACAATAATCGCGACGATCACCCCGATGGCGGCGCCGCCGCCCACCCAGGGGTAGGGATTGACCGGTGCCGGGGACTTGTCAATGAGAAACCAAGCCCACACGGCGCCCATGACACTGCATGCCGCCAAGAACAAGAACCGCAAGACTTTTTCTGGCATAAGACCTATAATTCCTCTGAGTAAAAAGCCCCCTTCGGTCCGGGTACCCTCAAGCTGGCACATCCACCCCCCAGCCGAGGTCACCGAATACCGAAGCAAAATTAATACGTTATACTATACGCCTGCCCGACCCGCCGCCGCAAAAATGACGCTGCCAGTTTTTACGTATTAGCAATTTGCACACTGAATACACCCCGGCGCGTCAGGCGTCCATCCCTTGAAGGCATTCCAGCACCAGTGCGGAGAGCTTGGGTTCGGCGGCGTTGGCCACCGCGATGATCTTCTCGATGTTGGCGGCTTCCAGGGCGTCCGGAAGGCATTCATCCGTGATGGCCGAAAAGCCCAGCACCCGCAGCCCCGCATGGACCGCCACTATCACCTCGGGCACGGTGCTCATGCCGACGGCATCGGCCCCGATGAAACGGAGGAAGCGGTATTCCGCCCGCGTTTCGAGACACGGCCCCGTCACGGCCACATAAACGCCCCGCTGCAGCCGGATGCCCGACTTGAGCGCCGCCGCCTCGGCCAGGTCGATGAGGGTGCGGGCGTAGGGCTCGGACATGTCGGGAAAGCGCGGGCCGAGCGCGTCGTCATTGGGGCCAATGAGCGGATTGTCGCCCATCAGGTTGATATGGTCGGTGATCACCATCAGGTCGCCCGCCTGAAACTGCGGGTTCATGCCCCCCGCCGCGTTGGAGACGATCAGCGTGTGCACACCCAGCGCCTTGGCCACGCGCACCGGGAAGGTCACCTGCTGCAAAGAGTAGCCCTCATAGCGGTGAAAGCGTCCCGACAGGGCCACCACATTCTTACCCGCCAGGCGTCCCAGAATCAGTTCGCCCGCATGGGTGTCCACCGTGGAGGTGGGGAAATGGGGGATGTCCCCATAGGAAATGCGCGCCACCGCCTCGATCTTGTCGCCGAGCATGCCCAGCCCCGTGCCCAGGATGATGCCCACTTCCGGCTTGATATCCGCAATCTTCCGCACAACCTCGGCGGCCTCAAGGACCATTTCATGCAGTTCCATCGGTGCTCCTTCCGCGTGCCCGGCCAGTGTGGCCGGAAATGCCGTTGAATTATCCTGTAAAGCTACAGACCCAGGGCCTCGCGGACCGCCTTCTCCGACAGTCCCGCGATGCGCAGGGTTTTCTCCCGTGACTTATCACCCGCCTCCAGCGTTACCCGCCCGCGGGCCACACCCAGCCGCGACGCCACAAAGCGTCTCAGGGCGTCGTTGGCGGCACCCTCGACGGGAGGGGCCGTCAGCGCCACGCGCAACCGTCCGTCCGCCTCGCCGACCACCGCCTCGCGCGAAGCGCGCGGCTGCACCCGAACGCGCAACAGCACATCGGCTCCATCGACGCGTAGCGCGTTGTCATTCATAACGGAACAATTCCATGTTTCCCTGCCGCCCCTGCGGTGCGCACCGGGGGGCGGGCCAAAATGTTAGCATAAGTGGCGCCGTCCGTGCTGTCGTCCTCATCGGAATTTGGGCGCTTGCAGACATTCACCTAGATCCCACTTCGAAGGGGAAGTTCCGGAGGCGCTGTTTCTTTCTTTGCGGCCCGGTTTGCCGCCTCCATCAGGCCCACGCCCAGCAGCAGCCCGGCAAACGCAACAGCCATGACGGCGGTTGACGGCCCTCCGGTCCCGCCATGGGCCGACTCCAGGAAGTCCGCAAGCAGTTTGGGCAGTTTTCCCACGCTCAGCAGGATCGCCAGACTGTTGTTGATGCAGTGCATAATCACCCCTGTCCACAGCGAATTGGTCCGCCAAACGGCGTAGGTGATGGCCAAACCCAGCAGTGCCGTGGGGGCAAAGCGGTATATGCTCAGGTGAAACACGCCAAAAAGGACCGACACGGCCAGCACGGCCGTCAGCGGGCGCATGCTCTGGCGCAGTCCCGACAGCAGCGCCCCGCGGAACAGTGCCTCCTCGCATATGGCGGGCGACAGGGCCATGACCAGCAGCACGCCAATCAGACCCGTCCAGGAGTTCGTGCCCGCGAGAAACGGCACAAAGGCCTCTTTCATGGAATCGGGGATGGGCAGAAACTGGTCATGCACGGCGCTGAACCCCATGATAAGCGTCAGCATGGACAGCGCCAGGACGACCGCACCCGCCCCCTGCATGCGGGAGAAGCCCCGAAGACGGAGCGCTTCGCGCAGGTCCACGCGCGCGTACCAGAGCGCGCCGACCACGGGCAGCAGGATCAGTCCCCACTCCGTGAGCGCCAATCCCCACAGCGGGCTCCGGCCCTGGGCCCATGCGCCGACATAGAAGATGAGCAGCATGACCAGCGCGAACAGGGTCAGGGCAAAGCCGGGCGACGGCGCCGTGCGCGGGGCATAGTCGCGCCTGCGGAAGGAAAGCGGCATGCCCGGCTCCTCCGACAGAATCACGTCCTCCCGCTGAAACACCCGCGCCGCAAAGACCAGCGCAAGGAGCGCGAAGGCCGCCGTGCTCACAAACACGGCAAAGACGCCTTCCCAGGTGGCCTTGCCGGTCATGACGTCCTTGAACAGAAGCACCGTGTTGACAATGGGAATGAACTGGACCGAGGCCGAGAATTTTGCGTCCGGCGTGCCCGCCAGCATGGCCGGCAACATGATCATCATGAACACCGGGGTCAGGTAGTTCTGCGCCTCGCGAAAACTCTTGGCGAACACCGCCACGGACATCATCAGCGCCGACAGCAGCAGCGCCAGCGGCACAATAATGAGCAGCACCATGGCCGCCACGCGCCAGGGGTCGTTCAGCATCAGCGTGAATTCCCCGGCCTTCCCGGAGGAGATTTGCGCAAAGAGCACAAAGAATGTTGCGCCCATGCTGGCCAGGTTGAGCAGGGCCGTCAGCATGGCCATGGAGAACACCGTGAGGAACTTGCCCGTCACGATCTCCATTTTTGTTGCCGGCGTGGACAGCAGCGTCTCAAAGGTGCCGCGCTCCTTCTCCCCCGCGGTCAGGTCCACCGCCGGATAGAACGCGCCCAGCCCCATGACGATGATCATCAGCGCCGGCAGGACCAGCCCGATCACCATGCCCGAGGTCTTCTCCTTGGGCGCCAGGTCAACCCGCCTCAGTTCAAGCGGGTTGATGTACTCCGAATTCATCACGGCCTTTTCCAGCCGGCGGGCCAGTTCGTGGCGGCCCACCTCACCCAGCGCATCCTCCACCCGCCTCACCGCCTCGGACGAACGGGACTCCGTCTTGTCGTAAAGAAGGTCCACCGGCAGCGTGTAGTCCGCATCGAAAGTTTTCAACAGGCCGGACCGGGCCACCACCACCACGTCGAGTTTGCCCGCGGCGAGCGCCTCTTTCGGGTTCGGGCTGTCAATAATCTGAACGTTCCGGATGTCCGCCACCCAGGACTTCATCACCTCCGCGTCGCCCGCTTCGGCCGCGGCGAGGCACACGCGCACCGGACTGGACTCCATCGACTTCTCGTGCACCATCATCGCCTGCGAGCCGACCAGAATCATGGCCGGATAGAGCAGCACCGGAATGCCCACCATCATGAACAGCGTCCGCTTGTCGCGGAACGTGTCCAGCAGTTCCTTGCGCAGTATGGTGGAAACCGTCCGTATTCTCATGGGCGCGGCAGCTCCCGCTCTTCCACGAGCTTGAGGAACGCGGCCCGCAGGTCCGCCGTGCCGCTTTGTTCGCACAGCGCAGCCTTGCTGTCCACGGCAAACAAAGAGCCCTGGTGGAGCAAACCCACCCGGTCGCACAGCATCTCCGCCTCGGACATGTAGTGCGTCGAGAAGATGATGGCCCGGCCCCGTGCGCGGGCGTCGCTGATAAAGGAAAGAATTGCCGTGCTGGTCATGATGTCCAGTCCCAGAGTCGGCTCGTCCAGAATCAGCACCTGCGGATCATGCAGGATCACCCGCGCGATGGAAACCTTCTGCGTCTGGCCCGTGGACAGCGTGTCGCAGCGGCGGTTGATGAACTCGTCCATGCCGAGCAGCGCCGAAACCTCGTCCACACGCCCCCGGATGTCCCGGTCACGCATGCCGTAGAGCCGCCCGAAATAGTGCAGCACCTCCCGGCCCGTTAGCCGCCCGTAGAGCCGCGTGTTTCCCGAGAGAAAGCCAATCGACGCGCGAATCTGGTCGGGCGCCTCATCGGCCGCGATGCCGTTGACGAAACAGCGTCCCGACGTGGGCACGATGATGGTGGCGAGCATGCGCAACAGTGTGGTCTTGCCCGCCCCGTTTGGCCCCAGCAAACCAAACACCTCCCCGGCGGCCACCTCAAAGGTGGCCCCGCGCACGGCCTCCACCACCCCGGCACGGGGCGTGCGAAAGACCTTTCTCAGTTCCTCGGCTCGAAGCATGCGATGTCTTGGGTGCTCCCGGCGACATTATACTCGCGGGCGGGGGTGGTTGAAACCCGTGCATCAATGCCGCCAAGGTCGGCCAGAAGCAGCCTGTTGTTAGTTTGTTGTGGCGTGGTTTCCTGACCACGCCACACGCTTCGACCGAAGGTCTCCTCTGCCTTTCGCGGTGCATCCGCCACGCGCCGGTCTTGGCGACCCACGCGGCATCCAATTGCCATCCGCACGGCACGTTTCTGGAAACAGGGTCAATATCACGCAGATGATCCGGAGAAGAGGAGACCTTCGGTCGCAAGAGTGGCATGGTCCGGAGACCATGCCACAACAGAGGAACCCAAGACCAAGGCGAGACGCCTGCGGTACAAAATGGGTTCTGCCCCCACCCTGAATGGGGCACCCGCAATCCTCCCAAACGGTAGCCCATTTCCGGTACAATGAGCCCCATGGGAATAGATCAGAGTCTTATAGACGGGGTGGTGCGCCGCGTGACAGGTGTCGTTCATGCGCAGCGCATCATCCTGTTCGGCTCCGGGGCCGGTCCATGAGCTTGGTCAAGTCCAAAAAGCGTGTTGCAGACCACGGCGAGGTGTTCACCCCCGCGTGGATGGTCGAGGCGATGCTCGACCTGGTCAAGGACGAAACAGAGCGCATTGACTCCCGCTTTCTGGAACCGGCATGCGGCAGCGGCAATTTCCTGGTGCAGATCTTGCGGCGGAAACTCGCCGCCGTGGAGATCAAGTACGGAAAGTCGGATTTCGAGCGGCGGCACTATGCGCTGCTTGGGTTGATGTGCATCTATGGTATTGAGCTGCTCCCGGACAACATCTCCGAGTGCCGCGCGAATCTCCTGGATATTTTCGCGGAATACCTGAACCTTGACAAGGCAGACGATCTCCATAAAGCGGCGTCCTATGTGTTGTCGGAAAACCTTGTCCATGGGGACGCCCTGAAGATGCGCACCTGGGATGAACAACCCATCGCGTTTGCGGAGTGGGGCTACCTTGGAAAGGGGAAGTTCCAGCGGCGCGACTTCCGCTTTGATGCCCTTACCCAGTCGGCAGCCTTTAGCGAAGAGGGTTCGCTGTTTGCCCACTTGGAAAAGCACGACATTTTCACACCACGAAAGACCTACCTTCCCTTCACGGTGGCTGAACTTGCCACGCCTTCCCTCATCAAGGCTGTAAAGGAAGCATCATGAACGGACGGGCCGCATTTACATTGCGCGGGCGC
The DNA here is from genome assembly GCA_903893795.1 of Candidatus Hydrogenedentota bacterium. Classification (GTDB taxonomy): domain Bacteria; phylum Hydrogenedentota; class Hydrogenedentia; order Hydrogenedentales; family CAITNO01; genus CAITNO01. The sequence goes on along the minus strand of CAITNO010000094.1, from coordinate 1,219 downwards.
AACCCGGATGTGCTGACCTGCATCGCCAACCTTTCCAATGACGAGGTCTTTACGCCGCCAGAGTTTGCAAACCGGATGCTGGACACCCTCGCCGGGGTGTGGGCGGCGGACAACGGTGGCGCAAACCTCTGGGCGGACAAGACGGTCAAGTTCCTCGATCCGTGCACAAAGTCGGGCGTCTTTCTGCGGGAAATCACCAGCCGCCTCACCAAGGGACTGGCGGATGAAATCCCGGATTTACAGGAGCGCGTGGATCACATCCTGACCAAGCAGGTTTTCGGCATCGCCATTACGCAACTGACCGCACTGCTGGCAAGACGCAGCCTGTATTGCTCAAAGCACGCCAAGGGCAACCACTCCATCGCCAAAGGCTTTGCCAAGGATGAAGGGAATATCTGGTTTCAGCGCACTGAACACGCATGGCACGGTGAAAAGTGCCTCTATTGCGGCGCGAGTAAGAGTAATCTTGATCGTGGCGAAAGCCTTGAGTCTCACGCCTATGCGTTTATTCACACCAACGACATCAAGACTCGGCTGTTCGAGTTGTTTGGAGGCGATATGCAGTTCGATGTGATCATCGGAAATCCGCCATACCAGTTGGATGACGGCGGCTATGGCACAAGCGCGGCACCGATTTACCATATGTTCGTACAGCAGGCAAAAAAGCTCGAGCCTCGCTACCTGGCACTGATTATTCCTGCCCGTTGGTTTGCAGGTGGCAAGGGACTGGATGAGTTCAGGGAATCCATGCTCACCGACAATCGCCTGCGCTCCATTGATGATTTCCTCAGCGCGGCGGACGTCTTCCCGGGAGTGGGCCTAAAGGGTGGCGTTTGTTACTTTCTCTGGGACCGAGACAATCCCGGTGATTGCAGTGTAACTACTCATTTCAAGGACTGGCCTGTCTCGACAGATACCCGAAAGCTTCTTGAAGAGGGAGCGGATGTATTCATCCGCTTCAATGAAGGTGTGTCGATTCTCAAGAAAGTCGTGGCGGCAGAGATCGGGAAATCCGGATCGCCGTCATTGCCTGAAAACAAGAGGTTTGATCAACTGGTTAGCTCAAGAAAGCCTTTCGGACTTGAGACTACTTTTAAGGGTAAGACAACGAATCGCCCTGGAGATGTCAAGGTCTATCAAAATGGCGGAACGGGGTACATTGCCAGAGGCGCGATTCCGACCGGAACCGAGTTAATAGACTGCTGGAAGATTTACGTCG
>CAITNO010000093.1 GCA_903893795.1 Candidatus Hydrogenedentota bacterium | reverse complement strand
CCGCGGCCGGGGATGAGCACCATGCTGATGGAGATGTTGAGCAGGGTGGTGAAGACGCCGAGTTTGAGGGGGGTGCGCGGGTCGCCCGAGGCGTTGAACGCGCCGGTGACCATGAACATGAGGAAGAGCGGCGCGCCCAGGACGAAGAGGATGCGGAGATAGGGCAGCGCATGGACCTGCACGTCCTCCTTCGCGCCGACGAAGTCGAGCAGGTGCGGCGCGAGCCACCAGCCGAGCGGGGCCACGACGCAGACAAGAAATGCCACGGCGCAGAGGAAGGAGGAGTAGAAGACCTCGCTGAGCGTATCACGATCCTGGCGGCCGGCATAGCGCGCGACGAGCACGTTGGTGCCGTGGAAGATGGACGAGATGAAGACCACGACCACCATGAACACCTGCCAGGACACGCCAATGGCCGCGTTGGCCGCGCTGTTTGCCGAGTGGACGTAGTGCCCCACCATGATGTGGTTGACGAAGCCCTGCATGCCGTTAACGAGGTACAACAGCACCAGCGGCCAGGAGAGTTTCCAAACCGAGCGCAGCACGCTGCCCGAGACGATTTCCCTGTCGAAGGGTTTCATGTGTTCACCATGGGCGGCGGTCAGAGGCTTCGTAAGACTGCGATAACCGACCGGCAAGCCTCCAGCGATGGACCGGCCAGTTCTCTTAGCCGTTCCTCTTGAAGCATATGGCCATAGTCGTGAACGTGCATGTGGCGAAAGCCGAGCAATCTAATCAATCCCTGTTGAGCATCAGGAGGAACAAGGGACTGTTCGCAGGCCTGCTGGAGCAGTTCCTTGTGCCACTGTGCACTCTTGGGATGGTCAAAGCCGCGCATTTTCAGCAGGTAACGAAGCAGTCTTTCGATGCCGCCGTAGGAATTCTGAAGGAGCGTGCCCATCGCTATCATATCGACCGGAGACCAATCGGGCCGGCCAAGGATTTCCTCTGCCAGGGACAGGGCGGTCTCGATGTTTCTGAGTTCTCTAGGCCAATAGACACCGTCAGGCTGCATAGATTTTGCGGCCCGTTTGACGAATGATTTCCTCCAACGGCGGCTCGTCATCGAGATCGACAACATCGACAGGCTTTGACAAAGCAAAATAGAGATCACTTGCAAACGAATAGAAATGTTTGGGATCCAGCCCCTCTACGCCGAGATCAATATCATTTGGCGTGCGGGTTGGGTCCAGCGAAGAACCAAAGAGCCAAACGCCCTTTGCCCCGTAGGTTTTCGCGCATTCTAAGATCTTTGCAAAGTCCTGATCTGACAACATAGTTTTCACCCGCTTCAATTATGACATAAACGCCAGCAAATATCCTGTTCGGTTTGCGGAGCGTTATGCTTCACGCACGATTTCGATGCCTTCAGGCGCGTCGATCTTGGAGCGGACGGTGCCGTCCGGGGCGGCTTCGTGGCGGACGGTGACGACGCCCTTGGGCGTGGGGAAACGGCCTTCGGCCCATTCGAGGCCGCAGAGATTGGGCTTCACCAGCAGCTTCGCGCAACCCGGTGCGAGCGGACGGAAGCCGAGGACGTGTTCGGATATCCAGGCCGTGGGGCCGGAGGCCCAGCCGTGGCAGAGGCTGTGGCGCAGGCCCTTGTAGCAGTAGTTGCCGTAGTCGGTGTGGATGCTCTTGGCGCCTTCGGGCACGAGGTCGTTGATGCCGACGGAGCCGGGCACCCAGTCGAGGTTGAAGTCTTCCCAGAAGGTGGTGGCGCCGAGGTCGAGCATGGCACCCCAGTATTTGCGGATCACCTCCAGCGCGCCCGCCTGGTCGCCCGCCAGGGCGCGGGCCTGCAGGACGTAGTAGCCGTAGAAGGTGGACACGCCCTTGAGCGGGTCGACGGCGAGCACGTCGCGGTTGACGTCCTTTGCGGGACGCAGTCCGGCGAGCGCGGTGAGCGCGGCGGCCTGCTTGCCCTTGGTGGCCGGGAGCGCGTACTTCTTGAGGCGGTCTTCGGCGGCGCGGGCGGTGGTGGCGGCTTCATCGAGGCCGAGCAGGTCGCAGAGTTCGGCACCCCGCGTGAGGCCCATGGTGAGCAGGCCCTGCAGGCCGTTGTGGATGGCCTCCTTGTCCTCGCTGGAGGGCCAGTCGAGGAAGCGGGCCTCGCCCATGCGTTCGCAGCCGTCTTCGCCAACCTGCGCCGCGAGCTGCTTGATGAGCCCCTCGAGATATTCGCGCTGCTCTTTCAGGTACTCCAGGTTGCCGTGGTTGCGGTACCACTCCCACTGGATCATGACCCACCAGAGCGAGTAGGAGCTGATGCCGTTCATCCAGCCGGGCAGCGGGGTTTCGCCGCGCACGTAGTCGAGGCTCTTGGGCACCACGTCCACATCGCCAAAGACGGCGTTGATGGTCATGGTCTCGGGGTGCATGTCGCCAATCCACACAAGGCGGTCGCGCTTGATGCCGTCCCAGAGGCGGTCCTGCATGTTGAGATGGACCGTGTAGGCGCCGGTCTGCCAGATCCGGTTGAGCAGTTCGTCGCTGCACTTGAACGCGCCCTTGTATTCCAGGTCGCGGTAGATGAAGACGGCCATGACTTCGCGCAACTGGAGTTCGGTGCCCGGTTCGATGAGTTCGATGCGGGCATAACGGAATCCTGTGTTGCCGAATTCGGCATAGCCGTACCAGGGTACGAGGATGTCCTGCGTGTGGATGGCGTGGTCCTGGTTGGGCTCGCCCATGGCCTCGGCGACAGACTCGCCGAAATGGATGCGCACGGGGGTGGGCGCGTGCTGCGCGGTGATGGCGTTGGTGAGGCGGATGCCGCCGTGCAGTTCTCGGCCGAAATCGAAGACGAGCGCGGGCGCATCGCCGCCGTCATGGCGCATGACGCACTTGCCCTTGTCGCCCAGGAGGGTGTCGGCACCCATGAGATGCCTGGCGTCGCCGCGCCGCCACACGATGCGTTCGGGCTTCACAAACTTGCGCACACGCGGGTCCGCCGCGCCCAATTCGAGCCTGTCCACCATGGCCTGTCCATCCTCAGGTTGCAAAGAAAAGCGGCGCACGCGCGCCGCATGCCTGAATTATAGACCAGCCCCGGAGGGGCGCGGTAACAGACCTGCGCCGGGCCTCATCAAAAAGTGCGGGTGAAGCGTCACTCCTTATGGAAGGGGAACAGGCATCCATTACCGGGAGACGACACTCCCGGCAGGGAAGCAGATTGGATCCTGATTTATGGGTTGTTCAGGGCCAGCTGACCGCCACCGTGCCCGCGTCGGTTCCGTCGCTCTTCCACAGCTGGTATCCGCGCACATTGTCATAGGCCTGGCAGTACAGGGTACCGGCCACGTTTGTTAGCAGGTCTGGCGCGGTGGGTGCTGGGGCCACCAAGCCGCTCAGCAGAACGGTGCCGGCGGTGGTACCGTCGCTCTTCCACAGGCCGCTGCCGGCCGAGGCGTTTTCCGCGTCGAAGAACAGCGTTCCGCCGACATTGGCCTGTTTATCGGAAAGGCCGTAAAAGTGGGTGGGGTTTATTACCTTTATCAGAGAGCTTATACCAGCCGCGATCGTGAACAGGCCGGCGTGTGTCTGGCTCTCCGAGTCTTCATACAAGGCGTTGTAGAACAGGGTTCCGCTGACATCGATGAAACCCCAAGGCCGGTAACTGGTGTTGTCGGCGATGGAAATATCGGTGCCGTCGCTTTTCCACACCTGGGAGTTCAACACCAGGCTGCCGTCCGGCCAGGCGCTGAAGTACGCCATTCCGCCTGAGACCGTCAGATCCCCCAGGGCCCATGCGGCAGTTGCCGAAAAACTGGTAATACGGGATGTCCCCGCCAGTGTCCCGTTGGTTTTCCACAGGGACAAAGACTGCTTTTGGGGGAGGAGACTGTAATCGGCGGGGAACAGTGCCTCTCCACCCAGATCCACAATTTCGCCGAAATAATAGCCGGTCAGAATGGAGACCGTGCCCGCCACGGTGCCGTCGCTCTTCCAGAGACTCATGATTTGGGGCGAGCTTTGGTCCAGGATGTTGAAATACAGAAAACCGCCCACGGCGGCGAGTTTGTCCGGAACGTAGGTGGGGCCAAACCTCTTAAGAATCACCGTGCCCGCCTCGGTGCCGTCCGTTTTCCACAGTTCTCCGATGCCGTCGGCGCCCATCGCGCTCCAATACATCACCCCGCCCACGTTCACCGGGTTTTGTTCCGGAAACGAGCCGCCCAGCGAAACCACCTTCGCGGTTCCCGCCTCGGTGCCGTCACTTTTCCAGAGCCAGAACCCTGAGCTGTCGGTCAAGCAGAAGAAATAGATATCCCCGTTAATGAGGAACGTGAACCTAATCTCCGAGTCTTTATCTCCGGGAACCATGTCCTTGACGAGGTCGGTGCCGGCCAGGGTGCCGTCGCTCTTCCACAGTTCACGCCCGGAGTAGGGGGAGTACGCCGAGAAGAACACGGTCGAACCCTTGGCGCACAGTTCGGTTGGACTAAAACTCAATTGGGCCCTCGACGCAAAGAAGGCCTGGACGGATTTGTTCCTGTCCATCGTCATGTTGAGCGAAGAGGTGTTGCCGGCAAGGTCCCCCTCCCAAATGTCGAAGCGGTTCCCCGGGTCCGCAGTGGTGGTCAGTGTGACGACCGTTCCCGAGAGGTAGCTGCCGCCGGGCGGGTTGAGCGCCACATTTCCGTTGCCGGTGACAGTGACATTGAGGGTGTAGATGTCCTGCACGAAGGCCGCCGTGACCGTCTTGGGGGCATCCATCGTAATCTGGTTCGGGCTGAAGGTGCCCGCGAGGTCGCCGGCCCAATGGTCAAAATGCCAGCCCACGGCCGGATGAGCGGTCAGGATGGCGGTGCTTCCCGAGAGGTAGTTGCCGCCAGGCTGGTCCAGGGTTACGGTGCCGTTGCCCACGATGACGACAGTGAGGGCATAGATATCCTGCACAAAAACCGCCGAGACCGCCTTGGCGGCGCTCATCGTGAGCGGTTCCGGATTGGTGTTTCCCGCGAGGTCGCCTGTCCAGTGGTCAAAATGCCAACCCACGGCCGGGACGGGCGTCAGCGTGACGACAGTTTCCGAGAGATAGGTGCCGCCCGGCGGGTTGAGTGTGACGGTACCGTTGCCCACGGCAGTAACATTCAGGGGGTAACTTTCCTGCACGAAAACCGCCGTGACGGTCTTGGCGGCGTCCATCGTGAGCTGGGCGGGGGTGGTGTTGCCCGAGAGTTCTCCCTCCCAATGGTCGAAGTGCCAGCCCGGTGCCGCGTAGGGGGTCACCGTGACGGTCGTTCCCGAGAGATAGGTGCCGCCCGGCGGGTCCATTGTCGCGGTGCCGCTGCCGCTGAGAAGGACAATCAGCGTGTACTGGTCCTGCACAAAGACTGCCGTGACGGTCTTGGCGGCATCTATGGTGAGTTGGCCCGGGCTGGTGTTGCCCGACAGGTCGCCCGCCCAATGGTCAAAATGCCAGCCCGTGGCCGGGGCAGGCGTCAGGAGGACCGAAGTGCCGTCGGCGTAGGTTCCGCCGGCGGGACTGAGCGTCACGCTGCCGTTGCCGGTGACAGTGGCGGTCAGCGTGCGCTGGGGGGCGGGACATCCGGCCAGGGTGAGCAGCAATAAACATCCCACCGTGGTACCAATGAAAAACCTCACACAATCCTTCCTGAACCTTGGGAACACTTGAATGCCCTCCTTGTTGGACCCTTGGCGCAATATGGGCGGATCAGGTCTGCCCTAATACAAGTAGAGCGTACCACCATTGATAATCCGGATTCCATAACTTTTTACAGTATTCAGAGTGGGGCGATTGTCTTTGGCCAGTTGACAGTTGACAGCGGAAGAAGACCGAAGAGCCGCAGGACTATATGAGCCTTTCCGCGAACCATTCGGCGAAGTGTAGCGGGGGCTTTGAGGTGAGATGCGTGATTTGGTGGCGGCAACTGGTGCCGGAGGCGATGAGGTCGGTGTCGTTGGGGAGGGCGTTGACTTTTTCCACCAGCGGTGAGGCCACGGCGAGCGACAGATCATACTTGGCGTCAAGGGCGCCGAAGGCGCCTGCCATGCCGCAGCAGCCGGTGTCGAGGAGGACGGCGGAGGCGTTGGGGGCTTTCTCCGCGAGGCGGCGCATTGCGGCGGTGTCGGTGAGGGCCTTGCTGTGGCAGTGGGCGTGGATGGCGGCGCGGGCGGGAGTGCCGTTGAAATTGAGCGCGTCGGGCTCGCGGGTGAGCAGGCCGTCGATGAACTCTTCGAAGAGGAAGACGCGTTCGGCGACGGCTTCGGCACCGTCGAGGTTGAGTTCGCGGTAGTCCTCTTTGAATATGGAGTAACAGGAGGGTTCGAGGAAGAGGATGGGTTCGGTGCCGCCGCGCAGGAGGGCGAGGTTGGTGCGGCCGAAATCGCGGACGACGTCGAGCCGGCCCATGCTAAAGGCCGGGCGTCCGCAGCAGGCGTGGCCCTTGGGCAGGACGACTTCATAGCCCGCGGCTTCGAGCACGCGCACGGCGGCTTTGCCGATGTTGGGTTCGTGGCAGCGGACGAAACAGTCGTCCCATAGGATCACGCGGCCGCGCGCGCTGAATTCCCTCCTTCGCGGGAATGACGGATCATTGGTTCTTTGCACATTGTTTGCCCGGCGGCGGAACCAATGGTCGAAGCGCTCGGCGGCATAGCTCGGCAGCGGCCGTTTTTCGCTGATGCCGAGGGCGGCGCGCATGACACGGCGCAGCGGTTTCCATTCGAGCAGGACGTTGCTCAGGGACGGCAGGAGGCAGCCTGCGGCACCGAGCAGGTCGACGCGGCTGAAGATGCGCGCGCCGAGGGGTACGCCGTGCTTCTGCTGGCGTGCGTGGATGAGTTCGGCCTTGAGCAGCGACAGGTTTACATTGGACGGGCATTCGGTGGCGCAGCCGCGGCAGGCGATGCAGTTGCTGAGGGCCTGCTCCAGCTCTTCGGCCAGCAGCGGACCCTTTGACCACTCGATGCGGCCCTCCAACACGGCACGGATGAGATTGGCGCGGCCGCGGGTGGACATCAGTTCCTCGCCGGTGGCCTGGAAGGTGGGGCACATGACGGGCGCGTCTTTGCGGCAGCCGCCGCAGCCGTTGCACTGTTCCAGGTTGCCGATGAAGGAGTGGTCCTTGGCGGCGAATTCGAGGACGGGCTCGAAGGGCAGCGTGATTTCCGCGCCGTCGCCCTGGCGCAGGTTGGTGTCCATCTTGTAGCGGCCGTCGTCGAGAATCTTGCCGGGGTTGAGCAGGTTGTTGGGGTCGAAGGCGGTCTTGATGCTTTGCATCAGCGACACCATCTCCGGGCCGATGTGTCCGGCGACAAACTCGGTGTGGGCGATGCCGACGCCGTGCTCGGCGACGATGGAGCCTTTGTATTCGCTGACCAAATCGGCGACGTCTTCGGAGAGCTTGCGGAACCGTGAGATGTCGGCGCCCTTGTGCATGTCGACCATGGGCCGCACGTGGAGGAGTCCCGCGCCGACGTGCCCGTAGAAGGAGGCGTGGAAGCCGGAACCGGTGATCAGCTTCTGTAGTTCGCGGGTGTATTCGGGCAGCCGCTCGGGCGGCACGCACATGTCCTCGATGCCCGCCGCGGGCTTGGCCGGGCCGGGGCAGCCGGTGAGCAGGGACAGGCCCGATTTGCGCAGGTTCCAGATGAGCGCCATTTCGCGGGGGTCGGTGAAAATGCGCGTGCGCAGGCCGAGCCCGAGCTGTTCGAGGAGGGGCAGCTTTTCCTGCTCGTCGTCGTAGAACTCAACGATGAGAATGGAGCCGCAGGCTTTCGTGTCGAGTTCCAGCAGGTCGCGGGCGGACTGAAAGGCGCGCTGTCCTCGGGTCTGGCCGAAGAGCGTGTCGTCGATGTTTTCGATGGCGGCGGGCCGGAGCGGGCGGATGGAAAGCGAGGCGTCGAAGGCGTCCTGCGGCGTGTCGAAAAAGATGAGGCCGAGGCCTTTTGATTTGGGCAGGGGCATGAGGCGGAGGGTGGCGGAGGAGATGAGGGCGAGGGTGCCCTCGCTGCCGCCGATGAGCTTGACGGGGTCGGGGCGGGGATCGCGTGCGGGTAAGAGGCCGGCGGGGACGCCGGCGCTCCCAGTGTAGCGGTCGACGCCGTAGCCGGGCCAGCGTTTGCAGATGCTGTCGTGGAAGCGCTCGCGGATGAGTTCCTCATGGTCGGTGATGAGCCGGTCGAGCGGTCCCATGATGTGGGGCAGTGCGCCGGGATGCAACTCGACGATGGTGCCGTCGGCGAGGACGGCCTCCAGGGACTGCACATGGCTTATGGTGGTGCCGTAGATGGGGGCGCGGGCGCCGGAGGAATCATTGGCGATCATGCCGCCCAGGGTGGCGCGGGAACTGGTGGCTACGTCGGGGCCAAAGGTGAGGCCGTGGGGCTGGAGGAAGCTGTTCAACTGGTCGAGCACCACGCCCGCCTGCACACGGACGGTGCGTTCTTCGGCGTTGAAATCGCTGATGCTGCGGTTGTACCGGGAGAAATCGACCACCAACCCGTTGCCCAGGGCCGCCCCGGCCAGTCCGCTGCCCGCGCCGCGGGCGGTGACGGGCACGCCCGCCGCCGCGGCCGCCGCCATGATTGCCGCCGCGCCGTCGGCCCCTTTGGGAAAGGCAACGGCGGCGGGCACAAGCTGGTGGAGCGATGCGTCGGTGGCAAACAACTGGCGCGTCAGGTCGTCACAACGGACATCGAGACGGGTTTCCCCCGCTATCTTTCGGCACTTGTCTGTGTACATGTGTATTCCTGCCCATGCGGTAGGCGTCAGAGGGTCTTGCGGGCGATTGGCTAAGCCTTGCCCTGCACGGTAGAATACGCCATAAAGGTACGCATATTCAGCCTGATGAACACTCATACCGCACCCATCCCTGAAGAAAGCCCGGACGCGCCGCTGGCGCGTCCCTCGCGGCGTGCACTGCTGGTGCTGGCCGCCCTGCTGGCGCTGGGGTTGGGCCTGCGCCTGTACAATCTGGGCGCGCGGAGCATGTGGTATGACGAGGGCTTTTCGCTGGGCATGGCGAGCAAGATGCCCGAAAGCCTGACGGTGTTTCATCCGTCGGTGTATGACGAGCCGCCCATGATGGGGGCGGTGGCCGCACTGGGGGAAAAGATTGCCGGGCTGGCGGGGCTCACGCGGGGGTTCTGGCCTTATGACGCGGCGGTGAAGCTGCCGCAGGTGATGTTCACCATGCTCTCGCTGCTCTTTGCCTGGGGGGCCTTCCGCCGCCTGTTCCGCAGGGAAAACGCGGCGCTGCTGGGCGTGGCGCTCTGCGCCGTCAGCCCTTTCCAGGTGTACTACGCGCAGGAGCTGCGGGCCTACGCGCCCTACATCTGCCTTTCCGCGGCGCTGTTCTACTGTTCGCTGAGGGCGCTGGAGGAAAACCGGGTCCGCTGGTGGGCGGGTGTCACGGCGGCCATGACGCTTATGCCGTACACGCACTTCTTTTCCGTGTGGAACATCGCCCTGTTCAACTGCTTCTTCATGGCGATGATCGCGGCGGGCCGCCGCGACCTGTTCCGTTCGTGGCTGGGCTCGCAGGCGATCGCCTTTGTGCTGGTGCTGCCCGCGCTGCTGCAACTGCGCTATGTGAACGCCTCGTTCACGCAGGTGACCAACATCTATACCGTGATGCCCACGGCCACCCATGGATTCATCACGTTCAAAACCTTTCTCGCCGGGTACTCGCCGCGCAGTGCGGTGTACTGGCCCCTCTTCGTTTTGGGCGCGGGCCTGTACCTTTTCGGGCTCTGGCAGCTTCGCGGCCGCCGGTCCGCGCTGTTCCTTTCCGTGCTGCTGACGGTGGTGCCGATTGCCGCGAACATCGTGGTGTGGCGCATGCGCACCTTTCCGATGTACGAGCACCGGCTGTTCATCTTTTCCGGCATGGTCGCCTGCGGTGTCATGGGACTGGGTTTGTCGAGCCTGCGGCCCCGGGGCGCGCAATGGGCGGCCGGTGCCGCCGTGTTCGCGCTGATGACGCCCTGCCTGGCGGACTTCTACCGGCAGGACCTGCACCCCAGCATGGATCACCGCATGGGGGTGCGCCACAAGATTGACGTGCGCGGCGTGGCGGAGTACATCATCTCGCACGCCCGGCCGGGCGACGTGGTGGGCCATGCCAGTCACTTCTCCCAGTTTCCGATGCGGTACTACCTGGAGGGGACGGGGATTCGGCAGAGCATGCTCCGGCTGAGCGAGGGCGAGCTGACCGGCTTTCTGAACGCGCTGCCCAGGCCCGAAATGTGGGACAATTTGGGGACGCTGCCGCGCATGCTGCCCGAGGTGGCGGCGGAAGGGCGCAGAATGTGGTATGTTGAGACATGGTGGGAGCCGGGCGAAATCCCTCCGCATGTGAAGGAAATGCGACGGTGGCTTGAAGAGCACGGACGGATGACCGACTTCAAGCAGTTCGACGGAATCTCGGTGTCCCTATTTGAACTCAAACAAGAGGCGAAACAACCTTGAACCGAATCCTTGTGGCGATGATTGTTTTGTTCTGCGCCGGTGCCGCGCTGCTGGGCGCGGGCGCATGGCTGGTGCTGAGTGGTCCGGCCGGCGGCGGCGCGGCGGCGGAGCGGCCCGATGTGGTGCTGCTGGTGATAGACGCCCTGCGGGCCGACCGGCTGGGCATGGAGCGCAACGGCCAGCCGCTGACGCCGTTCCTGGACGGGCTGGCGAAGGAGTCGCTCGTTTTCACCAACGCCATCACGCAGTGCAGTTGGACCCGTCCTTCCCTGGCGAGCATATTCACCTCGCTCCATGTGGACGCGCACCAGGTCTATTTCGACAACGCCCCGAAAGAGACGGGAAAGACGTCGGCCGACGCGCTTTCCCCGCAGTTGGAGACGCTGGCCGAATATCTCAAAGCCAACGGCTACCGGACGGGGGGCGTGCAGACCAACGGCAATCTCAAGCGGGAACTGGGCTTTGGGCAGGGCTTTGACAGCTACGACTATCTCCCCGACGCGCCTGCCGCGCAGATTACCGATGCGGCGGTCAAAACGATGGGCGCCATGGACGGCAAGGGGCCGCGTTTCCTTTATGTCCATTACATCGACCCGCATCTTCCCTATGTGCCGCCCGAGTCCTACCGCAAGATGCTCGGCTGGCCGCTGAAGATCACGCCGGAAGAAAATGCCATCGTCACCGATTTCCTGCCCTACTTCCGCGACTACCTTGAATACATCACGGGACAGCAGCCCGCGCCGAAATTCCCGCAGCTCTCCCCGGAGGGCCAGGAGGCCGTGCGGCTGCTCTATGACGGCGAGGTGCGGTACAGCGACGACGAGGTGAGGCGGCTGATGGGCGAGGTGCGCCGGAAATGGCCCAAGGCGCTGGTCATTCTCACGGCCGACCACGGCGAGCATCTTTGGGACCACAAGTTCCTGAGCCATGCCATGACCATGTATGACGAACTGACGCGGGTGCCGCTGCTGGTCAACGCGCCCGGACTGGCGCCGGGCCGGACGGACAAGCCCGTGGGGCTGGTGGACCTGATGCCGTCCATTGCCGACAAGGCGGGCACGACGCCCCGGCCGTGGTGGCAGGGCCGCTCCTTTTTCGGCGAGATCCCGGCGGACCGGGTGCTCTTCTCCCACACCGAGGGCACGCTGCCGCGCTTCAATGTGTCGCTGGAGATGGCCCAGCAGGGCCCGCTCAAGCTCATCGTGAACCACAAGCATGAAGAGGCCAACGAACTTTACGATCTCTCCACGGACCCGCACGAGCTGACCAACATTGCCAGCCAGCATCCGGCGGAGGTGGAGAAATTCCGCAAGCTGATCGCCGCCCACCGGCTGGCCAATGAGAAGGCCCGGCGCAGCGCCCAGGAGAAGGTGGTGCTGGACGCGGAAACCCTCAAACAGCAAGAAGCGCTGGGGTATGGACACGGGAAATAGCGGCATCATCCGCATCGGTCCGGCGGGGTGGTCCTATCCGGACTGGAACGGCATCGTCTATCCGCGCGGCATGCCCAAGAGCCGCCATCCCCTGTCGCTGCTGAGCGAGTGGTTCGACACGGTGGAGGTCAATAGTTCCTTCTATCGACTGCCCGATCCGAACCACGCCGTTGCGTGGATAAACCAAACAAGCGCCAATCCCCGGTTCCTGTTTACGGTCAAGCTGTGGCAGGGGTTTACCCATGAGAAAGAGTGGCCCGGCGATGCGGCCGTGCGGGCCTATGCCTCGGGCGTCTTGCCTTTTCTCGACGCGGGCCGGCTGGGCGCCGTGCTGGTGCAGTTTCCCTGGAGTTTCCGGCGCACCCCCGAGACACGCAAGCGGTTGGCGCAAATCGTGGCGGCCTTTCGCGAACTGCCGCTGGCCGTCGAGGTGCGCCACAGGTCGTGGGATGTGCCGGAGTTCTACGCGTCGCTGAACGACCTGGGCATCGCCTTCTGCAACATCGATCAACCGGTGCTGCACGACTGCATCGCGCCTTCGGAAAAGGTGACCGCGCGCTTTGCCTACGCGCGGCTGCACGGGCGCAACGCGGAGCACTGGTTCCGCGCCGAGTCGGGCCGCAACGATCGCTACAATTATCTGTACAAAGGCGCCGAGTTGGATGAATGGGTGGAGAAGATCCGGAACATGAAGAAACAGGTGAATGACCTGTTCATGATCACCAACAATCATTACCGGGGGCAGGCCGTGGTGAATGCGATCGAGATGCAGTCCGCCCTGGGCATCCTGCGGCAGCACCCCGCACCGTGGATGGCGGAACACTATGCACAACTGAGGGAGTGCAGACCGAGCGGGGCGTAGTTGCACGGACGGACACAGGCGGAGAGTCCAAGGGCAAGCGTGGGGAAAGCGCGGAACGGGGCAATATTTGGAGTGCGGTGGCAGAGCGCAGCGCCGACACCGCTTTGGCTGGTGTATCGCGCCCAAAGCCAAAGCGGCGTCGTTGCCGCCGCACTCCAAATTGCGGTTGGTCGCTGCGGTTAACGGGTCAAAGCGGGACGTGGCAAATGATTGGTGAACGCCTTGGTCTTGACGCGTTACAGCGTCAGCTCAATGATGGTGTCCAGCGGGTCGCGCTGCGACTCGGGCAGGGTAATTTCCAAGTGGTCTTGGCTTTGCACCACCTTGGCTTCACCGCCCGTCAGGACCTGCACAGCCTCTACCTTCGCGGCGAGGGGACCGATTTGGAGCGTTTCGCCGGGCCATTTGAGGACGTGCACCCAGACCTTGTTGTCTTTGGTGGTGCAACCGCCCCATTCGCCGTTGGGGATGGGACCGCCTCGGGTGCCGTAAATGGTGTTGCCGTATTTGCGGAGCCATTCGCCCATCTGGTGGAGCGCCTCGACCTGTTTGGGATCGATCTCGCCGGTGGGCAGGGGGGCGAGGTTGAGAAGCAGGTTGCCGTCGCCGGTGACGGTTTGAATCAGCATGCGCAGGCATTCCTCGAAACTGCGGGTGCGGCCGTCGGGCCGGTAGGACCAGCCGCCGCCGTCTTTGCATTCGGTCATGGTGACACAGGACTCCCAGGCACGGCCGTATTGGAATTTGCCGATGCGCTGTTCGGGCGTGTCGAAGTCGCCGTTGACCATGGGCACGAGCCCTGGCGCGGGCTTGTCGTCCGTGGGGCGGATGAAGCGGGCGGCGCGGTCGTTGACCAGGATGCCGGGCTGCAACTGGTGGAGCATGTCAAAGAGTTCCTGGAACTTGTAGTCGCGCCAGTTGCCCGCGACATGGTCGAACCACATGACATCGACGCGGCCGTAGTTGGAGAGCAGCTCGCGCACCTGGCCGCGGTAGAAGGCGTCGTACTTGCCGTTGTCGCCGACGAGATAGTCGGGATGGGTCCAGTCGCGGGTGGAGTAGTACCAGCCGAGTTTGAGGTCCTCCTTGTGCGCGGCATCCGCGATTTCTTTGCAGAGGTCGCGCTGGAAGGGGCCCGCCATGATGCTGTAGTCAGTGCGCAGTGCCGTGGGCCACATGGAGAAGCCGTCGTGGTGCTTGGTGATGAAGACAACGTACTTCATGCCCGCGTCCTTGGCCATGCGCATCCAGGCATCGGCGTCGAATTTGACGGGATTGAACTGCTTGTAGAGGTTGTCGTAGACCGCAGGCGGGACGACGGCCGTATCGCTGGGGTGATCAAAGGGATGGCCCGTGCGGGACCAACTGATCTCGGTGCCGTTGACGCTGGCCGGGCCCCAGTGGAGGAAGAGGCCGAATTTGGCGTCGCGCCACCATTGCATGCGGGGGTCGGGTGATTCCTGCGCGGAGACTTTGCCGCCGGAATCGGTGGCAGTTAGCTGTGCGGCGGGATGGGTGCTGCATCCGAGCAAGAGAGTTGAGACTGCGACCATGAAGCGCTTCATGCGGATCTCCTGTCAATGGGCCAAGATTATGGGACGAACGCGACCTATCCGACGCATGGAGATTATCAGGATCTACCTGGAAAGAAGCCATCTTTTCTTCCCGGTTTCCAGGACTAATCACAATTCGTTCAAGAGAATCTCATAGGACCTATCATGCAGGGACGCTCTATAGATTTTGACATGGGAATAGTGGTCAGACGTTGCCAAGTGCGACTTGATCCTGAATATGTCGTCATCGCTCATTCGCATGCCGATTATTACTGAGGACACAGCCTTAGGGGGAAAACTGAACAGATGGATAGGATAAAATTCAGCTTCGTTTGTTATTGATGCCCCTGACAACGGCAACAGGATTCGCCATTCAGCCTCGTATTCCCAGGCATTGCTTTTGACAAAGAAGAGGTCAGTTGCTGTACTGTCCGCTAAGTTCAACGGGGGTCGCTCTGCAACATAGGTAATCCTCTTGAGGTGACGAAGCTCATCTTCTGGGGAAACTCGTTGATCGAAGAACGGATCCTCAGAATTGAACCCTACAACATAGCCCTTGTGTTCTTCGGCATAGTGCGACCACATGAGCTGATCGCCGGCAGCTTCGGACAATGAGAGTGCCCCGATAAGTTCGTTGCATTTCGCCTGGAATATACCCATGAGGCTACGCGTAACCCTCGATTGCGCCTTTTCGACGAAACCATAAAGAGCAGGTTTTCTTTCCTCCGCAAAACGGAGGATATCCTCCTTCCCAATCGGACCATATATTGCATCCTCATCATCACATGCCTCCCCAATTAGTCGAGGAAAGTTTTTCTCGAGATGTTCTTGAATTCTAGATTTCTCAGCCAGTCTGTCCATATAAGGTCGTAACTCATAAGGATCGTTTAACGCGCCCAAAGGTGTAAACCGAATTTGGGAGTTCAAGATGACATCGAGACGGCTGGATGGAAGATATTTATAGAGAGTCATGTTTCGGCGTGATGAAGTGTTTTGATTAATTTCTCGATTTTGTCGATAGCTCTTTCGCTTTAGCATCGTGGCGCAGCTCGGGGCAGAGGATTCCCTCCATTCCCGTGTGGGCTCGGGGGCAATCGGCAAGTCCATTGTATCACTCAAAGCATTCTGTCTACAGCACCGCCATTACGATGTTGCTGGGGAGGCCTTCAGCCTCCCTATCTTCCAAGGCGCTTCAACAAACAACGTTTGGAGATCGCAGCTTAAAACATCTTGTTGTTTCCTACACAGACCCGAGGGTATGGTACTGATGTGCTGTCGTGAGAAACCGTGCCCAGCTGCTGCGGAAAAGAGAAAGGTAGTAGTTATGTTCGACTGGTTTCGACGCGCGAAGAAGACACCTCCGTCATTTTCCGCGGAATCGACGCGGACCAAGGCAATGCCGACCAAACAAATACCGGCAAGGACGGACTGGCGGAATTCTCTGGCGCACTTGGAACTACTGACACGCTTTCTAAACGGCTGTGCAGTGAGTCAATACGATCAAGCCGATTATTTGACCGGCGTGCTAAAGGAACCCCCGGCTGCTGCAATCAAACGATTTCTCCAAGATGGAATGCTTACGCCTGCAAGTCCGTCTGTGGCGCTATGCTCTCTGCTTCAGGCAAAGGAATTGAAGGCCCTGCTTAAACAGCGGGGAATCAAGGTGTCTGGCACAAAACCGGAGTTGGCAGCCCGCCTTGCGGAAATTGATATCGCGGGCACGCTTGAAGTAATTGGAGGCAGAATAGTTTATCAGTGTACAGAGACTGCGACTGTGCTTGCCCATGACTACATACGCGAGCAAGCGAAGAAGAGAAATGCAGCGCATCAAGAGATTGTCGCCGCTTTGCAGAAAAGGGATTTTGAAAAGGCGGCGCGGATAGAGGATTTGTTTGCAGCATCACAACCTTTCGCTGGCGGCCTCTCGGACTGTGATGCCAACATATCCTACGAGCTCCCTTGTGACATCGCCACCACTGTCCGTAAATTGAACACAATGTTCAGCGAGACACCGGGTATTCTCAGAAATGTTGAACCCGCGCGGCTTGAAGTTCTTCGCATGGTAGCAGCAGAAACACTTTTGTGGAACGACCGAGACATCCTGACACTCCCCGACGATTTTGAGACCGGAATTCATCTTGACCCTTTGAGTGCGGTACGAATGTTTCATTTCTTTTGCATTTACAAAGAAAACCTTCGCAGTTACGCAGATGCCGGGATAGAAGCCGTGGTATGGATGGCATCGGGTCCCTGCCCAGCATGTCAGAAGCTCGACGGTAGAATCTTTAGGATAACTAAAGTGCCAGAGGTGCCTTGCCCAAGTTGTATTAACCCTTCTGGGTGTACTTGTTGCATCGGTGCGCATATCCCTGAAGGTTGATATGCTGGGCTACGGCCACGGCGAAGAAAGGCGGCGGCACGGCCGCACGCACTCACCACTTCAACTTTCCCCGCAACTTCCTACTCCGACTCCGGGGAAAGTAATAATATAGGCGCGGCGGGATTCAAAATGGTTCCCTCCCACGCGCTCCCAGATATTTGAATGTTACCGGCGTCGCCCCCTGCGCTCACTTTCGTCTGACAGCTTCCGGCGTACTTCCTATTGGTACATGTAGTATCCGAGAGAAAACGCCTCCCCTTCAGCTAACGGCCGACCGTGGGGTGCGACGCACGCATTTGCGAACGCCAAGCCCAGTTCCGTCATGGCCAACATTTTCCGGCGTATATGCAGCATGAGCGTTCCACCTTCGGGCACCGCGGCCATTAACTCAACGACTCTTGCATCTGACTCCACTCTGTCATATATGCCCGGCGCGGTATAGAAGGCGCCCTGTATCTCTGCGAGCCCAAGTCGGCAGATATTGTCCAAGTACAGGCGTGTATTCGATGGATGCTGACAGCCGGCGTCCTCACCGATAAGAGAGAAGTCTTTGAGAATCGTCGTTTCCTCAGACAGCGGATTGCTCTTCGGGCCGGTCCGTATGGTGATCACAGGAAAGAATCGCTCTCTCGAAAAGGTGCTTATGATCCGCGCTTCATCTGGTGTTAGCTGGCGTATGATCTCGACGAATGCCGGGTGCGCTGTATGCGCAGTCTTGCTATCCATGGCCGTCGCCAGCAGATTGGCGTACATGTCGCACAACGATTCGTCGCCGCCTGAGAATCTCACCAAATCAATCAAAGGCCCCGCGACATTAGGGGGCGGTGCAACCACGTCCCCCGGTGGAACATTGCTTAGCTTCTCCATCAACTTCCTCCACAAGAACACTTCAACGTGTTCCCAGCCGTACGCCAGATAACCTATTCGCTTTAACGCAAAGTGAACCGCGTGCCCTAAACCAGTGCCCAATTCTTTCGCGGCTGGCTGTGCCAGGTCTTGATAAATGGGCACTGCCTTCACCAGACCTGTGACCGCGTTAATGGATTCGCTAACTTTGTTCTCGTCTGACATCCTTTTGCTCCCAGCCTCTGTTTGGTCTTCTGGCGCTAGTGATGATTGTCAAAGAGATTCTAGGGGAATTCTTCGTTCCTGCACAAGGCCGCTGGCCAAGGGCAAAGGGCGAAGGCTGAAGGGCGAAGGCTGAAGGCCAAGGCTTCCATTTTTGCGTGCGGCGGTCACCGGGGTGCCGGTAAGACGGTGGCGTTCGCTTCGAGGCCGGCGGAAATGGCCTGGGCGAGCATCCGGACGTCCGCCGCTGCTCTTGGAAAAGATGCCATACCGCTAACTACCATCTTTGGAAGGACTTACATCGTTCTTTGTGCGGCCAAAAACGCCGAAAAACGCGTTTACATTGACCTTCGTCGGGCCCACTTTGGCCTTCGTCGGGCCCGCTTTGGCCTTCGTCGGGCCCGCTTTGGCCTTCGTCGGGCCCGCTTTGGCCTTGGTGCGGCCCGCTTTGGCCTTGGTACGGCCCGCTTTAGCCTTCGTACGGCCCGCTTTAGCCTTCGTACGGCCCGCTTTAACCTTCGTACGGCCTGCCCTGAATCATTGCGAACGGGTGTTGGTCGATGCTGGCCTGACTTTGCCTATTGGGGGATGTGATGCGGGTCGCGTGGTGGCCACGCCGTCGCTTTCCCCCGGCCCGGACTTGGGCTGTACCTGGTGTCATGCCCCGACAAGCGAAAGCGGCGGCATGGCCACCGCACTCAAAAAGGGGGACAGAGAAAGAAACGGCCCGCGACAGGGTTTGCCGCGGGCCGCTGTGTTGGTGGCTGTGTCTTGCTCAGGGAACGATGACGTCGTAGCCGAGGTATTTCTCGAAGGCTTCGCGGACGGGGGCTACCACGTGGCCGGGGGTGACCGCCGTGTGGTGGCGGTGTCCGCCGTAGCCGATCTCGAGCAGGATGTCCTGGAGGCGGGGGATTTCGGCGACGCCGGCGCAGCCGAAGAAGTCTTTCGGGATGCGGTCCTTGGTGAACTTGCCCTCGCCGAGGTAGAACTTGAGCTTGCCCTCGGAGGTGGTCAGGTTGCCGAAGCTGATCGGGTTGGGCGCGATGCGGCCCACGTTGCAGCCGTGGGAGCAGTTCTTGCCGACGGCGTTGGCGAGGATGAGGTGGTCGGTGATCTGTCCCTTGGCCGTCATGAGGCTCTGCGGCACGGGCCCGCAGTGGAACAGGATGCACTTGTTCTCGTCGTCGCCGTAGTTGTTGTTCCAGTCGAGGCAGGT
>CAITNO010000092.1 GCA_903893795.1 Candidatus Hydrogenedentota bacterium | reverse complement strand
TTCACCTCCTGCCGCACCCGCACCCGGCGCGATCACGAGAAATACCTCACGTTGATAGACACGATCACCCTGTTGCACCAGCACCAGCGCATGCTCCACCACGATGCCGTGGCCGGCCCACACATCCGTGCCACCCTTGACGACATCGCCGCCGCCAACCGCCTCGCGCCCGAGATCCTCGGCCGCAGCCTCGACGAAGTCCCGCCCCAAACCCGCCACTGTCTGGAGCACGTCAAGACCCACGTCCGCACGATGATGCACAAGGACGCCCTCGACCAGCGCCAGTGCCACTTTACCCGCCGCGACATCCGCGAGGCCGCCGGGTGGAGCGAATTCCAGGTGCGCATGCATCTGGAGCGCCTGGAACAGCTCGAACACCTTCAGCGCCGCGGCGGCCGCAATGGAACGCCCATGAAATACGAATTGTTGGTCGATGCACGGGAACCCGCCGGAGTGTGCTGCGTCGGACTGTTGGATGTCAATGAACTACGCGAAAAAGCTCAAAATCCATGACCACGCCGGCCGACCTTGTGATTTTCAAGCCCACCTTGTGCCACCTTGTGATTGCGTCATCACAAGGTTCAAACCATTGCCAGCCAATGCCTTGCGCCCAACCTTGTGGCCTTGTGCAAACGCACATCTGGGCCCCGCCAGTCATTCGTCGTAGCGTAGGCATATCTTGTCTTCTGTCTTCTGTCTTCTGTCTTCCGTCTTCCGTCTTCTGTCTTCCGTCTTCCACCTTTCCCAATGGCCAATAACCTCCAACCAGTAACCAATCATCATGTCCGGCAAGAAAGGCTATCAAGCCACGCTCAAGCTCAGCCAGCGCAACCTCACACAAAGGGGAGGCAACGCGCCTAACGACCTTCCCGCCGGCAACCCAGGCAGCCTCGCCCGCCACGCCGCCGGCTATCTGGAATTCCTCGCCGTGCGCAACTACACCCCGGACACCATCGAGGGCCGCCGCGACGCCCTCAAGGTTTTCCTCATTTGGTCCATCGACCGCGACCTGACACAACCCGCGGCCATCACCAAGCCCATCCTCGAAAGCTATCAGCGCCACCTCTGGCACTGGCGCAAGAAAAACGGCATGCCGCTTGGCGTCAGTACCCAGCGCGCCCGCCTCGGCACCCTCAAGGACTACTTCGCATGGCTCACCAAACAGAACATTCTCACCGCCAACCCAGCCAGCGAGCTGGAAATGCCCCGCCAGGAAAAGCACCTTCCCAAACAAGCCCTCGGTCTCCGGGAAACCCGCGCCCTGCTCGCCGTGCCCAACATCCTCGACCCCCTCGGCCTGCGCGACCGCGCCATCCTGGAAACCCTCTACTCCACCGGCGTCCGCCGCAGCGAGCTGGCCCGGCTCGAAATCCACGACCTCAACCGGGAAAGGCAGACCATCCATGTCCGGCAGGGCAAGGGCCACAAGGACAGGGTCGTGCCCGTGGGAAGGCGCGCCCTCGAATGGCTCGTGCGCTACCTCGACGAAGTGCGCCCCCTCCTG
>CAITNO010000091.1 GCA_903893795.1 Candidatus Hydrogenedentota bacterium | reverse complement strand
TTCACCTCGATATCCACCGGATGGCCGGCGCGCTCGGCCTCAATGCGCAGATGAAAGCCGTCGCCGCCGTGCGTGGCCAGTTCGGTCTCCTGGGCGGTGCGGTGGCTCTTGGTGGTGGCCGCGTAGAGCACCGCCTCCAAGAGCGAGGTCTTGCCCTGCGCGTTCTCGCCGGACACGACATTCACGCCCGGCACGGGCGCAAAGTCCACGTCGGCAAGGCGGCGAAAGGTCCGGCAGACTACCCGGGTCAGGCGCATGGCAGAAGCCCCACGGCCGTCAATGTGCCTGGAGCATGTAACTGTCGAGCCCGAAGAAATACCCCTTGCTCTCGGGGGCCTTGTCGCGGTTCACGAAGCGCAGCGTGTGCGTGCCCGCCGCGAGCGCGCCGACGTTCAAGTAGACCTCCTTCGTGACGACGTCTTTGTTGCACAGCGCGAGCGGCCCGCCCACGTCCTTGCCGTCGATCTGGACCTGGTAATTGCCATAGTCCCAAGACTTCGTCATCACGAGCAGCAGTTCATAATTGCCTGCGGACGGTGCGTCAAAACTGAATTCGAGCGTCTGGCCGGGCTTGGACGGGTTCCAGAACAACTGTTTGCCGCCGCTCCATGCGCCGTCCTGGGTGGTCACCGGCCCTTCCGAGACCTTGGCGTCGGCAAGGCGCGATTCCGCCTCGACCATCTTGCTCCAGTCATAGTAGAGCCGGTCCTTGGCGGCGGCCATCGGCGGGAAGGGCTTGTGCGGTTCCGTCTGGTACCAGAACGCCACGGAGGAGAAATCGTCGGGCCGTTCCTCAAAGCCCGACTTGATCCCGCCCTTGTCGTCGAAGGTCACGCCCTTGTGCTCGATTTCGAGCCGCAGCGACTTGTCGAAGCGCACCGGGTCCGGGATGTGCCAGCGGTAGGCCGTGGTGCGGCAGAACGGATCATAGCCCTCCATCAACGGCGCGCCGTAGAAGGGCTGCGACATTTCGCGCAGGCCCCAGCCGTCGCACAGATAATCTTCCGAACCCGTGCCGCGCATGCTCGGCTCCTTTTCGCCGTCAATGAACCAGAAATCGTCGCCCTCGCCCCACCAGCTTGCGGTAAGCTGACGCACATTCAGCACGGTGCCGACGTAGTGGCCCTTGCCCTCCAGGTCGGCGATGAGATAGTTGCGGCCCATGACCGCCGGGTGCTCCTGCCGGTACTGCGCGTGGAAATAGGCCGTGGCCGCGGGCAGTTTGGGCAGCTTCTGCCAGTCGATGTACGAGTAGAACGCGTCCACGTTCCGGGTGCCCTCGTTGGTCACGGTGATTTTGGCCGACTTGCCGAAGGGCATGGGCCAGTAGCAGTTGCGCCCGCGCCCCTCCGAAGTGACCGTCACCGGCAGCGAGGTGAGCGGATGGTCAATGCCGTGGCCCATGGCGAAGAAATCGCCCAGCGGCGTCTCGACCGACGGTGTCTTCTCGCCGTCCCAGTACATGCGCAGCACGATCAGCCGCGAATAGCCGCGGTCCTGCGCGGCCACCGTGTTCCACATGTGCGTGATTTCGCCCGGTCCCTTCAGGTCCGCCAGCACCAGCGTCTTGCCCGGCGCGATGGGCCGCGCGTCGCTGTTGCCGTCCTTCCAGTTCGGATCACTGGTTGACGCGCGCATCGCATGACCCGGTTTGACCTGGGCCAGGCCCTCCAGCGGGAAACCCGTCGGCAGCACGGACGATTGGCAGCCTGAGATCGGCAGCATCGCCAAAATCGCGATCACAGCAAGGAAACACACAGCGACGTTTTTCATGTCACAGCCCTCTCCCGGCGCGTCCACCGCCCCCGCGGCGGTGCTCGGCGCATTGCGGGTCCGGCCATTATACCTCACTGGGAGTGTCCTACTGGGAGCGCCGGCGTTCCCAGTAGGACGCTCCCAGTAGGGCACTCCCAAATCGGCAGCGACTGATTGCGCTTGCCCTTCTCCAAAGTATTTGTTATATTGGCGTTGAGGGGATATGAACCCCCTCATAGGAGGTGGACATGCATGGTGGAAAGTGGGTCGTCACTCTTTTGGCCGTATGCGGGGCGGCACTGCTGCTGGCGGGCTGCCCAAAACCAACCCCCAAGTTCTATTCCCTTGCCGTGCAGGTGGAAGGCCAGGGAACCATCGCACTGGATCCCCCCGGCGAATCGCATGCGGCGGGCACGGTGGTCTCCATCACGGCAACGGCGGCGACGGGCGCGCATTTTGATCATTGGGTGGGCGCCCTGTCCGGCAATGCCAATCCCGCAACGATCACCGTCAACGCCGATGCGTCGATTACGGCGGTGTTCGCTCTGGACAGCCACACGCTGGCCTACGCCGCCGGGAACGGCGGCGCTGTCACGGGCGTGACGCCGCAAACCGTGCTGTACGGCGGCAGCGGCACGGCTGTCTTCGCCGACGCGGGAACGGGCCACCACTTTGTGCGCTGGAGCGATGAATCCACGGTCAATCCGCGCACGGACACGAACGTGACGGCCGACATCAGCGTCTCGGCCGAGTTCGCCCCTGACCCGCGCACGCTGGCCTACACGGCCGGCGACCACGGCACGATAACGGGCCTGACACCGCAGACGGTGGACTATGGCACGGACGGCACCGAAGTGGGTGCGGTGCCCGACACGGGCTACCATTTCACGCAATGGAGCGACGGCGTCACCACGCCCGCGCGCACGGACAGGAACGTGACGGCGGACCTGAGCGTTTCGGCGAGTTTCGCGATCAATGTCTACACGCTGGACTACAGCGCGGGCGAGAACGGCACCCTCTCCGGGGAAGCGGCCCAAACAGTCAGCCACGGCGGTGACGGCACGGCGGTCACCGCCGTCCCCAATGAGGGCTGCCACTTTGTGCAATGGAGCGACGGCCTCACCACCGCGACCCGCACCGACACCAACGTAACCGGTGACATCGCAGTCTCGGCCGAATTCGGCGCGGGGATCATCCTGCATGTGGATGCGGACAGCACCGCCGCCGAACCGGATGGCAGCACCTGGGCCACCGCCTACCCCAACCTCCAGTCCGCCGTGGATGCGGCGCCGGACAACGCGCACATCTGGGTGGCCGAAGGCACATACATATCAGCAGCCGATGCCGTGCTGAGCATGCGCGCGACCGTGGCGCTCTACGGCGGATTTTCCGGTACGGAGATTTACCGCGACCAGCGCGACTGGAACGCGCACAAGAGTGTCATCGACGGGCAGGAAACGCGGTGCTGCGTCGTGGGCGCGGACAATGCCACGCTGGACGGATTCACCGTGACGCGGGGCAGTTCCGACGTGGGCGGCGGGATGCGGAATTTCAGCGTGTCGCCTGTCGTTGCCCACTGCGCTTTCGTGGAGAATTCGGCATCCGGGTACGGCGGCGCCATGTATAACGGCGTGGGCTCGCCGACAATCACCGACTGCGTCTTCTCCATGAACATCGCCAATGGGGGCGGGGGCGCGATGTACAACCAGAACCAGAACGCGCCAAAGATAAGCAACTGTCTGTTTGTGAAAAACGAGACGCGGCCCGGTCTTCTGCCGGCCGACGGCGGCGCCATGCACAACAACGGCGCATCGCCGGTGCTTACAGACTGCGTCTTCCAGGAGAACACCGCCGCCAACGACGGGGGCGGGATAATCAACTCTTATGGAAGTCCCACGTTGACCGGATGCATTTTTATCGCCAACTCGGCCAAGGGCAGCGGCGGCGGCATGCTGAATTACAGCGGTCTTCCGGTCCTGATCGCCTGCCGCTTCACCGGCAATTCCGCCAGCAGCGGCGGCGCCTTTGCCACCGGCGACGGCGCGCCATCGGTGATCAACTGCGTATTCACCGTAAACAATGCCACCAATGGCGGCGCAGTGCATGCGGAATCCAACAATTTCCGGATCATCAACTGTACCTTCACCGGAAACAGCGCCGGCACCGGCGGCGCGATAACCAGCTCCTGGCGGCCCCTTGCGATAACGAACTGTATCCTTTGGGGCGACACCGCACGCACGGGCGGGGCGGAGATTTACCTGGACAATCCGGCCGAGGAATCGCCGACGGTGAGTTATTCGTGCGTTCAGGGCGGATACACCGGCGAGGGCAACATAGATTCCGACCCGCTTTTCGTGGACGGAGACGGCGGCAGCCTGCACCTCCGCTCAGGGTCGCCCTGCCTGGATGCGGGCACGGCAACGGACGCGCCGGCAACCGACCTGCAGGGGAACCCGCGCCCCGCCGGTGACGGGGTGGACATGGGTGCCTGCGAAGGAGCCGCCGCGGAAGGGGACCTTGTGGCGCTGACGCTTGGGGGCACCCCCTCACAGGGCGGGTCGCTGCTGCCCGCCGCCGGGGTGCATCACTACGTGCGCGACGAATCCGTCTTCCTGGCCGTTTTTCTGTCCGGCATGCGTTTTACAGGCTGGACGGGTGATGTTGCCGGCAGCGCACCGACCGGCTTCCTCGTCATGGACGCCGACAAAACCGTGACGGCCAACTTTGCGCTGAACGTGGTGTATGTGACTCCGGCCGGAAAGGGAACGGCGGACGGCACCTCTTGGGCCACGGCCTACCATGATTTGCAGTCCGCGGCGGACGCGGCACCCAAAGACCATTCCGGCGAGGTCTGGGCCGCCGAAGGCACCTACATCTCGACGGCGGACCAGGTGCTGGCGATGCGGCGCGGCGTGCTCCTCTACGGCGGATTTGCCGGCACCGAGACGGCCCGTGACCAGCGCGACTGGAAAGCCCATCGCACCGTCATCGATGGCGAGGGAACCCGGCGCGGCGTGACCGGTGCGCTGCACGCCGTGCTGGACGGTTTCACCGTCGCGCATTGCTACGCCGGGGAGGGGGGCGGCATGCTCAACGACGAAGTCGGTCCGGCCGTGCGCAATTGCCGCTTCGTGGGCAACACGGCTGGCGATGCCGGCGGTGCGATGTTGAACACCGGCAACATGCCCGCTCCAAAGATCTCGGACTGTGAGTTTGTGGACAACACCGCCTACGGCAACGGCGGGGCCATCAATGGTTTCGGAGACAACGCCGAGATAAGACGCTGTTCCTTTGTGCATAACCGGGCGGTCGGTGATTACGGTTTTGGCGGTGCGATTTCCGGCTCTGGCGGGGAGGCGCTGATATCAGACTGTTCGTTTGTGGAGAACACCGCCGGTGCGGACGGCGGGGCAGTTCTTGTCCAGTTGAATCAACTTTCCATGTCGCGCTGCGTGTTTGTGCAGAACAGCACGACGGGCGGATCCGGCGGCGGACTCTATGTTTATGCCATTTTCGGACGGCTGGAGAACTGCGTCTTCGTCGGGAATTCGGCGACCGCGGGTTACGGCGGCGGCATGAGTTCGCCTTCACAGCCAAAACTGGTCAACTGCACCTTCACACGAAACGCAGCGCTCTCAGGCGGAGCCATGGGCGTCGACACGCAGGGGGGAGCGTACCCCTTTACTCCGGATTTGACCAACTGCATCCTTTGGGGGGACCGGGCGATTTCCGAATCACCCGAAATGTACGGGGCGCGAAGCGATTCCCTTTATGTGAACCACTCCTGCATTCAGGGCGGTTTTCCCGGGGCGGGTAACATCGACGCCGACCCGTTTTTCGCGGACGACAGCGACGGCAGCGTCCAGCTCGGTGCGGGATCGCCCTGCCTGGACACCGGCACGGAGGCAGACGCACCCGCCACCGACCTGCTGGGGCGGGCGCGTCCGGCGGGCGGCGGGGTGGACATGGGCGCCTATGAAGGCGCTGCTGCCGCGGCCGACCTCGTCACGCTGACGATTCAGGTTTCACCGCCCGAAGGGGGGCACACCCAGCCCGAAGCGGGCACACATGTTTTCGTCCGCGGTGACACCGCGTGGGTGAAGGCGCTGCCGCTGGGCATGCGGTTCACGGGATGGACGGGAGATGCGACAGAAAGCCGCCAAGTCCTTGGGTTGCTCATGGACGCAGACAAGACGGTGACCGCGGAATTTGTGCCGAACGTGCTGTACGTCAACGCGGCGCATTCCGGTCCGTCCGATGGCCGCTCCTGGGCCACGGCATACACCATTATTGAAGAATCGCAAAGGATTGCCGCCGAGGATCTTGGCGGCGAAGTGTGGGTGGCCGAAGGCAGCTACAACGGGATGAGTGAGACAGGCCTTATACTGAGGCCCGGCGTTTCACTGTACGGGGGATTTGCCGGCGACGAGACTGCCCGCAGTCAGCGCGACGCAAACGCGCACCCGACGCTAATCCGCGGCGGCGGGCCCTACTCATTCGCAAGCGCCGTCATCGGCGCGGACGACGCCGTGCTGGATGGATTCACCATCACGAAAGGCCAGTCGGGCATGTTCATCCGAAACTGTTCGCCCCAGGTGGCCAACTGCCTGTTTCTGGACAACGCCGGCATGGAGGGTGGGGGCATCAGCAATGAGGGTGGTTCGCCCATGGTCGTGAACTGCACGTTCAAACAGAACAAGCAGGGAATGTATGCGGCCGGCATGTCCAGCATGGGCGGTTCGCCAACCGTGAAGGACTGTCTCTTCTTGGAGAACGCCGGATGCGGTCTGTACAACGGAAGCGCATCGGCAACCGTCACCGGCTGCCGCTTCGAGAACAACAACTATGGCGGCATGAAGAACGAGTTTCTGTCCAATGATGAACGCAACGTCACCGTCACGGGGTGCATCTTCATCGGGAACACCGTTGAAGGCGGCATGTGCAACATGGCCTGGCCCCCCTTCAACAGCCATTTGGCCGTGACCAATTCCGTGTTCATTCGGAACGCGTCGATCCGCGGCGGTGGCGTTTACAGCAATGCGGTTTCGGCAACCTTCACCAACTGCACATTCACAGACAACACGGCCACGGGAGACACCACCTGGGCCGCACAAGGCGGTGGATACTGCCAGGAAAACGGCACCGCAAAGATGTCGAACTGCATCGTCTGGGGCAACACCGCAACAGAGGGCCCGGAAGTTCTTGTCGCGGCTGGCGCGCTGACGGCAGAATTCTCGTGCGTGCCGCCGGGCTACGGGGAGGACGGGACCTTCTATCTGGACCCGCTCTTCGTGGATGCGGTCCACGGCAACCTGCGCCTCCAGACCGGATCACCGTGCATCGACACGGGCACCGTCGACGGCGCGCCGACCGCGGACATCGACGGCACGCCACGTCCGCGGGGCGCAGGGTTCGACATCGGCGCCTACGAACGCTGAAACGGAAGTCTTACCGGGACAGTCCGTTTCCGACTTGCACCGGCACCTCAGCAAACGGGATGATGGTTACCCGTAATCGTGTGCAACATTGAGGAGGCACAGCCGATGTCGTTCAGAATGCTGGTGTGTTGGGTTGTTCTTGCGGCGGGTTTTGCCGTGGCGGAGGACCGGGTGTTTTTTGATTTCGAGGGGGCCGACTATGCCGGTTGGGCCGTGGAGGGCAAGGCCTTCGGCAATGGTCCGGCAAAAGGCACGCTGCCGAACCAGATGGTGGTGAGCGGGTTCGAGGGCAAGGCGCTGGCCAGTTCCTACAATGGCGGCGACAACACCAAGGGCAAGATCACGTCGCCCGAGTTCACGGTCGACAAGCCCTGGATCAACATGCTCGTGGGCGGCGGCGCGTTTTCGGGCGAGGCCTGCATCAACCTGCTTGTGGACGGAGCGGTCGCACGGTCGGCCACGGGGTCGAACAGTGAACGGCTCGACTGGGTGAGTTGGGACGTGGCCGCATTGCAGGGCAAAACGGCGCGCATTGAAGTTTTGGACAACCGCGAGGGCGGATGGGGACATATTGCTGTGGATCAGATCACACTTTCCGATGGGGCCAAGGCACTGCCCGTGGTGACCGAGGAGGCGTACAACGAGACGTGGCGGCCGCAGTTCCATTTCTCGCCGCGCCGCAACTGGACGAACGACCCGAACGGGCTGGTGTTCTACAAGGGCGAATACCACCTGTTCTTCCAGCACAACCCCTGGGGCACACAGTGGGGCAACATGAGCTGGGGCCACGCCATCAGCCGCGACTTGGTGCACTGGGAGGAACTGCCCATCGCGATGCTGCCCGACGAGCACGGCACCTGCTTCTCCGGCAGCGCCGCCGTGGACTGGGACAACAGCGCCGGACTGCAAGTCGGCGACGAGAAGACGCTTATCGCCCTGTACACCGGCGCGCCGGTGCCGGAAAAGCCGGACGGACCAAAGTTTACCCAGTGTCTTGCCTACAGCAACGACCGGGGCCGGACGTGGAAACGGCTGCCGGAGAACCCGGTGCTGGAGCACATCGTCGGCGGCAACCGCGACCCGCGCATCTTCTGGCATGCTCCGTCGAAGCAGTGGGTCATGGCACTCTATCTGGACAAGTCTGACTTTGCCCTTTTCGGCTCACCCAACCTCAAGCAGTGGAAGAGGTTGTGCGACGTGCCGATGCCCGGCTGCGGCGAGTGCCCCGACTTCTTTGAACTGCCCGTCGACGGCAACAGGGCCGACACGCGCTGGGTCTTCCTCAACGCCAATGAAAGCTACCGCCTGGGCCGTTTTGACGGCACCATGTTCACGCCGGAAACGGATGTCATCAAGGGTGAGTACGGCGCGAATTTTTACGCCGCCCAAACGTACAACAACATCCCCGCCGAGGACGGGCGGCGCATCCAGATCGCCTGGATGAACGGCGGCGCCTACCCGCAGATGCCCTTCAACCAGCAGATGAGTTTCCCCTGCGAACTGACGCTGCGCAGCACGCCTGACGGCCTCCGCGTATGCCGCATGCCTGTGCGCGAGATTGAAGGCCTGTGCCACCGCACCCACGGGCTGCGCGAAGAATTTCTCCAGCCGGGCAAGAACCCGCTGGATGGGATCACAGGCGAACTGTTCGACATCAGCGCGGTCATCGAACCGCGCGGCGCGAAAAGCCTCACACTCAATGTGCGCGGCGAAAAGATCGTGTGGACGGCAGACGGCGAGAAGCTGACCGCGCTCGGCAAGGAAGCGCCGGTAAAACTGGTCAACGGGCGGATCACGCTGCGCGTGCTGGCGGATCGCACCACGCTGGAGGTCTTCGCGCAGGACGGGCTCGTGTCCATGTCGTCATGCTTCCTGCCCGCGCGCGACCGCAACGACCTCGCGCTGGAGGCCGACGGCGGCATGCCGTACATCGTCTCGCTCGACACGCGCGAACTGCGATCGTCGTGGGTCGCGGCGGCCGAACTGTTGCCCGCCGTGAAGCCGCTCTTCGACACGCCGCTGCGCGACCCGAGCGTGTGCGCCGTGAACGGCGAATATTACCTGGTTGGCACGACCGGCGCGCCGGCGTGGTGGCAAACGAACGAGGGCATCCGCCTATGGAAATCGAAAGATCTGAAAAACTGGGAGCCACAGGGGCTGGTTTGGTCCTTCGACAAGGACGCCACCTGGCAAAAGGTGCGCGACGGCAAACGCGCGCTGTGGGCGCCCGAGATCCATTATCTCAAGGGGACCTTCTGGCTGACCTACTGCATGAACTACGAGGGCACGGGGTTGCTCAAAAGTGTGAGCGGCACGCCCGAGGGGCCGTACAAGGACGTCAAAACCGACGGCCCGCTCACGGGCAACATTGACGCGTCGCTCTTCCAGGACGACGGCGGCAAGGTGTACTTCGTCTGGCAGAACGGCATGATTGCGCCGCTGAAGGACGACATGAGCGGACTGGCAGAGGAGCCGAAACTGCTGGCCCCGGCCAACGCGCCCCAGGTGGGTTTCGAGGGTGCGTTTATCTTCAAGGCGGACGGCAAATACCACCTGTGCTGCGCCGACTTCATCGATGGCAACTATCACTGCATGAGCGCCACGTCCGACAGTCTGACGGGCCCCTACGGCGACCGCTACTGTGCTGTGCCCCACGGCGGCCACAACATGTTCTTCCGCGACTTCGAAGGCAACTGGTGGAGCACCATCTTCGGCAGCGATCCGAGCGCGCCGATTCACGAGCAGGCGGGTCTCGTGCGCGTGACTGTCGCGCCCGACGGCCGTATCGCGCCGCTCAACCCGCCGCCGGAACAGCCGCAGAAGTAGTGCGCAAAGTATTGCACGTCAAAATGGAGCACACCGACTCCCTGCGGATGAAACAATGCGGAACATTCCGGGATTGGCCACAACGCGGCGGAATATCTTCTTTGCGAAAGGATGCCGCGGCAGGACGCAACGAGGATTATATTACCTTGCCGTCGAGGACTTCGAAGGCGGCCTTCATGAGAAGCGGCCAGACGACAGTGGCGTCGCTGAGAACCTCGGCAAAGCGTCCGCCCTGCGCGGGCGGGACGAACTTGCCCCAACTCACGCCCTCGGAGTAGGTGCAGCCGGAAAGACCGCCCCAGTGGACGGGTTCGGGACAGATCCGGATGCCGTAGCGGAAGCGCGGCGCGGGCAGGCCTATGCCGAGGCGATCAGCCGTGATGTCAAAGTAGGGGGCCACCTGCTGGGCCCAGTTGCGGGGCACGCCGCCGCCCACCGTGAAAATGCCGATGCTCTCGGCGCGGCCGATGATGCGGGCGTACTTCTGCAGGTCAAGGAAGGGATTGTACGGCGGTATGGCCGAGAACACCTCGTCAGGATCAAGGGGGTGTCCGCTGTCGGCCAGCCCGCGGGCCTTGAGCGCGGCGCGCATGGCCCAAGTGGAGAAGTCGAGGCCCATCTCGCTGTCGGTGAAGGCGGGAATGAACACCGGCACCCCCCGAAGGAAGGCACTGCGCAATATGCCCGGACCCTGGTCGCGCAGGTCCAGTTCGGCGCCGACGGCGCGGCAGAACCGCGACGAAGACCAGACGCCGTCCTCGGGCGTGGTGCTGGCCAGCACATAGGCCACCAGCTCGCACACGTCGTTGAGGTTGGACTCCATCTCGAGCGTGTCGTAAATACGGTTGTAGCCTTTTTCAAAGAGGTCGGTGTCGTCGGCGTCAGGGCTGACGGCGTAGTGCGCCAGGCCGATGGACTCGGTCAGTCCGTGGGCCATGAGCGCGCCCGTGGCAACCACGGCGTGCACGAGCCCGCGGTCAATCATCTCGCAAATGAGGCGGCCTTGCTTGGCGACGGTCATCGCGCCCGACAGGGTCAGCACCACGCGGCAGCCGGGATCGCCGGCCATGGCAAGCAGAACGTCGAGCGCCTCGCCGAGCTGGCGTCCGCCAAAGGCCGTCTTGGCCATGGCGCGCACCAGCCCGGCAAAGCTGTCTACCCGACTGAGATCGAGGCTTTCCAAAGGCATCAGGCCGTCGGAGCGCCCGTCATGGAGTTGTCGGTGGTTCAAAAGAAGGATACTTCCCGGTGTGGCGTCTCAGCAGGCGAGTGCCGGTTCCGCGTTGCGGACGGGGGCGTCCATTGAAGATGTGCCGTCCGCAAAGCGATACACTTCCCGCACGGAGACATCACCGAGGTCGACTTCTTCCCGGATATACCGCAGCACGTCGCGGGGTTCCGTGTTTCCACAGGTGAACACGTCCATCGCGATCAGCCCCAGGTCCGCGTAAGTGTGTGCGGAGCAGTGGCTTTCGTCCAGCATGACGACGGCGGTGAAACCGGGCGGGCTGTCCTGCCCGAATTTGTACCGGATCTGGGAGACCACGGTAGCCCCGGCCCGTTCTGCCGCACGCGCCATCGCGTTCAGCACAAGCTTGTCATCCAGACAAACTTCACGGGCCACGTTAGAACAGTCGATCAATAGATGCGTACCCTTGTGCAACTCATAAACCCTCCTATACGCTGTAACTCATGTTTACCGGACGGACGCACAACTTGAACCGACAAGCCGCACTTCACCCGTTCGGGGGGGTCCATACAAACACACTTCCACCAGGCGGTATGCCACCCGATGGGCGATAGGCGCGATATAGTAGTGAAATCCAGCCCCAAGATCAAGCAAAATCTTTGCCCGAATTTGGCAAATATATTCTCTCCCGAAAAACAGCATCTAACATATTCTCCCCCAACAACTTATAGCGAAGAATCTCAGGTCTATTTGCGTGCCGGCAAACGGAAGAAATATGCAAAAACGGTGCAGGGGGATTTTAGAGCCTCTTTGCCGCGCAGAAATTGAACGGCGGCGGACGATTCGCGCGCAACTATTCTTGCGCCCGAAGGCACTCTTTACAAATCCAAATCAACCGCGAAATACCCTGTTCCCGCATTGAAAAGAGACTTCCGTACTTTTACCGTTTGTCCCGCCGGGAAAGGCTGACATACACTACTGCGAACTAATAGTGGCAACTTAAACACCATGGAGCACGAAAGCAATGCAGCACACAAAAGGCATTTTGACGGGGTCACTGGCCGTTATTCTTCTGGCCGCTTGGATGGTTGTCGGCTCAGGCTGCGGCAAGGCGGCACAGACGGTGACGGAAAAAGTCACCGAAAAGGCCATTGAAAGAAGCATTGCCAAGGATGGCGGCTCGGCCGACGTCAAGCTCGACTCCAAATCGGGAACGATGCAGATGAAGGGCAAGGACGCCTCGGGCAACGACTACGAAATGAAGACCGGCAGCGACAAGGACGGCTTCCAGTTCAAGCAGACCGGGAAGGACGGCTCTGTAACCCAGATGGGCACGGGTGCCAAGCTTCCGGCCGACTTCCCGAAAGACATTCCCCTGCCGGACGGCCTTCAGGTGCAACTGGTGCAGTCATCACCGGAAAAGAAGGAGCATGTCGTGCAGGGCACGTCCTCGACCGCCGTGGACAAACTGGGCGCATTCTTCAAGGAGAAGACCCCCGCCCAGGGCTGGAAAGAGCTGACCACCATGAATGCCGGCGACATGCAGACCTTCCAGTATGAGAAGGATGAGCGGGTGCTTTCCGTCATGCTCATGAAGCAGGACACGACCACCACCATCAGCATCCAGACCAGCCTGAAATAATCCGCTTAGCGCTTGGGTTTCCTGCCCCCCACGCTGTCCAGTAACCCGCCAAGGGCCTGGGCACCTGCGGAGTCGGGTTGCATCTTCAGAAATGAGGCTGCGGTGCCGCCTCCAAACAAACCGCCCTCATCCATCTTCAGCGTCTGCCCGACGCCGTATTTCATGATAAGTTTGGCCACTTCATGCCGGAAGAAGGTGTTCACAAATCCGGTCGTGAGCGGCCCACCAAGCTGGAGATGGACATTTTCGAGATTGGTTTCCGCCGTGCGCCGTTCGGGCATGACACCCAGGTCATAGCCGTCCGGACGGAACACAAAATCAAAGGGCAGCACCCCGTCGCGGAACGTGGCCCCAAGGGGAATCACGCCCAGCGATGTCTTGGCCTCCAGAGAGGCGCCGAGCTTTGAAAAACGCATTAGCGCGGGCAGCACGGGGTGTGTTTCCATCCAAAGGGGATTCTGCTCCCGGGTGAACTCAAGGTCGCGAAACTCTATCTTCTTCAAATAGAGTTCTATGCCCCTGCTTTCCAAGTCCTGCAGTCCCAGCGGTGCCAGGGGAATCTTCTGCAGTTCGGCGGGAATCTTGACGGTAATGCCGCCAAAATGGCTGGCGCGGGCAAAGAGCCCCAGCAGGTCGAGATTCTTCCCCGCCTCGCCGACCGGTCCCGCCCATTCCTCGGGGCGGTATTCTTTCTTCTGGGCGGCTGGTGCGGGCGTGGATGGGGACGCCGGGGTGGGCGGATGTGTGGAGACTGGGCGGGCGGGTACCGCATGGGGGACGGGGTGTTGGACGGCAAACGCGGCGGGACACAGCGCCAGAACCATCATGACGGCGGTCCAACGCATCATGCCAATTCTCCTGCTCAGTCGCCGGGCCGCAGTCCGGTGTAGAGCGTCGCGATGCCAAAAGAGAGCGGGCTGGCCGTCACGCCGACGAATCCCGCCTGCTCCATCCGTTCACAGAACGCGCGGCCGTGGGGAAAGGATTCCACGCTCTGGTTGAGATAACGATAGGCGTCGGGCTTTCCGGAGACGAGGCCGCCCAGCCGCGGCAGCACATGGCGAAAATAAAGCAGATAGCCCGTGCGGAGGAGGACGTTGCCGGGCATGGAGAATTCGAGGATGACCGCGCGTCCGCCGGGGCGAAGCACCCGGCATATTTCGCGCAGGGCCGCGTCCACGTCGAGCACATTGCGGATGCCGAAGGCGATGGTGACGGCGTCAAAGGCCGCGTCGGCAAAGCCGAGGCGCGTGGCATCGGCGCAGACGAGGCGCAGTGCGCCTGCCAGGCCCGCCCGGTCCAGTTTTTTGGCTCCTTCCCGCAGCATGCCCGCCGAAAAATCGGCGCCGACACTGCCGGGCGCGGCACAACCGGCTCGGTGGGCGGCGATAAGAACGTCGCAGGTGCCCGTGGCCAGGTCTAGCAGGCGCGCCCGGTTGCCGGACGGAAGCAGGGCGGTCAGCCTGCGCCGCCAGGCCACGTCGCGCCGCAGCGAAAGCACCCGGTTGGCCAGGTCATATGCGCCTGCGATCTCATCGAACATGTGGCGCACGTGCCTGCGCGACGGTCCGCCTATGCTGTTGTCTTCGGGCGACATGGGGGGCTGAAGTCTCCTGTTGCGGTTACAGCGCGACTGTAGCGCACCGCCCCTGTCCGGTGCAAAGCAGACGCGGCATGGACCCAGGTGATCCATGCCGCGCAGGCGTCAGATGTTAAAGCGCCCTCATCCGCCCACGGTCGAGGTCAGGGCGCTGATCGTGGCCGTGTTGGCGTCCTCCAGCGTGATGCCGTAGTTGATGGGCATTTGCAGGTTGGGCTGCTTGAAGAAGGTCATCGTGTTGGTGCCCTCCTGCGAGGTGATGCGGCCCACGGGGATGATCGCCCCGCTGGACGGGTCGACCTGGGTGGCTGTAATTTCCGCGCCGGGAATGGGAAAGTTGAACTGCAGGCCGCCCCGTATATAGTGCACGGAAAGGTTTGGCGGGATGGCCTTCGCATAGGGATAGCGGGTCCAGATTTCGAGCGTCGGGTCGCCGAGGCAGTTCCACAGGCGCAATTCATCACCCGTGTCGGCCCAGGAAACGCCCGTGCCCTCCACGCCCGCCACGGTGAAGAGGTAGAGCTTGGCGTGGTTCAAAATGTCGCCCAGGCGGCGGTAGCTCTTGTTCAGGCCAAACCCGGGGATGGCCGACGGGTAGATGGCGTCAATGAACCCGCGCAGCAGCGCCGAATTGGCCCAGGTCGGGCTGTTGAGCGTGTCGCCGAGCACGCCGACCGCGCCGCCGTTGGGGTTTATCAGCAGGCGCTCGGCGAAGTATACGTCCGCAACCATGGTTCCCAGTGCGCCGCCGTTGGTCTCGTTGTCGAAGAGGCCGCTGGCGCAGTTCACGCTGAACACGACCGGCAACAGCGCGCCGTTGGTCAGCGCCGAGGCGTTCGCCCAGTCGAACGCCGGATTGGCCCAGCCCCCCGGCCAGCCGTGGTCGCGGTGGATGAAGAGGAAGCGTCCGGCATTCCATGCGTTGATGATGTCGGCATTGGATCCGCTCCAGCCAAAACCGCTGTCGGAAGAGAGGTCTGCCGGCAGGGCCGTGCCGTCATTGTAGCGGCGCGGCGTCGTGTCGCCGGTGTAGGGCGGAACGGCCGGGTCGCAGTCGGGGAAGGGGCAGCCGTTGTCGACGGTGCTCGTGTAAATACGCTGCACCGTCTTGCCTTTTCCGTTGAGCGTGTCGCGGGCGAATTCAGCCGTCTCAATGAACCCGCGCTGATCATCGCCGTCCTCGTCGCCGTCCTTGCGGCAGCACTGGAACTGGGAGGCGATGGAGGCGTTGCTGTAAAAGGCCTGATGGTCGGGCCCCGGCGGCGTCTTTTCGTAGTTCACTATTTTGTTCACCACCACGTTGGCGTCCGCCAGCGTGTCCACCGGGATGCGCCCCACGGCAATGTCGGGAAAGACGCCCGGCAGGATGCCGGTGAAGGACCCGTAGGGGTAGTCGGTGCCGATGTTGGCGGCACCGTCCCCAACGGGGTCGTTCGCCGCGACGTACCACGGCGGGATGAATTCGGCGTCGCCCAGCAGCAGCGCATAGGAGGGCCGGATGACCCTGTTGTCGTATTCGTTCTTGATCAGGTCCTGTATGTTCTGGCTGGTGATGAAGTCGGTGCCCGAACCCACCTCGAAGACCTTGGTGACGATGCCCTTCTGGTTCTTCCAGGCCGCCAGTGTGTCGGCGGCGGCGCGGAAGTTCGGGTGGGTGAGTATCATGAATTCCTCGCCCAGCGCCAGTTCAACAATGGGCCGCGGGCGCAGGTGGTCGAAAATGACCGAACCATTGAGCGCCGCTCCGGTGTACAGGTCCGAACGGTTTTCGAAGGGGCTCTGCATCGCGTCGGAGACGAAGGCTCCGGTGCCGCCCTGGAAACTCAGTTTCACGTCCACCTTGTTGAAGAGGTTCAGGCGCTTGTGCGCGGGGTTGTACTGTCCCGACGCCACCTCGACGATGTAGAAATTCACGTCGCGCGAATGCCCGGCCGGGCTGACCGACACGGTCTTGGGCGGCCACAGGGTGTCGGATTCGTAGATCTTGGCGTCCTTGACAAACACGGGGTCGGCGAAGGCCGCGGGGCCCGGCGCTCCCGGCAGGCTCTTCGCCCGGTCAACCGGCTGGTACTGCGCCGGGAGCAGGTTCAATCCGACGGTCTGCACCCCCTCGATGATGATTTCGGTGGTCACCTGGGCACCCTCCGGCACCGCCACAAGGCGGCGGTAGATGGGCACATTCGGATAGCCCGGCTGGCCCGTGGACGTGTCCGCGCCCGGCACGTCGAGCTGGGTAAACACCTCTCCGGCGGCATCGACGGTCTTCACTTTGGGTTCGCCGAAAGTAAAGGCCGCGCCCAACCGGGTATTGTCGTTGGCCTGGTCGTCCACGACCGCCTCGGCCGCAACGCCGACGCGGTTTTCCCCGGGACACTCCTGGGACAGCACGCGCATGTCGTAGCGCAGGCGGCGGCCCAGGTTGTACAGGTTTTCAAAGCGGCCCTCGATGATGATTCCGGTGGCATTGCCGCGGTCCGTCTGCGCGGCCACTTCATACTGGCGAAGGATGCCGGCCGCGGCGCAGGGGTCGCCGGTGCGGTAAAGGTCTTCGGACTGGCCAAGCAGTGAGGCCAGTTCCGAACTCTGATCCGGGGGAAGCGTGTTGTCGGCAAGCGCCGCGTGCACGCCCTGGTAGCTGTCGAGCACCGGCGCCAGGGCCTGGCTGCTCGTCGGCACCGCCACGACCTGCACGCCCGAGGCGTAATTGCCCGAACCGTCATAGGCAAAGACCGTGTAATGATAATGTTTACCGTTGGTCAGTCCGGTGTTGTTGAAAGTGGTTGCGGCACTCTCGGAGACCGTGTCTCCGTCGGTGATGGAGGCAGGGTATCCGTCCAGTTTGCGCTGGATGCGCACCCCGGCAAGGTCGGTGTCCGTTGGATTAACCCACGTCAGGGTCACCTGGCCGTCCCCTGCGGCGGCGGTCAGGCTGGTGACGTTTTCCGGTGCCGTGGTGTCTTTCGTCTTGCAGGCGGGAAGGCCCGAGGCAACGGCCACGGCCAGCAGGAGGGCGCACCCGCGCAATGCCCAGAAACGGTACTGCATGTGTCTGGCAACTGTAATCATCTGGTTTCCCTTTCTCCAATGTCCATAATCCCGACACAGATTGGCGACAATTTCCGGGAATCATACCCGAACCACGTCTGAATAGCACAAAACGCACCTTGCTGCCGTCTCATTTCCCGGCAAGGCACTCCATGCCGCCGGACATGGTAGTATCTGCCCACAGAAAAGGGAGCCATACCATGACGACACAGCGTGAACGGTTTATCGGTTACATACGAAACGGCGGTGAAAGGCCTTTTGTGTCGCTGCAGATTGGTGCGGGGGCGGGCTTTGACACCAAGCTGGCGGGGAAGGAGTGGGTCAGCGAGACCACCGTCGAAGACACGATGCGGGCCTATGAAACCGTTGGCGGCGGCGCGCTGATTAATCTCGGTCTGCCCGATTTGGGCCAGATCGTGCCCGAACTGGCCTGGAAGAGTGAAAGTTCCGAGACAGACGGGGAAAAACGGACGCACTCGCGGCTGGAAACGCCCCATGGGACCCTGGCTTGGGAATTGCACGAGCGGCCCCGGCAGGGTTCGACGCCCGTGAAGTATCCCATTGCCTTCGGCGATTCGCTCGACCCGGTGCGCTGGCTGATTGACCGGCAGTATGAGGCGCTGCCCCGGGTGGCCGAACTGGTGGGACCGGTG
This sequence comes from Candidatus Hydrogenedentota bacterium, assembly GCA_903893795.1. Lineage (GTDB taxonomy): Bacteria > Hydrogenedentota > Hydrogenedentia > Hydrogenedentales > CAITNO01 > CAITNO01. Next base: position 1,153 of record CAITNO010000091.1, on the reverse strand, counting down.
GTGGAAAAGGTGCACCCCGAATGGCCGGTGTGCCTGCAATGGTCCGTGCAGCCCTTTGAGATGATGTGCCTGGCGACGGTGCCCGACGCCGTGATGTTTGCCATGACCGACCTGGAGGGCTACCGGGCGCTGTGCGACCGCATCCGCGACCTCAACATCGCGCTGTGCCGCGCGGTCATCGGCGGCGGCGCCGATTTCATCTTCCTGGGCGGGCCGGGCCGCGAGATGATGTCGCCCCTGCTCTATGAAACCTTCATGGTGCCCGACTCGCAGGCCATCACCGCGGCGGTGCACGACGCGGGCGGCCTGGTATATTCACACATCTGCTCGCCCATCCAGCCCTTTCTCGACATGGGCTTCTACGGCCAGATGGGCATCGACCTGTTCGAAACGCTGTCCCCGCCGCCGGTGGGCAACGTGGAATCGCTGGCCGACGCGCGGGCCAAGCTTCCCGCGGAAATGTGCACGCGCGGCAACATCGGACTCGACGTGCTGCTCACCGGCACGCCCGACGACGTGCGCGCCGCAACGGAGCGCGTTATGGCATCCACCCGCGGCGCGAAACACATGGTGGCCGCGTCGGACTATCTGTTCTACGACATCCCGCTGAAAAACGCGAAGGCCGTGGTGGAAACAGTGGAGGCGGGGGGCTGAAAAGGCGCTCCGGCCGGACCCTCTGCCCGGGGGCAGCAAGTCCGACCGGAGGCGGTCCTTCTGATGGGTGCGGTCAGTTTATGGTGAAGTAGTTGTCGCTGAAGTCGGAGATGGCTCCGTTCCTCGTCACAGCGCGCACTTTGAACTTCGTTCCGATCACATGGCCCGCCGGAATCGTGTACGACAGCGTGTTGAGACCGCTGCCGGCGGGCTTGGCCGCCGCGGCAAGCGTCTCGGAGGCGCCGGTCGTGTAGTTCCACAACTGCACGATGAGCGTGTCGGCAATCGCGTTCGTCGTGAACGTGACCGTGTGGGCCGTGCCGCGTGTCCAGGTTTCCGCGCCGTTCGGCGAGGTCACCAGCACGGTTGGCGTGCCCGTGCCGATGGCGAAGTACACGTCGTTGAAGTCACCGATGGACGCCGACTGGTACACACGGATTTTGTACATGCCGCCCAGCGTCTGGCCTGCCGGGATAGCCCAGCTGTAGCCGCCGTTGCT
>CAITNO010000090.1 GCA_903893795.1 Candidatus Hydrogenedentota bacterium | reverse complement strand
TGTCGCTCAAATCCAAACCCACGATCATGCTATACTCTTTCATGCCGGTTCTCCTCATGTTGTGTGCTTCGCGCACTGTTTTGCAGACGACCCTATCGTACTGCGTTGGGGAACCGGCCTTCTCATTTTATCTGCCCTCTACTTTCTCCCCGCTGCCTCAGCCAGACATCCAAGCCCACGGCAGGCGGGACGCCTGCGGCACTGCTTCGGCCTGTTACTCGCCCCTCGACTCCACGGGCAGAAGAATATGGTGCTGCTTTAGCCGATCCCGGTCCGTCTTGGCCACGGGAATGGGGTTGCCCTCCGGGTCGATGCTGGCGTGGAACATGGCGGTGGCAATGGTGCCGGGCGTGGGAATGAAGCACTGGACCTGTTTGGGCCGCCACCCGCGCTGCTGGAGCCAGCGGGCAAGGTCGCGCATGTCGCCGTCGGTGCAGCCGGGGAAGGCGCTGATCAGGTAGGGGATGACATACTGGGTGCGGCCCGCCTGGTGGGACGCATCGGCGAAGAGTTCCAGAAACGCCTCAAAGCGCGCAAAAGACGGCTTGCGCATGAGCCGAAGCACCTTGTCGCTCAGGTGTTCGGGTGCCACCTTCAGTTGGCCGCCCACGAATTCATGCACCAGCTCGCGCAGGAATTTCCCGTCACCGCCGTCAAGGTCATAGCGGATGCCGCTGGCGACGCGCAGGTGTTTGACGCCCTCCACGGCCTGCATGCCGCGCAGCAGTTTTATGAGCCGGGCATTGTCGGTTTTGAAATGGGGGCACACGCGGGGAATGAGGCAGTCAGCCCGTTTGCACACGGCCGGGTCGGCGGCGCAGCGCGCGCCCCACATGTTGGCCGTCGGCCCGCCCACATCGGAGATGCTGCCCTTCCAGTCGGGGTGGCGCGTCAGCAGGCGCGCCTCGGCCACCAGCGATTCGGCGCTGCGCGACTGAATTTGCCGTCCCTGGTGCAGCGTGATGGAGCAAAAGGTGCAGCCGCCCGCACACCCGCGGTGGGCCGTGATGCTGAACTGGATCATGTCGGCGGCGGGAATGCGTTCCTTGTACGACGGATGGGGACGGCGCGTAAAGGGCAGCGCGTGGAGCGCGTCCAGTTCGGCCGTGCCGAGCCCGGCTGCCGGCGGGGCAAACAGCACCTGCTGTGTGCCGCTGGCCTGCACGGCCCAGCCTGTGCCCTGGTGTACCTGCCGTTCCAGTGTGAGCGTGGCGGTCATGAGCGCCTTGGGGTCCTGCACAATGGCCTCATGGCCGGGCAGGACGATCAACGCCTCATCGGGCGGCACGATGCCCTGTTCCTGCAACGGCGCTAACGAGGACACGGCAAAGGCCGTTCCGGGAATACCGCGCAGCGCCTGCGCGGGCTTCGGCGTGCCCTCGGACAGGGTGCTCAGCCTTTGGGCCGCCTCCAGCACGGCGCGCTCGCCCATGCCATAGACCAGGAGGTCGGCTTTGCTGTCGAGCAGAATGGAGCGGCGAATCTTGTCGGTCCAGAAATCGTAGTGGCTGGCCCGGCGCAGCGAAGCCTCCACACCGCCCAGCACAACGGGCAAGCCCGGAAAGGCATGGCGCACCAGACCGGTGTAAACGATGCAGGCGCGGTTGGGCCGGGCGCCGTGGCGGTCGCCGGGGGTGTAGGCATCGTCATGGCGCAGCTTGCGGAAGGCAGTGTAGTGGGCCAGCATGGAATCGAGCGCGCCCGCGCCAATCCCGGCGAAAAGCCGGGGCCGCCCCAGACGGGCAATGTCATCCGTCGTTTCCCAGCGGGGCTGGGCGATGATGCCTACGCGATAGCCCGCGTTCACAAGGAAGCGGCCAATCAGCGCCGTGCCAAAAGAGGAATGATCCACATAGGCGTCACCGGTGACCAGCAGCACATCCAGGCTGTCCCAGCCCAGCGCGTCCATTTCGGCGCGCGACATGGGCAGTGGGCTATCCAGCAGGAGGCCGTCGGCCGCTGCCCCAACCGTTATGCGCGGCTTAGGCGTTGTCCTCGACTTCATCGGTCCCATAGGTCCCATGCGTCCCATAGGTCCCATTTCCTTGTCGCCGGGCGCATTGCGGAAAGCCTCATCACTCCCACTCAATGGTTCCGGGGGGCTTGCTGGTGATGTCGTACATGACGCGGTTGATGTGCTTGACCTCGTTGCAGATGCGGTTGGACACCCGCTGCAGAAGATCCGGCGAGAAGCGGTACCAGTCGGCGGTCATGGCGTCGGACGAGGTGACGGCGCGCAGACTGCACACCTCCTCGTAGGTCCGCTCGTCGCCCTGAACGCCCACACTCTTCACGGGCAGCAGGCAGACCAGCGCCTGCCAGATTTCGTCGTAGATCCCGGCCTTGTGGATTTCGTCGATGAATATGGCGTCGGCGTCGCGCAGCGTGTCGAGCCGGTCACGCGTGATCTCACCGATGCAGCGCACACCCAGCCCCGGACCCGGGAAGGGATGGCGGCTGACGATGTCCTCGGGCAGGCCCAATTCACGGCCCAACGAGCGAACCTCGTCCTTGAACAGCTCGCGAAGCGGCTCAAGCAGCGCCATGTTCATCTTCTCGGGAAGGCCGCCCACATTGTGGTGGCTCTTGATCACCGCCGACGGGCCGCCCGTGGCGGACATGGACTCGATCACATCGGGATACAGCGTGCCCTGGGCGAGGAAATCGAGATGGCCCAGTTTCTTCGCCTCGACCTCAAACACGTCAATAAACACGCCGCCGATAGTCTTGCGCTTCGCTTCCGGGTCGGTCTTGCCCGCGAGCGCGGTAAGAAACAGGTCCTCGGCATCGGCGTAGATCAGGTTAATGTGGAAGTTGTCGCGGAACACGGTCTGGACCAGTTCGGCCTCGCCCTTGCGCAGCAGTCCGTTGTTCACGAACACGCAGGTCAGCCGGTCGCCGATGGCTCGGTGGATGAGCGCGGCGGCCACGCTGGAATCAACGCCGCCGCTCAGGCCGCACAGCACTTTCTTGTCGCCGACCTTGGCGCGGATTTCTTCAATGGCGATATCCACGAAGGAACCCATGTTCCAGTCGCCGGGACAGCCGCAAATCGTGTGCACGAAATTGGAAAAGAGCTTCACGCCCTGCGGCGTGTGCACCACCTCAGGATGGAACTGCACGCCGTAAAATCGCCGCTTGGTGTCGGCGATGGCGGCATAGGGCGAGTTTTCCGTGTGGCCGATGGGCATGAAGCCCTCGGGCAGCACCTCGACCCGGTCGCCGTGGCTCATCCACACCTGCGTGCGCTCGTCCACGCCGTCGAGGAAGCCCGTCCCGTCCTGGTGTTCCAGGTGGGCGATGCCGTACTCGCGGTGCTCGGCCCGGGCAACGCGCCCGCCCAGCATGTGCGCGAAGAGCTGCACGCCGTAGCAGATGCCGAGAATCGGCACCCCCAGTTCAAACACGCCGGGGTCCGGGTGCGGCGCGCCGGGCTGGTGCACGCTGGCGGGGCCGCCGCTGAAAATGACCCCGACGGGGTTCATCGCTTTCAGCTCGGCGGCGCTGATGCTGTACGGCACAATGACGCTGTACACCTTCGCCTCGCGCACACGGCGCGCGATCAGCTTGCTGTACTGCGCGCCGAAATCGAGCACCACAATCGGTCTGCGGATGTCTTGCATAACTTTCTCTCTTCTCCAATCCAAACCAATTAAGAGCGAATACATTAACCACGGAATTCCTGATGCGGCCGTTGGCCGCAACCAAAGAATCTAGAATCCAGAATTCAGAAGCCAGAACAGGGACACAGAAAGCGGCGGGCATGGCAAGTGGACAGGCCCTGCCAATGTTGGGAGCGCTGAAAGCGCGACACCAACCATTCCGGGCCGTAAGGCCCGGGAGACACCGCGAACTTCTGCGCAAGAAAATAAGTGGATGAAAGGACGCTTCGACAATATATCGTTTTTTTTCACACTGCCATGCGAACCCAACTTAAATCCTGCTATTCAAATTTCGGATCTCTGAATTTCCACCTCCTAAGCCTCTTTCCGTGTAATTCCGTGTTTTCCGTGGTTAGAATTCTTCCGGAACATTAACCACGGAAAACACGGGATTTCACGGAATGGAACTAAAGAACAATCCTTTCAATTTCCACATCGGGATAGTGCCCAAAGTTCACCAAGAGGCCAAGGTGAAGCCCGGTGAGCTTAAGGTAATGCAATACCTGCGCCCGGTGTTCGGGACACAGTTCTTTGACCGCCTTCAACTCAACAATAATCTTGCCGAAACAAATGAGGTCTGGGATGTACTTCTTCACGAGTGGCATGCCCTTATAAGTGAGCAGCAGCTCCTTCTGTGCCTCAAATGGAATGGCTTCCAGCGTCAGCTCGCATTCAGCACATTCTTGGTAGACAGGCTCTGCAAGCCCGTTTCCCATTTCTTTGTACACTTCAAACATGGCATGACGTATGGCAAAAGATTCCTCTTCGTAGAGCAGCTTGCCCATTGTCTTTCCCTTCTCTCTCAGGCGTTTCCAAGCTTTCCATGACCAAGAAATCCCAAAAGACATTAACCACGGAATACACGGAAATACACGGAAGGAAGCACAAGCATGATTGAGCTTTCCTGCGCCCACTTCTGGACAGTTCTCACAAACCATCAGCCATCCATGATTGGACTCTTTGACTGCATGACGTTTTCTTCACGCTGCCAGGCGAACCCAACTCAAATCCAACTATTCAAATGTCAGACCTCTGAACCTCCTCCGTCCTCTGTCTTTTTCCGTGTAATTCCGTGGTTTCCGTGGTTGAAATTCTTATCTCGGCACCTGGTAGTTTGGCGCGTCCTCGATGATAGTCACATCGTGGGGATGGCTTTCGCGCAGGCCGGCGGCGGTCATCTCCACGAAGCGGGTCGTGGTCTGCATCTCGCCGATGTCTTTGCAGCCGCAGTAGCCCATGGCCGCCCGCAGCCCGCCCACCAACTGGTGGACATAGTCGGCCAGGCTGCCACGGTAGGCCACGCGCGCCTCGAGGCCCTCGGGCACCAGCTTGGTGCCCTCAACGTCGAACTGCATGTACCGCGCCTTGCTGCCGCGCTGCATCGCCTTCATGGAGCCCATGCCGCGCACCACCTTGTAGGTGCGCCCTTCAAAGAGCACCTTCTCTCCGGGACTTTCCTCGGTGCCGGCAAAGAGGCTCCCAATCATCACCGAATCCGCGCCCGCGGCTATCGCCTTGGCGATGTCGCCCGAATACTTGATGCCGCCGTCGGCAATGACGGGCACGCCGTGATTCCGGCACTCGGCCGCCACTTCCATGATGGCGGTCAACTGCGGCACCCCCACGCCCGCAACCACGCGGGTCGTGCATATCGCGCCGGGACCCACGCCTACCTTGACCGCATCGGCGCCCGCCTCGCACAGGTCGCGCGCGGCCTCGGCCGTGACGATGTTGCCGGCAATCACCTGCGCGTCCGGGAAGGCTTTCTTGATCTGGGCCACTGTGTCCAGCACCATTTCCGAATGGCCGTGGGCCGAATCCACCACCAGCACATCGGCCCCGGCGGTCATCAGCGCGTCAACACGCTCCAGTTCGCCCCGCCCGACACCCACCGCCGCGCCCACCCGAAGGCGGCCGTACTCGTCGGTGCAGCGGTGCGGAAAGTCGCGTGCTTTCATGATGTCCTTGATCGTCAGCAGGCCCACCAGACGTCCCTGCTCGTTGACGATGGGCAGTTTCTCGATGCGGTGCTTGTGCAGCAGGCGCTTGGCCTCCTCCATCGACACACCGGCCGTCATGGTGACCAGACGCTCCTTGGGCGTCATCACCTCCGATATGGACCGCTCAAAATCCTCCTCAAAACGGAGGTCACGGTTCGTCAGGATGCCCATCAGCATGCCCGTTTTGTCCGTAATTGGCACACCGGACACATGATAACGCGCCATCAGCGCCTCGGCGTCGCCCAGTTTGTGTTCGGGCGTGAGCGTGAAGGGGTGGGAAATGATGCCGGCTTGGGACCGCTTGACACGGTCTACCTCTTCGGCCTGCTCCTCCACGGTGAGATTCTTGTGAATGACCCCCAGACCGCCCTCTTGGGCGATGGCTATTGCCAGACGCGCCTCCGTAACCGTGTCCATCGCCGCGCTGAGCACGGGGATGTTTACCGTCAGATTTCGCGTGAGCCGCGTGGTGACCTTCGTGTCACGGGGAAGCACCCCGGACCGGGCCGGGCGTAGCAGCACATCGTCGAAAGAAAGCCCCTTGGTGATTCGCGGTTCTTCTTCCATCGTCCCTCGCAGGGCCGTGAACTTGTACACTGTCGGCGCCCGGGAAGCACGGCGTTCCCCCGGGGTCAATATTATAGACCCATGCCGCGCCGGGTGCAAAAAATGGGCTGGATTGGGCAAGCACATGCCATTTATTGGGAAACACCGGTCTTGTGGTATCTTCTTTAAGGCCAGTCCGCCGACCACAGGGCGCGGATGCCCGGCCACCGGACCCACAACAAAACGGCAGGCACCGGCGGAAAGGACATAACCCATGAAGCGACTTGGCTTTACCCTCATCGAACTGCTTGTGGTGATAGCGATCATCGGCATTCTCGCCGCCATCCTGCTTCCTGCCCTGGCCCGCGCGCGGGAAGCGGCCCGGCGCTCCTCCTGCCAGAACAACCTAAAACAGTGGGGCTTGGTCTTCAAGATGTATGCGGGAGAGGCAAAAGGCAGTTTCCCCCCCATGCAAATCGGCAACGGCCCCCTGCAGGGCGGCGGTTACAATTACGTGCTGGATGCGGCGCCAAACACGTTTACCGTCTACCCCGAATACCTGACCGACCCGATGATCGGCTTTTGCCCATCCAAAGCGGGACTAGGTGAGGCCGTGGCCAAGGCCAAGTCGAACGGACAGTGGTGTGTGGGATATTCGCACAAAGACAACGGTTACTGTGCCCGCGCCATGGGGAACAGCTACGGCTATCTCGGCTGGCTGGTGGACAAGGCCTCTCTCACCGTGCAGGACAGCGAACCGGCCGCATCCTGCAGCGCCCTCGCCAAATTGCAGGCCGTTGGCCTGCAGGTCGACAATCTGCCGGCCGGGGCGCTGCTGCCCCGCCAGATTAACGCGATTTTGTTCACCCTGGCCGATTACGCCGTCCTAATGCCCTATTACCTCGGCACCGTCCAAGGCTTCCCCCCCACGGCGGACAAGGATGCCAACATGGCGGACGCGGGCATGAATGAACCGGCCGGCACCGGCAATGGTGGCGGCAGCATGGTCTACCGCCTCAAGGACGGCGTCGAGCGCTTCCTCATCACCGACATCAACAACGCAGGCAGCGCCAATGTCTCCCAAAGCTCGGTGTGGGTCATGTTCGACCTGATTGCCACCACGCCCTCCGCCTTCAACCACATACCCGGCGGCTCAAATGTCCTCTACATGGACGGTCATGTCGAGTTCAAGAAATACGGCAGGGACGGCGAGATTCCGGTCAACGAGGCCATGGCAACTTTCGTGGGCATTCTGGCCGGGTAGACCCGGGTTCCAGGGCGCTTTGTCTGGCCAAGGCGGCCGTTTGGCATATTCACGGGAATTGAGCGGCCTGTGATATTGTCATTGTGGCGCTGCAATGGCCCCGAATGTTCCGGCAGTTTCGCGTTCGGGCACTGTGGCAAAACAGCCAGCACAGGCAAACAGGGCGAGAGAATATGAACAGACGCGGTTTCACCCTCATTGAACTGCTTGTGGTGATTGCGATCATCGGCATCCTGGCGGCCATACTCCTGCCTGCCTTGGCCCGCGCCCGCGAAGCCGCGCGGAGGGCCTCCTGCGCGAACAACCTGAAGCAGTGGGGTCTCGTGCTCAGGATGTACTCCAACGAGGCCGGCGGAAGTTTTCCGCCAATACAGGCGGGCGCATACCAGGCGACGCCGGGCGACCCGGACGCGCCCGGCGGTTTCCACGGCGTTTTTGACCTCGGTCCGAACCTGCTAATCCTCTTTCCCGAGTACATGACCGATCCCATGCTCGTGTTCTGCCCGTCCAAGGCGGAACTGGCATCGGCCATTCTCGCCTCCAAAAACGATGCAACCAAGGATTTCTGCATGGGCTTTGCGGCCAGGAACCGCAGCCGCTGCTCCCGCGCGGTGGACAACAGTTACGCCTATTACGGCTGGGTGATTGACCGGGCCGCCGCCGCCGACAGCGAAGCGCTGGGTTCGGGCCTGACCGGACTGCTGGCGCAGGTTGGCATTACGGAAACGGCCACGCTGCCGGCCAATCCCACAGTGCCAAGGCAGGTAAATGCCGCACTGTACTCGGTCCTTTCGGCCGCCGAAACCCCCCTCTATTACGAGGCAAGCCAGGTCGTGAGGCACGGCAACAATCCTGCGGCCGACAAAGACGTGAGCATGACAGCCGCCGGCATGAATGAACCGATTGGCAGCGGCAATGGCGGTGGCAACACCGTCTACCGGCTCAAGGACGGCGTGGAACGGTTCCTGATCACCGACATAAACAATGCGGGAAGCGCCAATGTGTCCCAGTCTTCGGTGTGGATCATGTTTGACCTTGTTTCCAACGTGCCGTCGGCTTACAACCACCTTCCCGGCGGCTCGAATGTCCTCTATATGGACGGCCATGTCGAGTTCAAGAAGTATTCCCGCGATGCCGAAGCGCCTGTCAATGCGTCCATGGCAACGATTATCGGGCTCCTCGCCGAACACCCGCTGGTGCTGCCCACCTGACCCTGGCACTGCCTCCCTTTTCTTCGCCGCATAACAGTGTACAGGCCTGCCGAGGTTCAGAGCGCTGCAAGCGCGACACGGACCATCCAGGGCTGTAAAGCCCGGGGCTGCCACGAACTTCTGCGCAAGAAAATAAGAAGATGACGGATAGTAGTACGGACAAACAGGCGCTGAATACAACTTGGCCACCGTTTGGGACCGAAAAAGTCCATCCCCCCAGACAGCGCAGATTCCCAAAACCCGCCAGCCTCGGTTCAAGTCTATCGTTTGACGCACTCGGCCTGTCCTTCCCGCTCCTGTGGGCGGCAGACACGAAGAAATATCCTTTTACAGGTATTCACAGACATGCCATAATGCTTTGACTTCGGCCGAAAGCGTTGGATTAGACCAACCGCTTTGCGGCACACGGTACGGCCCGAAGACAAACGAGGGCCGGAAAGGCAAGGACTATTGTGAAAAGACGCGGATTCACCCTGATCGAGCTGCTGGTGGTGATTGCGATTATCGGCATTCTGGCGGCCATCCTGCTGCCCGCCCTCGCCCGCGCCCGCGAGGCCGCGAGGCGGGCCTCCTGCGCGAACAATCTGAAGCAGTGGGGGCTCGTGCTCAAGATGTACGCCAATGAGGCGGGCGGCCTCTTTCCGCCGATGCAGGCCGGAAGCTATCTGGCCGTGCCCAATGATCCGGACGCGCCGGGCGGTTTTCACGGCGCTTTTGACATCGGCCCGAACGTGCTCGCCATGTACCCCGAATACCTGACCGACCCGATGCTCATGTTCTGCCCGTCGCGGGCCGGACTCGCCGAAGTCATGAAAATTGCCAAGGATGACATGACCAACCAGTGGTGCATGCAGTATGCGGCCAGAACCCGCAACCGGTGCGCCCGCGCCGTGGACAACAGCTACTTCTATTTTGGCTGGCTGATTGATCGGGCCGCCGTGGCCGACTGCGAGCCGCTCCTGAGCGCCAGCGCCACCGCCCTGATGTCCCTCGTGGAGATTCCCCAGCCCGCCAACCTGCCGCCCAGTCCAACCGTGCCGAGGCAGGTCAATGCCGTGCTGTACACGGCCCTTTCAGAGCCCAGCATGAACGCCTATTATCAGTGCACGATACACGGAAATGCGCCGAGCGCGGACAAAGACGCGAATGTGACGGATGCCGGCATGAACGAGCCGGCCGGCAGCGGAAATGGCGGCGGCAACACGATATACCGGTTGAAGGACGGCATCGAGCGTTTTCTGATCACCGACATCAACAACCCGGGCAATGCCAGTGTGGCCCAAAGTTCGGTATGGATGATGTTTGACCTGGTCGCCACAACGCCGGCTGCCTTTAACCACATTCCGGGCGGGTCCAACGTCCTGTACATGGACGGCCACGTCGAGTTCAAAAAGTATGTGCGGGACGGAGAAGCGCCGGTGAACGCGGCCCTCGCGACCATCGTCGGAGTGTTGGCCGCCTAGCGTTCCAATGGCGAACTGAAAAACGTCAGACTATGGGCAGCTCTGCGCGGGTGACACCGAAACGACTGGCCTTGTTGCTGGTATCGGCAAGTGGAAGCCGCTAATCTTTCACGTCGAAAAGGCGGCGGGGTGTTGGCACCTCGTGCTCTTTGGCCCGGTCGTCCAGCACGGGGGTGTGCAACACTTTTATGGGGCCTTCTCGGCGGCCTTGAAGCCATTCGGCCAACTGTTCAATGCCCTGCGCCGCAGCTTCACGCACCGGCAGCCACAGATGGGCGGTCGCCTCGCGCACCACGGCCGCGTTGTGCGCGTAGGTCCAACTGACCAGTTCAAAATCGCGTCCGATGACACGCCCGGCCTGTTGGGCGCCCTCGTTCAGACCGGCGCCGTTTTCCGTGCCGCTCGCGTCCACCAGGGCGGTGATCGTGGGGTCCGCAAGCAGTTCCCGCACCCCCGCGGCAACCCCTGCGGTGTCGAACCCGACAAAGCGGACGAGGTTGGGATCATAGGCAATGCCCGCCTCGTCCAGCGCCCGGCGATGGCCGCGCAGGCGCTCCACACCGGGCTGGAATCCCGCGAAACCACCAAGCATCGCGACGCGGCGATGCCCCCGGCCGATCATGAACGCCGCGCTCAGACGTGCCCCCTCTTCATAGTCCACTGCGGCACTGCTGCATTCGGGCAGGCTGTCAAGGCGCCCCAGGGCCACATAGGGAACCCCGCTCTTGTGGATGCGCACGATCACCTGGTCATCGCTGCGCATCGGTCCGGCGATTAGGCAGGCCTTAAACAACTGCTGCCAGATGCCCCTGCCGTAGTCGTAGCCTTCGACCGTCGCAAAGGGGTTCAAATCAAAGCCCAGAAACTCGCCCTGGGAACCGAAGGTGTCATACAGATACGTGAATATCCACAGCAGAAACCCTTGGCTGACGGGCACCTCCTCAGCCGGCGAAGGCAGGGTCACCCCGATGCACGCATTCTGGTGGCTGCGCAACGACCGGGCGCCGATGTGGGGCTGATAGCCCACCTCCTCCATGAGCGCGAGAATGCGTGCCCGAACTTCAGGTCCCACCCCACCCTTGTGGTTGAGCACGCGGCTGACCGTCTTGGCCGACACCCCTATCTCGCGTGCAATGTCATAGATGGTCCAGTGTGCTTTTCCACTGCTGTTGGACAACATTTGCTGCTACTCCATCAAAACAGTCTTGGTCATTGCTTCCCAAAACGGCGCTCTGGGACGTCCCAAACATGGGTAACCGATAACTTCTGAGTCTATAATACTGTCTTACGGGAATTCCCGTCAAGTTCCTCCGTATAAACAGGAATCACTCCTGCCTTGAATAGAGGAAAATATACAGGTTATAATCCAACTGTGTCAGGACTCTTCCGCAACTGGCAAATACGCGGATCGGATTCTTGACAATAAGCGCTGTGTTTGTGGTAATATTCTTTCGTGGTGCCATCGATTACCCAAATGGCCCAGCCGCTCTGTGCCGAGGTCAGGTGACAGGACGGCAACTGTGGGTAAAAAAGGAATGAAAACTATGAAGAGACGTGGTTTCACCCTCATCGAACTGCTCGTGGTAATCGCGATCATCGGCATCTTGGCAGCCATCCTGCTGCCCGCCCTTGCCCGCGCCCGCGAAGCCGCACGCCGGTCCTCCTGCCAGAACAATCTGAAGCAGTGGGGCCTTGTTCTCAAAATGTACTCCAACGAAGCCAAGGGCAGCTTCCCCCCGATGCAGATCGGGGCATATCCCACCATGCCCGGGGATTCGAAGGCCGTCCGCGGTGTCCTTGACGCCGGCCCGAACGCCTTCACGCTTTACCCCGAGTACCTGACCGACCCGATGATCGCCTTTTGCCCGTCCGCAGCGGGACTTAGCGAGTCGATCGCCAAGTGCAAAAAGGCGCCGAACAACCAGTGGTGCTTTGGCTACGCAGGCGGCGGCGGCGGCGACTGCGCCCGTGGCATAGACAACAGCTACGGCTACTTCGGCTGGATGATCGACAACACGGTCAACGTCGCCCCCGTCACCGGCATGCCGTTCTTTGGGCTCCTGCAGACGCTTGGTGTGGACGTCAGCAAGGTAAAGGCGGACGCGCAGGCCCCGGTGCAGTTTGGCAACGTGCTTGACTATCTCATCGACTTGGGCGCGCTTGCCCCCTATGTCGCCGGCACCGTCATCGGCGCCTACCCGAAGGCGGACCAGGACATCACCGTGGCGGCCGGCACCGGCAACGGCGGCGGCAGCACGGTGTACCGCATAAAGGAAGGCATTGAGCGCTTCCTTATCACCGACATCAACAATCCGGGTTCCGCGAACGTCGCGTCGAGTGCTGTGTGGGTGCTGTTCGACCAGCTTGCCACCAACCCCACGGCGTACAACCACATCCCCGGCGGCGCGAACGTCCTCTACATGGACGGCCACGTGGAGTTCCTGAAGTACGAGAACAGCGTCACCGGCCGCGCGCCGGCGAACCGGCCGATGGCCGAGGTCGTGGGCCTGCTGACGGGCTTCTAAGCCTTAGCCCCCTTGTATCCCCAACCGGCGGGACGCATCACGCGTCCCGCCGGTTTCTTTTGTGTATGCCTGGAATCAGGCAAGAGGATCGCGCGGCAGACGGTGACAAGAGTGGGCAAGAGGAGCCAGACCTGAAAAAGCGGCCGGGGCGATTCCAACGGAGCGTCACCATCCACTCAAGACAGACCTATCGTGAATTTCTTGTTCCGTACGGCTATGTCCCAAAACGTTCGCAATCCACGTCGATTCCGGTACTTGCTGGACATACATCTCCCGCCCTTCGGGCTGCCCCCTCGAAAGAGGGACCCATTAGCTTGCGACTCGTAGTTCCATTGGTTGCGGCTCTGCTGCCCTAGGCGCCTCCGCACTACCATGTCTCAACATCCTCGCAAGCAGCGAGGATGTTGTGGCAGTGTGCGGCAGACATTCCTGTCTGCCGTGCCCGTCCTGGACCTGCCTTCTCAAATCTCAGATCTCAGATTCTAAATCTCAGCACCCGAAACCAAGAAACCTTATACAGCGTTCACCGGACGCTTACCCTTTTTTCGTGTGGTTCCGTGTTGCTATCCGTCATCTTCTTTTTTATCTGCGAAGCACTTCGCGCCATCTCCCGGGCCTTACAGCCCGGGATGGTCAGCTCCGCGCTTTCAACGCTTCGTATGGGTGACGGCATTTCCGTCCCCTGCCGTCACAGCCGGGCTAATAAATACCGGGCTTGCAGCGCTCCGAAGGCTTGGCCAAGCCTGTCCCCCACTTGCCATGCCCACGGGTCTGTCGTCCTTCGGCCTTTATCCTTCGTCCTTCCTGCGGCCAACGGCCGCACCAGGCCCTCTGCCGGATTGCTTTGTCTTCTGTCCCCCTGATTGCCCCGCGCCAAACCGAGGACCGCACAAGCCCCCCCCTCCTGAATCAAGACAACGGGCGCAACCGATTGTTTCGGTTGCGCCCGCGTTACTTCGTCAGTTTCTAATGTGCAACGGGTCTAACTCTGGGCCAGCAACCCGATCGCGTTGGCGATAAGCTTGTTGCAGGGGGCATCGCCGTCGGGCGTGTATTTCTGGAACTCGGAGTGGCCGTCCATGTACAGCACATTGGACCCGCCGGGAATGTGATTGAACAGGGAGTCGGAACCGGTGTTGGAAAGCATGTCCGAGGCCACAATGACCTGGCTCTGCGCCATGCTGCTCGAACCGGCATTGTTGATGTCGGTGATGAGGAAGCGCTCTATCCCCTCCTTGAGCCGGTAAATCGTGTTGCTGCGGGCGTTGCCGCTGCCGGGGTAGAACAGATTCGGGTCCCCGGCCACGTCACCGTCCAACAGCACGGGATCCGGCGCCCAGTTGTCGGCCTTTTGGTTTATCCGCATGTACAAGGAAATGAGCTGGCCCGGAACCTTGAGCGTCTTTCCCTTCACATTCAGATCCTGAATATCATCGGCACGGATCAGTTTGGGAACGTCGGCCAAATCAATCACATAGCCCCAGTAGAGGTAGCTTATGTCCGTCTGGGCGAGCGCATTCCGATAGGTCCCGCAACCGGGCTCGGCGGCGATAATCTGGTCCGTGATCTGCGTCACACCGCCCTGCCGCGCGCTCGACGGGCAGTTCAGCACCTTGATGTCCGTCAGATATTCGGGGTACATCGCATTGCCCGAAAAGCCGATGGCGGGATAGCTGTAATGGCCGTTGCAGCTCGGATCCGGGTCGGTTATGGGTCCGTCCCATTTGGGATAGCCCTGCATGGGCGGGAATTTCTGCCCTTTGGACTCGCCCGAATACATTTTGAGCACGATGCCCATCTGCTTGAGATTGTTCTGGCAGGAGGAACGCCGGGCCGCCTCCCGGGCCCGCGCAAGCGCAGGCAGCAGAATCGCTGCCAGGATGCCGATAATGGCTATCACCACAAGAAGTTCAATCAGTGTAAATCCTCGCGCATGCCTCTTCATTGCACAGACTCCCATATAGACCCAAACCCACAATGACCGCGCTGCACCATGCCTCGCTGTCACCATCCTAACCGAAGCTTGACGCCTTGTCAATGGCAGGATTTATCGGTCAATTCTGTAGGGTATGCGCCCTCTTCAGGGCCGCCTCCCGGCCTTGACTGTCTGCCCGAACTGAACTATTATGAATCTGGGAACATTACAAGGAGATGTGACGTGAGCAGACTTACCCGGAAGCTGTGTCTGGTTTTGGTTATGGTCGGTATGTTGGCCGTCGGTCCGGCCGGGGCCAGTGTCTATACGATCAATTTTGACACCGTCATGAACCATTTGGCGCAGAGCGGCATCTGGTCTGCCGTGAGAACCATGTATCCCAACATACTTCCCGCGAACTTCACGCTGGACCCGGCCCAGTGCGACATGAACGGCGGTTTCGACATTTCGGTGCAGCCCATCCAGCTATTCCCCAACGGCATGCTTGACAGCGATGAGTTTGCCCTGGTGGCCGCCATTCTGGCCGACACGTCCTTTGACTGCACGGCACTGGGCGGCACCTCGCACAAGCAGGTGCACGATGCCTGGAACAAAGATTTTGCCCAGGCATGGAAAGACCTCGGCGGCACCGACACCAGCAACAGCACCATCATGCGGGTCATACCGGACATCGAGTATTTCTTCACCGGGGCCATCATTATCGGTGATCAGGACACCATGGCCTTCCCGCTGCTGCTCGTCAACATAATCAAGGGCAATGATTCGGTGTCCAGCCTTCTGGGCGGGGCAACCATGTCGGTGCCCAACCCGGACAACTACAGCCTGCTCTACCCCTACCTGGGCTGGTGCGGCGACGCGGACGGCGACGGCTGCTCCAATTACAATGAATACATGTGGGTGAAGGCAAATGGCGGGGGTCGCGCCGAATATCTGGCTGCGGCATTGAATCCCGCCGTGTTCGATCCCGCGCACACCCATGACCGCATGTGCGACGGCTCAGGCGGGTTGCTGGGCGAGTATTTCTCTGACGACCCCACCAGCACCCGCAAACTAACCAAGCTCCGAACCGCCCGCGTAGACCACCAGATCACTTTTGACTGGGGCGGTAGCGCGCCAGACCCCCTCGTCCCAAAGGATAACTTCTCCGTGTGCTGGTCTGGTTTAGTCACCCCGTTATACAGCGAGCCATACACCTTCCTCGTCCGCACCGACGACGGGGTGCGTCTCTGGGTAAATGATGAACTGCTCGTAAATGAATGGTCTGACCATGGCGCCACCACCTATTCCGGCGTCACCTCCACCCCCCTCACGGCAGGACAGCCCTATTCCATCCGCATGGACTTCTATGAGAACGGCGGCGACGCCGTGGCCTGGCTGGGCTGGGAAAGCGCCACCCAGCCGCGCAAGGGCATCTACGAGATGTACCTCACGCCAGGAAGGGGCATTGGTGACCGTGCCAACGACTGGATTCGCAATCCGGCCAACGGGCACTACTACAAAATGACCCCGTCGGTGACCTGGCCGGACGGCAACGCGCTGGCGGGCCAATGGGGCGGCTATCTGGCCACCATCAACGATGCGGCGGAAAACGACTGGATCCGGTACATGTTTGGTCCCGCCGCCGATGTGATGTACATCGGGGCAAACGACAACCAGACCGAGGGGCAGTGGGTTTGGGCTGAAAACGGTGCCAATTTCTTCAACGGCACATACACTGCCGGGGCGACGGTTCCCCCGTGGTACAGCAACTGGAACACGGCCGAGCCCAACAACTCGGGTGGCGTGGAAGACGCGGGGATGATCTACACTGCAACGGGCCTGTGGAACGACCTCGATCCGACCAGCCTGAGATACTCTCTCGTGGAAGCCAACACGGGCCGCATCAACATGACCGGACCCTCGCCAAACAATGCAACCATCCATGAGGGCGGCGCATATACCATGCAGGTAAACGTGCTGCACCCCTACGGTCATGTCGATTACCAGTGGTACAAGGACGGGTTGGAGATTTCAGGGGCAAACGAAGCCGCCTATACCATAGACAGTGCGGAACTGGACCAGGCGGGCAAGTACACCTGCATCGTTTCTGACATCGTCCCTGGTGAAAGCCCAGCCGTGCAGGAAAGCAGCCCGGTCCATCTGGCCGTGTTGCCCAAGGTAGCCATACCGGTGGCCTCCGCCACGGGACTGGCGGGACTGACTATGGCACTGGCCGCCCTGGGCGCACGCCGCCGCAGACGGTAGCTTTCATCCTGCAGGCTTTTATTACTGCGCCGGTGCCGCAACCGGGAAATCAAAGGTGCGGAGCAGAAACACGCTGTCACCCCGGAAGGACCAGGGACGCCGGATGGTGTTCGGCTCGACGGTCATGTTGTCGGGCCGGAGCGGCACACCGGGCAGTTTGGGCAGGCCCAGCAATTCTGCCTTGACCTCTAACTTTAGTGCAGATGCCGCTTCAACCTTGAGCGCAATATCGGTGCCTTCCGGCGGAAAGCCCCGGAAATTGATGCTCCAATCCCTTCCGCCGCCTTCCACATTCTGGCCAAGAACCGAAGCGGAATGAATGGTGTTGTCGGACACCAGCCGAACCCTCACCTCCAGCGGATGGTCCGGCACCGAAAGGTGGATGGTGACCGTCCTGCCGTCCGGGCCGGTGCTGTCTCCCACCACGGCCGCCTGCGGACCCGGATAGGGCGCCGCAGGCGCGGGGCTCTTCCAATAATCGCGGGGATCGTCCGTATTGAATTCACCGAGTTTGCCCCGCGGCGCTGCGGAGCCCTGTGCCGGGAAGAAGGTGGAGGTCCACTCGTCCAACTGCTGGTCGTAGCTGAACCATGAGGCGCTGCCCGTGTCCAGATTGAGCCCATAGGCCACACTGTTGAGCCGCGGACGCTCCGCCGTATAGCCGCTGTTGGCAACGCCGAAGGCCAGCATCAGCACCGCCACGGCGGTGGCGCAGACCGGCAGCCACCAGCGGTTGGGACGGGTCATGAGCGGCACCTGCGGGATTATCAGGCTCAGCACCAGCGCCATGAGCAGCGCCAGGCCGGGCGCCATCATGACCATAATCGTCGACAGCAGCACCTGGTAGGACGGTGCCACCAGCACGATGCCGGGCACCGCGAAGATTCCCAGCAGGAACACGCGCAGGGCGGAAGGCGAGGCCTCGGCCTTCCACAGAAACGAGACGGCCAGTCCCAGTGACGCAAATAGCAGCGGCCAGGCCGCAATATAGCTGCCACCCGGCATGAAATGCTGGATCGCCACCGCAATGAGCGCCCACCAGGCCAGCGCGCCCGCCGCCAGATTGGCGGTGCGCAGCACGCGGCACCATCCCTGGTAACAGGCCATGAAAACGCCGATGGCCAGCGCGGCAAAAGCCCATCCATACAGCGTGTTGTGGTTCAGCGCCACCAGGTCGGGCAAATGGGTGATGTCGGTGCTGTACTGGGCGTACAGCTTCTGCGGCCCGTAAATGACGGCCAACCCAACCAGCACGGTGAGCATGGAGGCCACGGTCGCAAGCGCGAAGGCAAGAATTCCTCCCAGGAAACCAAGGAGTGTTGCATGGCCGCGAATCAGCCCCAGCAGCAGCATAAGCAGGAACACAACGCAAGCGCCGCACACAATCGGTCCGCTCCACGCCATCGGGTAATACAGTATCCGCGAGCCTATGGCGTTGAAATACACGAGGTCGGGCTTCACCAAATCGCCGTCGAGCGGAAGATTGCCAAAATGCCGCGCCAGACCCAGCGCGTAAGACCCATGATTCTGGAGACTGGCCAGGCTCATGTGCTCCGGTGTGTCGTTCTTCGTGTGGTACCAGCAGAAGTTGTCGATAAAGGCAACGTTGAACCCCTTTAGCCCGCGGTGTTTTGCCGCGGTGAAATCGCTGTTGAAGGGCATGCGCTTGTAGACGTCGTACATGAGCGAGCAGGCGCGCAGGTCCACCCCGGCCTTGGCCGCCTCAGGAATGAGCCACCCGTTCCCCGGACTGGTCTCAAACATCATGGAGGGGCCTGCCGTGCCGCGCGCCTCGAAATTCAGGATCACGCCCACCCTGTCGGCCCAGGGCGTGTCCATGAAAGCCCGCGCCCCCACCTCGCCCGACTCCTCCCCGTCGGTGAAGAGGAAGATAACATCGTTCTTCGGGGGCGCTCCCGCCTTGATTGCCCGTGCAGTCTCGAGCATGGTCACCATGCCCGAACCGTCATCCGAAGCACCGGGACCGTAGGGCACCGAATCATAATGCGCCATCAGCGTGAAAGCCTTGGTGTTGGCCGTGCCCGGTATGCGCCCAATCACATTCGTGCAGATTTCAAAGGTCTTTCCGTGGCCGCGCCGCGAGGCACTGTCCCCGTGCTGCTCCTCCACCTCAACGCCCATCTCTTTCAGCTTGCCGACAATATAAGCCCGCACCGTCTCGTCCGCCGCCGTTCCCATCGGATGGGGCACCAGCGCCGTGGCCCGGCTGTGCTCAATGGCACGCAGCGCCGAGAACTCCGTCGCAGGCGCAGATGCAGGCTTGGGGGTCGGCGCCAGCAGACTATAGGTGGCGAGAAATCCAACCAGCAGGAAGGTTCCCGCCACAAGCACCGACCTCACCATGCCCACACTGCCCTCTGATGCGCAAGAATTCATCTGTTTTTCCCAGGTTTGACTGCTGTTACAGCACTGCGACCGATTGTTTTAATGTCTCGAAGCCAATTCACGCGGTCCTGACCTAAACCGCCAAAACCATCTCTCAACAGGTTTATGACCGCCTCTATTCAATCGGAGTTTCGCGCATTATTGCCGCGCAAGACAAACCGGACAGGACTTCTACAGTCGCTGGCTTCCCACCCAATTCCTAATTCCCAATTAAATTGTGGTACTCTCTTTGGGTGGGTGCTACGCCGCGACCACCCGCCAAACCCCGGAGTTATCATCATGCGCATGCGTATATTCCTGTTTCTGGTGCTGGCGCTCCTGCCGCTGACCCTGTGGGGATGCGGACGCGGTTCGGGCACTCCGCCCCCGCCGCCGCCCGAGCCGCCCGACCAGCTCGTCGCGCAGTGGGTCGCCGTGGCCACGGCGGGCAAGGACCATCTGGACGTGCCAAAGGGTGCCGAACTTGTTCAGAAGCTCGTCGCCCAAGGGCCGGAAAAACTGGTCCCGATCCTCGATGTGCTTGCCAACAAGGACGCCGATCCCTATGAAAAAGTGATGGTGGTCATGACAACCATGCCCGCCCTGTCGCAGTTCCATGAACAGAAGCTGATTGAGTTGACCGCCCCCGGGGTGGATTCCATCTCCCGCGCTGACGCGGCCCACCTGCTCGGGTCCCTGCAACAGCGCCGTTTGGGCACTGAGAAGGGCTTGGCCCGCATGAACGAACTTCAGGCCGACCCGGACGCGCATGTGCGCAACGCGTCGATTCTCATCATGGAACTGGCCGGCCAGCCCGAGGCGGTCGCCAAGGCCATAGAACTGTGGCCCAACCCGGACACGACACCGGACCAGCGCATCTCCATCGTGCTCAACATGCCCCAGCGCGCCGTGCTCCAAAACACAAAAATCTTCGCCGAGGCCGTGCTCGACACCAAACTGTCGGCCGACGCGCGCAAGCGCGCCATTCAGGACCTGGGCATGGTCGGCGATGCAACGGTGCTCGACGCGCTCAAGAAATGCGCTGAAACCGAAACGGACCCCGTGCTCAAGGACATGGCGCAGGCCGCCGCGGAGGCCGTCGATTCGCGCGTGAAACAGGGCCTGACCGCCGTTCCCATCGAGACGAAAAATCTGCCGCCGCCCCCTCCCGGCGCGGTGTCGAGCCAAAGCGCTCCCGTGCCCGCCCCCGCGGCGGGGTCATAAGCGCCGATTGGCGAATAAAGTAAGGAATTGTTCCGTGCTGTTCCGAAAAAACAAACGGCCCCATCCGGGCATGATGAGCAGTCTCCGCGACACCGTCGCCTCGGAAACGCGCGGCCCCGTGCTTGACCACGACTGGTCGGCGCCGCAGTCCCGCTCCGCCGGGGAATCCTTCGTGCGGATTGAATACGACATGATGCTGAAGGGCTCCCATGTGGTCCGCCGCGGCGTGGAAACACGCCAGTACCTCATCATGGTGAACGGTTCCGTCCGGATCGTCAACAGCGGCGACACGGTGGACCGCGAGACCTATGAGGCGCTGATGGCCGCCGGGGTGATTGCCCCCCCGCGCAGACCGCGCCAGGAGGAAAAGGGCGACGAGGGACCCGCCTGAACGGGCGCGGTTGAAATAGCCTGCCGTCTTCCGGGGTTCTCTTAGCACCTGCCCGTCGGCATGCCAAGGAAGGAACTGTTGGAATGAACGCGGCCTCACTGGTGTGGTTTCGTTTGGACCTCCGCCTGGAGGACCATGCCGCCCTGTGCGCGGCCGCCGAACGCGGCGGAGGAGTGGCGGCACTCTTTGTGCTGCCGCCCGAGGGGGACCAGGCATGGATCGGCGGGGCCGCCTCGCGCTGGTGGCTTCATCATTCGCTGGCCACGCTGTCCAAAACCATTGCGAAGCTTGGCGGCAAACTCATCCTCCGCAAGGGCGACCCTGCGGAACAGGTGGCGCAAACGGCACGGCAGTGCGGTGCAGACACCGTGTTTTGCCACCACATCATCGACCCGGCGGAAGCATCGCGGCTGAACCGCGTGCGTGCGGCCCTGGAAAAAACGGGGGCATGCCTGCGCGTCTTTTCGCCCAACCTGCTGGCCGACACGGGAACGATCATGAACCGTTCCGGCGAGCCCTTCAAGGTCTTCACCCCCTTTCACAAGGCCGCGCGGCAGCTCAACGTGGCCGACCCCGTTCCCGCTCCCGCTCGTCTCGATCGCCCCCCGCAGGCGGTGCCTTCACTGTCCCTGGAAGACCTGGAACTTTTGCCCCGGCATGACTGGGCAGCCGGGTTGCGGGAACACTGGGCCCCCGGCGAAGCCGGGGCAAGGCGGCGCCTTCACAGCTTCTTGGGCAGCGCCGTAGCCCAATATCCTGAAGGCCGTGACCTGCCCGGCATCGAGGGCACATCACGACTGTCACCCCATCTTCATTTCGGCGAAATCAGCGCGCGCACCCTGTACCATGAGACCGTCCTGCGCACCGAGACGGCCGGAAAAGAGGGCGGTCTGCGCGGCGGTGAGGCATGGCTGCGCCAATTGCACTGGCGAGAATTTGCCCATCACCTGCTCTTCCACTATCCCCATCTGGTCGGAGCTCCCATGCAGGCCGAATTCGCCGCATTCCCCTGGCGCGAGAATGGAAAGCTGCTGGAAGCATGGCGGCGCGGGCGCACCGGATACCCCATGGTGGATGCGGGCATGCGGGAGTTGTGGCACACGGGCTGGATGCACAACCGGGTGCGCATGATCGTCGCCTCTTTCCTGGTAAAACACCTGCTCCAGCCCTGGCCGGACGGCGCGGCGTGGTTTACCGACACCCTCGTGGATGCCGACCTGGCCAACAACACGCTGGGCTGGCAGTGGACGGCGGGATGCGGCCCCGACGCGGCCCCCTATTTCCGTGTGTTCAACCCCTCACTGCAAGGGGCGCGCTTTGACCCCGACGCGGCCTATGTGCGCCGGTGGGTGCCCGAATTGGCAGGAATGACCGCAAAACAGATTCATTCACCCGGTGGCCCCCCGGCGTCCGGCCACTATCCGGTTCCGGTGGTGGAGCATGCCGGGGCGCGGCAGCGCGCGTTGATGGCCTATGCAGAACTGCGGCAAAACCGCAACTCAAGGAAGGAAGAATCATGATGAAGAATGTGGCAATCAACGCGGCCATGCTGATGGCAAGTATCGCGCTGGTAACGGCGGCCGCCTCGCTGGGCGGCATCTTCGGCACCGGCGACTGGTACAGAACACTCGTAAAACCGTCGTTCAACCCTCCCAACTGGATTTTTGGGCCCGTCTGGTCAACCCTATATCTGGCCATGGCCGTGGCGGCATGGCTGATATGGCGGCAGCGCGGCGCCCACGCAGTGGGCTTGCCGCTGGGACTCTACGCGGTGCAACTTGCCCTCAACGCCGCATGGACCGCCATATTCTTTGGGGCCCACCAAATGGGCTGGGCCTTTGCCGAGATCGTGCTGCTGGACACACTCATTCTGGCCTCCGCAATCACCTTCTGGCCCGTAAGCCGCATTGCGTCGGTGCTCATGATGCCCTACTTCGCCTGGGTAAGTTTTGCCTCCCTGCTGAATTTCACCCTGTGGCGGCTGAATCTGTAGCCCCCACCTTCCCCCCGCCCCATGCCTCAATACAAGGCGGGAATTGACACCGTTCGCACTTCGCGGTAACATGGTGTGCGGCCTGTGGTGTGCAATACGAGGCCAAGCTTTGCCGCAGATGGAGTTAAACGGTGCCATGGACACAGTGAGAGAAATGTGGTCGTTCATGCGGGTGCGCAAGAAATTCCGGCTCGCACCCATCATCATTTCCCTGCTCCTGCTGGGAATGCTCTTCGTCTTTGCCGGCAACGCCGGTGTCGTGTCCCCTTTCATCTACATCATGTCATAAACAGAATTCGCCATGCCGCCATTGTTTCCAGCGGAGCCTCAGAGGAGGCCGCAGAATGGGGCGATGCGAATGGAAATGGACTGATCCATGGAAACATTGAGAGAAATCTGGGCCTTCATGCGGGTGCGCAAGAAATTCTGGCTCGCGCCCATCATCCTGTCCCTGGTGTTGCTGGGCCTGCTCTTCGTCTTCGCGGGCAATGCAGGCGTGGTGTCGCCGTTTGTCTATGCCCTGTAGCATCGCCGCCCTGAAAACCTTTCCGTCTGTCCCCTTTGAGAGTGCCGGCAGCGCTGTCGGCCGTTGGTGACATGGTGCAACACCCCTTTGGGTCCGCTTTCCCGACCCGTGAAACGAGGCTGACATGAGCGGCATCCCGCAGGACTCCCCCACTGGAAACGGGTCGGTACGCTGGCAGCATCTTTGCCTCGCGGCAATCCTTTTGCTCGGATTCGGCCTGCGCGCCTGGTACCAGCATGAAGTCATGGGTGCGCCCGATTTTGCCGCGGTCCAGCAGGACCCCGAAGTGCAGGATTACTACGCCCGCGCCCTGCTCAGCGGCGACTGGTCCGTCCGCCCCGGCGAAACCGACCCGGAGATGACCACCACCCCCTACTTCCGCCCGCCCGGATACGGCTATCTGCTCACGGTCATCTATTTCTTCACCGATGGCAGCTATCTTGCGCCGCGCCTGCTTAATACGGTCCTGGGGCTGGCTTCGATGGTGATGGTCTTTCTGCTGGGCCGCGCCATGTTTGGCGCGGCCGCCGGACTCATTGCCGCGTTTTGCATGAGCGTCTACGGAGTATTCATCTACTGGGAGGGCGAACTCAACGACCCCTCCATTTTTGTCTTCATCGTGCCCACGCTCATGTATGCACTGTACCGCTGGTCCCGCCGCTTCAATCCCGCATGGGCCGTCCTGGCAGGGTTGCTTTTCGGCATATACGCCTCCATGCGGCCCAATATTCTGGGCTTGGGCCCCTTCGCCGCCCTGTGGATGCTCTGGGTTGCCTGGGGTCGGGGCAGAACGGGGCGGCTCTTCCTCTCGTGGATTGCCCTGTTGCTGGCCACGGTGATAATGGTGGTCCCCATTACCATCCGCAACTACGTGGCCTCCGGTGAAATTGTGCCCATCGCCACCTATTTCGGCGAAAACCTGCTCATCGGCAACGACAAGGACGCTGATGGCATCACCCCCTGGCTACCCTACCTCCAGGAACTGGAGGGCACCGGCAACTGGTCCGCCCGTGACTATATAAACGTTGTCCACGGCGCGGGCAAAGAATTGGGAAAGCCCGACATCTCGCACAGCGAGGCATCCGCCTATTTCGCTGCCAGGGCCAAGGCCTTCATCAAAGAGCATCCCCTGCTGACCCTTCAGCGGGTCCTGAAAAAGGCCGCGCTGCTCTGGATGCCCACCGAAATCACCTGCAACAAGGTTGTGCGATACGAACTGCTGCATTACCCCCCGCTGCGCTGGCTTCCGGGCTTTGCCCTGGCCGCAGCCCTGTTCTGGTTCGGCGCGGCCATGCTCCTCACCGACGCCCTGCGCGGACGCCTGCCCAGGAAAGACGACAACAGCGCGGACACCGGCCAGATGGCCTGCATGGTGCTGTTCTTCATCGCCGCCTATCTCGGCTCCTTCCTTCTGTTCTTCGTGAACGGCCGCGCCCGCGTCCCCGTGATCCCGCTCCTCTTTCTCATCGGCGGCTATGGCGTTGCGCGGCTTTTCGCCCTGCTGCGCGAAGGCCGCCCCTTCCGGGCCGCCGGAGCTGCCGCAATCCTCCTGCTGCTGCTGGCCGCATTCTCCATACAATGGGTGCCCTACACGCCCGACCTCGGCCGCTGGCACTACCAGCGCGCCGATTCCTATCTGCGCACGGGCCACTTGGACAAGGCCATTGAGGAGGGCAAACTGGTCATCGCCGTCAACGAGGGCATGGCCTACATGCACCAGCGCCTCGGCAACGCCTTTGCCGAGGCGGGCAAGCTCAATGATGCCGTGGAACAGTATGAGGCCGCGCTGCGCAAGGACCCCAAGTTCCAGGACGTGTTCTACCACCTCGGCCTCATTTTAGAAACGCGTGGCGAATATGACACAGCAAGCGCCCGTTTCGAGGAGGCCATCCGCCTCAACCCCAACGACGCCCGCGCCCAGGACGCGCTCGGTACACTGCTCCTGCGGCAGAACCGCCCCGCCGACGCCCTCCCCCATCTGGAGGAGGCGCTGCGCGTCGCGCCGGACTATGGCGACGTGCTCTCCAACATCAGCCTCGCCATGAAGGCCCTGAACAAGCGCGACGAGGTCATCGCACGCTTTGAAAAGATGCTGGAGCAGAACCCCGACCAGAAGTATGTGCACTTCACGCTCGGCCGCGACCTACTTGAGATGGGCAAATCGGACGAGGGCATGGCCCATTTTGCCAAGGCCCTGCGCATCGACCCCGCTTTCCAGGACGCGCGCTACCAGTGGGCAAAGGAACTGGTGCGGCTCGGGCGCACCGACGAGGCCCAATACCAGTACGAGGAGGCCCTCCGCCTCAACCCCGATGATGCCCGCGCCCACAACGAGATGGGCGCCTTCTGGGCCGACCGGGGCGAAAATGAAAAAGCATTGAAGCATTACGAGGAGGCGCTGCGCGCCAAGCCCGGCTTCGCCTACGCGCTCGACCGGCTTGGGCGCTTGCTCGCCGTCATGGGTCGCCGCGACGAGGCCATCCGCCGCTATGAGGAGGCCATTGCCGCCGACCCAAACAATCAGGACGTCTACTATCTGCTGGGCCGTGAACTCGCCGAGGCGGGCCGCAGGGACGAGGCGAAAAAGCGCTTTGAAGAGGCGCTTCAGCGCAATCCCGGCGACGCCCGCGCGCACAACGAAATCGGCGCCCTCTATGCAGAACAGGGCAACAATGACGAGGCCATGAAGCATTACGAGGAGGCGCTGCGGCTCAAGCCCGGCTTCGCCTATGCCCTCGACCGGCTCGGGCGGCTTCTGGCCGCCACAGGCCGCCGCGACGAGTCCATCCGCCGCTATGAAGAGGCCATCGCCGCCGATCCCATGAACCAGGACGTCCATTATCTCCTCGCCCGCGAACTGGCCGCGGCCGACCGCAAAGAAGCAGCGAAAAAACGCTTCGAGGAGGCGCTCCAGCTCAATCCCGGCGATGCCCGCGCGCACAACGAACTGGGCGAACTGCTTGCCGAAGACGGGGATACGGCCGGAGCCATGGCCCACTACGAGGCCGCGCTGCGCGCCGCGCCCAAGTTCGGCTACGTGCTCTACAAGATGGGCAAGCTCCTTGCCGCGGAGGGCAAGCAGGCGGAGGCCGAACAGCGCTTCCAGGAAGCCCTGCGCATCGACCCGGACAATCAGGATCTCCACTATCTCATGGGCCGTGAACTGGTCGCCCAGGGCAGGGACGCCGAAGCCCGCACCTATTTCGAGAAGGCCCTGGCCATGAATCCCGGCGACGCCCGCGCGCACAATGACCTGGGACTGTTGCTGGCCAATGAAGACCCCAAGGCCGCCGAGGAGCATTACCGCAAAGCCGTCGAGATTGCGCCCAACTTCACCCTCGCATTCAACAACTGGGGCAACCTTCTGGCCCGGCAAAACCGCAACGAGGAGGCGGAGGCGAAATACCGCGAGGCATTGCGCATCCGTCCCGCCGATGAGTACGCCTACTACAATCTGGCGCGGCTGGCCGATTCGCAGGGAAAGAATGACGAGGCCGTTGACTTGTACAAAAAGGCCATGGAAAACAGCCCCAAGAACTCGAACATCCCCAACAACCTCGCATTGCTGCTGTCAAGAATGGGCCGCGCCGACGATGCGATCGCCATGTACCAAAAGGCCCTCGAAGTGGACCCGAAGAATCCCCTCGTCCACAACAATCTCGGCCACGAGATGCAGGAGAAGGGGAATATTGAAGAGGCCATGCAGCACTACCGTCAGGCGCTGGAATTGAAGCCGGCACTGCTGCTGGCGCTGAACAATTTGGACGCCGCCTATGAGACCCTTGGCAAACCCGACGAGGCGCTAACATGGTACCAAAAGGCTCTCGCCGCAAAGCCGGAGGATGGCGACGTGCACAACAGTCTGGGGTGGCACCATTTCCGTCACGGTGACTTGGACAAGGCACAGGAACATTTCGAAGCCGCCATTCGCGCTATTCCTGAATTCCCCCTGGCACAGAATAATCTGGGCAACGTATTCTTCACGCGGGGCGACTATGAGAATGCACTCGCCCACTATAATCGGGCACTCGAAATTCACCGGGCTGATCCTTTCGCCGACCTGAACATCGCCCGTGCGCTGGTCGCCCTCAAACGGACGGACGAAGCCGTGCAGCACTTCGAGGCGGCCGCCGCCAAGAATCCGGGCAACGCAAACATGCGCGTCGAAATCGGAAATCTCGCGGCATCGGGCGGCAACGCAAAATCTGCCGTCGATTGGTATGAACAGGCATTGAAAATAGACCCCAAGAACATCACCGCCCAATTCAATATGGCCTCCCTGCTGCTGGCCGATGGTCAGAAAGAACGAGCACTTCAGGTTTTGGAATGCTTGGAAAAACAGCAGCCAGACACGCCCGGACTCCAGGAAAAACTGGGCAAAGCCCGCCAATAGAGAGACTGGGGATCGGTTTTGACTGCCTCCCCGGCATTGTCACGTTGGCTTTGAAACACCCGGCAGCCATTCACGAATTTCAACTATTCCCACTGTTTCCCATTTCTGGAAATACGCAGCAACAGCTATTCCCATTTTAGGAAGAACGTGCTATACTGCCATTCTAGGACTTGTGATCCTAGCCGAGCGTCTTCGCGGTTCTTTTTTGTCCGCGGGTGCCGTAAGGGTTCATTGGCAGGGTTTTCAGGCAGGGAGAATTGACTATGCGTTCACACCGGTTGCTTGCGCTTAAGGGAATCAGGCAAACCTCAGTAAAACCTCTACTCTTGTTAGCGGCGGTTTTGCTTGCGGTACTGCCCAATGTTTCAGTCCACGCCCAAACCATTTACGACAGTGATGGCGGGTTGGGCACATGGAACATTACCTCCGGCACACTTAATATAACCACGGACGGCACGCCAACCATGACTTTGGTTGGATATCCATCCAAGAGCGGTGCCGTCATTGACGGCGTGGCCGTGTTCGCCTTTGCGAATCTCACGGTCGGGCCGGTGGTTATGGTCAATGTCACGGGCGCGCGGCCCCTGTCAATCACCGCATCGGGCGACCTGATTTGGAATGCAAATCTTGACGTCACGCCCGGAACGCTCGGTGGCGGCACAGGCGGCGGCGGCGGCACAGGCGGTACCGGTGGCACCGGCGGCGCAGGCGGCGCGGGCGGCAAAGGCGGCGGTGGCGGCACAGGCGGCAATGGCGGCGCGAGCGGCGTGCTCGGAGGAGACGCAGGCGTGGCGGGCACCTCGGGTGCCAAGGGAATTGATTCATCTGTTGGTGTAAGCGGGCAGTTGCCGACAGGAACGGCATCCGTCGGCTCCGCGGGCACTGCCGGATTTGCCGCTGCAGGCACACCCGGCACGGGTGGCAGCGCCGGAGTTAACGGCACGGTGGGTGCCGGTGCCGGAGCGGCAATTGCGAGCAATACAGTGGCCATCGGCGGCGGCGGCGGCGCAGGAGCAGTTGTGTTTGGCGGTTCGGCAGGCCCTGGTCTTCAGGGTGGCGCTGGCTACCTGGGCACGGTGGGCAACACAGGCGGCACGGGCGGCATAGGCGGAACGGGGGGTGTCGGCGGTGCGGCACAGTTTACCGCCGTTTCATATGATCAGACGCTTGCCGCCGGCCATGGCGGCGGCGGCGGCGGCGGCGGCGCGGGCGGCTCTGGCGGCGGCGGCGCTTCCGGCGGTGCGGGCGGCGGCGG
>CAITNO010000089.1 GCA_903893795.1 Candidatus Hydrogenedentota bacterium | reverse complement strand
TGGCAAAACGCCAGACGCTGCCCGTCGTGGTCGCAACGTCTACCTCGTCAATGCGCCAGAAGTAGACCTTGCCTGTATCCAGTGTTCCCGGGTCGAAGGTGGTCGCAGTCTGGCGTCCCCGATAGACGGGAGAGCCGGTGTCGGCAGTCTTGACCTTGTCATAGTCCTCGCCGAAATAGACATCGTGGGTGCCAATACCGGCGGCCGGCGACCATGAAAGGTCCGCGTCGGGTTCCACCATTGATGCCTTGTCCGCAGGTGAGGGGGCTGTGGCAGTATCAGCCAATGCGCCTGCGCAAACGCACGGAACAAGCGCCAGCACGAGCGCAATACGCATTTGGTTTTGCATGCTCCTTCTCATCGTTCCCTTCCTTTCATCCGCACGGTTAACTCGGCGGCGACCAAAACCTAAGCACACGCCAAGTTCCTTATGTGGCTTGCCGACAACTCGGCCAGCACGCCCGTGAGGTCTCCTGGCTTGGCTGATTCAGCAACCCTTCAGTTCGGATAGACTGTTGTCCAAATGGTGCCGCAACAGGTTTCGGGCAAGCTCCACATCGCGCGCCGCGATGGCTTTGGCAATGGCCTTGTGTTCCCAAACGGCATCGGGCGAAACCTTCCGCCAATTGGGGTTCTTCTGAACGGCCACGTGGAAGTAGTCCGACAGCACCGCGTGCATGCCCGAAATCAACGGGTTGCCGGACATCTCCAGAATCAGACAATGAAATTCGAGTTCGGCGCTGTCGGCCTCTTCGGTCTGGCCCTGGGCCGATGTCACCGCCTCGAAGCGTGCGGCGATCTCCTTCAGCCGGCTGGTTTGGTCTTCCGTGGCGTTGGCCACAGCAAGACCGATGGTCCCCAGTTCCAGCGCATAGCGCAGTTGGGCGAGTGCCTGGACACTCTCGCCGCCGAGACTGCGCGCATAAAGGGGCAGCCAGTTCTTCATCAGGTCCTGAGCGTCCGGACGGTGCATTACCAGTCCGACCCGTTGGCGCCCTTTCAGCAACCCCAAGGCTTGGAGTTGGCTGGACGCCTCCCGCGCTATCGTGCGCGACACCCCATATTCCACCACAATCTGGTCAACGGTCATGAACACCTCCCCTTTCGCAAGGTTGGAATCCATGATTCGCGACCTGATTTTCTCAACCAAATCGTTGGTACGATTCTGTGTATTCTCTTTTCTCTGGCGCATAAGTTGAGCATATAATAGCATTTATTTGAGCCAGAATCAAGCTATATTGCAGATATTCCTTTGCATTGCTCAATAAATACCATTAATTAAGGGTTGTTCTTCCTAGAAATCCATCCGGCGTCTGGCAGGGCAAGAATATAAGCCGCGACACCCAATTGTTAATGACGACCCCATAAGGGCAAGAAACTCACCGGCTCAAGACTGAGCAAATAAAGCACTTGACCGCAGAAATCCGACCTATTCTGGGTAGCGTCCTATGGACATGGCAGTTGTCGGAGTGTTCCCGACGGGGCAAGAGGGTGTTCTTACTGCAGCGTTTCCGTTGGACCTGCGACAAACGGTCTCCCTATTCGGAGCACACGTTGCCCAGTACAACGCTTAGTTTCTGTTAAGCCACCAGACCGCAGTATTGAGAACAGTGGCAAAGCTCACCCACAACCAGTACGGAATGAACAGACAGGCCGCCACTCTGGATACCGGATAAAACGCAATCATTGCCGCCGCAATCGCCAACCACAGCGCGATGATGTCAAGCAGTGCAAATCCAGGCTCGTGCATGCCAAAGAACAACGGCGTCCACAATGCGTTGAAGACAAGTTGCAAGAAGAAGAGGCCGAGCGGCCAGACCAGGAACTGCGTGTTGCCTTTTCGCCATACAAGCCACGCAGCCACACCCATGACACAGTAGAGCAATGTCCAGACAGGGCCAAAGACCCAGTTTGGCGGATTGAACCATGGCTTGTTCAAGTCGCGATACCAATCGCCCGGACCCGAAACGGAGAGAACAGCACTCACGCCGGGCGCCGCAAATGAAACGGTTACAAAAACAAATAGGGCAGCGATCTGTTTTATCATGTCGTATCCCGCATTACTCGGTTGTGCCTCGCCATGCGAAGCTCTGCGTACAGCGCATGTGCGTGTTTTCAACTCCTTCGGGTGTGGGTTTTGAAGAATTCCCAAATGACCTGAGTGGCACTGATGTCCCGGCTGGTGAGACCAACCAGAAACCCGAGGCCAGTATCCGCACTGCCTGGCCACGTATGACCTCCCCCGTTGATTCCATAGAAGACAACTTCAGCGCCTTCGGGATTGGCCGAATAGACTTCCTGAAAAACCGTGGTGCTGTCCTTCGGATCCGTGTCAGGCAGGTTCGCCTTCGCCGGTGGTGAAATTGCATGGTTATTGTTTACCCAGAAAACGACCGTCTCTTCGGCGCTCTGGTACTCGCTTTTGCGGAAAGGGCCTTCGTTGACCATTCCACCCTGCCACGGGAAAAAGGGGTCCGCGACGCCTTGAATGATGAGAAACGGCAAGGGGCTTGATGGGTTTTCGTGATCTTTCCAGCCCACTGGAAGCGTAACCATGACCGAGGCAGCCGCTGCGAGCTTTGCGGTGAGTTCACAAGCAACGCCAACAATATCCATCAACCAGCCCATCATGTAGAGCGCAAGGACGACCTGCCACCATCCTGTTACGCCGTCTAACAGAGACGATACGCCCAATATGGCGACTTGGCTGCCGGCTATGAGCAAGAAGGCACAATAGACGAATCTGCGGCCGGGAGTCTGTCCAAGGTACGCACCGAGCGCAATCATCCCGCTGCCGGGCACGATGAAGTACGTTCCATTAAATAGGTCGAGGCCACCAATCAAAATTGCCGCAGAACCCAACGCAACCAAAACCATTCCTACACACCCTCTTTTGCTCATGTCAATCACCTTTCTGTGCCGAACGGCACTTGGGTTTTTCCCTGGCTGTCTGCGGCGGTCGAGAAGTGAGCGGGCACCCATTTACTGAAAGACGTAGAGTATCCCCTCATCAGTCATTGTAAGTGTGCTTCCATCTATCATGACTTTGACCTGCAGTTTCTTGCCTGTTTTCTCAGTCCAGTCCAAAATACAATCGGAACCTTCTTTGGTGTATGTGCCGTTGAAATCAACGCCAAAGGTGCCACCACCCGGTTTGGCAAACTGAAAGAGCACGGCGTACGTGCCGTCGTTGTTCATGGTGATGTTAGAGCCGGAGTTAAACACGAAGTCAGGATCGCCGGGACCGGGGCAGGGGACCGGCTTTCCGGCAACAGAAACCAAGTTATAGGTGGTTCCCCCGGTTCCCGTTGCCGGTGGAACCGCATTTCTTTGCATGAACCGGACCGCCAGCGGGAGTCCCACCAGCACCACTACCAGCAACGCGATTGCAATCGTGACCCTGTTGTTCATCATTTCCTTGTCCTTTCCCAGCCGTTGGTCTTGCCCCTTTTTCTGATCGGGAGGTGAACGTTTCTGAGCAGACTTCCCTTCAATATGCAGCCCCCTTGATCCGGGTTATTTTGAACTCCATGTTCATGAGAACCTCTCCAGTCGCGTCCGTTACTTTGCCATTGCTTATGACGGTATCATCGTCCACAAAATGCATTTGGCCTACCGACGTCTGTCCGTCTTCCCCCGAATCGCTATATTCGACGGACTGGGTTGCCTCGTTCCACTTGCCGTTGGCCGGGCTGTTGGGACCGCCATAATCGGACCCAAATGACCAGGCCTGGTAGCGTTTCCGCTGTTGGTTGTACGTCCACAGGTTGATGACACTGTTATTCTCCGAGTCCCTCCCGGTTGATTGAACAAATGCGCCGCCGAGAATTCGGGTAACCGTGAACGTGCCCGTGGTGTGCTTCTCCTCAGGAGTCCATTTTGCCTTGAACAAGGTTGCCTCCTGGCTCCATGTGCCAAGCAATCGGTCCAGCACCTTCTGTTCCGGCGTTTGGCCAAGAACCGGGGAACTGATTTCCGGTGCCGGTTGACTCGGGTTCTGCGACTCCTTCATCCGAGTCATCTTGAACTCGATGCGAAACGTGGTATTTCCGAACATATCCTTTGCCACGAGGGGAACCTCGATTAGGTCATCGCTGACGAAACGGGTCGGGATTGTCATGGAGTATTCTTTGGTAGTGACAGTCGAGTCGAATGTGTGATTCGCC
>CAITNO010000088.1 GCA_903893795.1 Candidatus Hydrogenedentota bacterium | reverse complement strand
GCCCCAAAACGGCACCCCGGCGGCAGCGTTGACGCCCCACGCGGAACCTGCTACAGTGAAGGCAAGGCGGGCGCAGGCCCGCCCCTTAGCACCATCTTAAATTGCCCCGGTACCTGTCGAAGGATGGGGGGAAGCTCACTCTTGCCCATTCTTGTTAGCGCCTCCTGCTTTCTCTCAAACTGCCTCCCCACTTCCCATCTTATCGCGCGACATCCCCAGATTCAAAGAATCGAGCGCAAATGCCGGTCGTGTGTCTCCGTGTCCGACGTTCAAATCAAAACGGGCAGCCTTCCAAGAAATGGCCTGTTACAAAAGACAAGAAGAGTACATTGAAGAGTCTGCTTTGTTAACATAGGAAGAACAGATTAAGTCATTGAAAAACAATGACTTAATCCAAAACACACACGTTATACCCCAAACCGACCTGTGAAAGTTGAACATCCGCCTACAGAGTGGACGGTTTTGTGGCGGCCATTTCGTGTTCAAAGCGAAACGGCCGAGGCATCTCTATCTTCCCTCGCTTGCCCTCTTCTTCAATGATAACGCCATGTATAGTCCAGAGATCCATTGAATCTATCCCAAAACATACGATAACCATCCTCGTTGTATTTCTTGACCCGAAAAAGGAACTCGGTGCGGCCGTCACAATTGAAGTCGCCGTAGTCCACGAGCGCAATCTCACTTCCCAAGTATTGAACCTTTGCATCCCTGGCCGAACTGTAGAACCAGTGTTGAGCATCATAGTGACCAAACCAGTTGTCACATGCATCTGCGGTCTTCCGGAACCGTAAAGCACACAGTTCGTCGCCGCGACTGGATCTCAAATGCTGCACTATGTCCACATTGTTTCGAACCCAGTCAATGGATAAGGAAATACGCGTTCGCTCGCCCTTTCCCGACGATGCATCTTTCTCGTCACATATATACGCCACTACATTCTGACAGAAACTCCCCTGCACATTTTCTGGTGCCGGCTCTTCTTCCATGTCTGAATGCCAGGATTCCCGCTCACATCGGTTAGTAACGTGGCTAACCAACACGACTGGCTGCTTGGCCTCATCCGCTACCCACCACCCAAACTCCGGTACCCGGGGCCGGTCCAGGAAAGCGGCGGGTAAACAACGAGTGCCCCCCAGAACGCCGTTGTTCCTCGCTGCTGAGACCCAGTAGCGATCAGCCCGGCCGTGTCCCCCGAGATCTAGGTCTTGAGAATCGCCAGCCTCAGCGGTGACACTTCCCCCCACTTTCCCGTGAAGAAGTACCTGCCACTCGCCAAGGGGTGAATTCTCGGGGACGCCTCGATTCATCGGTTCATCCGGACATAGACTATATGCACCGTCCTGCCAATGATACAGTCGGTGGACTCGCGCGACAAAGTGACCTTTCGGCATCGCGGTGTCCGATTGAGAGACGTACCAATCTTCAAGTACAGTAACATCCCTATTCTGGCCCTGCCCCAATTCCTTCGCGCCATTGCAGCCAGAGCATGTCAACGACAACGCAAGCGAAATGCAGGACGATATCAGAGTACTCCCCAACCTTATCGACCGGCGATGTGTTTCGCACGCCATTGCACCATCTCCTTCAGACCTAATCCCTTGGAAAAGTGAGCGACGCTTTTCGTTTTGGCCAGTACAACACTACTTCCCTACTTCCCCATCTTATCGCGCGGCATCCCCAGATTCAAAGAGTCAAATATGAACGCCGGTCACGTGTCTCTGCGTACTCCGATTTCAAAGCGAGATAGCCTTTCTTCAGGGAAATGACTTGTTACAAAAGTCAACAAAAGTACATTGAAAAGCCTGTTTTGTTAACATGCGAAGAATATATTAAGTCATTGAAAAACAATGACTTAGTCTAAAACACACACGTTATACCCCAAACCGGCCACCACCTTCCGCAATGCCTCCCCGTCGAGACCGGTCCCGATGATGGTGGCACTGCCGCGCGCGAGGTCCACGTCCACGTTGTCCGTGCCTGCAGCCTGTTCCAGTTCCCTGCGCACCCGCGCGGCGCAATGGGAGCAGGTCATGCCCTTGACGCTCAGGGTTACGTGGGGTAGGTCGACCACCACCGGTGCGGGGCGCAGGCCCCGTACCCAGCCCAGTATTCTGGTTTCAAGCACGCTGTAGAGGACCACAGCCAGCAGGAGCACCGTGAAGACGCTGTTGGCACCGCCCATCTCATGTTCGTGATGGTTGTGCGTTGCCATGGTGAAACCGGAGTGGCCCATGATGGAGACCAGCGCATCATAGGCGAGTCCTGCGACCAGCGCGGAGATGGCCACTGAAAGCACGTAGAGTATTGTGGTCCGGCGTCCCATGGTTTTCCACACCGTGGCGATGGTGGCCGCGTTGGTGGCCGGGCCGGCGATGAGAAAGGCCAGCGCCGCGCCGGGAGACGCGCCCATGTGGATGAAACCCACCGCCAGCGGGATGCTCGCCGTGGCGCAGACATAGAGCGGAATGCCAATGGCGATCATCGCCAGCATGGCCAGGATGCCCCCGCCGATGTAGGGGGCGAGCGCGTCGGTCGGCACCAGCGCACTGATCATGCCCGCCAGAATCATGCCCACCACCAGCGGCCGGGCGATGTCGCGGGGCAGTGTTACGAACCCATAGTGGAACACGTGGCGCGTGCGCGCCCAGAATCCTTCGCCGGGCTTGTCCTCCATGCCGCAGCAGGCTCCGGCGGGGGAGGGTTTGCTGTGGGCGCTATTGGCATCCCCGGTCGTTTCCGGCTCGCCAAAGAGGCTTACCAGCAGTCCGCCCAACAATCCGCTGAGGAGCGCCACCACGGGCCGAAAAATGCCCAGCACGGGACCCAGCATGCCCCAGGTGGCCGCGATGGAGTCCACGCCGGTCTGGGGCGTGGCGATGAGGAAGCCCGTGGCCGCGGCCCGGCTGGCGCCGTGCTGGCGCAGCGAGGCGGTGACCGCGATGACGCCGCAGGAGCACAGCGGCAACGGCACACCGAGCATGACGCTCTTGAACACGGGCAGAAAACCCGGTCCGCCCAAGTGGCGTTCCAGCCATTCGGGCGAGACAAAAGCGCTCAACAACCCCGCCGCGAAAAATCCGAAGAGGAGATAGGGGGCCATCTGACCCGCAACGGACCATGTTTCGTCGGCAATATTTAGCAGGGCGTTCACAATATACATTTCCACACTCCGGTTACGCTTACTTTATCAACGCAGGGGAGATGATCGCTATTTCATGCGGGAGGGATCGGGGTAGGGTGCCGTGCAGCGAAGCGAAACGCACCGGTCTTGGTTCGAGAAGAGATGGTGCGTTTCGCTTTGCTTCACGGCACCCTACGGTTCCCGAACGCCCAATCATCGCCACCGGGTTGCATTTGGCGGCGGGAGGTTTCATACTATGTGCGCTGGCAGCAATTATTTCGGCCCGTTTCGGGCGTGTATCCCCGGCAGTCATGGGTGTCGAATAGCATCCAAACGCCGGACACGCATTGGGTTCAAGGAGAAGAATGTCATGGCTAAGATGAATCCCGGTCCCATCGCCTATTTCGAGGGGAACTATGTGCCCATCGAGGAGGCAAAGATCAGCGTGATGACCCACGCGTTCAACTATGGCACGGGTCTTTTCGAGGGCATTCGCGGCTATTACAACCAGGAAGAGGACAACGTCCTGCTGTTCCGGCTCAAGGAACATGTGGACCGGATGGTGCGCAACTGCCGGATCATGTGCATGGAGATTCCGGAGACCGCCACGGACATCGAGCACATCTGCGCCGAACTGATCCGTCGCAGCGGCTTCAAGGAGGATGTGTACCTCCGCCCGGTGGTCTACAAGAGCGAATGTTCGCTCGGACCGGCGGTGAAGGGCGTGGAGAGCCGGTTCTGCTGCTACGTCATCAAACTGGGCGACTACTGTGACACGCAGAGCGGACTTGACGTGGCCGTGTCGTCCTGGCGGCGCCTGTCGGACAATGCAATTCCGACCCGGGTCAAGTCGACGGGCAGCTACATCAACTCGTCGCTCGCCGCGACCGAAGCCAGGCAGTCGGGATTCCATGAGGCCATTTTCCTGCGCGAAAACGGCACCGTGGCCGAAGGCAGCGCCATGAATATCTTCATGATTCTCAACGGCAAGCTCATCACCACGCCGCCGAACAGCGACATTCTGGTCGGTATCACGCGCAACACCATTATGGAAATTGCCCATGACCTGCTGGGCGTGGAAGTGGTGGAGCGTGACATCGCCCGCACCGAGCTGTATGTCTGCGACGAACTCTTCTTCAGCGGCACCGGCGCGCAGGTGGCCCCGGTCCGTTCGGTGGACCGGCGCCTGCTGAACGATGGAAAACCGGGTCCGCTCACACTGCAACTGCAGGAAACCTACTTCAGTGTTGTCCAGGGCCGCGAACCCAAGTACCGGCACTGGTGCACTCCGGTCTACTGATGCGCGGACGGTTGCGATTTCTGCGGCAAGGGCGGTTTTGGCTGAACTACCTGTTCATCCTGGCCGTCACCTCATGGCTGCCGCTGCTCACGCAGACCGCCACGATGACCGATTCTGGTGGAAAGGTGCTCACCACCAGCGTTCTCAAGGTGCCTGTTTGGCAGTCGTGGCGGATACTCGCAGTGAAGGGCCCGGCTGGGGGGCACGGCCAGGCCGTGGCCATGCACCTGGGTCTGTGCTTTGTGATTACCGCCTTCGTGTGGTTCCTGATGTCCAAGCCGCTGCTGCGGGACCTGCCGGACCCGAAGCACGAAGACAATGCCCCCTCCTCCGGCGATGCGCCTGTACCGCAGGCGTCCCGCCTGCCTGAGTCTGATGATGAAAACACCCCTTCCTCCGGCGACGCGCCCCATGAATGAGCAGCAGGCCCGCGAGGCCATTTGCGAGGTTGGGCGGCGGCTCTATGCGCGCAATCTGGTGGCGGCCACGGACGGCAACATCAGCGTGCGCATCGGGGAAGACCTCTACGTCTCCACCCCCAGCGGCATTTCCAAGGGCTATATGGCGACGAAAGACCTGGTGATTGCCAACGGGCGGGGGGAACTGGTGTCCGGCTCGGGCAAAGTCACCTCGGAGTTTTTCACCCACCTGGCGGCCTACGAAGAGCGTCCCGATATCGGCGCCGTGGTCCACGCCCATCCGGCCTTTGCCACCGCGCTGACCATCGCCGGTCTCGGCATGACCGACCCGGTCGTGCCCGAGGTGATCATGGGGTTGCTGGCCATCCCCACCACCGACTACGCCACGCCCGGCAGCCGCGAGGGTGCCGACGTGGTGCGTCCCTGGATTCGCGACTATGACGCGGTGCTGCTCGACACCCACGGCGCGCTCACCGTGGGCCGGGATGTGTTTGAGGCCTACATGAAGCTTGAAAAGGTGGAGCACACGGCGCAGGTGCTCCATGCGGCCCACACGCTGGGCCGCGTGCGGCGGCTCGAGCCCGACGCGGTGAAGAAGCTCATGGACTACTACCACGGCAGTGCGCAGCCCCTGCCGCCCTATCCCTTCCCCTGGGAAGCGCCGCGACGTTAACCGTTAGGGTGCTCGCAGCGGCAGTCCGGGTGCTCGTAGCGTTGCGAAGCAATGCGGAGAGCACCGGTCCTTTCAATCTCGTAGGGGCCTTGACGGTGCGTTCCGTTTTGCTTTGCAAAACTTCACGCACCCTACAATCCTGCTATCTCCTTCGGCGCCTCACACCACAACCACCCGATGTGCTGAAGCAACGGCGTCAACCCTGCTTGGGTAACCACCTGTGCGGGGGAGAAGGCCTCTTCCCAGTCTTTCTTGAGCGCGCCGCTGTCGCATCCGGCCAGATAGACATAGCGGAGCTGCGCATGCGCGCCCGTGGCGCGCACATCGTCCGGCTTCACAAACCCCGACTGCAGCAGAATGCCCTCTGGCATGCCGTGCGAGCCGATGAACAGGAATTCGGCTTCGCCCACTGCGGAGAGCAGATTCTCGCGGGTGAGCCTGCGCAGGGACACGCTGTCACCCCAGCGGCGGTGGGCCGCCTCGATGGCGGGATAGTAGCCCAGGGCAAAGAGCCAGCGCGGATAGCGGCCGTTCACATCCTCATAGAGGAGGCAGGCTTTGGCCGGTGTGGCCTTTTCGGGCGCCAGGGCCGAAGCGCGCGCGGCCAGCGCGCCGCCCACGGCTGCCAGCAGAAAGGTGAACGCCAGTGCCACGCGGGCGATTCTTGCGCCGCGCCAACGGCTCAGGCGGCCAATCCAGGGTATTTCTGCGCGGGACCCGAACAGCGCCAATCCAATGCCGTAACCCCAAAACACGGTCCACGCGATGAGCAGCTTTCGAAAGAGACTCAGCGTCCACGCCTCGTAATGTCCCGCGGCATACACAGCCCGGTAGCGGAGCATGACGACGGAAAGAACGGCGACGGTTGCCGCGAACAGGAAGACAATCAAATAGAACAGCAGGAACAGCGCGTCGGACTGCCGGGCATGATGCGCGGCCAGTGAATCACGCCGTTTCCGGAGCCACGGCGTGAAGAAGGGAGAGAGGCCGAAGTAGAGCAATACGGCAACGATGCGGTCCGTCGTGCGGAGCGTCGTTGTCGTGGGCGCTTCGGGCGTTGTCTCGACCCTGGGTTCAGGCATTCTCTGCGAAGTCTCCGTTTAGCCGCCGATCCGGCAGATGCC
The DNA here is from genome assembly GCA_903893795.1 of Candidatus Hydrogenedentota bacterium. Classification (GTDB taxonomy): domain Bacteria; phylum Hydrogenedentota; class Hydrogenedentia; order Hydrogenedentales; family CAITNO01; genus CAITNO01. Next base: position 17,071 of record CAITNO010000088.1, on the reverse strand, counting down.
GCCCGGCCAGAATATAGGCACCGGTAACACCGGTGCCCTGGCTGTCCGTATGTTCAAGACACATCTTGTGATGCCTCTGCATGAACATGCACCACATGCTTCGAACACGCTCAGGTTGTCCGCGTGGCTGCTTCAACAGGGCGCAGCATGCGCACCGTGCTGTTTCCCAGTCGGTAAATCAGGTATCCGTTCAGCCCCGCCTCGGTGACCTTTGCGCCGAGCACGCGCAGGATGCCGCTGCCCAGCGCCTCGGTCATCTCCCCGGTCATGTGGTGCACCGAATCGGCCACCGAATCGGCCGCATTCTCGGCGAGACCTTGAAAGAGGCCGCTGAGGTAGGTGTTGAGAATGGCCCGCGCCAGCAGCAGGCCCGCCTGGCCGAAGGCGGGGCGCACTTGGTACAGGAAAAGAAGGTCCTTGATGAGCGCGATGCTGGAGTACAAAATGATCATCTGGTCGATGGCCGCGAGGGGAGAGGTCGCCGTGCCCGTGCCCACGCGCAGCGCATACTGGCGGATGCGCCGTTTCGCCGCCTCGTCCTGGATGCTCTGAAACTGGCCCGCGTAGGCGTGGAGCCAGTCCCTCGGCGTTGCGGACGCGTTGTTTTCCAGAAGGCGGGTGCGCGCCTTGGCCATCTCTTCGCACTCTTCGGCGGTCATGCCCAGTGCGAACAGGCGCATTCGGTCCTGCCTGGAAAGGGAATAGCCTTTCAGGCATGCCCCAATTTGGTCTTTTGCCTCCGCCGCATGATTCTGGGCCAACTGCCGCCACTTCTCCCGCTCCGCCAGCACACTTATGGCCTCCAGCCGGATGGCCGGGGAACGTTTCAGCCGCGCGAGCTGCCAGAACATCCAAGCCGTCACGCCCAGCAGGATGCCGCCAAAGAGCACGGCACCGGCCGCGCCAATCCAGTTGAAGGGTTCGGGCAGCGCTGCAAAGGTGGCGGCAAAGCGGCTCAATTCCACGGTTACCAGCAGTCCCAGCACGGAAGCGCCGACCAGCAGGGCTGTGGTCACTATGCGTCGGGCCCATTCGGGGAGGGGCAGCAATCCGCTCATCCCCTGCAGGGATTCAAGTTTGCGCGCAAATTCCTCCCGAAGCTGTTGCTCCTCCTCCGTCCTGTGCCGGGCAATCTCTTCTTCTGACAGGGGGCGCGACTGGGCGGCCGCGAAGAACGGTTGACCTAGTCCCCGGTCACCCCTGCGAAATCCGCCATTGTTCTCCGTTCCGCAGACAGGGGGCTTCGCTCCGCCCGGTGCGGTCGGCGGCATGTCCAGCGGGTCTCCCAGCCGGCGAGGCCGGAGGGGGACGGCGTCTGTTCCTTCTGTCGCGCTCACGGTCAGGCACTCCTTTCGGGGAGTCATCCCGAAATGTAGTCAAACACGCGGTCCAGTCCCAAATGGTTGGGCGCAAGCTGAAAGTTTCTGGGTGCCTGCGGCCACACATGCTGATAGCGGTACTCGCCCGGCGTCCATTCGTGCGGCCAAGTTTCCGGCACTTGTGAGACGGTGAACTCCATCTCCCTGCGCTCGGGATTGTCGCGGCAGGTCTTGCTGATCAGCGTGCCCGGCCGGGCTCCGCGGCGCGTTGAATGGCAGGCCGCACAGACAAAGAACCCGCTCTGCACATTGGGGAGCAGTCCCTTGGCCCGCGCCGTCATCTGGCGGAGCAGTGATTCGACCCGGCCGTTTTCAATGTCATCGGGGTGAACGAGGTCCGATTTTGACGCCACAAAGGCCACCCGGTCCAGCACCACTGACCGGAAGCGGAAGAGCCGCATCAGTTTTCCGCCGATGGACGAATCGGGACGAAGCGTGTCCACCAGGTCCAGAAGGACCTGCCGGTGGTCGTTGTAGCGGCCCACTCCCCCCGCCAGCAGGGAGGGGATGTCTATGAGCACCACCAGGCGGCTGCATCGGGAAAGCTCCCGAAACACCGGCAGCACCACATCCCGCCTGTACTGCTCATAGCGCGCCGAAAAATCGGGAAAGCGGCCCCGTTGCGCGGCCGGGAGCGGACAGAATTCGGCGCCCGGAAGGCCTGCGCAACGCTCCGCTGCCAGGGCATCGATACTGTCGGCCTGCGGAGTTTTGCCGTGCTGGTCGAGCAGGAAGACCGAGGGGGAGACGAGCGGTTTGTAACTGAGGATAAGCCGCGCCAAAGTGCGGCGGTATTCCAGTAGGAGCGCCGTTTCATCCACCTCATCCTGCCGGGCCGCATCGAGAAAGGGGCCCACGGCCTCCCGGTATTCCGAATCGCTGTTCCAGTGCCGAAGCATGTGCTCCGACCAGTCGTGATAACTCGGAAGCGCCGCGATGGCCGCGTCGGCGACGCGTTCGCCGGGGAAATCGAAGAGCACCAGCCGCTGGCGGAACATCTTCCAGTCGGAGCGGCTGTATTCGCACCCGAAACGGGAACAGTCGGCGGTTTTCTCCGGCCACTCCCGGTGCCGGGCCAGCGCCTCGCGGTAGTGCTGAAAGGCAAAGTCTTCGCGCCGGTTTCTTCCCACAGGAAATTCGTGCCACCCGTCGATGCGCACCCGTTTCCCGATGTGGAAACTGTCGTTGGCCGCCTCGGCCAACTGCCACATCAGCGACGTGAGAAAGACGGTTTTTCCGCCGTTCGCGATTCCCGTCACCCCCACGTGTGTGGTCTGGTGCAGGCCGAGAGTTCTGTCGTCCAACATTCTCATGGCGTGTGGCCCGTCACTTTCCCGAGACGGCTTTGGTGTATCCGTCAAAGGCCGCGGCCACGCCCGCGGCGTTCGCATCGCCGCGGTGCACCAGCATGCGGTAGCGCAGTTCCACCTTCTCGCCCGGTTTCATTTCATGCGTGGCGGTGTGCGGCCAGGACTGGCCGAGGAAGCTGTACTTGCGCAGAATCCAGCCGGGGTGGGGATAGCCGGGATTGGACGGATGCTCAAACAGCGCCACGCCGGACAGGGTGTCGCCCTTTGGTTTGGTCGCATAGGACACATCGGCCCAGGGCGTGGCCAGTTCGAGCATGTCCTTGTCGATGGCACCGCTTGCGGCGGTGAAGTGCATGGGAATGCGGGCCGAGTCGGGACGGATGCACATGCCGCCGTAGCCCTTGTTGCTCACGTCCGACCCGCGCATGGTGAACAGTTTGTCACTCACGTTTTCGAGCCGCACGCTGAAGTCGATGGGGCGCGCCTTGTCCGTGGCGGGCAGTATTTCCATGCGGACCGTTTCGCGGATGACGGGCTTGTCGGGCGCATCGTCAAAGACCCAGTTATTCTCGACTTCCAGGACCGCCTTGTCCGCGCCCGCTTCCTTGGCAATCCATTTGCCGAAGACCTGCCGCGCATCGTCCAGCGTCCACACGTCCATCTTGCGGTCGCCGGAAGTGCTCATCGGCCAGGCCCAGAACACGCCCCGGTGGTGGTAGTGGTCCTTGGGGAAGTCCTCGGTCATCACCTCGCCGTCAAGACCGTAGAGCGGGTGGATGTAGCCGGAGCGCTTGAACTTGGCCGCCACGCCCTGCGGCGGGTCGACCATGCTGTAATGGTAAACCATCACAGGCTTGTCGCCGTCCTTGACCGTCACGGTGCCTGCGTTGTCGTCGAGCGTAAACGCCCCCGCCCAGGTAGTGGCCGCGATTCCCATCGCCAGGATAAATGTGTGCATGATTCCAAAGTTCCTTTGCTTTGTTCTTCTCGTTCCCAAGTTAAACTTGGGAACGCACCTGTCCGCGAAGTTACACTTCGCAATCTCATTTCCAGTGTGGAAAACAGCAGTGCTCGCGCACCGCATCCTCATCCACTTCCACGCCCAGTCCGGGACCGTCCGGGGCGGACAGGAAACCGTCCACCGGCAACAGCGGTTCCTTTAGCATGCTCAGCCCCAGGAACTGGGGACCGTTCAGCGCCGCAGGCCGATCCAGACCGTAGGCCCCATAGAGGATTAACGATGCCGCCAGCGACACATCCGGATCCGTGAGGCCGCTGCCCAGAAACAGATGGCCGCCTTCGCGGAGCATTTCCACCTGTTGCCGCGCCGACAGCAGCCCGCCGCAGCGGGCGGGTTTCATGGCCGCGCCGTCGCAGCAGCCCAGCGTCAGGTATTCGCGCAACTGTTCGGGTGACACGAGACCCTCGTCCATCACGATAGGGAGGCTGGCTGCCTTCCGGATGCGCTGGTAACCCGTGATGCAGTGCGGACGCAGGGGCTGTTCGAGCACCGCCGCACCGTCCTCGGCGAGTTCCACCACAGCGCGCAGCGCCGTCTCCTCGTCATAGCCGCAGTTGGCGTCCGCCCAGAGAAAGCCTTCCGGCGCGAGACTCCTCACTGCCTGGCAGAGGCGGCGATCTTTTTCCAAATCGGGCGCCACCTTGATGTTGAAATGGCGATATCCGGCTTTACGCCCCAAGGCCACCCAGTTCTCCGCATCGTCCGGCTCGGCGGGACTCACGGTCCAACTGAGTTCCACCGCCTGGCCTGTAGGCCGTTCCCACATCGCCGCGACATTCTTGTTCGCGATGCGCCCGGCCAGGTCATGCAGCGCCAAGTCAACGCCCGCTTTGGTGATGGCCAAAGCGGTATATGCCCCGTCGGGCATTTCGGCGTCCATGGCGCGGTGAATCTCCTCGATGTCGAAGGGATTCTTTCCCAGCACCACCGGCTTGAGATACAGATCCAGGGTGAAGCAGGCGCTTTCAAGCGGTTCGCCGCCCCAGCGCGGCACGGGCACACTTTGGCCCCAGCCGACGGTGCCGTCGCTGGCGGTGAGTTTCACAAACAGGGCCGGCCGCCCCGAACCGGAGACAGGTCCCTGGAAGAAACGAAAGGGCATCACCGTGGGATAGCGGACAGGGAATATCTCCATCCGTTCAACGGTGACTTCGCGGCGGTAATCGGCCAGACTGGGCTTGTCCATCGTTGCTGAGCAACTCCTCGATTCGCTTGAACACGGGGCACATTATAGGGTATCTGGTAGCGGACACAAAGAAAGGAATTCTGCATGCTCACCCTTGGCATCATTTGCGCCGCGCTTGCAGCGTCGCTTGGCGAACCGGCCTTCGTTCCGCTGCAGGGCGACGGCCTCTCCTGTACGGACATTATAATTCGCGACCCCTTCGTGCTCGCGGTGAAGGAGGAGGGACACTACTATCTGTACGGCACCTGCCCGACCTTTGGGCAGAAACCCTTTCTCTGCTATACAAGCAAAGACTTGAAGACCTGGAGCGGCCCTACCCGCGTGCTCGAACTGCCCAAAGACTTCTGGGGTACACGGGATTTCTGGGCACCCGAAGTGCATGTGTGGAAAGGGAAGTATTATCTGTTCGCCACCTATGCAACCGACAAGGGAAAGACGCGCCGGACCCATCTGTGCGCGGCCGATTCGCCGCGCGGCTCTTTCCGGCCCATCGGCGACGGGCCGCAAACGCCTGCCGGGTGGATGTGCCTCGATGGCACCTTCTTCGTGGACGACGCGGGCGCGCCGTGGATGGTGTTTTGCCATGAATGGGTGCAGGTGCAGGATGGGGAGATTTGCGCTGTGCGGCTGTCGGATGACCTGTCCAAGGCGGTGGGGAAGCCGCAATTACTCTTTAAGGCGTCCGCCGCATCCTGGGTGAAGGAGGAGAAAGACAAGATAACCGACGGGCCGTTTCTGTACCGGTCCAAGACGGGCAAACTGCTGATTATCTGGTCCAGTTTTGGCAGGGACGGCAAGTACAAGGTGGGGTTGGCCCGCAGCATTTCGGGAAAGCTTGATGGCCCCTGGGAACAGCAGGAAAAGCCTGTATTTGAGGCAGACGGCGGGCATGCCATGCTGTTCAAGACCTTTGACGGGCAGTTGATGATGTCCCTACACACGCCCAACCACCATCCTTCCCATCCCCGGTTTATCGTCATGGGCGATGAAGGCGACACGCTGGTCGCGGAGCAGTAGGCGTAAAGGCCAGGTGAACAGGGGAGGAATGCCTCTTCTTTCGCTTTTGTCGAAGGGGAAAGACGGCAAAAGCCCGCAGAAAATTGCGAATTGTGACCAAAGTGGAGCGCTCGTAACGGGGAAACCTTGGGGTTGTTATCCGGGTGATGTCATCGTGTCAACCGCTCCCTCTTTTCGTGCGTTGCTATGGGTGAACGCACACAGTTGAGTGACTGCCTGACCTGATTGGGAGCACGGACAACCCACCCTCCTGTCCTCCGCACCGTCCGTGCTCCCACCTCTTTTTTTGCACCCCTCCCCACCGCTCGGCATAATGGATGGCGTGGCTACGCCAGTTCAAAACACCGATACATGCAAGGCACCTTCAAGGCGTACCTGTATCCTGACCTGTGGGCGGTGGATGCTCGAAGCGGCTGTCCTGATTCTTCTGGCGGCCGTGGCGGTGTTTCACGGCGCCGACATTCTTTCCACATGGCGCGGTCCTGCCGCTTCGCTCACAAACGAGCTCTATATCCCCGCTGCCAGCATGGCCGCAGGGAGGGGGTTCGTGAACATCGTTCCCGAAAGCGTGCCGGGCTTCAGGCAGTTTCTCGATTTTCAACAGCCCTCGCTTGACCAGCAACTGTTGAAACAGGAGGGCAAAGAGCAGTCGCTTCACCAGTACCAGGGGTATCACCGCTATCTCATCATGGCCGTGGGCTGGGTGTGGTCCCTCTTTGGCATCTCTTGGGAATCTATGAAGATTCTGATCATCCTACTTTTTGCGGTATGCCTCTGGGAAGTGTATGGCATTTCGCGCCTTGCCATGGGCCGGGTTGCCGCACTGGTCGTTGTGCTTGGCTTTGCCTGGACGGACACGATGACGGCCGCACTGGCGCCGCTGCGTGATTTCGGCAAGGCCCCGTTCATCCTGGGGGCCATCCTGCTGCTCGGCTGGATTATCCGCCGTCCCCGGTCCGGGCGTTGGGTGATGGTCTTCGGCATGACGACGGGCCTCCTGCTGGGGGTGGGCCTGGGTTTTCGCCGCGACGCGATGGTGATGGTGCCCTTTGCCCTGTTGGTGTTTCTGCTGGCCCCGGTAGGGGTTGAAAAGCGTTTCAGGCGCAATGCCGCAAGGGCGGCGGCCATGGCTCTTTTCGCCTGCGTTTTTTGTGCCAGCGGTTGGCCCATTCTGAAAGCTTTGCACGAGCGGGGCACCCTGGCCGAGCATGACACGATGATGGGTTTTTCGACCAACGCGGACCGCGAAATGTCGCTGCAACCGGCCTCCTACGAGAAGTTGTACCTGCTGAACGACCTGTATTGCAGCATGATGGCTTATGATGCGGGGCGGCGCGGCCTGACCGTTTCCCCGGAGGAGTATGGGAGACATTTCACGGAAACGGACTACGACGCCGTGCTCAAGGGAAAATATGTCCAGGCGATGGCCCTTCGTTTTCCGGCGGACATGATTTCACGGGCTTACGCTGCAACCCTTTCCATCTTGGGCGGGATTCAGGGGCCGGGCTTCAACAAGCCCCAATTCTCGGGGGACCAGTCCTCTGTACTGAAGTGCTATCGGTTGTTCATTGATTATCTTTACGGTTCTGCTGCTTATGGCGCATGGTTTGCCCTGATTGCGCTGGTTTGTCTGAGCGCGGTGAACTGGAGGCTGGCTACGACGGTACTCCTGTTTGTTCTGTTTTTCGGGGGATACACTTCCGGCCAGTTCTCCGGCCGCCATGTGTTTCATCTGGCCTTTGCCCCCTTCTTCTTTGTCGCATTCCTGGCCGATTGGACACTGCGCATTTCATGCCGGGGCTTGTTGGGACGCATTTCTTTGGGGGGCGGCGGCGCTATTCGGGTTTTGGGCGGGAGGATTGCGCAGGCCGGGGCATGGGCTGCCTGTATGTTCGCGCTGTTGTACCTCCCCCTGCAGGCGGCGGCCATGGTGCAGCGTGTGCAGGTGGACCGCATGATGGACAAGGTGAGGCAGGCAGAAAAGGATCCGGTTGGGTGCCGGGAAAGCCGGTGGGACGACAGGGTGCTGCTGACCCCCGATGTTTCCGACGGCTGTGCGGGCTGCCAGAACGAGGGGCTGCTGGTTGATTTCCGAACGACCTTCTATGCCGCCGCATTCGCCGCCGGTCCCGACACGCCGGACGTGGAACTGTGCTACGAGGCCGAGGACTTCTCCCATCCGGCGACCATTGCCCTCGGTCCGGGTGCGCCCTGCGGGGTGCTGTACTGCTTTCCCGTGTTTGAGCCGACCCAGTGCACCGGCTGGATACGCTTCGCGGGGCTTGCCGTGCCGAAAGAGCAGGCCGACCGATTCAAGGGGTTCTACCGCATCCGTACGCCTGAGTCGCTGGATTTGCCCGTGAACCTGGTTATACCCGATGACCCCAAAAGGCTGCTTCACCGCCAGCAAGTCCTTTGGCCTTGGCGGGGCAGTGTCCCGCCCCAATTGGCCCGCGACGGCAGCAAGTGGGAGGCCATGCAATTGCAGGCCAAGGCGGAGGCGAGCGCGGCGGAGGGCAGGTGGTCCGAAGCGCTTGACCTTTGGGACGCGCTGGCCCAATCCAGACCGCTCAGTCGTGCGGCAGGCGTGGGCCGTGCCGAGGCGCTGGACCATCTGGACCGACCCGCCGAGGCGCTCGAGTTGCTGGAGGATTTGTTGAAAGCCCACCCGGGGGAAGGGTTGGCATGCAGGCTGGTGGATGAAACGCTTTCCCGTTCCCTGAGCGAGGAAGGAAAGGCGGCGGCATGGCGTTCTTTGGCGGGCCGTTTGCCGGAAGACACCTGTTTGCGGCAGTACGCAGGCAAGGTTTCCGTGCAGCCGGTGTCACCTGCGCAATAGGAATTGCAGGCGCTCTTGCCCTGCCGCAACATGGCAAAGTGGACAGGTGACTTTTTTTACATTTTTTGCGGTATAATCTGTTCGGTCAGTTGTTTTATCTGCTCAGACGGTGCACAAGGGTCGGCAATCAACGGGTAATTCTACAGGCATGACATGAAACACACGTCACAGAACAGCAAGAGCATCAGGGAGGTGTGAGTATGTTCGTGTTCTTCTCCGGAGTTGTTTTAGTTTCCTTGGTGGCACAGGTCTGTGCGGCCACCCTGGCGCTGCGCTATCTGTTTCAAACCCATCATCGTATTGCTTGGGGACTCATGGCCTTTTCCAGCGGTCTGATGTGTGTGCGCCGCGTCGTGGTTTTCTACACGGTCCTAAGCCAGGGGGCGGAGCATGTCAGCGCGGTCTCCGAATACTTGGGTGTGTTTATCTCGGTGGCCATGGCGGCCGGATTCTGGGGGATGCGCAACTATTTCCTCAGCGTTGATGCCGACAACCGGGCACTGGAAGAGTCTTTGGCGCGCGAGAAGGCCCACGCGACAGAGCTGGAAGCGGTGATGCAAACCGTGCCCGCCATCGTCTGGGTGGCCGGTGACTTGGCGCGGCCTTCTTTTCGGGCCAATCGAGCCGCGCAGGATTTTATGGCGCTTGCGGGGCCGCCCGAAGAGATGCGCACCTTTCAGAAGGGTGTCCAAATCCCCGCGTCGGCGCGGCCCATGCACCGCGCGACCAGCGGGGGCATCGCCATTACGGATTATGAGGCGGATGTCCTGCTCAAGGACGGGCAAGTTCGCACGCTTTTCGGCAATGCCTCACCGCTGCGCGATTCGGAGGGCAATGTTTCCGGCGCGGTGGGCGCCTTTTTGGACATTACCGAGCGCCGCCGCACGGAGGAGGCCCTGCGCGGGAGCGAGGAGCGCTTCAGGCTGCTGGCGAAGAACATTCCGGGGACCATCTACCTTTGCCACAATGACTCCGACTACACCATGGTCTACCTGAACGAGGAGGTGGAACACCTGACCGGGCATGCGGCGTCGGATTTCACGGCGAAGCGGGTGTCCTATGGACAGCTTATTCATCCCGATGACCGGCAGACGGTGGCGGAGTCCATTGGGCTCGCTGTCAGCCTGTGCAGGTCATTCCATCTTTCCTACCGCATACTCCACAGTTCCGGCGAATGGCGCTGGGTGGAGGAGGTGGGGTGTGCCTTTCCGGCGGGCGAAACCCCGCTGCTGGAGGGGTTCATTCAGGATGTGACCGCCAGGCGCCATGCCGAGGAGGAGCGCAAGGAACTGGAGGTCCGCATCCGCGAGACCCAGAAACTGGAGAGTCTGGGTGTGCTGGCCGGCGGGGTGGCGCACGATTTCAACAATCTGCTTCTTGCCATCATTGGCAATGCGGACCTTGCCCGCCTGTCCCTGCCGCGCACCAGCCCGGTGCGGGAAAACCTGGTGGACATCGAAACGTCGGCGCGCCGCGCGGCCGACCTGTGCAAGCAGATGCTCGCCTATTCGGGCCGGGGAAAGTTCATGCCCGAACGGCTTTCGCTAAACGAGGTCATCCAGGACACCCTGCCCATGCTTGAAGTCTCCATCTCCAAGCGGGTGGCGCTGCGCACACAATTGGCGCGGGACCTTCCCGCCATCGAGGCCGATATGGGGCAGATGCGGCAGTTGATGATGAATCTTGTGGTCAACGCCTCCGAGGCCATCGGTGAGAATTACGGCGTGGTGACCCTGGCAACGGGGGTGCGCAACTGCGACGAGCGGTATTTCAAGACCAGTTATCTCAGCGACAAATTTCCTCCCGGAATGTACGTGTATCTGGAGGTGACCGACACCGGCTGCGGCATGGACGACGCGACCCGCGAGCGCATCTTTGAACCCTTCTTCACCACGAAATTCACCGGGCGCGGTCTGGGCATGCCCGCCGTGCTGGGCATCGTCCGGGGACACAATGGCGCGATCAAGGTATACAGCGAACCGGACAAGGGCACCACTTTTCTCGTCCTTTTTCCGGCGATGGAGGGGCATGCCGACGAGGCGGATGCCGGGTCGGAAGAGGGGGGGAAGCTCCTTTGGAAAGGGTCCGGCACCGTGCTGCTTGTGGATGATGAGGCCCCCGTGCGCGCGGTCGGCAAGCGCATGCTGAACCGCGCCGGATTTGATGTGCTTCTCGCCCGCGACGGGGAGGAGGGACTGGAGTTGTTTCGCCAGAGGGCGGGTGAAATCACCTGCGTCATACTTGATGTGACGATGCCCAACATGGACGGCGAGGAATGCTACCGCAGAATCCGGGAGCTTCGCACCGACATTCCCGTTATCATTTCCAGCGGCTACACGGAACAGTTGGTCAGCGATCATTTCATCGAACAACCGCCTGCGGGTTTCATTCAGAAACCCTATGTGCTGGCCAATCTGGTGGAGACGCTGCGCGAGGCGCTGGGGGAATAGCGCTCAGGTGCCCGGGCTGTCATCACCCGCATCGGGCATCTCCAGTCCGAAGAGCACGCCCAGTTCCAGGTCGCGGCGGAGCCGCGCCCTGCGGGAGGGATCCATGCGGTCGGAAATGAAGCGTGCCGGGTTGCCCGCCCACAGTTCTCCGGGCGGGATGTCCCGCGTGACCACGCTGGCCGGCCCGACCACCGCCCCGTCGCCGATGGTCACACCGGGCATGAGGTAGGAGCGGGCGCCCACATGGCATTTGGCGCCGATGGTGATGGGTTTGGTGATGTGCGGGGTCAGCCGCCAGTGCACATCGGTGCCCTGGAACAGATGGTTCGTGTCGCGGAGCACGCAGTAGGGGCCGATGTACGACTGCGGGCCGATGTCGATGCGGCTGTTGCTGAGCATCATGGCGTAGTCGTCCACCTCCACGCCGTCGCCGAGGGTGATGATGCCGTCCTTGTGTGTCCGGAAAAGGAGATTGTTTCCCAGCACGCATTCCGTGCCCAGTTCAACGTGTCCCTTGACTTCCACACTGCCGCCCCGAAAGCGGCAGCGCGCGCCTACCCGGTCAAACAGACGGGCAACCCGCCATTGCGTCCACCATGCAAAGCCCATGCCAATCCTCTCTTCCCAACCTGTACCTTATGCCCGCCCTTTGCCGTAGGGAAACGGTAGCATACCATGGGGCGAACAATCGCCCACGCCGCGCTCTCCGGCTAAACAGTCTTGCCGGGAATTGTAGGCATACGTCAGGGGAAGGGCAATTTTTCTGCGGCCCCCCTGCGCGAGTTCATTGAACCACCATGCTTGACGCATTCCTGCCTGCGCCTGTCCGGGCGCCTCGGTTCGGTGCGACGGCGCCCCGCACTACCGCGGCGAAGCATCCGCCGGGGACGCGGGGGTGTGCTTCGCCAAGAATGCTTCCAGTGCCTCCAGAAAAGCGCCTGAGACATCGGTGTTCATGTGATTCCTGCCCTTTAGGACCAGCAGTTCATGATTGGCCATCTTTTCCCCGAGCGCCCGGGCGTCCGGTAGCAGGCCGTCTTCACTGCCGATGATGGTCAACGTGGGCACGTTGTTCGATTTCAGTTCTTCTTCTGTCAGCGTCAGTTGCTGGGAGCCCCGCGCCACCGCGGCCAGGGCCAGCGGATCATTGAAATAGGCGGTGGAAACCTTGACGGCCAGTCTCTCCCAAAGCGTTAGCGGACGGTCCACGCCACCCAGCCGTTTGACGAGGGGGCCTGCCTCCCCTTTTTCAACCGCCTTTGCGACCGCCTCGGCAAAGTCCGCATTTTCCCTGGTCGCCCGTTCCCATCCGGCGCCGCATGCCGCCGCGCTGATCACCCGGTCAGGGTGCATGGCAATCATTTTGAGAGTAATGAATCCGCCCATGGAGTAGCCCACCACATGCGCCTTCCCAATCTTGAGATGGTCCAGCAGGCGCACGAGGTCCTCCGCCATTTGGACGCCGTATTGGCTGGGGTCGTGGGGCTTGTCGCTTCTGCCGTGTCCCCGATTGTCGAGCGCAATCACGCGGTACTTTCTTGAAAGCGCGTCGATTCGGCCCGTCCTGCGCCATTGCAGATTGGCGGGATTTGCAAATCCATGCACGAGCAGCAGCGGTGTGCCGTTGCCCTCATCGGTATAATGGATCCGCACGCCCGCCGAATCAAAGTAATGTCCTTCCGGGCCCAGCAGGACATTTTGGGCATGCCTTGCGAGGCCCGCAAGCACCATGAGCAGCAATGCCAGCAGGCTGCATGCGACAGTCCATTTCTTCCCGCCAATCACGGGGCGGCCTCGTCTTCTTCCTTATCCTGCCTCCTGAAAAGGGCTTCCCTCGGGGCGTGCGCATGATTCGGGTTTGCGACCTGCATGGCTTATCAGGCATCCGCGCTGGCATGGGTGAAGAAGCCCAACTCGTCAAGTTCTTTCCGCATGCGGAGGCATTCTGCTTCCGTCAGTGCCGTTTGGGGCAGTCTCGGCGGACCGCAGGGGATTCCGGTGAGGGTCATGGCGGCCTTCAACCCGGCATTTCCGTGGTAATGCAGGATAACTTCGATGAAGCGGGCGGCCTTCAGTTGGCATGCCTGTGCGGCGGGCAGATCGCCTTTCTCCACATTGCGCATGACTTCATGGTAAAGGGGTGCCAGGAAGTTGTAGGTGCTGCCCACGGCACCGTCGCAGCCCGCCGCCACTCCGCTGAGCAGCATTTCATCCACGCCAAAGAGAATGTTGTAGCGGCCGCCGTCGAAGGCGAGGCACTGCTGCATCACCTCCACGTCGCGGCTGCTGAACTTGATGCCCGCAAGCGACGGGATGCGCGCGGGCGCCGTCTGCAGAAAGGCGAGCGGGCTCAGTGAAAGGCCGCTCAAGCGGGGGATGTGGTAGTAGTAGAACGGCAGTTCGGGCGCCGCGTCCGTAATTCTGCCGAGCGTTTCCACCAAAGCAGTCACGCCTTCCGGGATGAAATAGGACGGGGAAACGGCGCTTATCGCGTCCGCCCCGATGGCCAGGGCATGCCTTGCAAGCTGCCTGGCGTCTTCAATGCAGTTGCAACCCACCTGGACCACCACGGGAACCCGGCCCTGGACCGCCGCGACAAAAGCTTTCGCAACCCGTTCCCGTTCGTCCGTGGTGAGCGAGGGGCCTTCGCCCGTGCTTCCGCAGACGTAAAGCCCTTTGATTCCCTGTCCCAAGAGTCTCTTCACCATCGAGGGAATCGGCTCCAGATTCACCTGTCCGTCCTGGTCCATGGGCGTGAAGGTCGCCGCGATAAGCCCCGTCAGTTGTTTCACATGACTTCCTCTCTACCGTTATATGCCGCAGTCGCCGGGTTTCAAGCGTTTGACCGGCGTCTGGGTTTGACTTTTTCTTTCAGGAAACCGTCCACGAAGACCCCCGTTAAGGTGTCCAGGCGTTTTTCCAACGACAAATCTTGACCTCCGAGTTGGGCGAATTCCTCGGTGGACGTGGTGATCTCGAGCATGACCACCCCGTGAATTCCCGCCCACAGTGTCGCCGCCACAGGTGCGGACTCGGTGTATTTCTCCTTGAGCATTCCCCGGCTGATGGCCACCTTGACTGCCTGGTCGAGCATCAGAAACAACTGTTTTTCCGGAGTGGGGGAGGCCGGTTTGCGCAGGTCCTGCGTCTCCTCCTCCCAAGCCTGCGGCGGCATCAGCAGCAGGCGGTAGTGGTTCGGATGGGTGATGCCCCACATTGCATAGCGCCGGGCCATTTCTACCATCACCTCCACGGGATTCTCCAGGACCAGGCACTCTGACAGGTTCTTGCGCAGGTCGACATAATCCGTTGCAAGGATTTTCATGAACAGTGCCTGTTTGTCCTTGAAATACTGGTATATGGTTCCCGGTGAATACTCGATGGCTTCGGCGATTTTGCGCAGCGTCACCGCTTCATATCCGTCGCGGACAAACATATCGCGGGCGACATCCATGATTCGGGCAACCATTTCAGCCCGTTCCCGTTCACGCCTTATTTCGGATACGGATGGGGATTGACATTTTTCTTGGGCTCGGTCCATAATCGACTCCTGAACAACGTTCAGACTGTGTACAAAGTGTGGTAATATTTTATCCGTCAACGTTTTGAGCCTAGCAGATTTTGGCTGCAAGTTCCAGTTAGGCCGGGTTTTGGCCTGCAAAGGTCTTCGGCTGGCGCCCTTGAATGGCCCATTGAATTCATGTTTTGTATGACCGAATCAGAAAGGAACGAATGATGAACAGGAAAGGCTTCACCTTGATCGAGCTGCTGGTCGTCATTGCCATCATCGGAATCCTGGCGGCGATTCTGCTGCCGGCGTTGGCGCGGGCGCGGGAGGCGGCGCGGCGCTCGAGCTGCCAGAACAATCTGAAACAGTGGGGCCTGGTCTACAAGATGTACAGCAACGAGGCGAAGGGAAGCTTCCCGACGATACTGTTGGGGGCGTTTCCGAGAAAAGACAGAGACCCCAATCTTTACGTGACCTTGTCCCCGGGACCAAGGGTTCCCTCCATCTACCCGGAATACCTGACCGACCCGATGATTGTCTTCTGCCCGTCAGACGCGGGGATGAGTGAGTCCCTGAAAAGGTCAAAGTACGACAACGGTTCATGGTGTTTTGATGTTGTTGAAGGGGGCAACGGGTGCATGCTGAACATTGGCTCCAGCTACGGCTATTTCGGTTGGGTCCTTGACCGCCTCGACGAGAAGTACGGCGAGATACCTGTGGCGCCGCTGGCGGGACTACTTGGCGCGGCAGGCCTCGACCTGACAGGCTTCGACACCTCGGGCAATGGTCCCACGCAGTTTATTAACGCGCTTATGGCGGGCATTGACGCCGAGGCGATTTCTGCCCTCGCCGCCAAGGACAATGCCCGTATGATGGCGGCGATGGACAAAGACGTTTTGGGCCCGCTCCTGGTTGGTTATGGGAACGGTGGCGGGAACACCGTCTACCGTTTGCGTGACGGGGTGGAGCGCTTCCTGATTACCGACATCAACAATGCCGGCAGCGCCAATGTCTCCCAGAGCGCAATATGGGTCATGCTGGACCAGTTCTCCACCTACACCGCCGGATTCAACCACATTCCCGGCGGCTCCAACGTGCTCTACATGGACGGTCACGTAGAGTTCGTCCGGTACCAGGAAAGGAACGGCACGGCGCCGGTCATCGGCGTCGTGGGAAGAATTGTGGGCCTCTTTGGCGGCATGGTGTAAACCGGACTGCTTTCTGCTCGCGAGGGCGAACCATGTTTCAGGGTATGGTCATTTTGCCGGTTTTACCGAGCACGGTCACTTCACAGCGATTCATGCGATAGGATTTGTCCCTATCTTTAGCCGGGTCGACAAGTATCTGTAGAACGGGGAAGCATGGAATTCATACAGCGCAGGAAATGGTTGGTCGGCTGCGGGGCGATTGCTCTGTTGTTTACGGCGACTGTGCTGGCGGGGTTCGTCGAACTCCGAAGCCAATTGCTCGGACCGGAGGGTCATTACTTCGATTCCCAGGGTGTGCGCATCCACTACACCGACGAAGGCACGGGAGTGCCCGTCGTGCTCGTGCATGGCCTCGGGATGACCGCCCATGTGCAATGGCGGCGGAGCGGCCAGATTGACATGTTCAAGGAACGGTACCGCGTAATCACGCTGGACAACCGCGGCCATGGCCGCAGCGACAAGCCTCACGACCCCGGGCAATATGGCGCCGAGATGTCGGAGGATCTCGCGCGCCTGCTTGACCACCTGCAAATCAAGAAGACCCACGTTGTCGGCTACTCTTTGGGCGGCATCATCACGCTAAAGTTCGTGGCGACCCATCCCGACCGGGTCCTCAGCGCGGCCGTGTGTGCGTCAGGCTGGGGCGGGCAGCGACCGACGCCTGAGAATATCGCCTTCGCCGAAGCGGTCGCACAGGGATTTGAACGCGGCGAAATAGGCCTGGTCCTCAAGCGCCTGGGGGGCTACCTGCAGCTCAACTTCGCAGAGCGCCTCGGGGTCCGAACCGTGCTGACTTTGTCTGGAATGTCCCATTCTCTCGCCGCCGTCGTCCGGGGCATGCCCGGCCTCGATGTCACCGAAGAACAGCTTCGCGCCAACACGGTTCCCGTGCTCACCATCATTGGCGACAAAGACGGCCTCCTTTCCGACGCGCAGGCCCTTCATGACCACATGGCCAACCACACGCTTGTCATCCTCCCCGGCGCGAACCACGGGAGCGCCGTGGGCGCGGTATCTTTCCTGCCGGAACTGGAGCCATTCATGCAAAACAGCACAACCAAGACATCGCCATGAACGTGCCCAGTGACTTTAAGGAAATCGAGTGACCGGGCCGTCTTCTGCACACAACGCACAATCCAGTTGTGGGGCGGTT
>CAITNO010000087.1 GCA_903893795.1 Candidatus Hydrogenedentota bacterium | reverse complement strand
GACACGCTTGACTACCCGCCTGAAGGGTCTCCGAACGCTAATGAATGATAAGTGAATGATATCAAACCCAGCGCCCTGCGGACGCTGCGTGCCGCCAATATCCATCGCGGGTGCGCCGTCGGCCGTGCCGCTGTCAATGCACGGCGAGCCGGTTTGCACCCGCAGGCTGCCGTTTGCTGCGTCTATAAAGAGGGGGTCCAAATAGAAAGTATGGTCGTCCCCGTAACCCGGTGGAATGCAGGAGTACCGTGCCGTCAGCGTGCCGGATTCGACATAGACCTCCGGCCCCTCCCCGGCGGTGTTGCCCCAGAAGATGCAATTGGTCGCGGTCGTATCCGCGGCATACTGTAGGAATCCCCCTCCTTGTCCCGCAGTCGTGCCGTAGCCGGTGGCGGTGTTGTGCGTGAAGGTGCAGTTCGTGAGTATGGCCGTCACGCCCCGACAGGACATGCCGCCGCCGAACTCTGCCGAATTTCTAGCGAACAGGCAATTGGTAACCTTTACAACGGCTCCACTCGGGCCGTCCGCCGTGCAATAGATGCCGCCCCCGCCGAGATTTCCGGTGAAGCCACAATTCTCTACTGTAATGGCACAATCCGAGGAACTGACTTGGCTCATTATTCCGCCGTAGCTGTTCTGGTCGAACGCGCACCTCCTGACGGTAATCGAGGGACCGTCATTGTAAATTGCACTGCCTGAGCTCTGGGAGAAGAGACAGCCTTCGATGGTTGGCGTACAGCCAAAATTGGATATGCCCGCCCCAAAACCATAATACCCAAAATTCGATCTGAAGGTGCAGTCAACGATGGTTGGCGAACCGCCGCCTTCGCTCCTGATTCCAGTGGCATTGCTCATGAACAGGCAGTTGGCCACCCGCGGCGAACAACTGCGAGTATACATGCCGAAACCGAACTCGGTAATGGTGAATCCGTCCAGCACAGCATCGTCCGCGCCACTGATACTGCCTACGGACTGGCCTCCGACGGTGATGACCGCCGGGTGCGCTTTCCAGTTGCGCCGGCTTCGGACTGTCTCCCCGCCTCCAAAGCCGCCGTACAGGGACACGCCGGGTGTCACAGCATTAGCCCCGTATTGACCGGTGGGGTGTAGGTGCCTCCGGCCACCCACACTTCACCGCCCGAGTCGGTGCCCGCCGTGCTCAGCGCCTCCTGTATCGTGCTAAACGCCGTCCGCCAGGACCGGACATCGGCCGGTCCGATTTGAGCCGCATTGACGTACAGGATGTTTGGCACGAACTCCGCGGTCACCGTCTTGTCCGCATCCATGATCAGCGCAAGGTCTTGGCTGTCTTCCGTCGAGTCGCCCGTCCATCCAGTAAAGCGCATGCCCTGGGGAAAAGCCCTTATCCAGGCCGTATCACCGCGCACAAATGTGTGCGTGCCCGCGGGAGGTTGGGTATGGCCACCCTCTGCCGGAAAGACTTGGACTGTGAGCGTAACGAAGTTTGCCGGTACCGCCGCACCCTCGTATGCACCCATGTCGACTCCCACGCCTGCGGGCCGCGGCCGGCCCAGCAGGTCGTCTAAAGGCGCGCCCATTGCCGTACCTGTATCCAGGCAGGGCGAACCGGAGCGTAACTGGACACTGCCGCCGGGTCCGTCAATGAACAGCGGATCGGCGCTGATGTTGCCCTCCCCCACAACTTGGCCTTGAATGCAGCAGTATTTGACGTCAATGAATGCGATTTGATTGTCACTGGGATTGTACACTTCGGGACTCCCCCAGAGAGCCTTGTCACCCCAAAGAATACAGTTGTTCAAACTGGGGAGAAGGTAATACTGCCCCCCTTGGTTGTCACCGCCCATAGCCCCGCCCGCGAGAGCGATGTTTTGGGTGAATGTGCAGTTCGTCAACGTTGTGCGCATGATCGATGAAGGCCGCATGCCCCCTCCATAGCCGCGTGTGCCTATGGCGGAATTGCGCACGAAGACACAGTTCACCAACCTTCCATATTGGGATTCGTCGTACAGCCCAGCGCCGCAGCCTGTGGTTGCGGAATTCTGCACGAAAACGCACCGGTATAGCGAAAGGTCGATGGCCAGGGAGTATATTCCTCCTCCCTCAGCAGCCGAGTTGTCTACGAATGAACAGTCAGATGTCGGGGCAGAGCCGCCCTGTTCGAATATTCCGCCACCGTCAGTGGCAGTATTCCGCGTGAATATGCAATGTTCGACGTGAGGCGAGGCATTGAGATGGTACATGCCGCCGCCGTTGTCTGCCTTGTTGTCCACAAAGTTGCAGTTTATTATCGTGGGGACAGCATCCGGGCCGTTGTTCCAAACCCCGCCACCATTTCCGGCCGCGTTGGACACGAAGGTGCAGTTGCGAACCATTGGCGAGGCATTGTCATTGGCCATGCCACCTCCGTTGACTGCCGTGCCGCGCGTGATGGTGAATCCGTCAAGGAGGGCGTTGTCCGCACCGGTTACGCAACGGCGCGTATTTCCGCCGTCGAGGACGCTCTTGTGCGCGTTCCAGTCCCGCTGGTCACGGGAATCCTCGTTTCCGGCGAATCCGCCATATACGAGTATGCCCCTGTGCATTGCCATCACCTGATCGACCGTGGCAGTGTAGTTGCCCTCGGCCACCCAAACCTCGCCAGAGTGGTCACCGGGCGCCACATCGATGGCCGGCTGAATATCATGGTAAGCCGTTGCCCAGGACGTGCCGTCCGGAATCCCCTTGCCGGCGGGGGCCACATACACTGCGTTCCGTGCGAATTGCGCCGTCGCCACCTTGTCGGTGTCCATTAGAATGGATGTGACCGTAGTGATGTCGGTGTTGTCGCCGGTCCACCCTGTGAACCGCATGCCTGATGGCATGGCAGCCAGCAGCACGCGGGCGCCGCGCGGGTATTGATGCTTGCCCGCAGACGGTATGGTTTCACCACCCTGCGCGGGGGATGCCTGCACGGTGAGTGTGACAAGGTCGGTCACCGCGCCCTCATAAGCTCCCATGTCCACACCGGCACCTTCCGGGCGCGTCCGCCCCAGCAAGTCGGTGGCGGGGGCGATTTCTGTTGTGCCGGTGTCCAGGCAGGGAGAACCGGGCTGCAAGAAGAAACTGCCGTTCTCCCCATCCACAAAAAGCGGATCGGCGTCAATGTTGCCCGCGCCGGAAAATCCGCCATGGATGCAGGAATGGTCAACACTTGCGAAGATATAGTAATAATCCTCAAAGATTTCAGAGGCGGAGTTATCCCAGACGATACAGCCTGTCAGACGTTGTGAGGCGGAGTCCGCTCCATACAGTGCGCTGCCCATGGCGGCGGCGTTCTGAAAGAACGTGCAGTTTACTGCCGTAAGGGAGTTGCCGCTGGCGACCAGGGCACCACCACCAAAAGTGGCGGTATTCATCGTGAATACGCAATTGGTCAATCGAGGGGAACCCACGCTGAAATAAGCGCCGCCGTCCTGTGCGGAATTCCGCGCTAGGACGCAGTTCGTCATTGTCCAGGACCCGTTATAATTGAGAACGCCTCCGCCGGAGTATCTTGCCTTGTTGGCCGTGAACACACAATTGGTGACATCAAAGGAACTGCTTGAGAAGCTTGCTAGCGCACCGCCATAGACTGCCGAATTGTCCGTCAAGATACAATCGGTCATCAGTTCCAAGAACCCGCCCTCGTTGTAGACAGCGCCGCCGAAGCCCCCGTTCGTCTCACTCTCCGCCGAGTTCTTCCTGAACAGGCAATTTGCGATGGCCGGGCTGGATTGATTGTCAACGTATATTCCGCCTCCGTTTCTGTCTGTCGAATTCGCGACAAACTCGCACCCCGTGATTATTGGCGATGCAGTGCTGTTGTACATGCCGCCGCCGTCATTCGCCGCTGAATTTGCCGCGAAAACGCATCTTTCCACGACAGGTGAAGCATTGCCATTCATCATGCCGCCGCCGTTGTCCGCCTTTCCGTGCGTAACCGTGAACCCATCCAAGGCCGCATAGTCGGCGCCGACGACGCAGCGGCGCGCGTCCTGCCCGTCAATGACGCTCTTGTGCGCATTCCAGTCGCGCTGATCCCGGTAGACCTCTGTGCCCGCATAGCCCCCGTAGACCAGCACGGCGGCGCGCATGTTCAATACAGCGCCCTCGACGGAAGTGTATTTGCCCTCCGCGACCCACACCTGCGCGTTGTACGGCGCGGCATCCACGGCGGTTTGGAGGTCGGCGTAGGCCGTGGCCCAGGTCGCGCCGTCCGGCGCGACCGCTGTGCTGTCCGCGTCCACGTGAATGACTATCCCGCTGCCGAATTCGGCCACAACCGTGATATTGCCCGTCACGTTTGCATCGGTGCGGGTCGCGGTGATGACGCCGTCGCTCCATTGCACAAAGTGGCAGCCCTCATTGGGCAAGGCGGTGACCGACGTGCCGTCACTGCCATGGTTGACCGTTTGGGAGGCTGCTCCAAAGAGCACACCCTTTTCGCCCGCCGTATAGGTCAGCGTGTACACATTGATGGCGAAGCTGGCCGTAACGCTGATATCGGTGACACCGCCGGTGTCCCTGCGCGCGGGCGTCAGGAGGCCGTCGCTCCACTGCACGAAGTGATAGCCCGTTTCAGGCACGGCAATAACCTGTGTGCCGGCCATGCCATAGTCCACCGTCTGCCGGGCCTGGCCGGCAATGCCCCCGTGTTCCTCGGCCGTGTAGGCCAGCGTGCGGGTGTCCACGTCAAACTCGGCGGTGACACTGAGGTTGGCCGTGACGTTGCTGTCCGTGCGGACGGCGGTGGGCACGCCGTCACTCCACTGCACGAAGTGGCAATGCTCCGCGGGAACGGCAGTGACTTCCGTGCCGTCCGTGCCATAGTCCACCGTCTGGGCCGTTGCCCCCGTTATGGCGCCGTGTTCCCCCGCATCATAGGCCAGCGTGAATGTGTCCACGGCAAACAGGGCCATGACATTGAGATCCGCCGTGATGGCCCGGTCGGTGCGGGCGGCGGTGAGAACCCCGTCGCTCCACTGCACAAAATGGCAATGCTCCGCCGGAACGGCGGTGACTTCGGTGCCGTCCGCGCCGTAGGCCACGGTCTGCGGGGTGGCATCCACTATCGCGCCGTGGTCTCCTGCGGTGTAGGACAGCGTAAAGGTGTCGGAAGCGAACTCCGCCGACACATTGACGTCGACGGTCACGCTGCTGTCGGTGCGTGGGTTGACGGTGGAGCCGTCGCTCCAGCGCACAAAGTGGTGGCCCGCCGTCGCGTCGGCCGAAACCGGGGCGCCGCTGCCTCCGTATAGAACGGTCTGCGGCGTTTCGCCGGTGATGCTGCCGCCGTCGGCGGCGGTGTAGGCCAGCGTGAAAGTGTTGGGCGCGAACACCGCCGTGACCGACAAGTCGGCAGTCAGCGTGACGGTGGCCGGATTCGCATTGCCGGTCAGGCCGCCGGACCAGTGGTCAAAATGCGCGCCTGCCGTGGGAACCGCAGTGACTGTGATCACGGTGCCCGCGGTGTGCGCATTGCCGGAGGGATCCCACACAGCGCTTCCCGGCCCCTGCGAAAGCACCAACAGGGAAAAGGACTTGGGACAGCCCGCAAGCAGCAGCATGGTCGCGCACGCGGCCAAAAGAGTCACGGCCCACTTTCCACGAAGCATGTTCACCTCCTCTGAAGGGCACGGCATGCCCTCGGGATCAATATAGCAGACATTATTGAATATGACAAGGGAGCGGTTTCTTTCATTTGTAACTGGGAGCGCCTTACTGGGAGCGCCGGCGTCCCGCCGGCCGGATTTTCGCGCACGCCCAGCCGGCGAGACGCCGGCGCTCCCAGTATGGTATTCCCAGTAAGGTATAATGGCCGGACCCGCATTGCGCAGAGCACCGCCGCGGGGGCGGTGGACGCGCCGGGAGAGGGCTGTGACATGAAAAACTTCGCGTTCTGTTCGCTCGTTTCACTCGTGCTGCTGGCGGCGATGCTGCCTGTGTCGGGCTGCCAGTCGTCGGTCCTGCCGACCGGCTATCCGCTGGAGGGCCTGGCGCAAATCAAGCCGGGCCACGCCATGCGGGCCTCCACCAGTGACCCGAACTGGAAAGACGGCAACGGCGACGCGCGGCCCATCGCCCCGGGCAAGACGCTGGTGCTGGCCAATCTAAAAGGGCCGGGCGAGATCACGCACATGTGGAACACCGTCGCCGCGCAGGACCGCGGCTATTCGCGGCTTATCGTGCTGCGCATGTACTGGGACGGCGAAACAACGCCGTCGGTCGAGACGCCGCTGGGCGACTTTTTCGCCATGGGCCACGGCATAGACCACCCGCTCACCTCGCTGCCGGTGACGGTCAGTTCGGACGGGCGCGGGCGCAACTGCTACTGGCCCATGCCCTTCGGCAAGTCGGCCAAGATTACCGTGACCAACGAGGGCACCCGGAACGTGGACGCCTTCTACTCCTACATCGACTGGCAGAAACTGCCCAAACTGCCCGCGGGCACGGCCTACTTCCATGCGCAGTACCGGCAGGAACACCCGGCCGTCATGGGCCGCAACTATCTCATCGCCGATCTGGAGGGCAAGGGCCACTACGTCGGCACGGTGCTGAGCGTGCGCCAGCTTACGGCAAGCTGGTGGGGCGAGGGCGACGACTTCTGGTTCATCGACGGCGAAAAGGAGCCGAGCATGCGCGGCACCGGCTCGGAGGACTACCTCTGCGACGGCTGGGGCCTGCGCGAAATGTCGCAGCCCTATTACGGCGCGCCGCTGGTCGAGGGCTATGATCCCTACGCGCGCACCACTGCCTACCGCTGGCATATCCCCGACCCGGTGCGCTTCGACAAGTCATTGCGCCTGGAAATCGAGCACAAGGGCGTCACCTTCAACGAAAAGGGCGAGATAAAGTCGGGCTTTGAAGAGCGCCCGGACGATTTCTCCTCCGTGGCCTTCTGGTACCAGACCGAGCCGCACAAGCCCTTCCCGCCCATAGCCGCCGCCAAGGACCGGCTCTATTACGACTGGACCAAGATGGTCGAGGCGGAGACGCGCCTCGCCGACGCCAAGGCGTCCGAGGGCAATGTGAGCGTGCAGGACGGCGCATGGAGCGGCGGCAAGCAGTTGTTCTGGACGCCCTCGAAACCGGGCCAGACGCTGGAGCTCAGTTTCGACCTGGCGACCGCGGGCAACTGCGAACTGCTGCTGGTGCTCACCAAGTCTTTCGACTACGGCAATGTCCAGGTCCAGATCGACGGCAAAGACCTCGGCGCCCCCCTGCGCCTGTACAGCAAGGACATCGTCACCAAGGAGCTGCACCTCGATGCGGGCGCGCTGTCGGCCGGCACGCACACGCTGCGCTTTGTGAACCGCGACCGGGACCCCGAGAGCAAGGGGTACTTCTTCGGATTCGACAGCTACATGTTCCAGACGCGATGACGGAGGCGCGGTTGATGCCATGCGCCTGACCCGGGTTGTCTGCCGGACCTTTCGCCGCCTTG
This sequence comes from Candidatus Hydrogenedentota bacterium, assembly GCA_903893795.1. GTDB lineage: Bacteria > Hydrogenedentota > Hydrogenedentia > Hydrogenedentales > CAITNO01 > CAITNO01. The sequence goes on along the minus strand of CAITNO010000087.1, from coordinate 59,116 downwards.
CCGACGTGGACTTTGCGCCCGTGCCGGGCGTGAACATCGTGTCCGGCGAAAACGCGCAGGGCAAAACCTCGCTCCTGGAGGCCGTGCTCTACGCGGCCACCACCAAGAGCCACCGCACCGCGCAGGAAACCGAACTGGCCACCCACGGCGGCGAGGGCTTTCATCTGCGCATCGAGGCCGAGCGCGGCGGACGCGCCGTCGACATCGAGGTGAACTGGTGGCGCGGCGAGAAGCGCTTCAAGATCAACGGCGTGCCCCAGACGCGGCTCAGCGACATTCTCGGCCGGATCAATGTGGTGCTCTTCGTGCCCGACGACGCGGCGCTGGTCAAGGGCGCGGCCTCCGTGCGGCGCCGCTTCCTCGACATGGAACTGTCGCAGATCAGCCCGCCCTACCTGACCGCACTGCAGCAGTACCGGCAGGCGCTGCGCCAGCGCAATGAACTGCTCCGCGCGGTCAATCCCGCCGGGGACATGATCGACCTGTGGGACGTGCAGCTCGCCCAGTACGGCCGCCTGCTCTGCGAGGCCCGCGCCGCCTTCGTGGAGGAACTGTCTTCCATCGCCGGGCCCATTTATGCGGGCATCGCCGGCGGCGAGCCCATGGCCGCCGCCTACGAGCCCGACGTGAAGGCCGGCGACGACATCGCCGCCGCGCTCCTGCGCTGCCGCGCCGCCGACCTGCGCCAGCGCGTCACCACGCGCGGCCCCCACCGCGACGACCTGGAAATCATCATCGACGGCCAGCCCGCGCGCTCCTTCGGCTCGCAGGGACAGCAGAAGACCGCCGTGCTCGCCATGAAACTTGCCGAGGTCGAGCTGGTGCGCCGCCGCACCGGCGAGGTGCCCGTGCTTATGCTCGACGAGGTGCTCGCCGAACTGGATCCGCACCGCGCGCGGCGGCTCTTTGAATCCATCCCCCCCGGCACGCAGGTGCTGGCCACCACCACCCGTCCCGAACTCCCCGCAGGCGTCGGCGGCCCCGAACCGGCCCTGCACCGCATACAGGGAGGCATCCTTGAGCGAGCATAAGATACACAGCGCGGCCGAGATCCTGAAGAAGCTCATCAGCACCACGCCGCTGGGCAGGGTCTTCGAGCAGGGCCAGATCTGGGACAACTGGACCGAGGTGGCCGGAAAGGAGCTGGCCGGGCACGGCCAGCCCAAAGACCTGCGAGAACAGCGGCTGCGCATCATCGTCGACAGCGCCGTGTGGATGCACAGATACAGCTACTGCAAGTGGGAAATCATCCGCCGCATCAACCGCATGGCAGGCAAGGAGCTGGTCTCCGACCTCTTCTTCCTCCTCGCCGAGGACGCCGACGAGGACGAGTGAGGGGAGTGCATTGCACCAAGAGCTCAACCGCGCGCCTGTCCCAAGCCCCCCCTTGAACATGAGAGGGGCAAAAGTCGCCTGGGAGACGCATCCCGCCATGACCTGACCGCGCGCCTGTCCCAGGTCCCCCTTTGAAGGGGGCAGCCGCGACGCAACCCGCAGGGCGAAGTCGGGCGGGGGATGTGGAGGTTAACACGGGACCAACATCCCCCTAAATCCCCCTTCGAAGGGGGACTTAAGACAGGCGAATTCCACGTCAATGAGGGCCAAAGACAGACGGCCCCAAGCGACTCATGGACTACCGACTGACCACCGCCTGGAACGCCGGTTTGGGGCTGCCGTCGCGGTCGAAGAGCAGCGGATAGTCCGGGCGCTTTACGGGGTCGTAATTGGTCCAGGACAAGCCATCGTGGACGCCCCAGAAGGTGAGCCGGTCAATGGCGCTTTTGTGCGCGACGAACACCCTGAACAGCGCCGCGTACTTTTCCGCCTGCTCGGCCAGCAGTTCGGGAGGCGCGCCGTTGGGATAGCGGTTCTCCTCGTCGCCATAGGCGTAGAGGCGCATGTCCAGTTCGCTGATGTTCACGCGAAGGCCCATGGCCGAAAAGGTCTCTATGGACTTGGCGACCTCATCCGTGTTGACCGATTGCAGAGTGAAATGGCCCTGCAGGCCGATGCCGTCGATGTGCACGCCTTTTTCCTGCAAGCGCTTGATCAGCAGCACGGCCTTGTCGCGCTTCACGGGCTGCTCCAGGTTGTAGTCGTTGTAGTAGAGTTGCGCGTCGGGGTCGGCCTCGCGGGCGAGGCGAAACGCCGTTTCCACGTAGTCCTCACCCAGCGCATGCAGCCAGGGCGAGTCGCGCAGCCATTCACCGTCCTTCTCGCTGACCGCCTCGTTGACCACGTCCCAGCCGCGGATGCGGCCCCGGTAGTGGCCCATCACCGCGCGCATATGCTCGCGCAGGCGCAGCAGCACGGTTTCGCGTGTGGCGGGTTTCCCGTCGGCATCCTGAAAGATCCAGTCCGGCGACTCGCGGTGCCACACGAGCGCGTGGCCCGTGACGGCCATATGATGCTGTTCGGCAAAGGCCACCAGTGCGTCGGCGGGGGCATAGTTATAGGTCCCCTCCTTCGGGTGGATGCTGCCCCACTTCATTTCGTTTTCCGGCGTGAACGCGTTGAACTGCGTCTCCGCGAGCGTCCGAGTGGCCTTGTCGGAGGAGTCCAGCAGTCCCTGGCCGAAGGCAACGCCGATCCGAAAATCATGCGCGTATACTTCGCACAGCCGGGGCAGCCCTTCCGCCTGCGGCTCGGCGCCGCCCGGCGTGGTGCAGCCCGACGCCAGCGACAGGAGCGCCGCGCAGGTTAATTTGCGCGCCAGCCGCACCGTCTCTTGAATGGTGATATTCATTCGGCCTTTCCCACAGGACGGCAGCCCGCCCCTTTGACGCCCGTGTTCGAATCGCCCAGGTCGGCCCGCACCTTGTCGGCCAGTTCGGTCAAATGCTTCACCACCTCCGGGTGCTCGGCGGCCACGTTCTTCGATTCGCCAACGTCGGCCTCCAAATCGTAGAGTTCCACATCGGGCCTGCTCTTCAGGGCCAGATGCAGTTTCCATTTGCCCTCGCGCAGGGCCTGCAATTCCTCGTTGCGGTAATAGAACATGGTGTTGCGCGGTGATGGCGCCGTGTCCGGATGCCACAGCAGTTCGCGGATGTCGAACCCGTCGATGACGCGGTCCGTGGGCGCCTGCGCGCCTGCCAGCGCGGCGAAGGTGGGCAACAGGTCCATGGTGGCCGCCATCTGCGGACAGGTGGTGCCTGCGGGGATGCGGCCGGGCCAGCGCAGGATGGTGGGCTCGCGCAATCCGCCTTCGTAGGTCGTGCCCTTGCCGTCGCGGAAAGGCAGCGCCGCGCCGCCGTCCTCTTTCTTGACCAGCCAGGGACCGTTGTCGGAAGTGAACAGCACCAGCGTGTTCCCGTCGATGCCGCACTCGCCAATCGTCTTGAGCACCTCTCCCACGCTCCAGTCGATCTCCTCCACCGCGTCGCCGTACAGCCCCTGCGCCGACTTGCCGCGAAAGGCGTCGGACACGTGCAGCGGCACGTGGACCATGCTGTGCGGCAGGTAGAGAAAGAAGGGCCCATCTTTGTGCTCGCGGATGAACCGGGTCGCCTCCTGCGTGTAACGCTGTGTGAGCAGGTTCTGGTCGGCCGGCTGCTCGATGATTTCCTCGTTGCGCATGAGCGGCAGCGGCGGGTCGCCCCGCTTGGTCACTTCCATGTCGTTGCTGTAGGGCAGGCCGTAGTAATAGTCGAAGCCGTGGCGCGTGGGCAGAAAGGGCGGCAGACAGCCCAGGTGCCACTTTCCGATGCAGGCCGTGGCATAGCCGCGCGTCTTCAGCAGCTGCGGCAGCAGCACCTCGTCGGCGCTGATGCCGATCTTGTCCTGCGGAAAGAGCACGCGCGGAAAGCCGACACGGTTGGGATAGCAGCCAGTCATCAGGGCGGCCCGCGACGGCGAGCAGACGGTCTGCGCGTAGAAGCTGGTGAATTTGGCGCCTTCGGCCGCCATCTTGTCCAGGCACGGCGTCTTGATCAGCGGCGCGCCAAAACAGCCCAGGTCCTGATAGCCCAGGTCGTCGATGAAGATAACCACGAAGTTGGGAGGGCGTTCCGTTGCCGCCGCAGCGTCGCCCTGTGCGGCCCGGGCCGCCAGCGCCACGCCCGCCGCACCCGTGCCGAGCCCGCGCAGGAAGTGCCTGCGGGAGATGTGGTTCATTGCTTCGTTGTTCATCGTCATTTCCTTTGCGCAAATGTGTCAGCGTTTCCTGTGGGTCATTATGCCGAAAAACTTGGGAGCGCTACGAGTTGCGGCACCGCTCTCCTGGGACCGCACTCCTCGGCGGAATCGTGTCGGAGCGGTCTTGGAGAGATGCTGCCGCTTTCGCAATCGTCGCACACTTGCTGTACTCTATGCGGGCCGTCTTGAACCGATAACCAAACCGCGCCACCCGGCGTTTCAATGAAAGGTGTGCAGGCATGATTTCATCCCTGTTTCTGGTGGTCGCATCTCTCGCGGCCCCCGCGCCGGACACACTGCAAAGCGACTTTGCCGACCCGCCCCTGTGCTGGGAATCGCGGCCCCTGTGGTTTTGGAACGCGCCCATCAGCGACGAGAAGACCACGGCCATCATGGAGGGCTGCAAGCGGGTCGGCTATTACGGCTTTGGCATTCTGCCCTGCGAGGGCGCGCAGAAGTTCATGAGCCCGGCATATCTGAATGCCTACCAGTTTGCGCTGGACAAGGCTGCGGCACTGGGCATGAAGATGTGCCTCTATGATGAGTACTGGTTCCCCAGCGGCGCCGCGGGCGGGCAGTTGAAGGAGACCCATCCCGAGGCGCTGAGCAAGCGGCTCGACAAGGCCGAAACGGAAGTGACCGGCCCCAAGGCGTTTTCCACGCCCCTGCCGGAAGGCTCGTTTATGGGCGCGGCCGCGATGAACACGGCCACGAAGGAAATCGTGGATATCAGCGACAGGGCGCACGACGGCACGCTGTCATGGGACGTGCCTGCGGGCACCTGGAAGGTGATGCGCTTTGCCTGCGTGACCGACGGCGCGCGCGACCTGGTGGACTACCTGAGCCCCGAGGCGGTGCAGCAGTTCGCTTCGCTCACCTACCAGAAATACTACGACCGTTTCCCCGGCCACTTCGGCACCACCATCGACAGCGCCTTCTACGACGAACCGACCATGCACTGGGTGGAGGGTGGGCGCGCGTGGACTGGCGCGTTCAACACGAAATTCGAGCACAAATACGGCAAGAGCCCGGTGCCCTACTATCCCGCGCTGTGGTACGACATCGGCGACGGCACGGCGGCGGCGCGCAATCTGCTCTTCGGCTTCCGCGCCGAGCTGTATTCCACGGGATTCCCGAAGGTGGTCACCGACTGGTGCCGTGATCACAAGATAGGCCTGATGGGCCACCAAGACCAGGAGGAGGTGGTCAACCCCACGGGCCTCTGCGGCGACCTGATGAAGTGCTTCCAGCACCAGGACATTCCGGGCATCGACGAGATCTTCACCTACGGCCGCGGCACGAAAGCCTACAAGGTGGTCAGCTCCGCCGCCTGTAATTTCGGCAAGCCGCGCGTGATGTGCGAGACCTACGGCGCCATCAAGGGCATGCCCGTGGCCACGCTGTACCGCGAGGCGATGGACCTCTTCGCCAAGGGAATCAACATGATGATCCCCCACGCGGTGTGGTATGACGACAAGCACATCATCTTCGAGCCCGAGCTTTCCTTCCGCACCGAGCCCTATGCCTCGGCGCTGCCCGAGTACAACAAATACATCGGGCGCATCCAGCGCATGCTGCAGCAGGGTCGCCACGTGTCCGAGGTGGCCGTGCTCTATCCCATCGCAACGCTTCAGGCGGGCTATCACTTCGACGGCCCGCTCAAGCCCTACGAGGGCGGCATCATCCCCGAGGAGGCCGACTATATGGACGTCGGCGAATACCTCGCCCTGCACGCGCGCCGCGACTACATCTATCTCCATCCCGAAGTGCTGGACGCCTCCTGCACGCTGGACGGACCCTGCCTGCGCCTCGACAACGCCAGCGCCCACGAGGCGCTGCGTGTGATCATCCTGCCGGGTTCCAAGGTCATCCACGCAAGCAACCTCCAAGTCATCAAGCGCTTCTGGGAGCAGGGCGGCAAGGTCATCGCCACGACCCAACTGCCCTTCAAATCGGCCGAATTCGGCAGGGATGCCGAAGTGCGGCAGATGATCGCGCAGATTTTTGGCAAAGAGGCCGACGCGCCGGTGGAGGACTTTGCAAAGCGCGCAGACCGCAGCCTGCGCCACGACAACGCCGCAGGCGGCGTGGCCTGTTTCATCGAGCGCCCCACGGCGGAGCGCTTTCGCGCCATCCTGCGCGGGATAATGCCCGTGCCCGATGTGTCCATTGAAGGCGACCCGGTGGTGCAGGGGGGCAACCTGTCCTACATCCACAAGGCCATCGAAGGCCGCGAAATCTATTTCTTCGCCAACTCTTCTGACACGGCCATCAACACGGCGGTGCACCTGCGCGGTGAACTCGACCTCGAAGAATGGGATCCCCACACGGGCGCCATCACCGAATGCATGCACACCCACACCACCGACACCGGCGAAGCCGTCACCATCGTGCCGCTGCGCTTTCCGCCGGTGCATTCCGTGTTTCTAGTAACCAAAAAGTAGGGTGTGTGCAGTGGCGTGAAACGCCACGGAACGCACCTTCCGGCGTCACCGCAGGGTGCGTGAAGTGGCGCAAAGCGCCACGGAACGCACCGTCTTTCCGTCACCTCTCCCAGAGGCGTTCTGTATGACAATAAGCGTCCGGTGCGCTCCATTTTGCTTTGCAAAATCCCGGGCACCCCACGTTGATTTCATCGCAAGTCCTGCGCGGAGCTGCAGGTTGTGTCGCGTGATTTGTGATGTGCGGCATGCCGCACGCAGCCCTGCATACACGGCGTCGGCATCGTGTTGCTCATTCCTTATCTTCTCCACAAATGCTTGAAAATCAAGCATTTGCAGGGGGTTATTTGATGACAACCGCGTTTCATCCCCATTTCATGGGGGTTTTCGGAGGGTGCTTGAAAAATACCCCCAGAAAAAGGGCTTGACAAAACGATATTTAGTTGGTACTTGTTTCACCGGTCAGCGGAGAAAGGCTGTCCGGTTCGGCCGGCTCAAAGAGGGGCGGCGGACCCGGAACTCCGAACCAACAGACCGCGCACCGCGCCCGTCGCGCGGACGCACACAATGAAACAGCGGATCCCGAACAGGGAACACAAAAGGAGAAACGGTACCATGGCAATCAAAAAGGCAAAGGCGACCGACAAGGCGCTCACCAAGACCGCGCTCATCGCAACGCTTGCGACAGAGACCGGCCTGACGAAGAAGGATGTTGTGAAGACGCTTGAGACGCTCGTTGAACTGGCCTATGCCCAGGCGATCGTCGGCTTCACGCTTCCGGGCCTTGGCAAGTTGAAGATCGTGCAGCGCAAGGCGCGCACGGGCATCAACCCGGCCACCAAAGCCGCCATCAAGATCCCCGCGAAGAAGGTCCTGAAGTTCACGGTCGCCAAGGCCGCCAAGGACGCCATCGTCGGACCCAAGAAGTAATTTCAGCCGAAACACAGCCGTACATAACCCGGGACGGGCAGCCGTTCCGGGTTCTCTTTCATCCAGGCGGCAACCATGGCAGGTAATCCCGTGACACATTCCAGCTCTCTTCTCTACTCCGCAGCGACCGTGCAGGCCGCGGCGTCCGCCACGCCACCCGGACTTTTCTGGTGCTGGCCTTTCGTGTTTCTCCTGCTGGCCATCGCCGTTTTTCCACTCGTCCCCCGGCTTTCGCACTGGTGGGACTCAAACCGGAGCAAACTGCTGGTGTCGGTGGCGCTCACTGCGGTGGTGTGCGGCTATTACTTCCTGCGCGCCCAGGAAGCGGGCGCGCCGCAGGGCGTCGCAGCCGTTGCCGGCCTGCTGCGCCATTCCATATTGAATGACTACATCCCGTTCATCATCCTGCTCTTCTCGCTCTACACCATCAGCGGCGGCATCCGGCTCAGCGGCGATATTCCGGCCCATCCGGCGACAAATGCCGGGTTTCTGCTGCTCGGGGCCGTGCTGGCCAATCTCATCGGCACCACGGGTGCGTCCATGCTGCTCGTCCGGCCGCTCCTGCAAATCAATTCCGAGCGGCGCCACACCACCCACACCTTTGTCTTTTTCATCTTCCTCGTCAGCAATATCGGCGGCTGTCTGCTCCCCATAGGCGACCCGCCGCTCTTTCTGGGCTATCTCCGGGGGGTTCCCTTCCTGTGGACGCTGCGGCTCTTTCCCCTGTGGATCACCACTGTGGGCGCCGTGCTCGCCGTGTATGTCGTCCTTGAAATTCTGGCCTACCGAAAAGAAGCGTCGCGGGATATTCAACTGGATGAAACGCAGATCATCCCGTTGCGGCTGGACGGCAAGTTCAATTTCGCGCTGCTGGCTGGCGTGGTGCTGGCCGTGGCCGCGCTGGTGCCGGGCGAGAAACTGCCAGGCACGGCATGGGCGCTCCCCGATGTCTATCTGCGCGAAATTGTGCTGCTGGCCCTGGCCGGGCTGTCGCTCCTGCGCACCCCGCGCGACATTCACCGGCACAACGAGTTTTCCTTCGGCCCCATTGCCGAGGTGGCCTGCCTCTTCCTGGGCATCTTCATCACCATGCAGATTCCCATCGAGATCCTGCGCGCCCAGGGCGCCGCGCTGGGCATCACCTCGCCCGCCCAGTTCTACTGGGCCTCGGGGACGCTGTCGAGCTTCCTCGACAACGCGCCCACTTATGTCGTGTTCTTCGAACTGGCCGGGGCGCTGCCCTCCAACGGCGCGCAAACACTGGGCGGGCTCGCCACCGCCACCGGACAGGTGCCCGTGCTCAGCCTGCTGGCCATTTCCGCAGGCGCGGTCTGCATGGGCGCCAACACATACATCGGCAATGGCCCCAACTTCCTCGTCAAGAGCATCGCCGAAAGCCGGGGCGTGCGGATGCCCAGTTTCCTGGGATACATGGTCTACAGCAGCCTTGCCCTCATCCCCGTCTTCGCCTTCATAACGCTCGTCTTCTTTCGATAGTTGCATGGTCTGCGGATTCCATTGCCGGGTTGACTCCCCCGGCGGCATTCGTCTACCATCTGTCTGGGGTAGACGCAGTGTTGTGAGCGGCGCGCCTGTCGGCGCGGGAACGGTCATGCTAAAAGATCTTCGTGTGCTTATCGTGGACGATGACCCAGCCATTCTGGACACGCTGGGGGATTACATTCACAGTCTCGGCCATCATGTGACCGGCCGCCGCAGCGCCCAGGAGGCGCTGGACGCGCTTCGTGATGACGCCTTCAGCCTGCTAATCACCGATGCCCAAATGGACGGCATGGACGGTCTCGAACTGGCCAGGCGCGTCCGCGCGAACTATCCCGGCATCGCCATCCTCGTCATGACGGCCCATGAAAACGAATACCCCATGTCTGCCGCGCTGCGCGCCGGCGCCGATGGATACGTCTCCAAACCTTTCAGTCTGCGCAAGTTTACGATCATTTTTGAGCGCTCCTATTGGGAGGCGCTGTCCCGCCTGGACTGGTGGCAGGCTCGGGGCGGGGATGCGCAGGTCGTCGAAACCGTTTCCTAGAAGCCTCTGGAATTGTCCGCTCCTGCAAGCCTTCCCCTCTTCCGCATACAAATAATTCTGCGAGAATTTCGTGTGCGAAGACAGCTCTTTGGGACATGGATATGCACATGGGGAGAAAATGGCCTTCTTTTCATGGTACTGTCCAGAAACTGCACACAGCCCCTTTTCCTCCTCTCATATCTCTTTTTGTAAACAGCTATACCAGAATGATTTATAGATATATGGCGAGTGCCGATACGGCCGTATTTCTGCCGATTCCAGATTCTGGATTTTGGATCTCAGGCTTTCTTAGCCTGAGATTATTTCTAATAATACGATAAAACAGGTCGCCTGGCAGACCTCTGAAGCCCCAGCCGAAAGCTCAAAACCGATCCGCATAAACTCCAAAAATCGGTCCAACCAAAACACTTGAGATCGTTTCTCCTTTGTGGTACACTACGGTTGAAGTTGATGACGGGAGACAACAACCCGTTACAGTGATGGTCAGGTAAGCGGTGATGGAGACGATGGCTTAATTGAGACGGGGATCGCGTTTGAAGTTTGCGGTGACCCTGTCTTTGAAGGTGGAATGAATCATTGCTGACCGGCGTTAGTTAAACCACGACAGTTGAAGACATCGAGCGGTTGTGGGACGATGCGTCCCGCGCCGATATCGGATTTGTCCGGACTTAGTTCCGGTCAACTAGGCTTGGGCCTGGGTTGTATACAACAAACCCCAAGATATGCGGAGTCGTTGCAGGTTTCCCCCCACTTCCTCCCCTCCCCTTCCCCTGCTGCGACTCCGCACCCCTTTTTTTAGTCATAATTTTCCCGCTCCCGCGACACAAGCATCCTCCCTCTCTTTGGAACGCCTCTCCTCCACAGGACGCCGTTTGTTCGCAAGAGTCCGCTCAACAATTCGACAAGCGGTCTGTTTTGCGCAAAAATATTCCGCCCAGTCCCTCCTGATGCGCTTTCCGTGAATTTATTATCTTGACAAGTTCACGCTTATTTGTCAGAATCAAAAGATGGCGGTGGGATCGGTATGCAAACAGGGTGATGCCACTCCCTGACCCCATGCGGGAATCAGGATGGTTGCTTTCAAGATCGCATCGCACAGGAGACAGATCCATGAAGCGTTTACTCGTGCAGGTGCTGGGTGTGCTGGTGTTGCTGCTTGGCCCGGCTGCCATGGCCGTCGATGCCATCAGTCTCACGGTGATCCATTCCGGCACGGGAGACACCAACCCGCCCGCGGGCACCACATCTGTGACGGTGGGCGACCCCCTCGAGCTGATCGCCGACACCTCGGCTGCCTATTTTGGCGGCTGGCACATAGACTTTGGTGGTGTCACTGAGGCTGATTCCCTGATTCCCGACTGGACGGGAACCGTTCCGAGCGTGGACTACATCGATGCCACCGCATCCTTCTCCACAAGCGGCGTGCTGGTCTACACCGACATTAGCGGTGAGGGCGGCTGGGTCAGTCCGGCGGTGGGCGGCTATAAATACGCCAATGACCTGAACGTGCCGATCACGGCGCTCCCAAACGCGGGCTATGTCTTTGACCACTGGGAGGATGCCATCGGAAACAAACTGGGCTCGGCCAATCCGATTTACTTCAACACAAACGCCACTGGAATGCGCATTGCGTTCTTCAGTCCGACCGTCACCGGCAGCATCGTGATCAACAACAACAGTTCCACAACGAAGACCGCCGCCGCCACGCTGGGGTTGACCTGGACAGGCGGCGCGGGCACCGGCGCCACGCGCATGCGCTTCAGCGACGACGGCTCCCATTGGACCGCCTGGGAAGCGCTGAAGGCCACGCGCGCCTACACGCTTCCGGCAGGGGACGGATACAAGACGGTGCGCGTGCAGTATCTTGACCAGAAAAACAACCGCTCCGCCGTGTACAGCGACTTCATCCGCCTGGACGGAACGGCACCGATGGGTTCCATCCTCATAGCAGGCGGCGCGGCCACCACGGTCGACCATGTGGTCTCGCTGGGTCTGACCTTTAACGACGGCGCCTCCGGGTCCGGCGTCAACTTGATGCGCTTCAGCGATGACGGCGCGCACTGGACCGGTTGGCTGCCGGCGGAAACCCCGTACACCTACCTGCTGCCCGGACCGAACGGGTACAACACCGTGCGCGTGCAGTATCGTGACCGGGCGGGCAACTACTCCCCCGTGTACAGCGATTACATCAAGCTGGTGCCTGCCTACAAATAGAGAGTCCGACCAGATTCCGCCCCGGTCCGCGTTGCGCCGACCGGGGCGTTCTGTTTTTCAGCAGGCGGAATACGCTGAGGTCCGTTTTGGTTGCGCCGACGGGGTGCGGGACGGTAAGGTGAAGCCTGTCATGAAAAGGAGTTCTTCGTGGGCGAGCAAAGCTTTGAAGTAAAGTTTGAGCCGAGCGGCCGCACCGTGGACGTGCTGGCGGGCACGTCGCTGGTGGAAGCGGCGGGGCGGGCGGGCACGGTGCTGGACATGCCCTGCGGCGGCGCGGGCACCTGCGGCAAGTGCCGCGTGCGCGTGGACGGCGCGGACGCACCCGCGGACGCGGAGCAGAACGCATTCTCTCCGGAGGAACTGGCGCAGGGCTGGCGGCTCGCCTGCCGCCAGCGGGTCACGCGCGACCTGACGGTGGTCGTGCCCGAGTCGTCCGTGTTCGGCGGGCGGCACCAGATACTGACGGACCACGACACGGGCGCGTTGCATGAGCTTGAACCGGAACTGCGCCAGGCGCGGGTGCGCATGGAGCACCCCACGATGGAAGATGGCACGCCGGACCTTGTGCGCATGGAGGAGGCGCTGCGCGCCTCCGGCGCGTGGAACGGTGACGGCGTGCTGCAGGCGTCGCCTGCGACGCTGCACCGCACCGTGGCGGCATTGCGCGATGGCGGCTATGACGGCTGGGCACTGCTGCGCGGGGATACCCTGCTGGACTACCATCCCGGCGGGACGCGCACCCCCAGTTATGCCCTGGCTTTCGACATCGGCACCACCACGCTCGCCGCTGTGCTGCTCGACCTCTCCGACGGCACGGAAAAAGGGGTGTCGTCGCGGATGAACCCGCAGACAGCCCAGGGCGACGATGTGATCTCTCGCATCTCCCACGCCGTGCAGGGGGAAAAGGAACTGCGCGAACTGCGCGACGCCATAACGGCCGTTGTGGGGGAGATGGCGGCGGAACTGTGCCGGGAGGCGGGCGTTGCTCCCAATGCCGTGCACACGGCGGCCTTTTCGGGCAACACGACCATGGAGCATCTGCTGTGCGGCATTGACCCCGCGCCCTTGAGCATGGTGCCCTTTGTGCCGGTATTCGGCCGGGGGCTGTTCATGCCTGCGGCAAACCTGGGCCTGGCCATTCATCCCGAGGCGCGGGCCTATGTGTTTTCTGTCATTGGCGGCTTCGTCGGCGGTGATACCGTCGCCGGACTGCTTGCCACCGCGCTGCCCGAGCGGACGGGCGCAACGCTCTTCGTCGATGTGGGCACCAACGGTGAAATCGTGCTCTCGCACGGCGGACAACTGTGGGCGGCAAGCACGGCGGCCGGACCGGCCTTCGAGGGCGCGCGCATTTCCTGCGGCATGCGCGCCACGGCGGGCGCCGTTGAAAAGGTCGTTATCGACGAGCGCCTGCGACTCGGCATCATCGGCGGCGGCGCGCCCGCCGGCCTGTGCGGCAGCGGGCTCATCGACCTGTGCGGCCAACTGCTGAAATGCGGCGCGCTCGGCTGTGACGGGCGACTGCCCGCGCCGGAGAACTTGCCCGCTGGCATCCCGTCCGACGTGGCTGCGCGCTTTCAGCGCGATGCGGACGGCGAGGTGGCCTTTGTGCTGTCCGACGACGGCACGCGCCGCGTGAGTCTCACCCAGCGCGATGTGCGCGAGCTGCAGCTTGCGGCTGGGGCCATCCGCGCCGGAATCAACATCCTGCTGCGCCAGGCGGGGCTGGACATTGGCCAGTTGGAGCATGTGCTGGTGGCCGGGGGCTTCGGCAGTTTCATCCGCCGCGACAACGCCCAGCGCATTGGCCTCTTGCCGCCCGAGTTGCCGCATGACCGCATCGTCTATATTGGCAACGCCTCGCTCGCGGGGGCCAAGTGGGCGGCGCTCTCACATCGCGCGCACGCCCGCGCCGAAGTTATCGCCCGGCTGGCCCGGCACGTGGAACTCAGCAACGACCCCGACTTCGCCATGGAATTTGCCATGGCCATGTATTTCCCCGGGTAACTGGGAGCGCTGGCGTCTCGCCGGCTTTGGAATTCATGAAAACACAGCCGGCGGGACGCCGGCGCTCCCAGTGGGGGCCATCAGGCGTGGTGCGGGGGCTTGAGATTCCATCCATTCTGGTATTCGCGGTAAGCCCAGCGGTTGGCAATCTTTACCGCCTCGGCATTCCCGCCCGCGAACTGCTGCGTCTCGGCGTTCCAGTCCAGGGTCGCACCACCAAATATCGGTGCCTCGTCGGGCATGCTGGTGCCGTCGAACTTGGCGCCGGAATTGAAGTGTGCCCCGGCCACATAGGCGCAGGAGCCGATGAGGCACACACGCGTGGTGTTGAACAGCGTGTCGATGGGTGAGTTGGGCGTGGCCGTGCCGCGGATGCTGTCGGCGAAGTTCTGCCAGTGCGGCAGGTTGAGCGCGGCCTGCTGGTCCGGGGTTTCGGGGTCGATGCGCTCGGTGGCGGTGGTCTTGTCGGCCGTCTGGTTTTGCTTTGAGGCGTAGACGTCGAGGCCGCGCCGGTCAACGCGGAGAATACTGCGCTCGCCGTAGAAGACGATGCCGTGGTCAGGTTGCTGCCCGTCAAAGGTGAGCGGGTTCCACGCGCGGTTGGTGAAAGACAGGACGAAGTCGTCGAAGCGATAGAGCACATCGAGCGAGTCGGGCGTGGTGCGGCTGTCCTGCATGAGGTACTTGCCGCCCACGGCGGTCACCGAATTGGGCTGCAGTTCGTCGCCCATGGCCATCATGGCGATGTCCATCAGGTGCGCGCCCCAGCCGGTAATCTTGCCGCCCGAGTAGTCCAGATACATGCAGGAATTGATCCAGCGGTTCAGGTTGAACGGCTTGTGCTCGACCCATCCCTGGTCCATGTCCCAGTTAAGGCCCTTGTCCGTGTACTTCGATGCATCCGTTTCGCCCATGCCGCTGCCGTTAATATCCGTGTTGTCGAGGGAGAAGGTCTCGATCCGGGCCACCTTGCCGATATGGCCGTTCCGAATCATTTCCACGGCCTTGAGGAAATGTTGTCCGCTGCGCTGCACCGTGCCGCCCTGGAACACCACGCCGCTATCCTTGACCGCCTTGCGCACGGCCTGCGCCTCGGCAAGGGTGGAGCACAGGGGAACCCGGCAGTAGACGGATTTCTTTGCTTCAGCCGCGTAGAGCACGGGCAGACAGTGCCAGTGGTCCTGCATGGCGACCACCACCGCATCCACATCCCTGTTCTCGATGACCCTGCGGAAATCATCCACAACCGCCGCGTCGGCGGTCTTCTCCCGGAACATCGGCTTGACGCGCTTTTCAACATTGGAGCGGCGCGTGTCGCACAGCATGATCGGCTGGAAGCACTCCGTCGTTATGGAGAACATGAGTTCGTCAATGCCTCCCCCGCGGCATTGGCAGGAATAGTCCAGACCGATATGGCCGGTGCGGATGAGTTCGTTTGCGCCCAGCACCGTGGCTGGAAGGATGGACTTGTAGACGCTGGCCTCCGCCCGTTTGGCGGCGACCGTCACGACTGCCGCCCCGGCAACCGTGGCAATACCCTCCCCGCGGCCCAGACCGCCCGTCCCGACTTCCTTCGTCTCAGCCATGGCTGTTTCCTCCTGAACGTTGTCCTGGTCAACCGTTCAACACGCCGTTAGGAGAGACCCGCCGCGCGGGGTGCCGGTGTCATCGTCCGCGCAAACAGAACCTCAAGCCTCGCTTTGCATGGCCTCCGGACTGGGAGCGCCCTGTGAAAACCGCCCGACCCGGCGTGCCGGATCGGGCGGATGATTATTCGTCTGTGTCTGGGGGTTTACGCGTGGTGCGGGGCCTTGAGGCTCCAGCCGTTCTGGTATTCGCGGTAGGCCCAGTTGTTGGCAATCTTCACCGCCTCGGCGTTGCCGCCGGCGAACTTCTGCGTCTCGGCATCCCAGTCGAGGGTGGCCTGGCCGTGGGCGGGCGCCTCGTCAGGCATGCTGGTGCCGTCGAACTTGGCGCCGGAGGCAAAGGACGCGCCGGCCACGTAGGCGCAGGAGCCGATGTGGCAGATGCGCGTGGTGTTGAACAGCACATCGATCGGCGAGTCGAGCTTGGCGCCGGTCTTGATGGCGTCGACAAAGTTCTTCCAGTGCGGCACGTTGAGCGCGGCTTCCTGATCCGGAGTCTCGGGCTCGATGCGCTCGCTGACCGTCTTCTTGTCGGCGCTCTGGTTTTGTGGCGAGGCGTAGATGTCCAGGCCGAGGCGGCTGACGCGCAGAATGCCGCGTTCGCCGTAAAACACGATGCCGTGGTCCGGCTGCTGGCCGTCAAAGGTGAGCGGGTTCCACACGCGGTTGGTGAAGGACAGAATGAAGTCGTCGAAACGGTAGAGGACTTCGAGCGTGTCGGGCGTGGTGCGGCTGTCCTGCATGAGGTACTTGCCGCCGACGGTGGACACGGACTTGGGCTGCAGCGTGTCGCCCATGGCCATCATGGCGATGTCCATCAGGTGCGCGCCCCAGTCGGTAATCTTGCCGCCCGAGTAGTCCAGGTACCAGCGGAAATTGTAGACCCAGCGGTTCACATTGAACGGCTTGTGCTCGACCCAGCCCTGGTGCATGTCCCAGTTGAGGCCCTTGTCGGCGTACTTGGCCGCATCGGTTTCGCCCATGCCAATGCCGGTGATGGGCGCGTTGTCGAGCGAGAAGGTTTCAACCCGGGCCACCTTGCCAATGTGCCCGCTCTGGATCAGTTCAACGGCCTTGCGGAAGTGCTGGCCGCTGCGCTGCATGTTGCCGCCCTGGAAAACGACGCCGTTTTCCTTGACGGCCTTGAGCATGGCATGCGCCTCGGCGATGGTCGTGCTCAGGGGCTTTTCGCAGTAGATCGCCTTCTTGGCCTCGGCCGCGTACAGCGTGGGCAGGCAGTGCCAGTGGTCCGGCGTGGCGATGACCACTGCGTCCACATCCTTGTTGTCGATGACCTTGCGGAAATCGTCCACAACCACCGCGTCGGCGGTCTTTTCACGGAACATCGGCTTGACGCGCTTCTCCACGTGGGGGATGCGCAGGTCGCAAAGCATGATCGGCTGGAAACTGCCGTTTGTCACGGCGAACTTGAGGTCGGCCGTGCCCATGCCGCCCAGGCCGATGTGGCCGGTGCGGATGATCTCATTGGCGCCGAGCACTGTCGAGGGCAGGATCGACTTGTACACGCTGGCATCGGCGCGTTTGGCCGCGCTTGCAGCCACCGTCACGCCGGCCGCCGCCGCAATGAAATCCCGGCGGCTCAGGCCGCCCTTCCCTTCATCCATCTTCTCAGCCATGGTTCTAGGTCTCCTGAACGTGTTGGTTGGTGCCCGTCTCCGGGCGGGGCCGGAAATCGGGGACAGTGTAGCCCATGACAGGCTCCGGTTCAAAAGACCCGCGGGGCGGGGTTCCGGTGTCAGGGGGGCAGCCCATGGGCTCACACCCCTCCTGAATGCAGACATGCTGCAAGGATGCGTGGCGACTGGGTCTCAGGTCCCCCTTTGAAGGGGGTGCCGCGAAGCGGCGGGGGATGTTGCCCTCCCCAAAGCCTGTGCGAGGCTCCACATCCCCCTGGTTCGCTTTCGCGAACCGTCCCCCTTCGAAGGGGGACTCAAGAATATGGCGCCACGCACTCTCCTGGCGGCGTTTGCCTGCAAATCTCTCCTTTGATAGACTCCAAGCCTGCTGAGTCGTCTCAACACCCGTGAAAGGACTGCCATGAGAACGGTCTGCCTTGTCCTCTTATCCGCCCTGGCGCTCACCGCCCTGCCCGCGTTCTTCGGGGTATGCCAGGACGCCCCCAAGCCCTCCGCCCTCTTTGAGGATATCCATGTCGTCAAGATGCCCAAGGGCACCTATGGATACCGCAGCATGCCGGGGAGCATCGTCGAATTGACCGATGGGCGGCTGCTGATGACCTACCAGCAGTACGACGCCGAAGGCCATGGAGCGGGGGCGATTGCCGCGCGCTATTCTTCCGACAAGGGCAAGACTTGGAGCGACGAAACCTGCCTTATCCCCCGGCCCAAACCGGCCGCAAAGGACATCTACTGCCACCCCAGCCTGCTGCGGCTGGCCAACGGACAACTGCTGCTCTCCTACATTTACGGCTCCGGCGCCGACCCTCTGTTTGGGCACAATTATTACCGGCGCTCCGACGATGACGGAAAGACCTGGGGCGACCAACTCCTCGCAACGCCCTGTCCCGGCTACAACATCGTCCACAACGACAAGTTCATCCAACTCTCCACGGGACGTATCATCGCGCCGGTTGAGCAGGAACTGGTCGCTTCGGCCGACGGCCACGCAGGCTACATCAGCTTTACGGTCTATTCCGACGACAACGGGTACAGTTGGCACCAGAGCGAGAACACGGTCAACATGCTTCCAGTCGAGGCGCAGGAACCGCACGCGGTCGAACTGAAGGACGGCCGGATACTCATGCTCATGCGCACCTACAGCGGGTCCGTGGCGCAGTCCATCTCCACGGACCAGGGGCGCACCTGGTCCAAGGGGGAAAGGATTCCCGCGCTGACGCTGCCGCCAAACAGTTCGGCGCTCAACGTCAAGCGCATCCCCGGCACCGGCGACCTGTTGCTGCTCCGGTGCAGCGGCGCACCCAAAGAGAACCCAAGAATCCGCACACCCTTTGTCTCGGTGATTTCCAAAGACGACGGGGCCACGTGGGAAAATGAACGTGTCATCATGGGCGACCCGGAGGATGACTACGGCTACCCAAGCCTGATCTTCACCGACGGCCTCGCCCTCATCAGCTATCACCAGCGCGACGGCCTCCACCTGGCCCTCATCGGCATCGACTGGTTCTACGGCAAATAAGCAAGCCGGTCATTGCGAGCGAAGCGTGGCAATCTCCTTCTCGCGATGACCTGGACCTTGGGCGTGGGTTTCAAGAGATTGCCGCGCTCCGCTCGCAATGACGGAAGGATTTTCCATGCTCTGGTTCCAAGATTTCATTCTGCCCGGCGTGCCGCCTGTGGTGTTTTGGCTGTTCTGCTCCATCTCTGTGATCATTCAGGGCATCAGCAAATCCGGCTTCGCCGGGGGCGCGGGCATTCTGTCCCTGCCTTTGCTCATGCTGGTGATGCCGGTGGACAAGGTGGCGGGCACGCTGCTGCCCATCCTGATCCTCTGCGACATGAACGCCATCTACCATCACTGGCACAACAAGGTGTGGCGGCTGATCATGATAATTTTCATCCCGTCGCTGATCGGCACAATCCCGGCGCTGGTCATCTGGTACATGGTGGGCAAGTCGGGCGTGGACCAGTACGGGGTGTGGATCAAAGTCCCGACGGGTGTTCTCGCCGTTATCTTCGCGCTGTACATCCTGGCCAAGGAAATGTCGATGGCATGGGTGAAGCGCCACAAGGCGGGCCCGGGCGTGGGCGTGGCCTGCGGTGTGGCGGCGGGCTTCACCTCGACGCTCATCCACGCGGCCGGGCCGATTGTGAGCCTTTTCATGTTCTCGCAGGACCTGGGCAAGACCCTGTTCACCGGCACGGTGGCCTGGACCTTCGCGCTGATCAACGGGACAAAGTTCCCCTTTTACTGTCTCATCGGCCTGATCAACTGGAAAGTGATTCTGTTTGCGCTCGTGTTGTCCCCGCTCGTGCCGATCGGTTCCTTCACGGGCAAGTGGATGCACGACCACGTGTCCGAGTCGGCGTTCAACTGGGTGGTGCTGGTGCTGACGCTGATCTTCGGCATCCAGTTGGTGTGTAATGTGAACCTTATCCAGATGGGCCTGCAGGCGGTGATGCGCTAAGGCGGACTTTCTCCCACTGGGAGCGCCGACGTCCCGCCGGCAGTGTTAGCACGAAGACGGCTGGCGGGACGCCGGCGCTCCCAGTCTATTTCGGCGGAAACACCTGGAACTCGTAGAAGGTCGGGCCGTCGGTGGCGCGGAGGATGTGCAACCGCACTTTGCTGGCGGTGACCGGGTCGAAGGATTTCTCGTAGGCGTCGCCGATGTGTTTGCCCTTCAGGACCGTTTTCCAGGCACCGTCCACGAAGGCGTCAAGGGTGAACTCCTCTACACGGCGGATGGCCTCCACCATGGCGACCTGGCCGATGCGGGTCGGCGCACCCAGGTCCACCTCCAGCGTGGCCTCGCTCACGCCCGCGTCGGTGGCCCAGCGCGTTTCTGCGTTGTCATCGAGCGCCTTTTCGGGACCGTACTGGTCGTTCATTTTCGCGAAAACATTGGACGCCGTGACCGGCTTGCCGTGCGTAACTGCATTGGAGGCCTGGTCAGCGATTTCGTTGTCCGTGACCGGCTTGTCGAACTCAATGGCGACGATGGTGTCGACGGGGTCGCGGCCGTTCTTGTCCAGCGCAACATGCACATCGCCCTTGTCGTTCTGCGTCACCTTGGTGTCGCCGCCGGAAAGGGCCTTGAATCCCGTCACTTTGCACGGAATGGCCGGAAGGTCGATCGTTTCGGTTTCCTTGGAAAGGCAGTGCACAAATGCGGTGTTTTCCCTCGACGTGCAGGCGCCCCATTTGCCGGGACGCCAGGGACCGCCGCGCGTGCCGTAGATGGTGTCCCCGTGCAGCTTGAGCCAGGCACCCATCTCGCGGAGCCGGTCCTGCTGGCGCGGTTCGATCTGGCCGGTGGGCATGGGCCCGACGTTGAACAGCAGATTGCCGTCGCCGCCCGCGCAGCGCACCAGCGTTGACAGGCACTCGTCCAGCGTTTTCATCTTGTCGTCCGGTTTCCAGGCCCACTGCTGGCAGATGGTGATGCACGATTCCCAGGGACGGTTGCGCTGGAAGCGGCCTATCGTCTGCTCGGGTGTGTCGTGGTCCGCGGGCAGGCCGAGCCGGTTGTTGATGACGATGGCGGGCTGCAGGCGGCGGATGTCCTTGATCAAGTCCTCCGCCTGGTATTCCTTGGCGGTGCCGTTGAGCCCGTCAAACCAGATGATGTCGATCTTGCCGTAGTTGCTCAGGAGTTCGCGCACCTGGTTGTGGAAGTATTCGGTGTAGTTCGCGTTGTTCGCCCGGCGCCAGTCGGGATGGTGAAAGTCGGGCGGCGAGTAGTAGTAGCCGATGGGCATGCCCGCCTCGTGGCAGGCCGCCGTCAGTTCGGCCACCACATCGCGCTTGAACGGCGAATTGGTGATCTTGTAGTCCGTGTATTTCGAGTCGAATTCGCAGAAACCGTCATGGTGCTTGGTGGTGAACACCATGTACTTCATGCCCGCGTCCTGCGCCAGCTTCACCCAGGCCTTGGCGTCGAACTCGACCGGGTTGAACTCTTTGTACAGGTTGTCATACACGTCAACGGGGATCTCGCCCTTGCCGCCTTCGATACCGGGCCGCTCGCCGCCGCGCGACCAGCCGATCTCCGTGCCCTTGATGCTCACCGGCCCCAGTGGATAAACATGCCGAAACGGGCATCGCTCCACCATTGCGGGATGGGCTGGGTACTGGGGTCGGGCGCGGGCGCCGCCTGCGCGGACGCCACGCAAAGAAGGAGAAAGAGCGCGGAGAGCAGCACAAGACCGAGGCTTCTTAGGTTCATGACAGGTTTCCTTGCCGGTTGTTGTCTCGAAACATTATAGCCTTTTGCGGAAGAAGCCGGCAGGGATGCCGGCGCTCCCAGTAGGGTGCCTTACGGTGTTGGCAACGCCTTAATAAACAGTCCGCCAATGACGGGCCTTGCCTGGAAGCCTACCATCTTGCCCGTCTTGGTGTCATACCAGTCCGTGATGGGCACGCGGCTGGGGGTTTCGTTGAGGAACTTGTAGGCAGGCGCGATGAGCGCCTCGAAGTCTTCCTTCTTCTCCGCCAGCGTGGCCGACCACACAAGCCAGTCGAGCTTGGTGTAGTCCTTGCGGTTGTCGAGCGGCACACCGTAGACATTCTGCACCTTGAGATAATGGGCAACTTCTTTGCGGGCCACGTCGGCCGGGAACAGGTTCAGCCCGAGCAGCTTGTCCCACACGAGATTATACTTCTGGCTCCAGGTGCCGGGCTTGTCGAAGGCGAGCCGGTAGTGGTCGCCCTCGTCGGCCATGGTCACCCATTTCTCCGCCATGCCCTTGGCCAGGGCGAGATACTTCTTCGCATCGTCGGGCCGCTGGGTGGCGTCGCACAACTGGGAAAACGCGCCGAGCGCGAGGATGGCCTTGGCGGAGAGGTTCACGTTGTGCGCCAGGTGGCCCGCAAAGTCGTCGGTGCAGAGCTGGTTCTCGGGATCGAGGCCCTTCTCGGCCAGATACTCGGTCCATTTCACCAGCGTCGGCCAGTACTTGTTCGCAAAGTCGGCATTACCGTCCTTCTTGGCCATGGCGCCCAAAATGAGGATCATGTTGGCGCTTTCCTCCACGGGCATCTGGTTCTTTTCGGTCTTCTCGCCGCCGCCGTAGACCTGGCCGTTGGCCAGCGGATAGGTGCCGAGATTGTGCGGCGCGAAGGGCCAGGGCCAGCGGCTCGACGCGGCGTAGTCCAGCACGGGCTTCAATTGCGCGGCCTCCAACTTGGTGTTGAGCAGCAGGAACACCGGCGCGGCCGGATAAATCACATCGACCGTGCTGATACAGCCGTTGCTGAAGTTTTCCTTGGGGAACATGACCGGCGCGCCGTCGCCGTCGGCGGCGATTTTCTGCGCGGCCATCGCCTCGCGGTAGGCCAACAGGCACATCTGGGCGTACTCGGCGCCGCCCGCGCTCTCCAGCTTCTTCGCAAGCTTCGCGTCGAACTCGCAACAGCGCTCCGCCAGGGAAGCGTAGTCCTGCACGGCTGTGGCCAGCATGCCGGCCGCATCCATGCCGCCACTGCGCCAGTAGGGCCGTAGTTTGTTGCCCATAAACTCGATGGAGTACTCGTCGTCGTAGGCGAGAATCGCCTGGCGCGTCGCCGGTTCCTTGCCGGTCTTGCCGAAATCCAACAGTGCCGCCAGCACGGGCCATTCATCGTTGGCGCGACGCGGACCCTTAATGTCCTTGGAACGGAGATTGCCCTTCTTGGCAAAGGTGTCGCGCGATTCGTCGGCCAGCCCGGCGCGCAGCAAGGCGCCTTTCTGCTTGGGCAGTGCCAGATAGACCCGGCCCCAGTCGATGCGCAGGTCATCGCCCTTCCGGAACAGCACCCGCTGTGCCGTAGTGCCCATGTACAGCGCAGAGCTGCCGTTAAAGGCAGTGTGGTCCCACTGCACTTCCTGGTCGGGCTTGTTCACGCACCACTCGCCGGTGATGTCGAGGTAGACCTGCACCGCATGCTCTGCGCCGTCGGACGCCGCCGCCTTGAAAGTGACATAGGTGGCGGGACGGGACAGGAAGTCAATGTCGTCGGGCAGCAGCGGAGAGAGAAAGGTCACCTGCAAGGCAACGCCGCCCGCTGTGAAATCATAAACCGTGCTCGTGGCAGTGACCGCAAGCGAACGCTGCTCCATCGCGGGAACGTCCTTCGGGTCCGGCCCCGCGAAACGGTAGGGCTTGCCGTCGATGCGGACCAGTCCGCAGAGCGGATTGACCTTGCCCGTCCAGTGCCGGGACCAACCGTCCGTGAGCTTGTCATCGAAGGACCACACGCTGAAGTAGGGGTCGTGCGTGACCAGCGGCACCGCCGGCGGCCGCATCGCGGGCGCGGCGTCCGCGGCGGAAGGACAGAGCATCAGGGCAGAGAGAATCAGCACGGCGTTCATGAAGAGCTCCTCATTGTTGACAAAGGACCGATTTCGGCCATGACCAGATTATGATTCCGTATACGGGCCGAGAAAACGTTCACCGTTAAAATGAATCAGGTGCGAGGGAGCATCGGCGCACCACACCTCCGTTTCCCAGGCAATGTTGCCGAGATGCCGGGCCATGACGGAACGGCTGGGAAATGCGGTCACGTACACCAACCCCGCCGAAGAAGCGGCAAACAACAGAGCCAGTTCCTCATGGCGTTTACTGTCCACCGGCCCATGGCTTGTGACAGACTCCACCAGTACGAGCCATTTTCGCTTGGGGCAATACAGCACCACGTCCGGCATCTTGCCGTGCGTGTCAACGGACACGCCAATCTGCTCCAGCAGAGTCTTGTCAAAATAACCCCATTTATCTCCAGTGTCTCCGGCATAGACCAATTGCGCGCCGGGAACAAAACGAGGGGCAAATTCTTCGATGATGGCTTTGATCAATTCACTGTGCGCCCCCGGCGTTAACCGGATTCGTTTTCCTGACGCAATCGCGATCGGGATCTGGTTCAAAATCCGCGCCTTGGCATATCTTGCCGAAAGAGATTGGCAGGTCGACAAATATTCTTCCAGCGTCTCTTTCCATTTCTTGGTGCCGAAAGCCTGCAGCAAGGCAAGCGCATCTGGAGCAATCTGATAGACCGCCTTGGGACTGTTCACAGGCCTGCCGGGCGCATCCGGGTTGTAACGAGCCAATCCTGCGGCGACAAACTGGTGCATGGTCTGGCGTCTGAAGGTTTCACGGGTATTCGGCGCGTAGTCCTTTTTGTAATGATCCCGGCAAAACTCCATCATCGGCGTAATCCCGATGAGCGGGTTTTCGCCCTGGGACCATTTCTTTCCCGGCGTCAGGTTCAACAATGCCAGCAGACACAAAGCGGAGCGCTCATTTTGCTGTTCCCGCGGCAGCCCCAGGGCCGCCAGTATTTTCAGCGCCGCAGCCACATGCTTTTGCAGGCTCATGAAAGCGATTCCAGTTTCTTGTCTATGGCTTCCTGCGTCAGCGTTTTCTGCGCCATGGCCCACCGCCCAAGACGCGCCAGCGTCTTGCGGTCCGGGTATCTCATCGCCCTGAGATCGGTTGCATTCACCTGCGTGTGGCCGTTAAATCTCCGAAAGGCGCTGTCAACGGCGGTTGAGTTTAGAAAGGCCGAAAGCCCCCATGCAAGCGTCTCGGGCAATCCCCCCCTGTTTTCGTGGAAGACATTCAGGTGATTCTCAAATCCAAACATCTCGGCTTGCAAAAGGGACGGATTTACCACGCCGGCGACAATTCGTCGACGCTCCTCCTTGGCGGAAAAGCGCCGCACCACCGCATAGCAACCGGAGGGATAGAGCAGGCGTTCGGTCATCTCATTTCGGGTGATTGCATTGGGTTTGCGCCCCCCTGGCTTGGGCCAGTCCACCACACCGGAACCGAAATGGCAGGGGTACAGCAGTGGAACAGTGTCTTTTCCGGGCAACTGGCAAATGTGTTCCCGTGCGCGAAAATCCACCACGGGTCCGGTGGAGACCTGTATGCCCAGATCTTTCAGGGAAGCGCCAAACGATGCGGCAAAGTTGGAAAGGTTGTCTTCCGCCGCGTCTGGAATGTGGATGAAATGTTCGGGGTCGTTGGGCGGCACGATGCTGCTGAAGGGATGCGCGTAAAGCGTACAGTCCTGAAAACGATCATCGGTTGATGTCGAGATCATCACCTCGCCCTGTGGTGCTTCCCGTTCCAGATGGATGATGACATTCTCCTGCAAAACGCTGTCATCCTTGAATGCCTTGTCCCGCGCGCCAAACAGGTGAATCCGACGGATGGCGGACCGGGACAGCAGGAATTCACGGAAAGGCCGATAGTACGGCCCGTTGCAGAAACTGCGGGGAATGATGGCCACAAGTTGCCCGCCCGGTGCGAGCAGGGCGAGCGCCAGCGCGACAAACGCCGAGTAGAGATTCACCGTTTCAATCCCCGCGCGGCGCAGCAGCAGCCGGTGCCGGGAATTGGAATTAATCTTCTTGTAGGGCGGATTCAACAGGGCATGCGTAAAGGGAGGCAGGGGCTTGGCAAAAAAGTCTCCCGTCAGCGACTCCACCGCCGCCTCGATGAAATCAGAGGATTGGACAGAATGGGTAACAAACGGCTTGCGGACGCAGTTGGTCAGATTGCTTTCCAGATGTGCCCGAAGTGTCTCATCGATTTCAAAGGCAACGGTGGAGATTTGACTAAACTGGAGGCCGCCCCTCTCGCAACGTTCCAGGAAGGCCGCCGTCAACGCGCCCATGCCCGCACCGGGATCAAGCAACCGGCATGACTGATTCTCGCTTGCCTGAAAAAGGGAGGCCATGAAGCGGGCCACTGTGGCGGGGGTCATGAACTGCCCCAGCTTCGAGCGCCTTTCGGCGTCAAGACTGGTGGTGAGTTCGACCCGAACTTTGTCAATTGCTGCCAACACGCCCAGGAGTCTCCAATTGCCGCCCCGGAAAGGGCTGCTTCCTCCCATAGAATAGCACATTCCCC
This sequence comes from Candidatus Hydrogenedentota bacterium, assembly GCA_903893795.1. Taxonomy (GTDB): domain Bacteria; phylum Hydrogenedentota; class Hydrogenedentia; order Hydrogenedentales; family CAITNO01; genus CAITNO01. The sequence continues at coordinate 33,141 of CAITNO010000087.1, read as the reverse complement.
GAATGTCTTCGGCGTTTACTCCACTTCATCTTCCGGTCCCGGTGTCGTGTCAGCCGGGTCATAAATCACTTCCGCCAGCGCGAGCCCCTGCGGCGGTGCGCAGTGGCCGCGGAAGGGGCCAAGGGTGGCCAGTTGGTGGTCGATGAATTCCGGCGCAAAGCGGCCGCGGGCCACTTCGATGAGCGTGCCGCAGATGTTGCGGACCATTTTATAGAGAAAGGCGTCGCCGTGGAACTCCAGGTACCAGAGATTCGGGTGGTCCACCGGACCGGCCCAGCCGCCGGGCTTGAGCGTGATGCTATGGACCGTGCGAACGGTGGTCTTCATCTGGCTGCCCGCGCTTTGAAACCCGGCGAAGTCCTGCCGCCCGATAAACTTGGATAGGCACGATTCGAGCAGGGCAAGGTCCACGTCATAAGGCACATGCCAGGCGCAGCGCGCCGCGAAAGGGTCGGCCTCGCGGCCGAAGTCGTAGGCGTAGACGTAGCGTTTGCCCCGCGCGGAGAAGCGGGCGTTGAACGATTCGGGTGCGGGATCGAGGCTCTCGATGCGGACGCGCGGCGAGAGCATTTTGGACACGGCATGGCGCAGGCGCACGGGCGGCCTGCCCGGCCAGCGGCACGAAAAGGCCTGCCCGAGCGCATGCACGCCCGCATCGGTCCGGCCAGCGCCCTGGATGGGCACGGGCTGGCCCGCGATTTGGGCAAAGGCGTCCTCGATGGCCGCCTGCACCGTGGGGCCGTTGTCCTGCCGTTGCCAGCCGACGTAGCCGGTGCCGTCGTAGCGGCACACGCCCTTGAGTGTGGTGAGGGTGGATTCCATGGGGACGATTGTAGCGGAGGGAGTGGGGGTGGCGCTAGGCGGGGCACAACTCTCAAAGACAACGCCTGCTCCGTCATTCCCACAAAGGCGGGAATCCAGTGCCGCCATCGACGATCACTGTGACAGGCACTGGATTCCCGTTTTCACGGGATTGACGGAAGGAGGAGGCACCCATATATATGTGCGCTGTTCCCACAATTCTAGCGCCCGGCGTGCGCCGGGCTGGTGTGCGCCAGCTTTTCAATCAGTTCGCGCTGCTCGGGCGTCAGGTGCCTGGGCACCTCGACCTGCACGCGCACAATCTGGTCGCCTTTGGGGCCGCCGCCGGGACCGGGCAGGCCCATGCCGCGCAGCCGGAACTGCTGCCCCGACTGGGTGCCGGGAGGCACGGTCAGGTGCGCTTTTCCTTTCAAGGTGCGCACGGCCACCCTGGCACCCAGCGCCGCGTCGGAAAAACTGACGCGGGCCTCGCTGACGATGTCCCGACCCTGCCGTTCAAACACCGGGTCCGGTTCCACTTCCACCACCACGTAGAGGTCTCCCGCCTTGCCATTCTTCACGGCCGCAGGGGCGCCCTGTCCGGTGAGGCGCAGGCGGTGGCCCGTTTCCGCGCCCGCAGGCACGGTGACGGTGATTTCACGGGGCTTGCCACCCGGCTCGGCGAGCGATACTTTGCGCGTCACCCCCTCGGCGGCCTCGCGCAGGGTGATGCGGACCCGGGTTTCGAAAGAGGCTCCCGTAGCGGCTTCCTGTGCAAAGCGCGCGCCCGCGCCACCGCCAAAGAGGTTCTCGAAGCCCCCGCCAAACATGGAACCCAGGTCGAACTGGGAGAAGAAGCTCGCCGAATCGAAACCGGGAGGCACCTGGTCGGGACCGGACTGCCCGCCCGAGAAACCACCGGCACCCGCGAAGGGATTTTCCGTCTGCGCATCGTACTGCCGACGCCGCTCTTCCCTTTTGAGGGTGTCGTAGGCCTCGTTGATTTCCTTCAGCCGCTCCTCGTCCTTTTTATTGCCGCCGGTCTTGTCGGGGTGATAGCGGTGGGCGAGCTTCAGGTAGGCCTTGCGGATTTCCTCCTGCGTGGCCGTTTTGGGCACGCCAAGAATGTCATAGTAGCTTTTCGTTGCGGTGGTGCTCATGATTGCCGTCCTCTTGGATTTGAACCTTTGAGGAGGAGATGCACGAATCATGCCAACGGAATGTGAAATGTAAACCCTTTATTTACAGGGTATTACAGAACGCTTTATCCGCAGGGGAGATGCGGAATTCTGAAACCGCTTCATCGTGAAGCACTACTGTGCGGGAATGAAGCAGCCTTCGGGGCCCCGCGTATAGCGGCGCAGCATTCTGAGATTGCCGTCGGCCTCGTGGATGGCGCAGGCGATTTCCCCTTCGGAGACGGTGATTAGGCCAAAGGAGGCGCGTTCGCCCCGGTCGGTTGCCCGGCGCAGATGGCCCGGATTCATGGAAATGGCACCATTGTGCAGCGCAATCCGCGCCGCGTGCGTGTGACCGGTCAGCAGCAGGTCCGTGCCGGGACGCACCTGGTCAATGTCACGTTCGGCGTGGGCAAAGGCGATCCTGCGGCCAAGTACGGTTTCCACCCGGACTTTGGGCACACGATAGCCGTGGTATTCGGGACACCACAGCCCCGGCACGGCCCACACCGTATGCCCGGCCATTTCGAGCTGCTCCGCGTCGGAATAGTCGTCGCCGAGGTGAATGATGACCGTTACGGCGAACTTCCCGGACAGCAGGTCGGCGACCCGGTGCATGAGCCGCACATTGCCATGGGTGTCACTCATCACGCCAAGGATCATGTCAGATTCCGGTCTCGTGGAACAGCCTCCCCCGGCTGAGAACCTCCAACCAATGCCAAGGAGTCGACAGCCCCGAGCGGCCGTCCCACAGGCTCCTGACCCTGTGAAGCATACCCGCCCTGCGGACCGCTGTCAAACACGTTTTATTATGCGGTTTCAAAATTGCGCCGTTCCGCCACTCCAGGTATAATATTATCCGCATTAACAGTCAAGGAACTTACCTCATGTCAATTCGTATGCTTCTTGTGTTGGTCTGCGCCGGGCTGGTCCTGGGCGCATCGGCGTTCGCCGCCCCTGCCGACGCCGCGTCCGTTGCGCCGGGCGGCAGGCTTGATCCCATGCTGGAAAAGGCCAAGAACGTGCTGGACGGTGTCGAAAAAGCACCCGTCCGGGCCGACGCGCCGTCCACGCCTCCGGCCAACGCGATGGAGCTCGATGCAAAACGCTGCGTCGAACTGGCGCTGAAGCAGAATCCCAGGGCCGGGCAGGCCGATGCGGAGCTGGATGTGCGCGAGGCCCAGGTGGGCCAGGCCAAATCGGCGCGCCTGCCGCAGGTGAAGGCCATGGCCGGTGCCATGTACACGCCCAACCTCCAGACCAGCCTTGGCATCCCCAAGATTCTTGAAACCATCATCCCCGTCAACAGCGTCCTGCCCAAGAAGCTGACCGGCACGGAAAGCATCGGCGTGGAACAGGTCATTTATGCAGGCGGCTCCATACAGGCCGCCGTCCGCGCCTCGAAATACCTGGCGAGTTCGGAAGAATGGAAGCGCCGCGCGTCGCTGCTCGACCTGGCCTTTGAGGCGAGGGTCGCCTTCTTTGACGCCGCCGCCGCGCGCGGCCTGGTGGCCGTGGCCCAGGACAGCATTGCCGCCTATGAGCGCCACTTCACCGACGCCAAGACAAAGCTGGAGCAGGGCATGGCCAGCCGCTTTGAGGTACTGCGCGCCGAGACCGAACTGCGTGCGCGCGAAAGCGATCTGGAATCGGCCAAGACCGGTGAAGACCTGGCGCTGCTCAACCTGCGGCGCGTGCTCGGCCTTCCGGGCGACCAGCCCGTCATCCTGGCCGGGGACTTCCAATGGGACCCGCTCGATGTGGCCGTGGACACGCTGGTGGAAGAGGCGCGCAAGTCGCGGCCCGAACTGGCCGCGCTGGATGCGGCCGTGTCGGCGGCAAACGAAAATGTGGCGGTGAAGCGGGGCTCCTTCCTGCCGCGCGTTGCCGCCAAGGCGCAGTACCAGGTGCTCGAGGGCAACGGCAAGAGCATGCCCGACGGACTGAATGCCTCCGTGGGCGCCGAATGGACCCTGTATGCGGGCGGACGGCGCACCTCGGAGGTGGCCGAGGCCCGGGCCCAGTTGCGTTCGCTGGAATTGCAGCGCGCCGACGTGGAGAAGCTGGTGGAACTGGACGTGCGCCAAGCCCACGCCCGCGCGAATGAGGCCATTGCCCGCATACGCAAGGACAAGTCCGCGCGCGCCCTGGGCGAAGAGGGCCTTGAACTGGCCGAACTCCGTTTCCAGCAGGGCGCGGGCATCCAGGCCGACACGCTCGACGCGACCCTTGCCCGCAGCACGGCGGAGACCGCGCTGGTCCAGTCACTGCGCAGCTATGCCGCCGCGCTGGCCGGTCTCGACAAGGCCGTGGGACGGCCCCCGCTGGGTGCCGAAGGCGCCGTCGGTCCCGAACCGTCCAAGCTTGGGAAGATTAAGAAGTAGGGCGGCAATGGACAATCGACAATGGGGGAGAACCCCGTTGGCTGTTCTGTCCATACGGTCCGTGCCGTACACGCTGAATAAGTGAACCGCAAGCCCCGCGGCCATGTTATGGTTGGCGGGGCATTTTTTTGATCATTTACGGCCGATCGCAGTGTGGCCGTTTCCCACCACGGAGAAACAATTCCATGGGCATTGCAGTGATTCTTGCGGTAATGGGCGCAATGGCGCAAACGCCTGCGGAGGGCTCCTGCTTGGAACGCGTGGCGAAGACCCTTGAACTTGCCCGCGCCGATATCGGCGCAATGGTGCCGGTCGCTGAAAAGGCTGCCGCATTGCTGGCCCAGGGCGGAAAACTCTATGCCGCGGGACAGCCCTCGCTGGTGAGTGAAATCTCGGGCCGCGCGGGCGGGATCATGATGATCAGGCCCCTCGCCGGGACGGCGCCTGAGGCGGGGGATGTGGTGCTCTACACGCCGGAGTCCGGCGTGGAAACCCCGGAGTCGCTGCGCGACACCAAGGCGCTGGTGGTGGTCTTTGGCGGGGCGATGAAGGGTCACGACGGGCCGGCCTTCTCCAACCATGCCCAAGAAACAGGCATCTCGCCCACGCTCGCCAACGCCATCCCTGCATGGCTGTTCACGGGCGAACTGGTGGCCGCGCTCACGCGGCTCGGCAAAATGCCGGTCATCTACGAGACCATCGGCGCCTACGGCGGCTATCCGCGCATGGCGAAGTACAAATCCGGCGAGATCGCCTTTCACGACGACTGCACCGTGCCCCCCTGCGCGGCGGGCACCCTGGCCAGGGCCTGCGTGGACACCGTCACCGCCCTGCTGCGCCGCATCGAAAAGGAAGAACGCGCCCAACTCGACCAGGCCGGGGCCTGGGTGCGCGAGGCGCGCAAGAACCAGAAGCAGCTCTTCATGTACAGCATGGGGCACCTCTTCCCCGACGAGGTGGCCGGGACGGACATCGGCAGGCTCTTCCATTCCGCCGGGTGGAATGCGGGATTCCGCGTGGCCCATCCCGAAGACGACTATCACGACGGCGATCTCGCCGTGCATATCTGTTACCAGCACCCGACCGACGTGCTCCTGCGCAAAGCCCGCCCAGCCGGCGCGCGGGTGGTCTATGTGTCACTCTTCGCCGACCGCGATTTCACCAAAGACAACGGCGTGATCTGGATCGACCCCATGTGGAACTGGCCCGATGCCTGCGTGACGCTGGAGGGATACGACGTGCCCCTGCTTCCCGCATCGGGGGTGATAAACGGGGCCATTGCCTGGGAGATTTACCGGTTGGGAATGGGACCCGCCTGAAGCGTCACCTTCTCCACGCGGAACGCACCGGTGCCGCCGCGGATGCCGAAGCCAATCTTTGCGTTGGTCAAGGTCTCGGGCAGGTATTCTCCCGGCGCAAAGGTGATGGTGTACTCCTGCCCTTCCGCCGTGCCCTCGGCATACATCAAATCGACGGTCTTGTCTTTCGAGAACAGCATCACCCGGAAGGTACGGGTGTGGTTGCTGCCGGGGAGGACCTTTTCCAGTTGCAGCCGGAAGTGAAGGGTATAGGTGCAGTTCGCCTTTAGACTTGTCGCCGGCTTGCCGTTCTCATCGCTCACCACCGGAAACAGAATGGTGGGGGTTTTCAGGGCCTTCTCATCGTTCACCGGCAGGGCAACCCTGTAGGCCCCTTCGCCTGCGGCGGAACCTTCCTTGGGAACTTCAACCTGCGGGGTTTCCTGCGCCAGCAGATTTCCCCCGGCAGCGTTGGCGCGGCGCGGCTTGTCGCCGCCGATGCGCCACAGCGACGAATGGTCGTACTGGTCGCAGATGCGTGCGCCGGACGCCTTGAGCACGCTGTTCAGCGTGACGTCTTTGTTGTTGTCGTCGAAAGAGACCACCCAGAAGCCGTCGGCGGGCTGCTTGGCGACAGCGTCCCTGAACGCCTTCGCATCGGCGCAGAGCGCCATCTTGTTGAGCACGCCGTGGGCGTCCCAGTCGGGCCGCATGCGGCGCAGGTGATAGGGGACCAGGTGGTAGGAGAAGCGGACCTTGTAGGGCTCCAGAAACAGGATTCTGTCCTCCGGCGAAAGGGTTTTCGCAAGGTCCTGCGACAGGCGTTTCATGCCGCCGTCGCCGTGCGAGTCCCTGCCTATTTCCCTGCCCGCGGCCAGCGACGGGGTGTAGACCAGCGCCACCAGCACCGCCAACACCGCGCAGAACCCAAGGCCCAGCCGTGGTCGTGAATCGCCAAACCAGCCGCGCAGGCGACGGAAGATAGTGTCCATGCCGACACCGGCCAGCACGGCGCAGAGGAGGATGTCAAAAATAAAATAGCGGTGCAACCACTTGTGGTTGACCTGCATGAAGAGGAGCGGAAAGGGTGAGCACAGCACGCCCAGCAGCATGAACAGCAGACTGCGGCGGCGGACGTAGAGCCCGGCAAGTCCTGCCGCCAGCACAATGGCGAACGCGATGCCGCACAGGACGCCGTGACAGGACAGGAAACGCTCCACGATAAAGCTTTTCAGATAGGCGCCCAACCCGAGCGCGTAACGCTGCACAGGCCGCTCATAGGCCTTGTCCGCGGCGGCAGTGGCGCCGGTGCCCGCATCGGCCTCGGGCGCCCCTTCGGCCGACAGGGTCTTCTGCCCGCTGAACAGGAGCCGCATTTCATCCAGCGGCGCGGGGCTGAAACTGACCGTAACGACCACCTGCAGGATAACCACTGCGACGCACAGCCCCGCCAGTCCGGCAATGGTCCCAATGCGCCGACGCCAGGGTCCGGATTCCAGAAGCAGGGACAGCACCGCGCCGCCCATGATGCCCGCCGTGACGAAGAAAAAGGACAGGTGCGTGGGCAGGCCCAGCAGCAGGCCCAGCGCGGTGATGCACCAGCCGCGTTTCCCTTTGCCGTCGAGCACCCGCTGCACACCGTAGAGCAGCACGGCCCCGGCCAGGCAGACCATGCCGTAAAAGCGGAGTTCGTTGGAGTAGTAGATATGCTCCGGCGACACCGCCAGGAAAAGCCCCGCCCAGAAAGCCGCGTTCAGCCCGAAATACCTGCGGACCGTGAGAAAGAGCACGACCAGCGTGATCAGGCTGAGGAAGAAGAAGGGCAGGCGCAGTGTCACCTCGTTGAGGTGCATCGGCAGGACTTCACTGGTCACCGGCATCTGCACGGGGAAGCGGAACTGCGCGGCGGGGGGAAAGAGTTCGATGGTGCACTTGACCACCAGCCAGGTCAGCGGCGTGAAGGTGCTGGCGGCCATTTTCCCCGACAACAGTTTGTCCAGCGGCCACATGGCCCCGCACAGCGTATAGACCTCATCACCCCAGAACTCCTGAAAAAGCCCTGGAATCCGCATCGCGGCGGCCAGCGCCAGCAGAAACGCGAGCAAGCCGCATTCCAGCCATATACGGCGGATTGGGGCGCTGTTTGGCATGTCTTGGATTGAAGACGGGGACATGTTTTTTCTCAAGAATCCTTGGACCTATGGAGAAAGATGCGTTGGAATGAATGTCGGCCTCCGGAACAGCCTGTGCCGACCGCAATGGATATGATAGGGGGCGACGACGGGGCAATCAAGAATTGGGTTCAAGTTTCTTGGTTTCAATCCCCCTTGTCAATGTAGGTCCCCATATCTCACAACGTCATTGCAAAGAGGCTTTGGCCCGCCCCCGTACCGCAGGCGGGACGCCTGCGGTACGAGACTGTCCGGCCCCCTCAGTCCTTTCTGATGCGAGGACTCTTGGCCTCACACGACAGACATGTCTTCGGTGCCGCCCAGCGCGGACGCGGAACAAAGGGGTGGAAGATCGGGGCTGAAACGCCCGTAGATTTCCCAACGTTCCTGCGGTGTCAAGATGCCGCAGAACGGCGTGCTCTGACGTAGCCGCCGACCTTCCTCACTGTCATCCAACAGCACTTTTCGAACGCTCTCCCACTCCTGCCCGAGCAAACACTGCCATTCCAGAATCGCGGGATGTGCGCCCCTTTGCAGCCAGCGGGTGCAGTTCTCCCGCGCAAGCCGCAACCCTTCGCGCTGCGGGTCCCGGTCAATCTGGTCCGCGACGGCGTGGGCCAGCGCAAGGCTGCGTTCATCTATTTCCTGGTGCGTTCGCATATCAATCCATTGGGTCTTCATGGTCCGGCCATGTGCCGCAAGTCTGTCTGCTTGGTTTCACACCATGCATTCCAGACTGAATTATGCCAAATCCCGGCTCTCTGGTCCATTGGAGCATTGCCCCCCCGGCAAAAACAGCGCGGCCCGGGGCGTCATGCTCCGGGCCGCGGCATCAAGCAATGTCAGTACAGTCTTACTTGGCGACCGGCAGGTCCGCAATGCCCAGGCCCAGCACCGCGGAAAGGACCAGCAGGCCAACCGCCATGCCCGCAAGAACCTTCATGCCCTTGCGGATGTTGCCCGAGGCGGAGTAGCTGCCCATCAGGCCCGGCGTGAAGATGCCGCCCATGAGGCCGATGGCGAAGATGGTGCCGAACACCTCGGCGCTCGGGCCGGTCTTGCTGAAGGTCACGCCGACCAGCGTCGGGAAGCACGGGCCGAGTGCAAAGCCGGTGACGAGCATGGCGATGATGGCCGCGCCGACGCCCTTGGCATTGACCATGACCATCAGGGAAACCGCGGCGATAAGCGCCAGCAGCGGAACGTAAACCTTGAAGAACATCGGGCCGGCATCCTTCAGCACGTAGGCACCAAGGGCCGCCGTGAAGAGACGGGCAACGGTGATCATGATCCAGAACAGCGAGAGCCAGTTGTTCACCTTGCCCGGATCCACCTTGTGGTCGGCCAGGTAGGTGGTCAGGAAGCCACCCAGGGTCGCCTCAAGGCTGATGTAGCAGAACAGCGCCGCGCCGCCCATGAGCACGGCCGGATTCTTGAGCAGGCTTATGGCGCGCTCCATGTCAAAGGGGTTTCCGGCCGAGGGCAGGTTCCAGGCGTTCATGGTCCAGATGATAGGAATCGCCAGCATCAGACCGATGAGGAACAGCGTGGCCTTGTATCCGGCCTTGCCGATCAGGTTGCCGATGATTAGCGGCGTCAGGAATGACCCCACGCCGAAGAAGCCGTTCATCAGGTTGGACGCGGCCGCCGGGTTCTTTCCGCCGAAAAGAATCTGCGGTCCGAGCGTGTTGCCGACCGTGTTCACGCACATGGCCGCAAGGCCCAGCGCGATGAATGACACCAGCGCGCCGGTGTAGTTCGTGGTGGTGGCCAGCAGCCACACGCACAGAGCGCCCGCCCCGAAGCCCAGCAGGCCCACGTTTCGGAAACCGAGCGTCGGTGTCAGCACGCCGATGAGCAGCGAGAACACCAGACAACTGAACATCAGGGACGAAATCAGACGGCTGGCCTTGGCATCGTCGATCTTGAGCTGCTCCTGCAGCTTGAGCTTGATGCTGCCAAAGATGGCAAAGATCACACCAAGCGCGAACACTCCCGAAAAGGCGGTTAAGATGGCTGCATTCATGTCGCTCTCCCTCCGGCTGGCGCCCCGGCCGCTCCGCGCGAACAGGACGGGTTGACGGATGCTACTACCCATACCCAATGGACGGACACGTTTCGGGCGGGCACACACCCACCCAAACATAATTCAACGAAAACGATGCTAGCATGTTTTGCCCGGACATGCAACCCGGAGCTTTCGGCCTATGCCCGCCTTCCGTAGAAGAGGCTTCCAGCCTCTTTCTTTCAGGACCCCTTGCGCGCATCGCGCGCAGGAAACGCGGCAGGCTGCCGCGTCCACATTCAGGCGCCCCGGCGAATCTGCTCGCGCACGCTGGCAATGACCGTGTCGAGAATCTGGTCCAGCGAGGTGCTGGGCTTGTACCCGATGGCCGCGCCGATCTTGTCCAGGCAGGGGGCGCGGTGGCGCATGTCCTCGTAGCCCGGACCGTAGGCCTGCTCATAGGGAACGTAGCGCAGGGTGGAGGAACTGTCGGCGCGCTCGATGACACGGCGCGCCAGGCTCTCGATGGTCACGCGCTGGTTGCTGCCGATGTTGTATATCTCGCCGTTGGTCTTGGGGTCGTCCATCAGCGCAATCAGCGCCGGCACCACATCGCCCACATGGGCGAAACAGCGGCTCTGCTGGCCGTCGCCGAACACCGTGAGGGGCTCGCCGAGCAGCGCCTGCCGCACAAAGGTCGGAATCACCATGCCATAGCGGCCCGTCTGACGCGGGCCCACCGTGTTAAACAGCCGCGTGATAACCGTGGGGTGGCGCTTTTCGCGCCAGTAGGCCAGCGCAAGGAACTCGTCCACCGCCTTGGACTCGGCATAGCACCAGCGCAGCCGGTCCGTGGGGCCGATCACCCGGTCGTCCTGCTCGCGGAACACATCGCCCGCGCCCTTGCCGTATACCTCGCTGGTCGAGGTGATCAGCAGACGGCGGCGGTAGCGGCAGGTCTCCTCCAGCACCACTTCCGTGCCCCGGATATTGTTCACAATGGTGCGGATGGGGTGGTTGACCACCAACTGCACACCCACGGTGGCTGCCAAATGGTAGACGACATCGACCTCGCGGACGAGGTCGCGCACGATCTCCTGGTTCAGCGTGGAATCGATGATGGTCGTGATCTCGGGCACGTGTTCGATGTTCTCGAAACGGCCCGTGCTGAGGTCGTCCAGCACCCACACCTGGTCGCCGCGCGCGACAAGCGCCTCGCAAAGATGGGAACCTATAAATCCGGCGCCGCCGGTCACCAGCACGCGCATGGCATACCTCCTGGAGATGATTTCGTGTAAAAGACGCGGCATCCGCGCCCGCGCATAGCCTATAGCCCAACCCCCGTCCCGCGCAAGCGCGACTACCGATTCGGCCGCCGCCCGCACCCGTCCGAAGACCCAAACTACTCCACCGTGCCCGCCGCCGGGTCGTATTTCCAGGCCTGTCCGGGATAGGGATTGGCGGGAATCGCCTTCAGCAGACCCTCCTTGACCAGCGCGTCCAGGGTGTCGGGCCACCGGTCATGCTTGTCCTGATAGTCGCGGACGACCTGCTCCAGCACTCCCTGCTGCAGCTTCTTCTCATTGTCGAGCAGGGTGGTGTTGAGCGCTTTCCCGTCAGGCCCGAAGAAGTAGTGCCCCCCCAGGGGATCGGGGGGATCTTTGTCGACAATCTTCACGCGCTTGAGATCGTCCAGCGTTTCGGGCCAGTGCCCCGTCAGCTTGTGATACTCCGCCGCCGCCTGGTTGAGCACGGGAAGAATCTCCCGAATCTGCATCTCTTGGAGTTTGCGCTCGGCCAGTTCGCGAAGGACCTTGTCGGGGCTTTCCAGCATGTTGCGCCACATGTCCTCCTCGACACTGTCGAGATTGGATTCGCCCTGGAGCCTGGCGGCGACGGTGGCGACAAATTCACTGGCCAGGCCCGTGGAGGCGCTCATGCCCAGATAGTAGGCCGCATAACGCCGCGCGTCGGGCTCGTTGCGCCGGTTCATCAGGTAATTCATGCCCAGCTCGTAGGACAGTTCCCAGGCCCGGGGGTTGTCCGGAATGCCGATGCACAGCAGCCGGGTGCTGGCTTCGGCGTCGGCCTTCAGCGCGGACAGGAACATGGCACCATAGCGGAAAGCGTCCTTGAAATGGGGGTCAAGACGCACCGTGGTGAGCACCATCGTTTCAAGCCAGGTGAAATTGCGCGCTTCGCGATTTTCGATGGCGATGTACTGGATGCAATGCAGCCACAGGATGTCGGCAATGACGGTGTTAAGGCCCGCGGTGGCATGCCGGAGTAGATGCTCGTTGGGCAGGTACAGCACGGAGGAACCGTGGTCCGCCGCACGGGCGCGGTCGGCGCCCACCTGGAAGCCCACGGCCGAGGCAAAGCAAAGCGCGGCGCACACCAGGGCGGGCAAAATCCTGCGTCGGCGCGGCGGCGCCGGCACGTCGGGGTTCATAGGTCCTTGCCCTCGAAGGCGAGACAGGCCATGATCAGCAGCACGGCCGAATAGGCCGTGCCGTAGGCCAGCGCCCATGCCGTGTAGGCAAGGGACACGGGAATGTCGTTGGCCGCCTCGGAATGGAGGTTGAAATTGTCCAGATTCGGCACGCAGTAATAAATGACCTCAAAGAAGTGCTTGGTGAAGGTGCCGTTGAACTGCGGCGGCAGGTCCAGAAACACGCCGGTGGCGTGGCCGAACACGAAGCAGCAGAACACGATAATCGCGCCGAGAATGGGCGAGGTGAGCGCCGACAGCAGCACGGCCAGGGCGGTGACCACCAGCAGTTTCCAGAAGTTGAGCAGCGCCGCCTGGAAGAACACCAGGTTCAGTTTTCCGCCCAAAACGAATATGTAGGCGGTGGACAGCGCGCTCATGCTGCCCAGTGCGAGGGCGAGCAGGGCCACCAAACCGAAATACTTGCCCAGGACGAACTCGTAGCGGTGCATCGGCTGGGAGATGATGGTGTACAGCGTCTTCTTGTCGATTTCCTTGTACAGCAGGCTCGTGCCCACAAAGATGGCAATGAGCGCGCCGAACACGGACATGGAGGCCAGGCAAAAGTCCTTCACAATCTTGAGGTCCTGCCCCACACTGATCCAGCCGAGCGCCCGCGACCCCAGAATGACTATGATCGCGAAGAACAGCAGCACATAGAGCACTTTGTCGCGGACCGCCTCGCGGAAGGTGTTTCCCGCCACCGCCAGAACTCTCATTTCGCGGCCTCCTTCTGCTGTATCCGGGCAAAGAAGTCGTCCAGCGACTCGCGCACGGGCTGCAACTCCCGGATGCGGCCGCCCGCGGCCAGAATCTCCGCAGCCAGCGCGTTTGCGTTTTCCAGGTCGGCAACCCGGAACAGGTGCACCTGGTCGATTTGCCGATGCCCGGCGCTTCGCGCGACCAGGGTTGCGGCGGCGGCGCCGTCCAGCCCCTCCGCTGAAACCTCCACCTCCTTCATGCGGCGGCCCGGCAGTTCATCCACCCGGCCGTGGTGGACCAAACGCCCCTCCACCAGCATGCCAATGCGGTCGCACAGTTCCTCCACATCGCTGAGCACGTGGGAACTGAAGAAAATCGTCTTGCCCTCATCGCGCAGGCGCAGGATGGCCTCGCGGATCATGCGGCGGCCGATGGGGTCGAGTCCGCTCATGGGCTCGTCCAGGATGAGCAGCGGCGGATCGCCCACCAGCGCCACGGCAAAGCCGACGCGCTGACGCATGCCCTTGGAAAAACCCCGGATGCGCCGGTCTGCGATGTCCTCCAGTTCCAGCAACCCGGCCACCCGGTCCCACTGGGCCTGCCGCTGCGCGGCGGACAGCCCGCGCAGCCGCCCGTAGAAGGTCAACGTCTCGCGGGGGGTCAGGTACTCGTAGAAATAGGGCTGTTCGGGCATGTATCCGACCAGCCTGCGCGCCTCGCGAAGGCGGATATCCTCGCCAAACAGGCTCGCCCCGCCGCTGCTGGGGTGAATCAGCCCGCACAGCAGCTTGATGGTGGTGGTCTTGCCCGCCCCGTTGCGGCCCACAAAGCCGAACACTTCATTTTCGGCTATTTCAAGGTCGAGCCCCCGCAGGGACCGCACCGCGGCCTTGCCGATTACCTTGTAGGTCTTGCTCAACGCTCTCGTGACAATTGCAGCCATATCCCGTTCCCATATCTAACCGCCGCCATGGCCAGAACAGCCCGGCGCAGAAGGACTAAATACTTCCCGGCGGCCTGTATGCCGTCGCCACGCCCATTGTAACGCATGGATTCCCGCAGAGGATAACTTGCCCCGTGGCGGAACAGGGCCATCCGGCCAACGGACCGGCCTGAACCACCAACAGAAAGGTCCCAGACAGTAGGGCCAATCCTTATTAAGAAGCATTCCTGAAATATGCCGCGGCGATTGACAAGTCACGCTCTCAGTGCAATAATGCCACCAGAATAGACGATACATTCATGTGTCACGGCCTGTTGTCCAAAACAAACCGTCGAATAGCGCGGTTGAAGCATGGAGGCAACGACAATGCGACCTTCCAGCACCTTTCTCCTGCCTTTTCTCATCCTGCTTGCCTTGCCGGCCATCGGCCAGGAGCCGGTCGTCTCCAACCTGACCTTTTCCCAGTCTCCTACGGGTTCGGGCACGGTCGCGGACATCTACTACGACTTGGACAGTCCGGGCGGAAACTGCACCGTGGCCGCCTACCTGTCGCGGGATGGGGGCGTCACCTTTCCTTCGGTCATCGCCTCGGCCAATGGGGATATCGGCACCAGCGTCGCGCCGGGCACGGGGAAACACATTGTCTGGAACATCTCGGCCGACTGTCTCAATGAGACCATCACCCAGGCCGGCATCCGAATCGTTGCCGACCTGTCTCCGGCCGACCCGGTGTACGGGGTCGGCACCCATGACATCACCTACCTGGACCCGTCGCGCGGCAACCGTTCCGTCATATCCCGCATCCGCTATCCGGCGACTTCATCCGGTCCCGACGCGCCCATCGCGGGCGGCCCCGGGGTGCGCTTTCCCATGGTCGTGTTCGGCCACGGATGGCTGACGCCCGTGAACGCCTACACCTGGCTTTGGAACAGCGTGGTGCCTGCGGGCTATATCATGGTCATGGTGGATACGGAAGGCGGCGCGAATCCCGACCAGGACCAGCTCGCCCGGGACATGGCCTTTTTCGCCGACAGTTTCCAGCAGGAGAACAGCGACCCCGCGTCGCTGTTCCACGGCAAAGTGGCCCCGGCCTGCGCGGCCGCAGGGCACAGCATGGGCGGCGGCGCGTCCATTGTTGCGCTCCAGTACAGCGCCCACATTGACACCATTGTGACCCTGGCCGCCGCGCAAAACAGCGCCGCGGTCATCGCCGCTTCCGCATACGTCACCCAGCCAGCCCTGATGCTCTCCGGCGGCTCGGATTGCGTGGCGCCGCCCAGTGACCACCAGATCCCGATGTACAACGCGATGCCATCTGTCTGCAAGTACTTCGTAAGCATTGTCCAGGGAAGCCACTGCCAGTTCTGCCAGAACAACTCCAACTGCACCACCGCCCAGAGCGTGCTGTGCTTGGGCCGCTCCTATGTGGACCAGAGCACGCAGCAGATGCTGGCCTCGTCCATCATGATCAACTGGCTCGACCTCCGGCTGAAAGGCCGCCAGAGCCGGGGGCTCCAATTCGCCCCCAATCTCGCAGCCTACGCGCTGTCCAATTTAATTACCTACAGTTCCTCCTGCACCGCCTCGGGTGTGGGCCAGTCGGCCATCGGCCTTCTGGACACCGCCCCACCGACCGGGACCATATTCATCAACAACAACCTCTCCGTCACCAACAGCGCCGCGGTCATGCTTGCGCTGACCTGGTCCGACGGGGCCGGTTCCGGCGTGGCGCAGATGCGTTTCAGCAGCGACGGCGCCCATTGGACCCCCTGGGGGGAACAGGTGGCGGCCACGCGCGCCTACACGCTGCCCGGACCGGACGGCTACAACACGGTGCGGGTGCAGTATCGTGACGTCGCGGGCAACCGTTCGTCCGTTGTCAGCGACTACATCCGGCTGGACCGCGTGCCGCCGACGGGAACCATCATCATCAACGGCGGCGCGTCCACCACGGCCACGCGGTCGGTCTCGCTGGGCCTGACCTGGTCCGACGGTGCGGGCTCGGGTGTGGTGCGCATGCGCTTCAGCGATGACGGCGCCCATTGGACCGCCTGGGAGCCCCTGAAAAACCCACGAGCCTACACGCTGCCGTCAGGAAACGGCTATCACACGGTGCGCGTGCAGTACCGCGACGCCGGGGGCAACAACTCGGCTTCGTACAACGACTACATCAAGCTGGTGGCTCCGCCGTCGTAGGGCCCGTGGATGCCCGCCTGCGGGACCCTCGACGAACAGACGGCGCTTATAAAATCGGCTTTGCAATACGAAAAGCCGTCCCCCTCCGTCATTCCTGCGAAGGCGGGAATCCAGGCTGGGCAAGGACTTACGCATACGCGCAAACCTCTGGATTCCCGCCTTCGCGGGAATGACGGAAGGGGCAACTCCCTGCGCGGCATAGGCCCAAGCAAAGCCATCCACTTCCGTTCAGACCATCTCCGGCGAACCTGGTGCCGGGTTCTGCAATGGTTGGCAACCCCCTCCGCATTGGCGTGTTAATGCAGCGACCTGAAACTGTTCGAGAGGTGCGCGGGTCTGTACAATGTTGTCTTTTCCCCAGCCCATAAGGAATCTTGCCGATGAAACCGATTTGCACGCTTGCCCTGATCCTGCTTGTCGCCATCCTGCAACCCTTTGCCTTTGGCCAGACGCCCGAAGTCCCCGGCACGCCCGCAGACCATTGGCTTTCGGGCACGAGCGACGCAAAGGACATGGTCCCGGCGACGATTGCGGCGGAGGCCCCGCGCAAGCTGCTCAAGGAATCCGGCCCGGCCTATCTGGAGCAGATCGGCGAGGAACGGGTGCTCCATCTCAAGGGCACGCACTACGACATGGGCTTCCAGCACGGCACACTGATGAAGGAGGAGATTGAGGCGGCGTCAATGGTGTTGCGGGTGGTCGGGGTGGCCTCCTGGGACGGCGATTTCCAGGCCAGCCTGCGCCAGGCCTGGGCCCGCGCCGAAAAGTTCATCCCCGAGAAGTTCAAGCAGGAAATCAAGGGCATGGCGGACGCGACCGGCATGACCGTGGAGAACGTGCAGGACTTCACCATCTTCCCTGAACTCTTCCATTGCAGCGGCTTCGCGATGTGGGGCAAGGCCACGGCCGACGGGGAACTGCTGCACGGGCGCGTGCTCGACTACATGCGCGAGGCGGGGCTGGACAAGTGGCAGTTGGTCATCATTGAGGAGCCGAAGGACGCCAACGCCTTTGTGAACGTGGCCTATTCAGGCATGCTCGGCAGCGTGACCGGCATGAACGACAAGCAGATCGGCATCGGCGAAATGGGCGGCAAAGGCGCGGAACAGTGGGACGGCATGCCCATGTCCTTTCTCATCCGCGAGTGCCTGGAATCGGGCGGCACGCTGGACGACGTGAAACGCATCATGACCGACACGCCGCGCACCTGCGAGTACTACTACGTCATCAGCGACGCCAAGGCCGACAAGGGCCGGGGCATGGCCTACGGCGTGGCCGCCGTGCCGCAGGGCGTCCAGTTCATCGGCCCGAACGAGTTCAACGAGCGGCTGCCGCGCCCGGTGGAGGACGCCGTGCTGCTGTCGGCGGGTGGACGCTACGATGTGCTCGTGGACCGTGTGAAGAAGATGTACGGCAAATTCACGCCCCAGACGGCGATGGACCTGATGGCGCGGGGCGTGGCCATGGAAAGCAACATGCACGACGCCCTGTTCAAGCCCAAAACCATGGAACTGTGGGTCGCCAATTCCACAATCCAGCAGCCCGCCTGCAACCGGCCCTACCGGCACTATGACGTGCGGAAACTGATCGCAGAACGGCCGTAGCCGGAGGACGGCGCAAAAGCTACTTCACGCTGGCCGGGTCCCAAATGGTGGCCTCAAGATATCGCTCTGGGCCGGTGATCGCATCCCAGAAATAATACAGCGACACCACCTTGCCGTCGGGACGCAGCACGCCCGCGGGATAGCCGAGGTCGCGGCCGCCGCCGTCATCACGCAGGTCGATTTCATCCCCCCAGGTCCTGCCGCCATCGGCGCTGAGTTTGGCGCAGATGCGGAAGGGTGCCCGGCGCACGCCGTAGACCAGGCTGATCCGCCCGTCCTTCAGGCGTACCAGGCTGGGCGGGTTGCCGCCCTCGCCGGTGTCGTTGACCGGGTTTTCATATTGCTCCCAGGTGAGGCCGTTGTCATGGGAGCCGTAGGCCGAGAGCCACGCCTCGTTGTTGTCGCGCCGGCGGATGACGGTGTAAAGCTCCGTGGGCGAGAGACGCAGGGCGGAGGGCATGATCGCGTATCCGCGCGGTTCAGGGCCGATAAACGAGACAAAATCCCAGGTCTTGCCGCCGTCGTGGGTGCGCGCGCAGAAGGGGCGCCCTTCCTCGCCGTCGCGCTTGGAGGCGGTCAAAAAGAGTGTGCAGTCATGCTCGCCATCGACGAGGTAGCAGGTGCGCGCCGCCGTGCCGTGGGCGGTGAACGCGGGCAGACGAAACGGCCCCTCCCAGTGGTGGCCCCGGTCATAGGAGTAGAAGAAGCGCGACACGCCGCCCTGAATGTTGGACATGCGCAGGGTCATGCAGAAATCGGGGTGGGTAAAGTTAATACCGCCGGGGCAGTCCACCAAGGGCGGGATGGGCACACCGGGCAGTTCGGTGCCGTGCAGGGCGGCTTTGCCCTGCGGGATCAGGTAGCCCTTTTCGGCCGGGTTCTCAATGGTCCAGGTCTCGCCGCCGTCAAGGCTGCGCGCGAGCAGATGCTCTTCCGGCTTCTCGCGGTCGATGTTGTGCAGCTTCGGTCCCAGGTCCTTGTAGTATCCGCGGCTGAACCCCACCAGAATCTCGTTGCCCCAGGTCCAGATGCCCCAGTTTGCGGGCCACGCGGCGAAGCGCCCCTTCTCGAAGTAAACCTTGACCTGTTTCATGTCGCCCGGTCGGGCTGCGGCCTGGGCACCCATGGCAATGAAACCAAGCAGAAAGGCAAGAGCAAGGACACGGAGACGGAAGTGGCTGTTCATGGGGGAAACTCCTGATGCTGCTCCACACTCTACACCATTTCCCGACTGCGGGGTCAAGAAGTTCGCCCCTGCCGGAGCGCGTCCGGCAGGGGCGGGTTCAGCGCCTCAGATCTTGAAGCTGCTGCTCAGGGGCACACCCGGCTCCCGAGGCAGCAGTAACTACCGCACATGCTGCAACTGCCGCCCGTGTATCCCGGGGGCTGGATGCACTGGCGGTAGGTCGGCGATCCCACTTTCATGTCGCAGCACATGTTGACGGCCATCGGCATAATCTTGCCCGCGCCGTCCCTGGTCAGCGCATCCACCTGGCCCTGGTCCCACAGCAGGCCGGTCTGCGCCGCATCGGTCAGCAGTTCCATGTCTTCATCGTCAAACAGTTCCGGATCGGCGGGAATGGAGAAAAGATCGGCGATGGTCATGAACTGGAAGGCCGACTTGGCGAGTTTTCGAACCTTGCGGATTTGCGCCTCATCCACGCCCGACTTGGGGTCCGCCTCGGCGCGGCCCACAAAGGTCAGGGTCATCAAACCGGCATTCTTGAGCTTCTTCAACTGCTCCAGCAGCGCTTCTTTCAGTTTGGGCGCGGCGCTGCCGTCCACGGGCAGGTCATTCCACGACCAGAAGTAGAGTTGTTTCATTGCCCATGTGCGCGCCGAAAGGTTCTTCGGGTCGTCCAGCAACCCTTTCAATCCGGCAATGGCGGCCGTGGCGTCGGCCTTGTTCTGCTTGGAAATGCCGTTCACACAGCTTTCGTCCACCGGAACCAGGGCAACCCGCTGGCACCAGACATCCACCGCGGCACCCAGTGTCAGGCTGCCCGAGAACACTTTCTTGAAGGTCTGCCCCGCGGTCAGCACCGAGGAGAAATGAACGTTGGGACCCCAGCCCACCGCTTTGCAATCTTCGCACGGCGGCTGGTCCGCCGGTTGCGCAGCCCCCGACAATGCAAACGAGAACAGAATGAGGAAAACCGCCAGACAATAAATCGACCCGCGCATACTGCTACCTCCGTTTTTCTCGCCCTTCTCGGGCACTCCGTTCCAACCACACCGCATCCTTCCAGCAGGATGCGGGTATCGTCATCGCATCGGCACCGTGTGCGGAATTCAGCCACCCACGGTAAAAGTGCATGTTCTTTCCCTGTACGCGCCTGCCCGGAAGCTTTGGGAGAAGCGCGGCGTCTCGCCGGCGTCGATGCGCTTCCGCAGGTCGGACAGCGCGCGCTCCATGCCGTCCAGACTGTCGAAGGTTTTGCCTTCGGCGCCGATCAGCAGGAAGCCGTCGGTCAGCCCCGTCTTGTCGCCGCTGTCCGCACGCAGCGGGATGGGCTTTAACAGCCACGCGGCGTTGGGCGTCAGGTCCCTGCACGTCCAGAGCGCATCCAGTTCCTGCTGCACCAGCCCAAGCGCCTCATTGCGGGTCAGTGTGACCGCTTTTTCCTCCCGCGTCAGGGGCAGCGTCCAGTAGACGTATTCCACGGTGTGCCCCTTGCGGGTCAGCGTCAGCGGCAGGGCGCCCTTTTCTGTGGCGGCGCACTGCTGCGCGGCGGCCCCCAGAATGGTCTTGGCGGTGGCGGCGTCGGTGAACGGGACGCCGTTGACGGCAACAACAGTGTCCCCCGCGCCAAGACCCATGGCCGCCAGCGGCTGGGTGCGGGTGCTGTCGGCAAGGGTGGTCACCACGCCGCCGCCGTCACGGGGAAGCGCCTCCATTCGGGCCAGGTCGCCAAGTGCCCGGGAGAGGTCTTCTCGGCAGACGAACACATGGGTCCTGGGCGTTTCCCCCTCGACGGCCAGCGCCGTTTGCGGGAACCAGTCTTTCTGGTAGTGTGCATAGGTCTCTGGCGTCAGCGCCGCGGCGTTTTCCGGAATGTCCTCCACCCGCACCGTCCCGTTGCGATCCACGACGGCCAGCGTGCGGCCGTCGTTCATGGGCTGAATCTCCTCGGAATCCTCGAGAAAGACCAGGGGGGCACCTGTCTCAACATCCCGGAGCGCTTTCCGCTCAAAGGGAAGACGCACTGTGAAAAGCCGGTCGCCGGGCCAGAATTGCGCCTGAACCGGATAGCCTTCAAGCTGGGCGTTGTCGTGAAACTGGGTGATCTGGACCTCGCCGGACCCGGACCCGGTGGCCGTGTCCCACAGTTGCGCCGCGCCTGCGGTGTTGATGGTGAGGATTTTGGTGGCGTCGCCGTTGAGCGCGGCGGCCACGATGGGGTGGGCCTCTTTAGGCAGGGTCAGCAGGGGTGCGGCGGTATCGGTGGACCACAGGGTTACGGTCCCGTCCCGCGTTGCGGAAAGAAGACGGTGCCCGTCGCGGCTGAAGGACAGGACCGTGACGGCGCTCTTCTGGACGGGCAGTGCCCTGTCCTTCTGGGCGGACGCGGCATCCCAGAGATAGACCGCCCCCGAGGCGTCCCCGGAGGCAACCTGCTTTCCATCGGGACGCAGCGCCAAAGCGCCCACGGCGGCGCTGTGCCCGGTAAAGGCGGTCCAGACCGGGTTGCCGACGGGGTCGCCCACCGCCACGGGCACAAATTTGTCCGCGATCATGGCGAGCCGGTCACCGCTGTCGCTGAGCATTGCGGCCTCGGGAACAAGGCCGAACGAGGAGGCCAGCGCACAGACCGTCTTGCCCGTGCGGGGAACAATGAGGCGCACGGTCCCGTTGCGCGAACTGGAGAGGGCCAGCAGCTTTCCGCCATTGGCGGCCGCGATCTGGCTGTAGGCATCGGGCAGGGAGGCGGTGTCCGTCACCATGCCTGTCACGCCGGTCGGCGCCAGGGGATTGACGGCCTGCAGCAAATGCTCGCCCGGGACCATCAGAACAAGCGGGCCTTTTGGCTGCGCCGCCGCCCAGTGCCCGTTTCTCCCCTTGCCCTGTATGCTGCACACGGGAAGGGACGACGCGCCGGAAAACACCACGCAGGCGCCAAAACCCGAATAGGCGGCCACGGCCGCTTCGTCGGCGATGAAGAAGGCCTGCAGGGCGGGCACGGCGTCGGGCAGTTCGTATTTCTGGACCACGGCGGCGGTGGCCCCATCCCAAAGGATGACCGATCCGTCCTGGGAGGCGGACAGCAGCCTGCTGCCGTCCCGGTTGAATTCAAGACTGTAAATGGCCATCTGGTGGCCCGTGAAGCGGCGCAGCTCGGCGCCCGTTTCGGCATCCCACAGCACGGCCTCACGGCCCTGCACGGTGGCGATGCGGGTGCCGTCGGGGCTCAGCCTGGCCTGTCTGCCGACCATGGAGAAAAGCGGCTTTCTTAAGGCGGGGTCCCAAAGCTGGGTCACGTTTTCCCCCGACACGGTGAGCAGCCGGTCTTTGGCCGTCACGGCCGAGACACTCACGGGCGAACGCTCCACTTCCAATTCGTAGGCGATGTTTCCGGCGTTCAGGTCGTAGGCGCGCACTCTTCGGTCGCCGAAAGCCGCAAAGAGCATGGTGCCTGCGCGGTTGAACAGGGCGTCGTATCCCATGGCGTGCTGCTCGAAATGGTGCAGGCGCCTGCCCGTGGCCGCGTTCCACACGTTGACGGCGCCGTCGTCCGTGACACCCGCATACAGACTGCCGTCGGGACTGAAAATGGTGTGGGAGTAGGTGGCCGGCCCGCCCTCCATCTCCGCCAGTTTCTTTCCCGTGGCCGCCTCGTAAATGGCCGGCGCTTCGGGATGGGTGTTTGTCCCGATGCGGTCGCCGTCGGGATTGAACACGGCGGAATAAAGCTCAGTGTTCGGGGTCTCAATCGTGTAGACCTCGGGATTGGCGCGGTTGAGCAGGTAGCCCCACTCCCAGCCGCGCTCTTTCTTTGCCGTGGCCCACAGCGCCTCCGTGGCGCGGCCCGGCTCGCGGCCGTTGAGGCAGGCCTGGGCAAGCTGAATCTGGGACTGGTAGGTCTTGTGTTCCGCAATGAGCCGCTGGGCGTGCTCGCGGTCGCGGGCCTGCATGATGCTGACCCAGGACACCGCGCCCGTGACCAGCAGCACGGCGGCGCAAAGGAGGGCCGTGTTCACCAGCACGTGGTGCTTGGAGTAGTAGTGGGCGACGACACGGCGCAGCGAGTAGCGGAATGCGTGCACAAGGCGCCCGTCGATGAAACGCTGCACCTCCTCGGCCAGATCGGCGGCGGACTGGTAGCGTTTGGCCTGGTCCTTCTGCAGGGCCTTTTCGCAGATCACGGCCAGTTCGGGCGGGGATTCGGGTTCGAGTTTGAGCACCGGAACATAGGCCGTGTGGATGACCTTGTGGATGATTTCGTGGATCGAGTCCCCCGAATAGGGGGGCGCGCCGGTGAGGATTTCGTAGAGCAGCGCGCCGAGCGAATAGACATCGGAGCGCGCATCGATGGCGTCGATGCGGCCTTCGGCCTGCTCGATGGGCATGTAGTGGGGCGTGCCCAGGGCCCGCCCGTAGGCGGTCTTGGGCAGGGCGTGCTCCTCGTCGAGGTCGAGGAAATGCAGCGTGTCGCGGATGTCCTCCTGGTGCACATCGTCGCTGTCGTTCACCTTGGCGAGGCCCCAGTCGAGCACCACCGTTTCGCCAAAGGAGCCCAGCATGACGTTGGACGGCTTGATGTCGCGGTGGATGACGCCGCGGCTGTGCGCGTAGGCCATGGCCTGGCACAGGCTGACGAAATTGGAGAGCAGCCGCAGCCGTTCGTCCAGGCTTGTGCGCTCCTGCAGGGCGGTGGCAAAGGTCTTGCCGCGCACGAGCCGCATGGTGTAGTAGAGTGACCCGTCCTGGCGGCGGCCCAGCTCGTAAACCGGCACAATCGCCGGATGCTCCAACTGGCTGGTGATCCGGGCCTCCTGCAGGAAGCGGGCCACCAGCGCGGCGGACTGGCGCACCGGGCTGGGCTTGTCCTCCACACCCGCCTCGGCGCCGGGGGTCAGCAGTTCCTTGAGTGCGATATTGCGGCCCAGATACTCGTCGTGAACGATGAGCACCCGCCCCATGCCGCCCTTGTCATGGTGCGACACGAGCGTGTAGCGGCCGGGCGTTTCGTGAACGCCCGAGATCTCCTGGCCGCTGCCGCTGAAAAATGTGGGCACCTCCATGGGGGAGGTGCCAATCCTGTTGAAGGCCTGGGTGTCGAAACCGGTGAAGAAGGTCTTCTTGATGTGTTCCTCACCGCCGAACATGTCCAGCACGGCTTTGGAATCGCCGCCATGAAGCCGAATGGTGTCATCGACCAGTTTTTCGAGAAATACCCGGTCTTCTTCCCGGAGCAGCCCCTTGTCGACCAGGCGCCGCGGCACAGACACCGAGGGGTCGGCCGTCCACGCCGTTGACACCTCCACCAACTGGGCAGGCGACACCCCGCGCAATTGCACCGCCAGCACCCCGAACAGCAGATTTCTGTCTCGGATGGCATCCATTGCAGCGTACCCTCTTTTGAACGTCATGGCATCGCACCCGCGCATGCCCCTGTGACTCAACCCGTATCCCTGGACTTCCCTTTACCTTTTCAAACAATTATCATGTAGTAGTATACCCCAAACACCTTTTGAAATACATTTTGCCACACCATGCTTTAGGGGCGTTCCGGCCCGGCCGCCTTTGCCGTGTCTTCCGGAAAGCCTCTCTCGCCGGGGGCGACGCCGAAAGCGTTGTCGTGCTCGAAACAGGTGTCCTTGCGGTCCTGCGCCCGGTTGTTGTAGTTCATCGGGATCTTCACGTTGTACACGCTGTTGCCGGTAATCTCGATAAAGCCGCTGCCCTCGTCGAGGTAGATGCCGCCGGGGCCTTCGCCGTTGTCGTGGATATGGTTGCCGCGGATAACCGTGCCCGGCTGGTTCCCCAGCGTGTACACGCCGCCGCCGTCGTCGCGCCTCTGCATCACGTGGTGGATGTGGTTGTACTCGATGCGGTTCGCCCCTGCGGGCGTCGGCGTCGCATAGATGTACGGAATCGGGTAGGCCCCGCCGCCCGCATCCTCCTCACCCCATCCCCAGCCCGCCGATATGCCCGAATAGGGCAGATCGTAGATCTCGTTGTGCGAGATCACCGTGCCGTTCGCATAGCCCACAAATATGCCCACGCTGCCCTCGAACTCCGTGCCGCAGTTGCGGATGGTGCAGTTGGCGATAATGTTGTCGCGGACGATGCTGTCTGGACTTGAAGGGTGATGGTCTTCCTGACACACACCGCCAATTTGAATGGCATTTTCACCAATGTCTTCAAACAGGCATTTGTCGAAGATAATCCCCTGTGAACCGGCGTCAATGTTGACGCCCGCCCCGCCCAAGCGCGTGAAGGTGCATTTAGTGAACCGGCAATCTTTCGCGTGAAAGAAATTCAGGTTGGCACTGCGTTGGAAGTATTCATTGTGAATGATGGCCAGTCTTCCGTCACGCTCGAACACCCCCTCCCCTCTGGAACTTAGAATGGTGAAGTTGGCCTGCATGTCCATGTGGTTGCTGGCATCGGTATTCCCTGCGCCGTTGGCGAACGTAATACCCTCAAACCAGATATGGGATACCCTGCGAAACAGGAACGGACCTCCCCCTGCAACGATTTCGGCCGTTGCCATGTCTTCCCCCTCGCGGGGCAGATAGTAAAGCGTCTGCGTCTTGGAGTCTTGTTGCCATTCTCCTGGTTCGTCCAGCAATTCCAGCGCGTTCTCGATGTAGGCAGGATTACCAATTTGCACTCCTTCCTTGTGTAGTCCCAAATAGAAAGAGGGCTGACTCATTAGCAGGATGGCGTGCCCGTCCCCGTCCTTTTTTATTCCAGCCACCGGGCAGGTCATATGCGCCCATGAGGTAAAGTATCCTAGGCACATGGCGTCAGTGTTCTTCCAGTGGGTCATGGAATCGTCGGGAAGGCGATAGCCGGCCACGCCGTCGATATGGTCTGTGTCGCCCCACAACTCCGCGCCTTCAGGAAAAGCGCCGCGCGCCCGATGCGCGCGTACTTCATTAACGTGCAGTTGTCCCACGTACAGTTGGCTGGGGGCTTCCCAGAGACCATTTTCGATGGGTTTCCAGCCCTTGACCGAGACACCCTTGTCGAAGACCACCTTGTCGCCCGGCCAAGCCCGCAGATAGAGGATGTCCTCACGGGGCGTGTCGTGACCGGGCTCAAAGGGGCATTGAAATGCACCCGTTCCTTCGTACTTGTACGTGCCCGCATGCATCCAGATGGTAGGGTTCTTATAGTCACTGACTGCGTTTATGGCGCAATTGAGGCTCTGTAAGGGTTTCTCTAAGGTCCCGGGATTCTTGTCCGATCCTTCCGGTGCAACATGGATGCCATGGTCCGCTTTCAATTCGGGGAACACCGTCGGCGGGACAGCAGGCAGCTCAATTGACAGCCGCGCCTCTGTGACCGTTACAGCTTCCCTCCCGGTGTTGCGCAGTTCGACGGTGTTTTCGCCGGGCCGCACTGCGGTGGTGGAGGGAGGTTCGCCGTTGAGCTTTGCCTCGACACCCTCTGACGGGACACAAGTAAATCGGGCTGTCGTGGGGCGTACACCCCCCGCCGCTACGCGGCACCCCCCTCCAGGGGGGACCAAGAGGGACGGCGGAACTGGGCCGTTTTCAGGGTGGGCTTCATGAGCCGCAGGCTCACCTGGAGACACTGAAGACGGATTCACATTCAAGGCCTGTGAGGATGCCTGTTTTAGGTCCCCCCTCGAGGGGGGCGGCCCCGCCACAGGCGGGGCGGGGGGTGTATGCCCTACACGGAGACCCGGTTTTTCAGCAACGACGGTTCCCGGAAGGGTGAGTGCCAGCGTCCTGCTCTCGCCGGGCTGGAGCGTGACCGGCAGTGGCGCGGGAAGGTCAATGTTGGGCACACGGTTGGTGCCGTTGATGAGCGGGAACTCCAGTGTGCCGCAGGCCAGCAGTACGGGGTCTTTGAGTTGGGGCACCCAGGACCAAGGCGGGGCGTCCTGCGTTTCGCGCCAGCAGGGAAAGTTGAAAAGGTAGATGCCATCGACCCCCGATTCGTAGAGACCGAGCGCGGCGGCGTGGAGCGTGGCTTCGCTGTGGGACTTGGCGCTGTAGCCGAATTCGATGCAGCCGTAGATGGGCACCTTGTTGTCACCCATGGCGCTGCGCATTTCACCGATGGGCATGGAGAAGTCGGAGGCGAGGAAAGGCGCGGCGGTGACGAAGTCGACCAGCTTGCGCTGCGTCCAGTCGGCCAGGTCGACGCCGAGCGCGCGGCATCCGGCCATGCTGGAGGGGATGCGCACGGCCACGCGCACGGGCCGGCCCAGCCGACCGGCCAGTTCGTCGGCCTTGAGCCTGATGGCGGCGACCACGTCGCTGAGCATGCCCCGGTTGCTCCAGACCTTTTCAGCATCGCCCGACAGGTGTCGCGGGAAACGCATCCAGTCCAGCTCAATGCCGTCGGGCCGGTACTTCTCCAGCAGCTCGCAGATTTGCGCCACGGCGCGGTCCTGCACTTCGGGGTGCGAATAGTCGAGGCACTGGGCCATCCAGTTGCCCAGCGGCGCGCCGGGCTCGACGCGCCAGTCCGGATGGGCGTGCCAGAACTTCGACAGGTCCGGGTCCTTTTTGTCGACGTTGTGCACCTCGTTCATCCGGAAGGTGATGAAGACCTCCATCTTGCGCGTCTTCAGTTCGCTGAGGAAGAGGCCGAAAGGGTCCTCCCCCGCCTTGACCAAATCGGGCAGCGCGCCGCGGGTGGACAGTTCCTCCACCTCGCCGGGATACATCATCTTCTGGATGCCGTTGGGACAGAGCAGGTAGGTGGTCACCGCGTCGGGGCATTCCGCCGCCCGGCGCTTGACCATGTCCAGTGTGAGGTCCTTGCGCCAAAACAGGTTCGTGCCGTCGTTGTTGACGAGCAGCCGCTTCACGGGGGCAGGTGGCTCTCCGGCGGCGAACGCCGGGAAAGAAAGCAACAGCGCCGACAGTCCGGCCAGCAGCAGGAAAAACCGCAGGTATCTCATGGGACCACCTTTCCAGGGCGGCGCGCGGAACGCCTCCTCCTGTCAACCACCTATTTCTTGGGCCAGGGGACCGTGGCCCACTGCGACGCCGTGCCTTCCGCCGTGAGGCCGATTTGTATCTGGCCGGGCAGGGTGTCGAGCCGCGTTTCATGGGTCACGAGCATGTAGCCGCCCGGTACCCACTCGCGGGTAGGCGGCACGGGACGGAAGTACACATCCTGCGGGCCGATGCCCCGCAGCGCCGCCGTGTAGTCCCGGTCCACCGGCGCAAGCACACGGAAAATGAACTGAAGCTCCCACACGCCGTCGGGCCGCTGGCTGGCGTCAAAGGCCGTCAGCGCCACGCAGTTGTTGAGTGTCGTGGCGGTCTTGTCCGATTCGGCGAGCAGTTTGGTGAGCCGCACCTGGGCCGCCCTCAACAGTTCCGGCGTGGCGAAGGCCTCCGGCGTGTTCATCGCCTTCAGCAGCGCCGCAATGCCCATCGCGTCCATCTGTTCACGGGCGGAAATCTTCTCCACCGGCGCGGGCGCGGGACGTCCCCACACGCCGAAGCGGTATGCCGGAATGGTGGCCCGGCGGGGCTCTGCAAATCGTTCCAGTTCCTGGAATCCCTTGAGGCCCAGCCACTGCCGCCAACCTTCCTCCTCGCTTGCGCGGTCCTCCTCCAGCGCATAGATCACGTAATCGATGCTTGAAAGGTAGGGTTGTAGCTCCTCCACCTTCCACGCCTGCGCGGCCTTGGTGATTCGGCTCTTCACCCCGGCCAGGTCGGCGGGCAAATCATGCCGCCTGCAGGGGTTCGGCTCGGGCCAGAAATGTTTGTCCTGGAACCCAAATCCGCGCAGGTTCACCACCGCATAGCGGGCGTACTGGCCCTCGGTTCTGCCGCGCTGGAGTTCACTGCGGAGCATGGCGAAGAACATGCGGTCCTGATAGTTGTCCTCCCCGGCCACCGGCGCACCCAGCCACGAATAGGCGTTGCCCATGGTCAGCCGGTCCTTGCACAGGTAGAGCCCCTGCTCATCATAGAGGCCGAGCATGGTCCCGTCGGGCCGCAGGGGCAGGCGCAGCTCGGACAGGCCCGGCAGTGCCTGAAAAGTGAGGTTGGCGTAGGGCACGGCCATTGCCGCAAGGAGCGCGCCGCAGGCCATGCGGCGAAGCCGCACATCGGCCAGG
Organism: Candidatus Hydrogenedentota bacterium; assembly: GCA_903893795.1. Classification (GTDB taxonomy): domain Bacteria; phylum Hydrogenedentota; class Hydrogenedentia; order Hydrogenedentales; family CAITNO01; genus CAITNO01. The sequence continues at coordinate 4,083 of CAITNO010000087.1, read as the reverse complement.
GCCAGCGCGGGCAGCGCGGCAAACAGGGCCAGCGGCGCCAGCACGGGCACGGCATAGCGCGGCGTGCCGAAGCGGAAGAGCACGGTGAACAGCACCCAGGAACCGAGCGCCCAGCCTGCCAGCATGAAACAGGCAAACCAGCCCGACCGCGGAATGATCCGCAGGGCCAGCACCAGCCCCAGGCAGCTCAGGACAAAAGGCAGCAGGAAGAGTCCGTTGTTGATCACGAAAACGGGATAGCGCATCCAGGGCATGTGCGACGCGGCGGCAGGCACCACCAGGTGGGGCGCCGGCGGTGCGGGGGGGGGCGCTTCGGCCGGCAATGCGGACGGCGGCGCCGGTGCCGCGGGCGCTATCGCGGTCGCCTGGGCCGGTTGGGCAGGCTTTGCCGCGGCCGCGGCAAAGGAGAATACGGGCTTGTCCTCGCTGCGGCGCACCACCCAGTAGTTGAAGAAGGCGTCCCGGTGGCGCACATACCACGGCGCAGCGATGATGCCCGCCAGCACGGCCACCACCACCAGATGCCCTATCCACCGTCCCAGGCCCCTGCACTGCGGATCTTTTGTCACCACGCGGCCGAGGCAGCGCAGCAGTCCCAGCACCAGCGCCATCGCCAGCGGCACGGCATAGTACACCGGGGTGACCGTGCGGGCCAGCAGCGCCAGCGCATTGATCACGCCGAAGGCCACGGTCCAGCGGGTGTCGTGCAGTCCCCGGCTGCGCAGCAGCGCGTACACTGCCCACGCCGCCAGACAGGCCGCAAGATAATCGGTCATGAAATAGCGCGACGCCACGGCCAGTCCGGGCGTCAGCCCCGCCACGGCGGTGGCGAACAGCGCACCCGACCGGGGCAACAGTTCGCGGGCGATGCGGTACACCGCCACAAGCAGCAGCAGAAAGGCGGCCGTGTTCACCAGCGTGGCCTGGTCGGTGCCATAGCCCAAAACGCCCTGAAACAGCGCGCCGCAGAGATAGAGCAGCGGCGGGTGGGCAGGATTGCCCGGCTCCACGCCAAACGCAGCGGCGAGGCGGCCCAATATGGACGTGTCGGGCGACTGGAACAGCGCGTCGTATATGGCGCGGGCCTGTTCCAGATGGACCTGCTCGTCGAGCCAGTGGACGTGGTTGTCCTGGCCGAGCCACCAGACATTGATCGCGGCATGCACCGCCAGCAGCACGGCCAGCGCGGCCAGGGCGCCCGTGCCTTTGACCACCGTACCCGTCAGCGACGACGGGGTGTTTTCCAGCTTTCTAAACAAATCTGCCCCTTTCCGTTTCAGCGCCGATTATGGCACACGGGGCCTGTCCTGCCCCATCTCGTGAAACAGGTCCCGTATGGGGTCGAAGTCGGGGTTGGGCCTGCGCAGGTCAAGCGCATAGGTCACCACGGCGTCGCACCTACCGTCTTGCTGCGCCTGCAAACACATGCGCAGCCACTGGGCGATGCGGTCGGGCGTCACGGGGTCGTCATGGCGGAGGCGGAATTCCACATCCTGCGCGGCCGTCATCACCACAAAGGGAATGTGGAACTTGCGGTCCCCCGGCTGAATCGCATCGCCAAAGCCCGCCTCAAAGGCGCCCTTCCGCGTCACGGTCCACTGCTCCGGTCGGTCCAGTCCCACGACGGGTTCCAGTCCTTCGCCCTTGAGTTCGGCCATGCGCCAGCGCACGGGGAAATTGGCCACGCCCTTCTTGTCCAGCAGCCGGAACGCGATCGTGACCTCCTGCCTGCCCTTCACCTGCGGCGTGATGTCCACCGTCACGTCCTGCCAGCCCCGTTTGCCCACCGCCACATCCGATTCCCACACCACCGCATCGTCCACCAGCACCTGCTTGAAATGGTACCCCTCGGTGCTGCCGTTGAAGTCGTCCAATTCCCGGAATTGCAGGGTGCAGTGGTCCTGCCCTGTCACCCGCGCGCGCTGGCTGACCCTCCCGAAATCACCCGCCCCGGAGTGGGTGGCGACGGGAAAGCGAATATCGCCCACAGCCGCCTTGGCTACATCGTTCAGCATGGCCCATGCCTGATCAATCTCGCCCCGATCCTGCGGATAGGCCACCACCACGCCGTCAACGGCCGGACCATAGTTTTCCACGAAACTGCGGTCAATCTCGTTGAAATACATCAGCGGCAGGAAGGCGAGTTTCGGGTTGACCGCATGGGCGCGGGCCTGCATGCCCCGCACGTACTCCGGCGTGTACAGTGCGCGGTTGGCATAGAAATCGTCGATGACCCACGCGGTCACATTGGGAAATTGAAGCGCCAGCCGCGCAATTTCCTCGGCCCAGCGCGGGTAGTCCAGCTTGTACGGTTCGGAGTAATACTTCACATGGGGCGGGCTCTCGGAGGGCGGCACGAGATAGGGCCACACCTGAAGGTTCATCGCGGCCGCCTCAGGCAGAAACTCCTGCAGCGATTCCCAGTCACCGGGCACATTTACCAGCCAGTAGTAGGTGTGCACGCCCAGTTCCTTGAGCCGTGCCGCCATTGCCTTCACGTCCACATGCCCGTCCGCGCCCCGTATCGCGCCCGCATAGCTGGCCGAAGAGAGTTTAAGCGCGGGCCGGACCGGGTCATCCGCCGCAGCCAAAAGAGACGCGGCGGCGGCACACAGGAGCGCTACGGCAGCAGCCCGAAGCAGGAAATGGGTTTTCATCATTAAGACCCTCGTTTTCCAGAGGATACCCCTCCGGGTTTGGGGCGGACAAGTACGCCTTGGAAGATTGTCCGTCTTGGAAGATGGAGAGGAAAGACGACTTAGGCCTCCCCTGCGAGGGAGGTGCTGCGAAGCGGCGGGGGGTGTCGTCTTAGATCCCCCCTGCGAGGGGGGTGCTGCGAAGCAGCGGGGGGTGTATGCTTCCGCATGCACCCAGAACCTACCCCCTTTCATATTCCGGTCCCGTCCGCCAATATGCTATTCTGTGAAGCACTGTGGGTTTCACCCGGCACAACGCGCGCCGCAGGCGCGACATATGAAAAGGAGACTGTACGATGGATCGACGCGGGTTCCTGATGAGTTCCGTGGCCGCCGGTGTCGGCGCTGCCGTTCTGGGCAAAATGTCCCCGGCGGAAGCCGCCCCCGAAGGCCCCTTCTCCAAGCTGCCTATCACCATGTCCGTGCCCATCGACACCTTTGAGGGCACCGTGGACCAGAAGTTGGAACAGGTCGCCAAGTGGGGCTTCCCCGCCTATGAATGGCTCGGACCGGAGGGTGATTTCGACGCCCTCCGCAAGAAGGCCGATTCGCTGGGCCTCGAACTGAGCTGCATGGTCGGCGCGGGCGCCATCGCCCCCGGCGGCATGGTTCAGCCCAAGGACCACGACGGGATTGTGGACCACTTCAAGACACGTGTCGAACTCGCCAAGCGGCTCAACTGCAAGCATCTCATCGGCCTGAGCGGCAACGAGCGCAAGGATGTGAGCCGTGAAAAGCAGACCGAGGCCGTCATCCAGTGCCTGAGAAGGCTCGCGCCGATTGCGGAAAAGAACGACGTCATCATCGTCATGGAAGCGCTCAACATCCTGGTGGACCACAAGGGATACTTCATGTCACGCACGGACCACACCATGGAGATCATCAAGGGGGTCAACAGCCCCAATGTGAAGATGCTCTTTGACATCTACCACCAGCAGATCACCGAGGGCAACGTGATCCGCAACCTCCGCGACAACATCGAGCACATCGGCCACTTCCACGTGGCCGACAATCCGGGCCGCAAGGAGCCGGGCACGGGCGAACTGAACTACACAAACATCTTCAAGGCCATCGCGGGCACCAGCTACAAGGGCTTCGTCGCCCTGGAATGCGGCTCCTCCACCAAGAACAACGACGACATTCTCAAGGCCACCCGCGCCTGCTTCCCCGCATAAACGCCTTTCCAAACGAATTCAAACGAAGCCGGCACACCAAGACTGTGCCGGCTTCGTTGCATAGGGAACGAACAAAGCGTAGACGGGGCATCCTGCCGCGTTCGTCTTTGGCCTGAACCCTGGGTGAGGGAAGAAAGAGGCTGGAAGCCTCTTCCTGGTGTTTGGCCTTTATCTAGATTTTAGACGGTCTTTGTAAAACCCCTTGCTTTTTG
>CAITNO010000086.1 GCA_903893795.1 Candidatus Hydrogenedentota bacterium | reverse complement strand
TTTTCTAGGCGCCCCGAAAACCGGGGATAGTCCACCCCCAATACCCATGTCGCTTTTTGCGCAAGTCTGTTATACTGCTCGCCCTATTACCATGTCAGGCCTTTCGAGACGTGTCTCTTGTACCGTTGGTGCCCGGACTGGTTCAGCCAGGAAGAATGGATCTATGAAAGCATCGGTTGCGACGAAGCGGAAGCCGGCACAGGCGCCATTCATCAAGCGGATGGCCACCATTGTCTTCGAGGCGAATGTGCCGCAGAAGGGGAACACCAAGACAGTGATCGGCGTGGCCGACTTTGCGCTTTCCCCCGCGGACAAGGACACATACACCAAGCTCTCCAAGCATTTCCTGCTGGCCGGGGAGCCCATTGTCTCCAAGTCCGCGCAGGATGTCGCCAGCATCATGCCGCCGGAGGTCTTCATGGAGGCGCTCCCCCGGCTGGTCAAGGCCCGAGCCATCACGGTCTCGTTCTGGGAGCATGCTGCGGCCTCCCCCAAGTTCTGGCGCAAAGTGAAGAGCTTCTAATGTCTCCGGCCGGAAACGCGAAATACCTCCCCCGTGGGCTCGCTATCCTGCATGAGGACCGCGACATTCTGGTGGTGGACAAGCCCGCCGGCCTGCTGACGATCGCCACCGATACCGAGAAGACGCGCACCGCGTATTTCGCCCTGACCGACTATGTGCGCAAGGGGTTCGACCGCTCCCCCAACCGGGTGTTCATCGTGCATCGCCTGGACCGGGACACGTCCGGCGTGCTGGTCCTTGCGCGGACCGTCGAGGCCAAGCTGGCCCTGCAGGGGCACTGGGACGAGACCGAGAAACGCTACCTGGCCGTGGTCCACGGCACGCCCGCGCCGCGCGAGGGCACGATCACATCGTACCTGGCCGAGAACAGCGCACACCATGTCTATGTGACGACCGACACCACCCAGGGCAAACTCTCCCGCACGGCATATCGGGTGCTCGAGGAGAATGGCGGCTTGGCCCTGCTCGAAGTGAATCTGCTCACCGGCCGCAAACACCAGATCCGCGTGCACCTTGCCAAACTGGGTCATCCCGTGGTGGGCGACACGCAATACGGTCCGCGCAAACCAGCCTACGCACGCCTGGCCCTGCACGCGCGCGCCATCACTTTCCCGCACCCCTTCACCAAGAAGCGCCTCACGTTCGAGGCGCCGGTGCCTGCCTTCTTCTTCCGGCTCATGGGCATGGCGTCTGCCTGAAATCAGGTTTTCACCATTTTATCGGCAGCTCTTTTGCGCTTTTCTGCGCTCCCATTTACAGGCGCCGAAAACGAAGCCTTGGTTTCATCGGTAAAATGACTGGCGCACGATGCCCAACCTGCTCTGGGGCATCTAGTTGTGAGCTGTTCTCTAAAACCGAAATGCGCCTGTTGATTGACAGTGGTTTTCGGGGCGAAAGACGCGAAATTGCCTGTTGTGCGTACCGATTGTTGTATGCAAGGCACCCCGAATAGTGCATCTTGACTTGCGGCCGGGATCGGCCTGACCAGCTCCGAACTTCACCCTGTGTCATGGTTGAGGCCTCGGGATATCAAAACACGTGACACAAGTAGGATGAGGG
>CAITNO010000085.1 GCA_903893795.1 Candidatus Hydrogenedentota bacterium | reverse complement strand
CGATCTTCTGCGGTTTTGGCGGGAAGTTCACCGGGCACCACACCAACCTGTGGCAGTCGCCCGGCGACAAGAACGGCGGCGCTTCGGCCGTGGGTGCGGTGGAGAACCACCTCGCCGTCGGGATTCCAGCGAACAAGATCGTGCTGGGCTGCGCATTCTACGGCAAGGGCTGGGAAGGCGGCGTGGACGCGGCGGGTTCGGGGCTTTTCGCGCCGGTCAACAGCAAGGCGTCAAAAGCCTTCAGCGCGACCTATGCCAAACTGGTGGACGGGTACATCAGCAAGAACGGCTATGTCCGCCATTGGGATGCGAAAGCGCAGGCACCCTATCTGTGGAACGCGGACAAGAAGACCTTTGTCACTTATGACGACGAAGAATCCGTGGCGGCCAAGTGCACCTATGCACGGCAACGGGGCCTGGCGGGCGTCATGTTTTGGGAGTATCATGGCGACAAGGAAAACCGGCTGCTCAAGACCATTTTCCAAACACTGAAATCCCGTTGAGTCCCGCATCCTTCCGACAAATCTGAAACGCGGAAACCACACACAAAGACTTGGAGACCACATGCCGAATATCGCCGTTGACCCCGCACGATGCAGCCACTGCAATGCCTGTGTGGAGGATTGTCCCGCGCAGGTGTTCGCCTGTGAACAGAAGGGCACCGCCCCGGACGTGGTGCGCGCGGAGAGCTGCATTGTCTGCGGCCATTGCGTCGCTCTCTGCACCCGCGGCGCCATAGACCACTCCGACTTCCCGAAGGGCAGTGTGCAGCCCATAAACAAAGAGATTCTCCCCGGACCGGAGTCCCTCATGGAACTGCTCCGCGCCCGACGTTCGGCGCGGGTCTTCAGGGACAAGCCAGTGCCGCGGGAACTGCTCGAAAAGATTGTCGAGGCCGCGCGGCTGGCGCCCACGGCGCACAACGATCAGGGCACGCACTACACCGTTGTTCAGGACAGCGCCGAACTGAAGCAGATGGTGGAAATGACCGCCGCCTTCCTTGGGCAAACGGCAAAAGCGCTTCGCAATCCCACGAAGCGGGCACTGTTTGGACTGCTGGACCCGAACGGACTAAAGAGCGCATGGGGCATGGTGGGAAGCTTTGAGTCTGTGGCGCAGGCGGCCCTGGAGGGGGACGACAAGGTGCTGCGCGGCGCGCCCTGCGTGCTGTTCTTCCACGCCGACCGGGCCATCACCAAACCGGACCAGAGCGCGCAGTTGGCCGTGCAGAATGCGACCCTGATGTGCGAGACCCTCGGCCTGGCCAGTTTCTACACCGGTTTTGTGGTCGCCGCCTGCGCCCGCGGTGTGCGCTTCCCGGCGCTGTCCGGCATGCCGAAAGGTCACCGCATCTATGGCGGGATGGCCATTGGCTATCCGAAGTTTGCCTTTCACCAGTGGCCGGACCGAAAGCCCGCCCCGGTGGAGTGGCGCTGACCGGTTTCCACTTTGGCGCCGCCGAAAGTATAATCTGTTCAGACATTCCATGTGATTCATTCCGCCGGGTTTCTCCCCTCCAAGGGGCATCCCGGCGGCTTTGCCGTATTTTTTCGCGTCTTCTGGAAAGGACTCATGGCAATACACATTCCGAAATTGGCGCTGATAGACAAGGTGGTGGCGGCGCTGCGCTCCAAGGAGCACCATGCGGCCGTGGCCGGCGCATGGGGTTCGTGCAAGAGCCTGGTTGCGGTGCAGACGGCCGAAGTGCTGGCCGCGCCGCTGCTGGTGGTGACGCCGGGCCGCATGGAGTCGGAGGCGGTCTACGACGACCTTTCCACGTTCTTGGGCGAGGACCGCTGCGCCCTCTTTCCCGCGTGGGAGGTGCTGCCGACCGACACCATGAGCCCGGCCGACGACATCGTGGCCGAGCGGATGAACACGCTCAAGCGGGTGATGGCCGCCTTTGACGGCGGAAAGCGCATGGCCGTGGTCTGCCCGGTGAGGGCGCTGCTGCAGTACGTGGTGGAGCCGGACCGGCTCCGCGAGGACACGGTGACGCTGAAACTCGGCATCGAGCGCGATCTGCACGGGCTGCTCGAAAAGCTCGTGAAGATGGGCTATGTCCGCGAGGTCATGGTCGAGCAGCGCGGCGAGTTCAGCCTGCGCGGCGGCATCCTCGACGTGTTTCCCATTTCGAGCGAACTGCCCTACCGCGTGGAGTTTTTCGGTGATGCCGTCGATTCCATCCGGCGTTTCGAGCCGGAAACGCAGCGCAGCATTGACGCCGCGGACGAGCTGCAGATCCTGCCCCGTTCCGAAAAGGCCATGCTTTCCGAATCGGCCCGTGTGAAGCACAAGCTCACGCCGTTGACCCAGTATTTTCCGGCCAACACCCTCGTGGTGGTGGACGAACCCCTGTCGGTGGAGGAGGCTGCCGAGGTCGCCATCGCCTCACAGGCCCAGGGCAAGGACTACTACATGGACTGGCCCCAGGCCCGGCACCGCATCGGCGCGTTTGCCTCCCTGGACCTGTCGCAGTCCGTTCTCGCCGCCTCTGACGACAAGGTCGCCCTGAAGATGCAGACCCAGTCGGTGGAGAACTACGGCGGGCACATCGACCAGTTCTGGGTGCAGATGCGCCAGTGGGAACTGGCCCAGAGCATGGTGCAGTTGTACTGCGTGAATGCGGGCGAACGGAAGCGCCTGCTGGAACTGCTCGAAGAGCAGGGCTACCAGCCGGGCCGCGATGCTTTCGACCTGAATGTGGGGCTGGGTAGGCTGCGGGCCGGATTCGTGTCAGTGGCCGACCGCCTGGTCGTGCTAAGCGAAAGCGAGATGTTTGGCCGCCACTACGTGCGTCGCAAGCGTCGCCGCTTCGAGGCGGGCACGGGCATCACCCAGTTCAGCGACCTGAGGACGGGCGACTATGTGGTGCACCTGACCCACGGCATCGGCCGCTACCTCGGACTGCGCCGCTTCTCCGGCAAGGCCGGCGATTTCATGGCCATCCAGTATGCGGGCGGCGACACCATCTACCTGCCGGTCACGCACATCGACCAGTTGCAGAAGTACCTGGGCGGCGAAGGCTCGCTGCCCAAGGTGGACCGGTTGGGCGGGGCAACCTGGGCGAAGACGCGCGAAAAGGTCAAGAAGGCCGTCCGCGAGATGACCGAGCAACTGGTTCGGCTCTACGCGGCGCGGGAAACGGCCCGCGGCCACGCCTACAGCGCCGACACTCCCTGGCAGCACGAGTTTGAGGACGCCTTTGAGTACGAGGAAACACCCGACCAGGCCCGCGCCATAAACGACATGAAGCGCGACATGGAGTCGGCCAAGCCCATGGACCGGCTGCTCTGCGGCGACGTGGGCTACGGCAAGACCGAGGTGGCGCTGCGCGGCGCCTTCAAGGCGGTCATGGACGGCAAGCAGGTGGTCCTGCTCGCGCCCACCACCGTGCTTGCCCAGCAGCACTACAACACTTTCCGCGAGCGCCTGGCCGACTATCCCATCAGGGTGGACGTGCTCAACCGCTTCCGCACCCCGGCGCAGCAGAAGGAAGTGATTGCCAAGTTGCGCGATGGCGCGGTGGACATTGTGGTCGGCACGCACCGGCTGCTGTCGAAGGACGTCGGGTTCCGCGATCTGGGCCTGGTTGTCATCGATGAGGAGCAGCGCTTCGGCGTGGGGCACAAGGAAAAACTGAAGCGGCTGCGCACCAACGTGGACGTGCTGACCATGTCGGCCACGCCCATTCCGCGCACCCTGCACATGTCGCTTATCGGCGTGCGCGACATGAGCGTGATCAACACCGCGCCCAACGACAGACTGCCCATCCACACCTGCATCGAGCCCTGGGACCAGAATCTTGTGCGCGAGGCTATCGAGCGCGAACTGGCCCGACAGGGCCAGGTGTTCTTCCTGCACAACCGCGTGCAGACCATCGGCAAGGTGAACACATTCCTGCAGAAAATGCTGCCCCGTGCGCGCATCGGCGTGGGCCACGGCCAGATGGAAAAGCACGAACTCGAAAACGTGATGGCCTCCTTTGTGAACCGCGAAATAGACGTGCTGGTCTGCACGACAATTATCGGGTCCGGCATTGACATCCCCAACGCCAACACCATCATCATCGACCGTGCCGACCAGTTCGGCCTGAGCCAGCTCTACCAGATTCGCGGCCGCGTCGGCCGCTACAAGCACCGGGCCTTCGCCTATCTGCTCGTGCCGGGTGACCGCGCCCTCAGTGAGGACGCGCAGCAGCGGCTCAAGGCGCTGGAGGATTTCTCCTCGCTCGGTTCGGGCTTTCACATCGCCATGCGCGACCTGGAAATCCGCGGCGCGGGCGACCTGCTCGGCGCCGACCAGACGGGCCACATCGCGGCCGTGGGCTACGAGACCTACCGCGAACTGATTGCCGAGGCCGTAGCCGAGGCGCAGGGCAAACCCGTGCGTCGCCGTCAACTGCCGCCCTTCGACGCGCCCGTGGACGCCTTCATCCCCGACGAGTACATTCCCACGGCGCAGCAGAAGATGGTCATGTACCGGCGTCTCGCCGCGCTCGGCTCGCTGGAGGACGTCGAGGAGATGCGCGCCGAACTGCGCGACCGTTTCGGCGCGCCGCCCAACCCCGTGAAGCGCCTGATCTCCGTGATGGAAGCGCGCGTCTACGGTTTGGAGGCGGGCGCAAAATCGCTCATCGCCACGCGCGACAGGCTGACGGTGATATACGAGTCGGCCCAGTCGCTCGACCTGTCCATGCAGGCCCGCATGAAGCGGGCCTTCGGCCAGGAAGCGCGCTTCTCGCTGGAAAACCAGCAGCCCGCACTGTTGTGGGACTTCGCCCCAAACACGGATTTGCTCAGCGAGTCGCTGCGCTTCCTCAAGACATTGGCGCAGATCAGTCAGGAATGATTTGGAGACTTTTCCCAAGACGCGGACATGCTATGATATTGACAGAGGCCGGGGCCAGCGACCGGCGGGGATGACAACCCATATGCGAACGTTGCCAATAGAGATACCGGAACCGGCCATCCGGGAGTTCTGCGTGAGGAACCACATACAGCGGATGGCATTCTTCGGCTCGCTGCTTCGCGATGACTTTACGCCCGAAAGCGACGTGGATGTCCTGATTGAGTTCGAGCCCGGTCATTGCACCGGGCTTATCGCATTTGCCGGACTGGAAAATGCACTGTCCGAACTGTTGGGCAGAAACGTGGATCTGAACACATCCGCCTCCCTGAGTCCCTACTTCCGTGAACAGGTTCTTGCCGAAGCGGAGAATGTGTATGTCGCTGCATAACGACACTGTCTACCTCCGCCACATGCTGGATCATGCCGAGGAGGCCCTTGGCATAGCGGAGGGAAAGAGCCGGGAAACGCTTGAGGGCGATCCGCTTGTGCGCTACGCGCTGCTTCACCTGTTCTGAATTCTGGGTGAGGTTGCAAACCGCATCTCCGCCGAGGGGCGGGCAAGAGGCGGCGGAATTACCTGGAAGAATATCATTGGAATGCGCAACAAGCTTATGCACGGTTATGACGTGGCTGACTTGGACGTTCTTTGGCAAACCGTGGCCGCCGACCTGCCGGCGCTTGTGTCGATATTGCGGGAATCTATTTCTGTCAGGGATGAATAGTCGATCTTTCCTGTCTGTCACAGCGCAGACGAGGGGGATAAAGGCATCATTCATCCCGCCGGGATACGCAGCGTGGTCAGCACTTTGCCTCCCTTCTGAATCACCGTCACCTGCAACGCCTCCGGCGTTACCTCCACGCGCGTGGTGCCGTCCTTGGGATTGATGATGGCGTGATAGGCATTGTCGCCACCTTCGTGCGGCGCGCGCTGCATGAAATCGTGGATGTGTCCACTGAGCCAGAGCTGCACCTTGGCCGCGTTGATGATGGGGTCCCAGAGACGGCGGAGTTCCTGCACGCCAAAGTCGTTGAGCCCGCCATAGGCCGAGGGTTGGTGGGAGAAGACGACGCGGAACTTGGCGCGCTTCGCCGCATCACTGGCCAGGTCGGCCTTGAGCCATTCGGCCTGTTCCTGCCGGTAGGGCGTGAAATCAACGAGTCCGGCGTATTCCTTGTTGTCGTCCGGTTTGTCCTCGCCGGAGTCGAGCACGACGTAATGGACCGGTCCATGATCGAATGACCAGTACTGGCGCCCGTTGCGGCCGGGGAAATAGTCCGACAGATGGCGGGCCATGGGGCCGCGGGTTTCGTGGTTGCCGCGCACGAAGACCATGGGGAGCGTCTTGGCGAAGCGGCTGACGCTGGCGTCGTAGAAGCTGCGGAACGCCTGCCGTTCGGTGACGAAGTCGCTGATGATGTCGCCGTTGAACACGGTGAAGTCCACACCGTCCCATTTCACGTCCTCGAACATCGCCTCCAACCGCTTGCAGTCGTCGTGGATGTCGTTCCACATCAGGAACGAGTAGGCGGTCTTGTTCGGGTCGAGCGTGGTGAAACTGAGCGTGTCGCTCTCCACCGTGTCGCCGTACTTGACCGAGTAAGGCGTCGCGTAGCCCTTGAACTCGCGCGTGACGGCCTTGTAGTGGTAGGTCTGGCCCGGTTCGAGTCCGGTCAGGCGCACTGCGTGGCAGGTGGAGTCGTTGGGGATAAGACCGTCGCGGCTGGCCACGGCGCTTGCGTCAGGCGTGTCCTTGCCGTACAGCACCTTCGACACGCCCACGCGGTTCGTGTGCCAGGTGACGGTCATTTCATCCGCGCCGGGTGTTTGGAGGCAGGGACCGTGCGCGAGGACGAAGGGGCCGTCCGCCGCCGAGGCTGCATCGCTCGAGGCGCAGGCGCTGGGCACGCCTGCGGACAGCAGTCCAAGCCCCGCCACACCCCAACCCAGGGAGCGCATAAAGCTGCGGCGTGTGAGGCCAGCCCCGCCCTCCTCATTCTTCTCGTTCCCAAGTTGCCGTCCACCCTCGTTCCCAAGTTGCACTTGGGAACGCACTTGTCCGCGAAGTTGCACTTCGCTTTCCCTTACTCCCATAAGCAATCCAACTCCATCACTGAGTGATCCTCCAATATGTAATTGCGCGCCGACGAATAGCGCCAGTGTTCCGGCGTCTCCACCCATCCCCTGCGCACAGGGTTCTCGTGGATGTAGTGAATCTTCTGGTGCAGCATCACATCCGTCTGGATGAGTTGGGGATGAAACCCCTCCTGCCATATCTGGTGCTCGCTCGACTGCTTGTGCTGGGCCTTGCGGTAGGCGAACTCATCGAGAAGCCATGAACGGCCGGAGCATTCCGCCAAGCGGAGAATTTCCGCAGCCGTATGCCTCTTTAACGACTGTATTACCTTGCCAAGTTCCGGCGCCTCAGCAACCATGTGGAAGTGGTTTTCCATGATGACGTAGGCGTAGATCTTGAGGCCCTTATTCTTCCTGCAGAACGCAAACGACCCGACCATCATGTCGAGGATGTCCCTGCCAATGAGAGCCGGTATCCACGCCACGATGGATGAGGTGAGGAAGTGGATTCCTTCCGAGTCCACGATTTTGTATCGTGATCGCATGGGGATAATTATGAGCGAAGTACAACTTCGCGGGCAAGTGCGTTCCCAAGTACAACTTGGGAACGAGGAGGGCGGTGTTGACGCGGGGCGGCGCTACCGGACGATGGCCTTGCTCCAGTGTTCTCCCCAGCCCTGCCGGGTGCGGCCGGCGATGGTCATATGGTCGGCGCTCACATGCACCACGAGGAAATTGCCGTCTGCCGCTTTGCCCGCGATGAAGGCATCCAGACCGTGCCACTGGAGGTGCTGCTGTTCGTGATTGTGGCCGTTGAATATGGCGATGACATTGTAGTCTTTGATGGCTTGGTAGTAGGCCTCGCGTTCGGCGTCGGTCCACCAGCGGTCCTCGCAACTGAAGGGGTCGAAGCTGTAGTGGTGAAGGAGTATGACGGGACGGTGGGTGTTGCCGACCTGCCGCGACAGGTCGTCCGTCAGGAAGGCGAGGCTGTTGTTGGCCGAACCGGGCCCGCCGGGGTAGAGGTTCAGGTTGACGAAATGGATGCCACCCCAGTCCCAGGAACTGTGCAGTCCTTCGGGGGAAAGGCGCAGGCCGCCCCGCTGCCGGTTGCGCTCTTTGATGCCGTTTACCACCACGGTGCGCCCGCTGGTGATGTCATGATTGCCGTAGGCCTCGAATACGGGATACTTGATGCGGCCCCCGCCGCCGATGCCGAAGTCGTTGCGGAATCCGTCATGACGGTGGAGCAGCCAATAGCCGTACCAGTTGAGCAGTTCGCCTGTGTCGGTGAGGTCGCCGGCCACCAGCACGCCCACGGGCGCGGCCACGTTGCCTGCCTCGACTTCCGCCGGATAAGGCGTGCCCGGCAGTGTGTTCATGGCGTCGATGTTGGCCTTGTTTCCCGCCTCATTGTTATCCCACATGGACTGGCCGTAATGGGTGTCGGAAGCGACGAGGAAGGTGAATTCGGTGCCCGGCACCTCGGGCACTTTGAAAGGTTTGGGACCGCAGCAGCCCGCCAATGCCAGCGCGAGCAGCAGAATGGTGAAACGTCTGATTGTTGCGCGCTTCATGTCAGCGGTTTCCCATCCGTTCCGCCTCTTCCATGGCGATGGCCGCCCAGGACCAGAGACGTTTGGGGTCATAGCGGACGGTGGAGATGTCTTTCATGATCAACTCGACGTGGCAGTTGCCCTCGGTCTTTTCCAGGAAGCTGCGGATGTTTTTGCGGGCCTGCCCGGCGTCCCAGTTCGATTCGGCGAGGATGGCGGGGCTGGGCTTGTGGCTGATGACGTAGTCGCGGCCGATACCGTCGACGGCGCGCTCGGCTTTGCACCAGGGACTGACGGAAATCTTGCGCAGATTGGGGATGCGCCGAAGCATGGCCAGTTTTCCGTCGAGCGGTTCACAGCAGCCGTAATACACCATGCCCCAGCGCCGCAACCAGCGCAGGTCATGGGCGATGGCGAATTCCCAGTGCATTTCAGGGGAAACTTCGGAAAAGGCCTGCGCGTTGGAGCAGCCCCACATGTTGTGCGGCTTCACATGGCCGGGCTCGTAACTCTCCCCGGGCAGGGCGCTGGTGTAGCCATATCCGCCCGAGCCGACGCGGGTGTTGTTGTTGTCGAGCGAGAGCAGGTTCTGCGCGACGAACTGATCCAGTTCCACCATCCACGCGTCCACCATGCGGTCCACCGCCGCGCGCACCATGTCGGGCCGCAGGACAAGGTCAACCATGGCCTCCTGCACGCCCCACCAGCGGATGAGGTAGTCCCAGGGTGTAAACCAGATGTGCGTCTGCCCCATCTTCTTCACCGGCATGATGCTCCCGTACACATCGCACATGGTCTGATACCGGAACTCCGTGGCGGCTCCGTTGTGCGTCACCCTGGGCATCTTGATCTTCTCGATGTCGTCCGGTTCCTTGATCTGGATATTGAAATGGCGCGACACGATTTCGTTGGTCTCGTCGGTCCGGACGACATCGACATCCTCGACAATGCCGAAGTCGGTGCTGTGGATGGCCAGCGGACAGGTCAGAAAATCGTCCACCACCATGTCGCCCGGCAGGTGTTTCCACTGGTAAAGGGTCCTGCGCAGTTCGCGCTCCTGATCCTGCGCCCAGGGATACTCCGTGCGCAGTGTCAGTTCGTCGTCGACGTTCATCTCGTTCCAGCAGATCTCGTTGATCCAGACCATGGGCCGGACGCTGTCGAGATCGTTGAGCCGCGTCCAGAGCGCGGCTTTTTCTCTGTGAACGGGCAGTGCCGCAATGGCGGCCACCTCGGCGGCCAGCTTGCGGAGAATGTCGATATCACCCTGGGACAGATGGATGGGTTCGGCGATGGGCGGCGGCGTGTAGTGGCTGGGGTCGTGAAGCATGAAATCACCTCCGAACGAAGAAAACTTAACCACGGAATTCACGAAACTGCCTGGAGCAGCATGGCCGCAACCAAATTGGACCGAACATCCGTCACGCTATCATGTTCTGCTCATTGATGATAATAGCACGAACAAGGAGCGCGCGCGATGAAGCTTTTTCCAGAACGCTACGGGAAGCATATTGCCGGAGTGCCTGGTGGCTGGGAACGGCTGGCGTTTCGCGGCACCTTGCGCTCGGGCGCGGAGGTTATTTAGGGCGTGGCCCCTGAGAACCGATGCCGTGCGGCAATGTCTCCGGCATGCCGGCGCTGCTGCACGAGCCTCTTCGCCATGCCCCTTTATGCCACAAACGAGAAGAAATGGCTATAGCTTTATTGAATATGCTCTGGTGGTACGGAAGAAGAATTTCACAATGAATCAGTTATGACGCATGCTCCACGATGAAGTTGACCACGGGTGTGGGGTCATCCAAGCCGTGCGGGTGGTGTTTGAACCCCTTCTTGACGATGAGCGTCATATTCCCGCCCAGTTTCTCGTAACGTTCCTTCAAGATTACCGTATTTTCCTCGAAGGGTACCACCTCATCGGCATCGCCGGCGATGTGGATTAGGGGAATCTTGGCGTCTGCCAGGGACTTGAGGTTGTTGAGGGGGTTCTTGGGGTAGGCCAATGCCTCGGCTTCGGAGACAAAACCGTAGTTTTGGAGGAGCTTTTTCCAGTCATCGGGGCTGCCGGGACCCTTTCCCTTGCCGCCGGGCCAGCTTTTGAAGTCGCAGACCGGGTTGTCGCCGAAAATGCAGGACACCTTGTCCGGGTTGGCCTCCCCCCAGTTGTAGACATAGAGTCCGCCACGGCTCAGTCCTTCCAGCACCGGCTTCTTGGACAGTCCGAATTCCTTGACCAGCCGGTCATAGAAAACATCCCAATGGGCCATGGCTTTGGGACATCCGAAGGTGTTGCCCACGTCGATGAAGACGAGATGAAAGCCTTTGGCCACCAGTCCCAGGTCCACTTCGGGGTGATGGTCGAAAAACTCCGCGCGCCAGATCCAGGGATTGCCCGAGGCGGGCGTTTTGGGAAGCACGACGATGGCATTGCAGCCGTCGACCGTGAAGTCATGGCGTTCGTAGCCGTGATAGTCCGATGCCGCGCCGGGAAAGGCGGGCGCGGCGGCGAAGGCAAGACCGCAAACAAAGAGGATGCAAAGCGCCGGGACAAGCCAACGCATCTTGGTCGATTTGTGGTCAGGAATGCGGGTCATAAGGGGGTGTCCTTTCAGGTGTCATGCCTGTTGCCGTGCTGATTTCGCGCAAGGTGGGGCAGACATTCCTGTCAGCCGTTTTTGACGTGCATTCATTATGGGCAGACAGGAATGTCTGCCCCACACTCGTTGCGGTTGGCCTATGTCACGATGAATCGGTCATGACGCATGCTTCACGATGAACTCAACCACGGGGGTGGGGTCATCCAGCCCGTGGGGATGGTGCTTGGAACCCTTTTTGACGATGACCGTCATCTGTCCGCCCATCTTTTCGTAGCGTTCCTGCATGACCACCGTGTTTTCCTCAAAGGGCACGATTTCATCGGCGTCGCCGCAGACATGGATGAGCGGAATCTTCGCGTCGGCCAGGGGCTTCAGGTTGTCGATGGGGTTCTTGTCATAGGCCATGGCCTCGGCTTCCGAGGCAAATTTGAAGTCCTGGATAAGCGCCGTCCAATGGTCGGGACTGCCGGGACCGTTGCCCTTGCCGCCGGGCCAGCTCTTAAAGTCGCAGACCGGGTTGTCGCCGTAAATGCAGGAAACCTTGTCCGGGTTCGCTTCGGCCCAGTGGTAAATATTCAGTCCGCCGCGGCTGTGCCCTTCCAGCGCGGGCTTCTTGGACAGGCCGTATTCCTTCACCAGGCGGTCATAGAAGGCGGCCCAGTGGGCAAGGGCCGCAGGGCTGCCGAAGGTGTTGCCCACGTCGATAAAGGCCAAATGAAAACCCCTGGCGAGCAGGGCCAGGTCCATTTCGGGGTGGTGGTCAAAATACTCGCCGCGCCAAATCCACGGTTTGCCCGGCGCGGGTGTCTTGGGGAACACCACGAGAGCCAGGCACCCGTCGATGACAAGGTTGCGGCGTTTATAGCCGCGGTAGCGGAACGGGGAAATGCGCGAATGCAGTTTGGGGGGCAGCACGCGTTTGAGATTGCGCCAAATCAGCATGCGCACCCGTATTCCCAACTCGGACCAAGCAAAGGACATGTTCTTATTCCTTCCTGGCAGGGACCGCATTCGTACCCTGCTTTTTGATGGACCGCACGAGTTCCTGCTTCCAGTTTCCCTGGACATCCCGCATGCCGCTGTGCGCATCGGGGGTGTCCTGATAGGCCCAGATCCACCATCCGGCAAAGCCGTACTCGGCACTCTTGTCAAAATGCCATTCTAACAGTTCCGGCCCCGAATGGCCTTCGGTGGTGACGATGGCCCCGCGCACGTCGTCATGGCCGGGACCTTTCAGGTCGGTGGAGATAATCCGCGCCGCGTTCTCGGGACCCAGTATCTCAACAATCTTGCGGAGATAGAAGAAACCGTCGGGAGCGGGGTCGCAAAAGGCATAGGAGGTCATGACCCAGTAGTCGGGCGGAAGCGCGAGGTCGTCCACAATCCATTTCTTGAGATTGGTGAAGGCGCTGAGCCTTTCCAGGGGCGGCTTCTTGGACCAGGTCGTGTCGTCGGCGAAGATGGGCAGCATGATTGGCGGGGCCTTGGGCCGTTTTCCGGCCGCCCGAAACACAGGCCACACCTTCTTGATGAACTGTTCCGTGCCCGACAGGATTGCGGGGTTGTCGTCGCGGTTCCACAGGCAGGGTTCGGCCGTGCCCAGGGTGTAATTGCCCATCATGCACCAAAGGGCGATGTTTTCGGGATGCTCTGTCCGGGCTTCGATGGCCACAATCATTTCCCGGTACCATAAGGCCGATTCGTCCCAGGGCGTTTCATCGGGCTTGGGCCAGTAACCCGAATCGCCGATCTGGTTCTTGGGATCGACCGAGTAGGGCACCCACATGTTGGAGACCAGGTCCAGTTCCGCCGAGAGTCCTGCCTCGTGGCAGTCGTCCACAAAAGCGGCCACGTTGTCCACATAGGTCTGGTTGGCCCACGCCTCCAGCGGTTGGTCCGCGCCGGGCGCCACGGCGGGCGTTTTCAGGGAATAGGCGATTGGCACGAAGATGTCGACAAGGTTGACCTCCGTGGTGTCGGCCAGTTCATGCAGCGCCGTGCGGACTTTTTCCCGGCAGGTGGAATAGTGCAGCAGCCAGGGAAAGTCGGGCATGTCGGTCCTGACAAGGGGATTGAAGTACACGCCGCGAAAGTGCGACGGTGCCGGGGCGGCGGGGTCTGCGGTCGCGGCGCTTGCCAACATGCTGAAGAGGAGCGCTGCCAAGAGTGCCCAGGACCGCCCAATTTGGAGTACGGCGGCAACGACGCAGCTGCGCTTTGCCACAGCAGTCCATATTGGGAAACCGGTGCCTTTACCCGAGTCACTCAGCTTTCTCGCTGCATCACGGTTGCGTTTGCGCGGCATCGGGGGGCTTCCTTTCGGTGGCGTTTCGCCAGAATCAGCAGATGCGCAGACACTCTATCCCCAGTAGTGCCGCCAGCTTCTCAATCTTTCCGGCGACATGCCCGATGCCGATGGCCATGTGGTGGGCCGGCCCGGCCTTGCACCAGCGGTTGAAGAACTCTTTGGCGCCGATGGAGAAACGGTAGCGGCTGTTGGTGTTGCCGATTTGGAGGGTGGGCCCCGGCACGGAGGCCCCCTCGGCGACGAGCAGTTTCAGTTTTCCCGCACCGTCCTGCACCACGGAAAGGACGGTCACGGGGCCGTTTTTCACCGACATCTGAATGGAAAGCCCACAGCCCGGTTTGCCGTGGTAGATGGGGAGCGGCACGAGCCGCACCCTGCCTTCGGCGATGGCCATGTGCCCCGGTCCGTCGTGGCCGAGCAGGATGACATCATCCTCGAAATCCATCAGGTAGGGTTCGGAGAAAGAGCCGCCGACACCGAGCAGGTCGAGAATCTTCATGGCCTGCACATTCTTGACCTCGCATTCCCCGGCCACGGGCACGCCGTGGGCCGTGAGCAGCGAATTGCCCGCAATGACCGAAGTCACGATGTTTTCATAGGCGTTGCCCGGCTGGCCCTCATAGTAGTAGGCCATGGCCCCCAGTTCGTGCGCCTTGACCAGCTTGTCCAGCGCCACCGAGGTGCGGGCGGCACGGCGCAATTCTTCAGCGCTGCACTCGGGCGACACGTCGAACTCGCGGTTGAACTGGTCGAGCTTTTCCTCCACTTCCGCTTCCGTCGTTTCCTCGCGGTGCCGGTGGAGTTCGCACATTTCGAGCAGTTCGAAATGGTTGCCGAAAACGGCGGACTGCTGGGTCAGGTCGCTGTAGACATCCAGCATGCCGCAGTAATAATGCCCCAGCACGCCGACCCGGTTGTCGCGCATTCCCCGGGCCACGCGGGCCGCATCCACCCAGTCCTGAATCTCGGCCCAGGATTCGGCATCGTCGAGGGTGCCCGTGACGAGATGATAGTCCACCCCGGCCCGGTTGAACACACAGGCAATTTCGGGCGCCGAGCAGCTTTGGCAGTTGGCCAGCCACTCGCCCGTCATGCGTCCCCGGTCGCCGAGCGCGTTGAACGCCTCATAGTCCAACTGGCGGGTTGGCTGCAGGTTGAGCACCACGACGGGAACTTTGGCCTTCTGGACCACCGGAAGCACGGTCGAGCTGAGCGCATAGGTGGAAATGTAAAGGAAAATGATTTCAACGTCCGAAGTCTTGAACAGGTCCGCCGCGCGGCGGGCCTTTTCGACCGAGTCCACCATGCCCGCATCCACCATGTCCAGTCCGGTGGCGGCCAAGCGGCGGTGAATACCCTCCTGGTAACCGGTCAGTTTGTCCAGGAGACCTTCAAACTGGGGCCAATAGGTGTCCAATCCAATGCCAAACAGCCCCGCTTTTACGTTCCCAACCGTGCCTGTCATGCCGCATTCCTTCTGACTATCATCGCCGAACCCCTGCAAACCCATTGGAAAACAATAATACGTGGGGGATAGACCCCATTGCCACCTGGCGCACACTGCATTTCCATCCTTTCTTCCCTGGGGAAAGGACATGCTTCGAAACGAATAACGTCAATGTTCCAAAATGTTTAGCCAATATGAAGACACATTGCAAAACATAGGCAGATGGGGGTGTTGAAAGGAGCAAGTTATGGGACTTGCGCGGTTGATTTACGTGAGTGTGATGACCGACGAGTGCGACACGAGCGCACTCCAGCGGATATTGGACGTGTCGCATGCCAGGAACGCCATGCGGAAGATTACCGGCATGCTTTGCTATGACCCGACCTTCTTCCTGCAATGCCTTGAAGGACCCCGCGATGCGGTGAACGCCCTTTTTGCCGACATCATCCGGGACCGCAGACACAAACGGGTTACGCTGCTTGAGTACGGCAGCATTGAAGAAAGGGAGTTCGGCGCATGGTCCATGGCCTTTGTGCATGCCAGCACCATAGACCGGCATGCCTTCGAGAAGTACACGCACGGCCCCCGCTTTAACCCGTTCAGTCTGAGTTCCGACGAGGCCCACGAGTTGCTTGTCGAGGTTGCCCACCAAGGCAGCAGGCAGATGGCGAGACAGCGTTAAACGGGGTCACGTCCGCATTGGCGCAATGGGCGGCTTGGCGGGGGCGATTGTGCAAACCAGGAGAACCATGATGGAGAGTTTTGGTGAGTTTACGTTCAAGGGCAATCCGCTGACCGTGGTGGGTCCCCGGCTCAAGGTGGGGGATGCCGCCCCGGAATTCACGCTCCTTGCCAACGACATGGGAGCGGTGAGCCTGTCCGATTCGGCCGGGAAGACGCGCCTCATTTCGGTGGTGCCGTCGCTGGACACACCGGTTTGCGACCTGCAAACGCGCAGGTTCAACGGGCAACTCGATGCGCTGGGGGACGGCGTGGCCGGGTTTACGGTGAGCGCCGACCTGCCCTTTGCCCAGGCCCGCTGGTGCGGCGCGGCGGGGGTGGCGCGCATGCAGACGCTCTCCGACCACCGTGACATGTCTTTCGGCGATGCCTACGGCACACACATCAAGGAATTGCGCCTGGAGGCCAGGGCGGTCTTTGTGGTGGATGCCACCGGTGTCCTCCGGTACGTCGAATACGTGGAGGAGGTCACGAACCAGCCCGACTACGATGCGGCGCTGGCGGCGGTGAAGGCGGTGCTGGCCTAGCGTCCCATGCCGGGACACCAGATCGGTTTCGTTGACTTTGGGGAAGGCTTAGGCTACTGTTCCATGAAGTCCGCAGGTCCCGCATGTTGGCGCGGGCGGCACAGGAGGATCTTACATGGCAGTGAGCGAACGGAGCGGCGGTGGCGAGGCGACCATGACCCGGCAGGACAAAGCGCGAATCTTTGCCCTGTTTGGGCGCTACATCAACAGAAACCAGATTAAGTATCTGAGCGCAGGGCATCTGGACGTGTTTGAGACCCGGCGCCTGGGGGTGGGATTCACCGACCCCGTGAGCGGCTGTCGCATGTATGACTGCTTCACCGCTGCGGGCTGCTTCAATGTGTCGCGCCACAATCCCGAGGTTATGGCGGCGCTGGCGGACGCGGCGGACGAGCTCGACATGGGCAGTTCTCTGCTGAGTTCACCGCTGAAGGTCGAACTGGCGCGCCGTCTGGCGGCTTTGGCGCCGGGCGACCTCAACCACGTCATCTTTGCCGCGGGCGGGGGAGAGGCGGTGGAATGCGCGCTGAAACTGGCGCGGGCCGCCACGGGCCGCAAACAGATCGTCTCCACCGTCAAGGCCTACCACGGCCACACGGGTTTTGCGCTGAGCGCCAACGGCAAAGAGCATTACCGCCACTGTTTTGAGCCGCTCATGCCGGAATTCACCTTTGTGCCCTTCAACGACCTCGAAGCAATGGCCAAGGTGGTCTCAAATCAAACCGCCGCAATTATCCTGGAGCCGGTGCAGGGCGAAGCGGGCATCTTTCCGGCCACGGAGGCCTATCTGCGGGGACTGCGGGACCTGTGCGACAAAAACGGCGCGCTGCTGGTCTTCGACGAGATTCAGACCGGTTTCGGGCGGACCGGCCGCATGTTTGCGGCGGAGCATTCGGGGGTGGTGCCGGACATCATGACCGTGGCCAAGTCGCTCGGCGGCGGGCTCTATGCGAATGCGGCCACGATCTACCGCGACATCCCCCTGCTGCGAAACTTCACGGCGCAGCATCCGGACTTTCACGAGACCCATTGCGGCGGCGGTGACATCGCCTGCAAGGTGTCGCTCAAGGTGCTCGATTATCTGGAGGAGCACCGGCTCTGCGAGAACGCCGCACGCCAGGGCGCGCGGCTCAAGGAGGCGCTGCAGGAACTGATGCGCGCCAATCCGAAAATCATCAGGGAGGTGCGCGGCATCGGGCTGATGGTGGGTTTGGAATATGTGGAGGAATTCCTGGGGCCCATGATGTCCGACGCGCTGGCCAAGCACGGTGTGTTTGCGGCCTATTCGGGCAATGCGCCGCAGGTCATGCGCTTCATGATGCCCATCACGGTGTCGGACGCGGAACTGGACGACATCATCGCGGCCATCCAGGGCGCGGTGAAGGACATGAAGACACTGCTTCCGATGGCACTGCTGGCCGCGAAGATTCCGGGCGTGCTCAGCCTGCTGAACAACGAGCAAATACAGACAACCCTGTTCACGCAGGTTCGCAAAGTCGAAGACCTGTGGCATCGAATTGCGGGGAGATAGCGGCATGAACACCACCATACTTGAGGGAAAACGCGCGGGTGCCCACTTCTTTGACACGGAAGGACGCAAGTACCTGGACGGCGACAGTGCGGCGGGGATTTTCAACCTGGGGCGCAGGCACCCTGAATTGGCCGAGGCGCTGAAGAGTGCCATGCGCGCCACGGACCAGGGCAATTTCCCCATCATAAGCGAGGAAAAGGCCCTGCTCGCCGAGGCGCTGGCCAAATTCGTGCCGGGTGAGATTGAATGCAGCCTCTTTGGTGTGTCGCGCGGGGAGGCCTTCGACGCGGCCTGCAAGGTGGTGCGCGGATTCACCAAGCGACCCGGCCTGGTGACGGTGGACGGCGGCTGGTACGGCCAGACAGGCTTTGCGCTGGGCATGTCGCAGCGCGCGGACCGCCATCTCTTCGAGCCGCTCATCCCCGGCGTGACCGTTGTTCCCTCCGGCGATCTGGCCGCGGCGAGCCAAGCCATCGGCCCGGACACGGCTGCCGTCTTTCTCGAACCCCTGCAGGCGGAAAACGGCTGCCGCGCGGTGGATGCCGCATATGTGCGCGGACTGGCCGACCTGTGCCGCGTGCGGGGCGCGCTGCTGGTTTTTGATGAAACGCAGACGAACTTCGGCCGCACCGGCACGCCCTTCTACTTTGAACGGCTCGAGGTTGAGCCGGACGTGCTGATTTTGGGCGAGGCGCTCGGCGGCGGCCTCTTCCCGATTGCCGTGACGATGCTGACGCCGCGGGTGAATGAGTTCATGAACGACCACCCGATGATCCATCTCTCGACCTTCGGCGGCTCCGACATCGCCTGCTGCGTCGCCCGCGCCGCATTGGACATCTACCGCCGCGAACAGCCCTGGAAGAACGCCGCCTCGATGGAGTTTGAACTTCGCGCGGCCTTTGGCGCGCTGGCAAGAGACTATCCCGGCCTGCTGCTCGGCGTGCAGGGTGCGGGCCTGCTGCTCGCGATGAAAACGCCCTCGGCGGAAACGGCACGTAAGCTTGCCGATGCCTGTCTGAACCGCGGGTTGCTGGTGGCGCCCGGCAAGGTGGCCAAGGACACCGTGATGGTGCGGCCAAGCCTGCTGATCACGAGGGATGAGGCGGACGAGCTGGCGGCGGCGCTGCGGCTGGCGCTGGGCGACTGCGCGGCAGGCGCATGAAGGCGCTCTATTTCGAGAATGACCCGATTCGCTATGCGCTCTACCGCGCGGCGCGGCTGGTGCACCCCTTTCCCCGTCTTGGCCCGCTGTCGCCCGTGCGGTACGCGGAGGTGCCCGAGCCTGCACTGCCCGGTCCGCAATGGCTCAAGGTCCGCAACATCGCCTGCGGCCTCTGCGGCACAGACGTTCATTTCATGCAGATGGACATGTCACCCAAGAGTTATTCAACCGCGCTGCCCGGGATAAAGCGCAAATATCTGGGCCACGAATGCGTGGGGGAGGTGGTCGAGGCGGGGTTGGAGGTGGAGGGATTCCGCGTGGGGGACCGCGTGGCGATGCCCATGGACTGGCCCTGCTGCGCCCAGATGGGGATCGAGCCCCCGTGCAGGCAGTGCGCGGCGGGCAGCCCCATGCTTTGCGAAAATCTTGGCCTGGGCACCGTGCCTGCTCCCATCGGCGGCGTCTCCTCTTCGCATACTGGGAGCGCCGGCATCCCTGCCGGCTCTTTCGGGATGTTCAACGCCGTGGGTGGCGGCTTCTCGCCGCGCATGGCGGTGCACCGCAGCCAGCTCTTCAAGGTTCCCGCCGCGCTCGGCAATGACGCCGCGACGCTGCTCGAACCCATGGCCTGCGCGGCGCACGGTGTGCTGAAAGCGGCGGACCATCTTGTGCCCGGCGCGCGCGTGCTGATCATCGGCGGCGGCACCATCGGCCTGCTCGCCGCGGCGGCATGCAAGGCGCTCGCGCCCGGTGTCGGGGTGTTCGCGTCCGTGCGCTATCCGTTCCAGGCAAAGGTCGCGGAGGCGCTGGGCGCGCGGGTGCTGTCGGGTGACGGGAACATCTATGCGCGGTCTGCCCGGGCCACCAATGGACGCCATATCAAAGGCATGTTTGGCAACGAGATTATCCTGGGCGGATTCGACGTGGTATTGGACACCATCGGCGGCGAGGCCAGTTTCGAGCAGTCCCTGCGCCTGGCAAGGCCGCACGGCCGGGTGGTGCTGCTGGGGATAAACTTCTCCCCGGGCCGGCTGGACTATTCGCCCATCTGGGCGCGCGAGATCGAGGTGACGGGAATTAACTGCCACTGCATTGAGAACGACGGGCGAAGCACCTTTGAGATTGCGGCGGAGGTGTTGGAGAAGACACCGGAACTGCCCGGGCTGATCATCACGCACCGCTTTGCCATGGATGAGTACAGGCAGGCCCTGCGGGCCTTCATGAACAAGCGGGAGTCCGGGGCGATCAAGATCGTGATGGGGCACGGCAAATAGTATCTGGCTCTGCGCTTCTCTGCGTCCTCCGCGTCTTTGCGTTGAAGTCCGGAAGCTATTAGCGCAGAGATGCGGAGGACGCAAAAGTGAGGGCGGGCTGTTAGTGTTTCTCGCCTAAAACGGGCCACAGCTTGGCGCTCGAATCCTTCGAGCCGGTGAGCAGTTTGGTTCCGTCCGGTGAAAAGGCCAAGGAAGTAATCTCATCTGCGTGTCCGGTGAAGGTACTTAATTCCCTCCCGGTTTCACATTCCCAGATTCTTACTCTACCACGGTCCAGTCCGCCTGCCACCTTGGCTCCGTCGGGCGAGAATGCTACGGCACGAACGATTCCGGCGCTTCCGGGGAACACGCGCAATTCTATACCTGTAGCACAATCCCACAAGATATTACGATCAAACGTTCCCGTTACTATTTTCTTGCCGTCCGGGGAAAATGCCACGCTGAATACGGGATAGACCGTCTTGAGCAAGGTCCTTAGCTCAGTTCCTGTTGCAACATTCCATAACTTGGCCGACCCATCATACGATCCGGTGAGCACTTTGGTCCCATCCGGAGAAAATGCCAAAGAGGTTATTCCCTGTGTGTGTCCGGTGAAAGTCAGCAATTCCGCTCCCGTCGCGTTGTCCCAAAGTTTTGCCACGTAATCGGCTGCGTTCTCCCTGTCCCCACCCCTGCCACCGCCCGTGAGCGCCTTTGTCCCATCCGGTGAGAACGCCACTGAGGAAATGTAACCAGTGTGTCCCATGAAGGTACGTAGTTTCGCACCCGTTGTCGCGTCCCATAATTGTGCCGTCATGTCACCTGTTCCAGCGAGTATTTTGGAACCGTCCGGTGAAAATGCCGCGGGGCATACAGAGTGCGGGGATTCCATGAACGAGCGTATCTCTGAGCCTGTTGTCATGTCCCAAAGCTTGACACCGCGGGCCATCTGCCCGGTGAGGACCTTGGTGCCATCGGGCGAAATAGCCACGGAATAGACCTCGTGCGTGTACCCGGAAATGGCGTTCAATTCCTTGCCGGCTACAGTGTCCCACAACTTCACCACAAGTTCTCTGGTATCCACATCGACGCACTCTGTCAGCACCTTGTTTCCGTTTGGAGAAAAGCCCATGGGGATTTTTGCCAAGCCGTCTGCGGCGAAAGACCGGACCAGTTTACCCGTTACGGCATCCCAAAGTTTCATAGATTGGTCTGCGGCCACAGTGAGCATCTCGTTTTCGCCCGTCCAAATTGCCTTGAAGACGAAACTCTGGGTGTCTACGATGAAGGTGCAGATTTCCACTCCGGTTGCCGTGTTTCTTATACTCACTTTCTTGTCTTCAGGCAGTGTGATGACCTTGGACCCATCCGGGGAAAACATGGCAGGGCTCACCCAAGTGATTGGCCCTATGGGGGATTGAAGCTCGGCGCCCGTTTCCGAATCCCATATCCTTGCCTTGGTTTGCGGTTGATCCGTCGAAGTGAGCAATTTGGTTCCGTCCGGCCAGAATGCCACAGAATGAATCCAGGCAGCACGGTCAACTAGGGTGCGAAGTTCCGCGCCTGTGGCGATGTCCCACAATTTGGCCATATTGTCTCTGCCACCTGTTAGAAGCTTCGTTCCGTCCGGAGAAAATGCAAGGCTCACCACCCTGTCTTTATGCCCAGTAAAGGTGCGGAGTTCCGCGCCTGTAGCCTCATCCAACAGGTTCACCGTCTTGTCAATTGATCCGGTAGCCACCTTCGTTCCATACGGCGAAAACGCTAGCGTCAGAATCGAGCCGAGATGTCCAGCAAAGACGCGGATAACCTTGCCCGTGTTCACATCAAAGAGCCGTGCCTTGCCATCGCTGAATCCGGCGAGGAATGCTGCTCCGTCTTGAGAGTAAGCCACATTTGAGCTAAGCGCTCCGTAACCATATTGCATGAGCGGGGTGGAAACCGTGACCTTGTTGCCAGCGTTATCTGTGCCCGGCGGCAAATCGGCCATGGATCCGGTCGAAAGTAGTAATACAGCCGTCATTACCCCTACGCTTAACTTCACCGACTGGTTTCTCGGCATACCCCGTCTCCTTTTTCATGCGCGGGATTACCCGCTTGTATCTGTCCATCGCCGTGTCAGTACAGGCCGATATCCAACCTGCGCGGTTTCGCAGATATTACTATACCAATCCGCATCTTCGCTTGCGCGTTTATCTTCGGGACAGGCCCATTCTGCCATTCTCTGGCAGTGCGGCGACAAGGGATTCCAGTATCCCGCGTCATTCAGGAATGCAGTGACCTTAACGCGTACTTGGATGCGGCCATGGCAAATATTCGGATGCACAATACGGTCCGGTCGCTGGGTGCTTTCTCTGCGCTTCTCCACGCACTTTGCGCCTCTGCGTTCATGCCCTAAAGACTTTTATCGCAGAGACGCAGAGAACGCAGAGGTGCGCAGAGAAGACTATTTCACGGGTAGTTCTTCGTGTTCGCCGCTAACCACACGCTCTTTCTCATCCGTAAGGTTGATGTAGTAAACCGTGCTTCTTTCCGGAATCTCGCCGCTGGCCCGGTTTGCCTTGATGTCCAGCGTGGCGGGGGTCACTTCCCAGAGCCGGTCCTGCCATTTTCCCGTGGCCTTCGTGTAGTGCAATTCGGCCGTGGTGATGGGCGTCTTCGCGGAGAATTCCACCCACGCCGTGTTGCCGTCACGTCCCTGTTTGGTGATCGCCGCCAGCGGCGTGCCGCCGGTGAGGATGTTATCCGCGAATGCGTGGATTTCCTCGGGGTTCTCTCCGGCACCGCCGTGGCCGTGGGGCATGCGCGGGCGAATGGCCAGCGTGCGCGGGCCTTTCGGCAGGCGGTAGGACTTCTGCAAGGAGTCCATCGGATAGGCAAAGTCATTGGTGCCCGTCACCCAGAGCATGGGCATGGCCGCACGGGGCAGGTATACCGACGGGTCCCACAGGCCCAACCACTTGGCCGCTTTCTCCGCACCCATCCCCTCGAAATCTTTGAGCCAGGCGGAGTCTTC
Organism: Candidatus Hydrogenedentota bacterium; assembly: GCA_903893795.1. GTDB lineage: Bacteria > Hydrogenedentota > Hydrogenedentia > Hydrogenedentales > CAITNO01 > CAITNO01. The sequence continues at coordinate 48,393 of CAITNO010000085.1, read as the reverse complement.
GCCGAGAAAACCGCAGCCGTACACGGGCACGGCCAGCTTAAACCGGTTGTCCACGCCTGCGGTGATGGATGTCAGATAGCCGCCCCAGGAGATGCCGGTAATGCCGGTGCGTTCCGCGTCCACTTCCGGAAACGAGCAAATCAGCGAGTGTCCCAGCACCACGTCGGCGACGGCGTGATAGGACCACTGGTCGGTGGCGGGCTCGTCCACATGCTCAAAATCGCCCCAACCTCCGGGACCGCCCTGCGCGTCCCTTTCCCAGTGGCCGTAGGTGCCGCGGGGCACGCAGCCGCAGGTGTCCATCGCGATCGCGGCATAGCCCCGGCTGTTCCACAGGCGGACCCACACGGCAAAGGCCGTGCCGCCGCCGCCGTGCACCAGCACCATGGCGGGCACCTTCTTGCCCGGCTCGGTCTTCGGCGCACCGTACCACGCAAACACCCGCGTCGGCGCGCCCTTGTAGGGCACGCCGTCATAGAACAGCGCCGAGACATTCTCCTCGGAGAAGCCCTCGGCGGGCGCGCTCTTGGGTGTTTGGAAGAGCGCCTGTGTGTTCCAGGGCATCGCGGCAGATTCCGCGGCGAAGACTGAGGTGAACAGCGCCAGCAGTGCGATGCAGACTATGCAGAGCGATGCACGGCTGAGGACGCTTCTACTTTTCATGTGCAGGACCTTTCAATTCGTTTGTCACACCATGTGCGTGATGAACATCTTTATATTGCCCCCGTGAGGGGGCACACAATAATAGCCGCAGGTGGAGCGAAGCGGAACCTGCGGATAGCTTCGTTTACCCGCCTCCACACACGGTGCATGGAGTATACCCGCGCGCAATCGCCTGACTTTTTGAAATTGGGTTTTCGGTTTTCAGGGTGCGACAATTGCGGGCATGATACTTTGTTCCGGTGCTTCCAACGTAGACGGTGACATCTTCGACACTCGCAACGTCTCGCGTTTGTGATTGGACAGGTTCCGCCCGGGGGGCTTCAACCTTGTCGAGAGGCGTAAAGTTTGCTCGGGGCTTGATTGTGCCACCATTCACAACGGTTTCAATTTCGGAAAAGGACACCCCGACAGAAGCTGTGGGCGTATTGGGTGACATGGCTTGCGCTATTCCGTTTGCCGCGTAGAGTTTGCCATCCGGACTCCACCAATATGCCCCGCTGTTGGATGACATGATGGCCAGTCCACCGTTTAGTTTTCCGGTTTTGTACGTTAGAAGGGCCGGTCTTGGCCAGGTGTTTGGGTTCGTAATAGATGTGAGTACAGCGTCGAGAGCCACCTTGGTGTTATTTGTGTCGGTGACGGGTGGCGGTGCGTTTGTGGTGGATTGCGCCGAACGCTCCAAGACCCGAGACGAGTAGAAAGAGGTCGGTTGACTTGGTTGCGGGTTGACCATGTTTCCAATCATCCCGGCCACGAAAAGAATAACGACCACACCAAGGCAGCCCAAACATCCTTTCTTCGCTTTGTCGCCTGATTTGTGATGCGCCTGCGGCTCGTCGCCCACGATTACGAGCGACTTTCTATAAGCGCTGTTCTTCTCCGCGGCATCCATCTGCGCTTGAATCTGGGCGCACACGTCCACCTGTAGTACGGGCGGTGCAGCAGGTATGGGCGCGGGGATCGGAACGAGAATCTGAACCTTGCATTGGACGCACTGTCCGGTCTGTCCCGCGAAAGAATCCGGTATTTCGAGAACTTTCCCACACTGTGGGCAGACGATGCGAATCATGTTGTTTGCCCCTTTGTGGACCTTCCTCGACGGTTTAGTCTTCCCTGAACACCGCGCGATCACCTAAATGTATTGTACGACCTCTTCAGGGCAGAATTCGAGAGGATGTGTAGGCGCCGAAAGAACATTTGTCTTCATTACACCTCCACCCGCTGCGAGGCGACAATCCTCACCGGCCCCAAAAGCCCGGAGGGCACCAGCGGCGAGTCCTTCTTCCAGAGACGCCACGTGGTGAAGCTGTGGCGGCCAGCCGGGCTGGGTTTGCCGTCGAGGAGCCACTGGGGCCAGGTCTTGAGGGACCCGTCCGCGTTGCGTTCGCTGTCTTCGGGCAACTGCTCGTCGCCGATGAGCCGGTTGACCCACAGGTTGACCACTTCGACCACCAGGAGGTTGTCGCCGAGTTTTGCTGAGTCCGTGATGTCCACACGGAAGGGCGGCTTCCAGAGGATGCCGAGATCTTTGCCGTTGAGTTTCACGCGGGCCATGATCTGCACGTCACCGAGATCGAGATAGAGGCGCGCCTCCGCGTCGGGCAGACTTTCGGGCAGCGTAAAGGTTTTTGTGTAGGTGGCGGACCCGGAGAAGTGCTTTATGGCCTCGTCGCCGCTGTCGCTCCAGGAGATGAGCCGGTCAAAGGTGGTCTTTGCGGGGGCGTCCATGCCGGGTTGGAAGGCAACATCCCAGGGTCCCGTAATTGCAAACGGCTCGGACTGCTGCGCGACATGGCAGCCCAGCATCTTGCCTGAGGCCGTTTTGAATGTATGCACCCCCGACTGCCAGGCCTCGAGCATAAGCCTGCCCTTTTCGTCGTACCACATTTGACCTACGGGATCCTTTTCGACCACCGGCGGCGTGGCTAGTGTAATCGAATCCGAATCCGTGCCCGTGGCGGTGGCGGCTTTGCCGTCGACGGTGTATTCCATTTCCAGCGTCTTCACCACGCCCTGCGCCGGGTCGTCGCCTTCGGCCATGCGGGTGACCGGGAACGCATACACGCCCGTTTCCACCAAATGCTGCGCCTTCTCGCGCACGTCGCGCGTGGCCGCCGGGTCGGCCAGCACACCGTAACGCGCGTTCGTAATGACCACCTTCGGCGCGTAGTCGGGCAGTTCCACCGTGTCGCTGTCGCTACCGCTGACCGTGATGTGCCGGTCCCCGACTGTATATTCGACCACGAGTGTTTTTATCCGCAGGTTGGCAGGGTCGCCGGTCTGCGCCAGGTGGATGACCCGGACCTGGCGCGTCCCGTCATCAATCATCTGCTGCAGCTCGGCGCGCACGTCGCGGGTCAGTGCGGGGTCTTCCTGCACGCCGTACACGGCCTTTTCCACAGTGAGCTTCGGCATGAGTTCCGCGCCGGGCAGGAACTCCGTACCTTCGCGCACTGCGGAACGGATGGCCTCTGTGGTTGGCGCGTTGCGGAACACAACGAAGACCGAAGCGCTCGGGTCCAGGCGAATCGGCAGGCTTGTGCAGCCGTTCTTCTCCTCATACACCGCGGCCAACTCCGTCCTGCCCGTGTCGGGATGCCAGACTTCGGGCTGCAGGCCCGTGACGCGGAATACGCACACCGTGTCGACGGCGAAGGGCTGCGGGTTGGCGACGAAGTAGGCGTCCGCCCCGTCGATGATGCGGTGGATGTAGCGGAGCCGCGGCTTGCTGACGAAATCGGGCCGCAGGCCCATGCCGACAAACGCTTTTTCAAGCGGCACATTCGCCAGCACATGCTTCTTGTCCGGGTCAGTGTTCCACAGTTCGGCGGCCAGCGCGCGGACCTCGGCATCGCAGCCGGGATATCCGGAAAGGCTCGGCGAGCGGTCCGGCGGCGTGCCCACCACCGTGGCACCCGCCTCCACCAGCGCCTTCACCTTGCGCAGCAGGGCCGGTGTCATGCGGTCGCTGGCGGGCAGCGCCAGCACGCGGTAGCGCATGCCGCAGGGCAGCACCAGTTGGCCGTCGCGCACCTCCATCTGCATCGTGATTTCTTCGGTGGCCGAATCGAAGTCGTAGCCCGCGGGCAGCGGCGGGGTGAGGTTGGCGCGGGGCACCGCGTCGTTGGGCGCGCCCTCGCCGATGCAGTAGGCCACATCGGCCGCGAAGCGCCCCTGCTGGAGCAGGAACTGGCATCGGGCCAGGTATTCATGCCAGGGCCCGCTCATGTTCCACCAGGTCTCGGTGCGCTCGTAGTGCAGGCCCCAGGGGCCCATGGTCATGCCGGGCGCGCGGTCGAGCCAGGGCTGCATGGCGTAGCGGTGAAACACAAAACGGTTCACGCCCTCGCAGAAGGACTGGTCACCCAGCGCCTTGATGGACCAGGGGTGCTGTTTCCAGCGCCCGCTTTCCTCCGCCGCGGTGAAACTCTCCGCGGGGACGATGGAGTGGCCGTAGGTGTGCGCCGCCGAGGACATGGTTTTGCCCAACTGCATCGCGCTGCCGCCCATCCAGAACTCGCTCATGGGCATGTCGGCGCGGCCCGCATAGACCAGGTTGTCGAAGACGCAGTTGCCGTAGGCCTCAATGGACAGCTTGATGCCGTTGCGGTGGCTCAACTCGCGCAGATGCCCCGCGTAGTTGTCGGCCACGAGATCGCCGATGGTGAGGCGCATGTCCCACAGAAAGCGCTCGGACACTTCGGCGTTTGTGATCGCCCGGCCGGTCAAAATGGGCAGCATCGGCAGCGGGTCGTAGCCGCGCCGCTGGAGAAAGTCCTCGCGGAAGCTGGGCGTCCAGTTCTGCGAGCCCACCTCCCAACTGTCGATGTGCGTCATCGTCAGGCCCGCGCCGTCTTTCCCCACCAATGGCCCGCAGTCGTCGATGAGCTTCTTCATGAGCCCGTTGAAATGCGCCTCCACCGCCTCTTTGCTCAGCTTGTCGCATTCCAGGCCCGTGCCCGATGCGGGCGAGGGGGCGTTCTTCGCGCCGGTGGTCGTGTGGCCGAAGCGAATCACGGTCCACTGTCCCGGCGGCACCTCCCACTGCAGCGCGCCGGAGGCGTCCATTCTACCGGAGAGGTCAACCACCTTGTCGCGGGCCACGGCGCACCGCGCGGGCAGGCCCGCATCGCGCGTCGGCAGTCCGGCATACTGCCATACCCGGCCCGACTTGCCGTCCACATTCTCAATGCGGAACTCCGGCCCCAGTCGCAAATCGCCGAGGACCAGCGTGTCGGCGCGTGAATCCACATGGGTGATCTCGAAACGCCAGAATCTGCTCCCGGCGGCGGATAGGCTGACCGATGGGCTGTCCGGGGCAAAGTCGAATTCCCGGATCGTGTTGAACTTTTGGCCGTCCTCCGAATTCTGTATGCGCGTGTGCAGATGCCCTTGGTCGGGTGCCAGCGTCAGTGTGACCGTGCGCAGTTCCATGGGCGCGGCATATTCAGCCTGTATCCACTGCGCATGCTCGGGTGTCGGCTTGGGCAGCACGAACTGTGTCGCCGGGTTGCCGTCGGTCAGCACGGCCGGGTCCGCGCCCGGTGCGGTGGCACTGGTGGTCATGGTGGGCTTTTGTCCGGCCCCGTGCGCCACTTCTGCGTCCGGCGTGGGGAAGGCCATCACCGCGATGTCCTTGTAGTAATTCTCCAGCGCCTGCGGCTGGGCAAGGGCACCGGAGAATGCCTGCGGTCCTTCCAAGGCCGTCTCGGTCCACACCACCTTTTGCATGGCGTGCTCGGGCGTGTTCCAGGGCCCGCCGCTGCCGCACCAGCCCGCATCGTTGTTCATGTTCACTTCCAGGCCCAGGCGGCTCGCCTCGGCCACGGCGTGCTTGAACAGGTCGCGCCACTGAGGACTGGCGAACGCGATCGGACCGGTGGGGGTGCCCTGCGCCACCTCCATAATGAGCACCCCGCCGATGCCGACGCGCGCCATTGCCTCCAAGTCTGCCGTGATGCCCTCGCGGGTGATGTTCCCGTCAATCCAAAACCAGTACACCCAGGGCCGCGCCGACGCGGGCGGTGAGGAAAACTGGGCGTCCAGGTCGCTTGCGGCCGGGGCCACGTTGGCGGCAGTACAAACAAGGAGCAGCAGGAGGACCGTCTTGAGGAAGGAGTTAACTGTCATGTGAGTCTCTCCGGTGGTTCGGCCATGTGGGACAGCCGCCCTCGGCTGTTGTCCTGTTGGCAGTGCTGGAAGACGTCTGGCGAGGGCGCCTGACCTACATTCCGTTATCCTTGGTACTCTTCGCCCGCGCCGAAACGCTGCACGATGGCGGTGATGTCGCGCTTGGCCTCGGCAGCGATATCCGCCTCGGCCGCGACGACTTCCCAGCGGGCCAGGCTGTCCTCGCTTTGCGAAATGCGCTGGCACACTTGGAGCCAGTCCGCCGCCGTCGCCGTGTCCGCCTCGATGCTGAAGGGCAGCCCCCGGCGCATCATGGTGGCCTCCAGGTCGTAACCGTTGGACATGCGGCTCAGGGTGGCCGTGCCCTTCGCCTCGAAATGGGCCTGCACGGCGTCGAGCGCTGCGCTGCGCTGTGCGTCATCGGCGAATTTGTAGCCCCATTCGCGCTCGCGCGCGGTGCGCGCCTGCAGTTCAAACATGCGGTCGAAGCGCTCCGGGGTTTCCTTCCAGGCGCGGGCCGCCAGCAGGGCGGTGTACAGCGTGTTCTCCGTGCAGAAGCGCTGCCCGCCGTGTGTGAACGCCTCGTAGAAGTGGGCCGATTCCTCGACCGTGCCGAACTGGGCTGCATTTTCGAACAGGGCGTTCTTGATCTGCGAGTGGCCGTTGCGGATGACCGACACGGACACGCCGCAGCGCGCCATTTCCATCAGCGCCAGCGGATTGCTTTTGAGATCGGCATAGACGCCCATGCCCGCGCCGGGGAAATGCTTCTTGATCTCCGGCAGGATTGCGGCATAGGCAAAACTGGACGACAGATAGGTGCCGTCGCCCCGGTAGAAGTCGATGCGATCGCCGTCGCCGTCGAAGAAGTTGGCCAGCGTGAAGCGGCCCGCCGCCAGTGTCTCCAACCCTTCGCGAATGACTTTCGCCTTCACGGGATTGGGGTCGCCCAGCGGGAAACGGCCGTCGGCCGTGAAATGCAGCGGCGTCAGGTCGGCCCCGGCGCGGCCAAAGGCGAGCATCATCTCGCGGCCCGCCGCGCCGTTGAGATAGTCCTGAAGCAGGGAAAGCCCCGCCAGCGAACCCTCTTCCACGCCGGCCAGGTTCATGCTGTAGGCGAGATACTCTTCCGTGGGATCGTAGGCCGTGATGCGCCCCTGTGCCTTGGGCAGCGATGCACCCCCGATGTACAATTCCTTGATGCGGTCCAGCCCGCCCTCGGGGCCGATGTGCTCCGCAATCGGCCGCACTCCCGGCCCGAGGATCTTTTGGCCCGTGTCATTGGCCGGGTTGTGCGAAGCGCCGAACATGACCGCCGCCAGCCTGGGGCGGGTCATGGCCGAGAAGTAGAACATCGATGTGGAGCACACGCCCGGCACCACGGTGACATCGAGTCCCGCGCGGGCATATTCGTCCGCGGCAAGCTGGAGATAGCGGGGGCCCGTGCTGCGTGCGTCATGCGCCACCAGCACTCCGGCCGCACCCAGGGTGTCTCGGAAATACACCGCCTCGGCGCATGCCAGGCGCACCGCCAGTGCGTCCGTCAGGGGTGCCGCATCGGTGCGGATGTCGTAGGCGCGAAACATGGAAAGGTTCAAGTCGTTCATGATGATTGTCCGAAAAGGTTGGATAAAAAGGTTGCCGGGGGAAATAATAGGCGACCGGCACCGATGAATGCGAACCGGCCGGGTGAATGCGCATTGGCCCATCGGGTATAACTTGTTTCAGCGGCAAGGGCGCGTTCCGGCGGTGCCGGAATGCGGAAACCACCCGGAAAGGATCGGTTGAGGGATGAACACGGTCAGAATGGGGTTGATTGGCGCGGGCGGCTGGGGCGCTGGCTGGGGCGCTATGCATGCCCGGACCTATGCTGGTATGACGGGGGCGGAACTGCACGGCGTGGCCGATGTCGATGCCGGGCGGGCGCAGGCGATGGCGGACAAGTTTGGCGCCCGCGCCTACGCATCCACCGCCGCGCTGCTGGCGGACCCGGAGATTGACGCGGTGGCCGTGGTCACGCCCGATTTCGCCCACGACGAGGTGTTGCTGGCCGCCGCGCGGGCGGGCAAGCACATTCTCGCGGAAAAGCCGCTGGCCATGACTGTGGAGGCATGCGAGCGCATCGTGGCCGCGGCCGAGGAGAGCGGGGTCGCGCTCATGGTCGATTTTCACGCCCGGTGGAGCCCGCCGCTCTACAAGGCCTGGGAGGCGATTCGCGAGGGTGAGATCGGCGCGCCGCGCCATGTGTACTACCGGCTCAACGACCGCATCTTCGTGCCCACCGAAATGCTGCCCTGGGCGGGCAAAACCACCGTGCTGTGGTTCGTGGGCAGCCACGCCATCGACACCGTGCGCTGGCTCATCGGCGACGATGTGGCCCGCGTGTATGCCGTTGCACGAAAGGGACTGCTCCAGGGACGGGGCATCGACACGCCCGATTATTACCAGTCCATGCTGGAGTTCCGCTCCGGCGCGACGGCGGTGATTGAGAATTCCTGGATACTGCCCAACAGCATGCCCAACATTGTCGACGTGAAATGCGAGATCGTCGGCGACGACGGCGCGCTCTATGTGGACCAGAGCCACAACCGCGCACTGGAGAAATACACCGGCACGACAGGCAGCTACCCCGATGTCTTTGTCATGCCCTCCATCTACGGGGCCCAGTGCGGCTTTGCCGCGGACAGCATCCGCCATTTTGTGGACTGCGTCCGCGAGGGGCGCACCCCCATGATCACGGGATACGACGGGCTCATGGTAACCAAAGTGATTTGCGCCATCGAGGAGTCGATTCGCACGAAACAGCCTGTGGACATCGCGTGACGCGTATGAAACGGAAAGACCCAATCCCCGAGTATGTGGTGCGCGGCGTGCAGAGCGAAGGCGAACTGCGCGCGGCCAATGACCTCATGGCCAAAACGCAACTGCCCAATTACTGGGACAGTCTCGGTTGGCTCGAAAGCGCCGGACCGGTGTGGGCGGGCGTAAAGCGGGAGCATACCCGTATCGCCCTGGCCGACGCCGAGATGGTCGGCGCGCTGCGCCTGCTGCCGCTGACACTGCGCATCGGCCGCGCGCGGCTGAAGGCGGTGGGTGTTGGCTGGGTGTCCACACCGCCCGCCCAGCGCAACAAGGGCGTGTGCAGGGCGCTTATGAACGACGCGCTCGATTACACCCGCGACAGCGGCGCTGCCTTTTCCCTGCTCTACGGCATTCCCAACCTCTACCACCGTTTTGGCTACGTGACCATGCTGCCCGAATACAGCGTGGTCGTTGAGTTGCGGGCGGTGGACACTACGCTCGTGCCGCCCTTCCGGGTGCGGCCCGTCACAAAGGACGACATTTCCGCGCTGATGCGCATCCACGAAGCGCATGAGGCCAGGGCGTCCTGCTCCATCGTCCGCACGGCCGCCCATTACCGCAGCCAATTCATCAGCGCTGCGCCCAAAACGCCCTACTGGTGCGACTGGGCCAGCGCACAGGCGCTGCTTGACGGGCGCGGCAAGATTGTCGCCTACTTCATGCCGCAAACGGCTGCCGCCGAACTGCACATCAAGGAACTGGGCGTCACTGACCGGACCTCATGCGCTGCGCTGCTTCATGCGGCCACGATAACGGCCCGCGAAGCGGGACTGGGTTCTGTGCGCTTCCACGTGCCGCCTTATCACCCCTTCGCCCGATACCTGGAGGAGTGTGATTCCGTCCACCAGGCGCGGCACTTTGCCAACCGGGAAGGCATGATGGCGTTGACGGACCTGGAGGCATGCCTGAACGCCATGCTGCCCGAGTGGAAGGAACAAATGCAGCGCAAAGGCCTGAATGGCCTGCCGGGGGAATGTACCCTGGTGGTATCGAATGCAGCCTGCCGTGTCATTTCGGACAACTCGGGACTCCGGATCGAGAAGGGTATGGGCAGGAACCGCATCGCACTGGACGGGCAGGACTTTGTTCGCCTGGTCACCGGATACACCCATGCGGAAGACGTGCTGACACAAAAAACACCGCGCCTGAAGGGCGATGCCCGCCGATTTGCCTTGGCGCTGTTCCCCAAACGCACACCCTTCATCTGGCCGATAGACCATTTCTGAGCGGGGTGGTTAAGGGGAAATGGGGAAGATTATCCTTGCAAATTTTCCACGTCGTGGATGATTTGCAAGGATAATCTCCAGAAACGCCCCGTGTGGCGGTCTTCCATCAGGTGCAGGAAGCACAGCTTCCGGTGAGAACGACCAGACAAAGCAACGGGGCGGTGGCCTGAGCCACCGCCCCGTGCGTCAGGGGTCGGTGCGGGTGAGACTACCGACCTTCGCGAGGCGCGGGACGGTCATTGGGGGGCGGTCCCTGCCGGTCATCGTCGCCGTCAGGCGGCGGCGGCGGGCCTTGGCGGTCACTACCACGATCCATCTGGGGCGGACCCTGACGGTCACCATGCCGGCCCCTCGGCGGCGGGCCTTGGCGGTCACCATCGCGGTCCGCAGGCGGCGGTCCTTGGCGGAATCCGCCACGGTCCATCCTGGGCGGTCCTTCACGGTCACCGTTGCGTCCCATCAGCGGGTGGGGCGGCTTGAAAGCCTCGAATTCCTCTTTGGAGATCATGCCGTCGTGGTTGGTGTCGATGTCCTCAAACTTGGGGCGCGGCGGCGGGCCCTGCATGCCCGGTCTGCCATTCGGTCCGGGGCCGTCCCGGTGGCCCGGGCCATCCTGGAAGCCTTCTCCACGGCGCGCCCCGTCGGGACGCCCACCCTTCGGTCCCTGGCCGTCGCAGTGTCCCTGGCCGTCCTGCGCCGGTCCCCATTCGCCGCGCTGACCCTTGCACGGCGGCGGTCCCTGACGGTCACCCTGCGGGCCCTGTCCGTCGCGCGGGGGAGGTCCCTGACGGTCCCCTTCTGCCCTGGGGGGTGGCGGGGGCGGCGGGGCGCTCGCGTCGGACGCCTTCTCAGGCGGGGGCGGGGCCTGAAGCCCGGGCTGGCTGTCGGGACCGGGTGCCGGGGCCTGTGCGTACACGCGACCGACGCCTGTCGCGACCAGCAGTCCGGCGAGCATCGCCACGGCCGCCATCATGATAACGGGCTTCATCCAGATTTTCTTCGTTGTGTCCATGACCGTTCTCCTTTTCACCGTTGCCGGTGTGTTGTTTGCCGAACACATCCGAATCATAACCGGCCAAGATGACAAAACAAGCCCCAATTGCATTAAGAAAACTTAATGAATGGGGGAGTGGGGGCGATGCTATAATGACGCCATGAAAGTACTGCTGGTAGAGGATGAAACACGCATTTCCGACTTCGTGAAGAAGGGCCTTGCCGAAGCCGGGTTTGACGTGACGGTGAGCAATCACGGGGACGAGGGTTACGAACTGGCCGCAAACCAGACCTTCGACGTGATCGTGCTCGACATCATGCTGCCCGGCCGTGACGGACTGAGCATTTTGCGCCAGCTTCGTGACCAGAGAAAGGCCGTGCCGGTGATCCTCTTGACGGCGCGCACCACGCTGGACGAGCGTCTGGAGGGGCTGAACCTCGGCGCCGACGACTACCTGACCAAGCCCTTCTATGTGGAGGAACTGATCGCCCGCATCCAGGCCGTCATGCGGCGCTCCTCCGGCGAGAAGCTGACGACGCTTCACGCCGGGGACGTTTCCGTCAACCTTGTCACGCGCGAGGTCACCCGAAGCGGTGAGCCGGTGCACCTGACGGTGCGCGAGTTCGCGCTGCTCGAATACCTGCTGCGCACCCCCGGCCGGGTGTACGCGCGCACCCAGATCATCGAGCATGTCTGGGGCTACGACTTTGACCCGACCACCAATCTGGTCGATGTGCACATCCAGCGCCTGCGCAAGAAGCTGGATCCCCCGGAGGGCGAGTCGCTGATCGAAACCGTGCGCGGCGTCGGTTACCGCATCCGAAAGGACTGAGCCATGCTGCGCGCCCGCTCTTTCCGCCTGCGCATCGCGGCGCTCTCCACGCTGCTGTCGGGGTTGGTTGTCGCGGGCTTCGGCTTCTGGGCATGGTCCATGGTTTCGCGCTCCGCCATGGAGCGCATCGACACCACCCTGCGGGACATGGCCCAGCAGCACCTCAGTTTTCAGCGGGGGCCGGAGCACTGGGCCTCGGTGGACCAGTCGCTTCAATACGTGTTTGGTGAGGACAACGATGTGCTGCTCCGGGTGGTGGATGACCAGGGAAAGGTGCTGCACCAGTCGGCCGCCTGGCCCGAGGGCCTGACGGACGCGCAACTGCCCGCCGCAGGCCCGCTTGGGCCGCCGCCACAGGGACGGCCCATGTTTGACCCGCAGCGCCGCGGTCCCCGCGAAGGCATGCGTCCGCCCTTCGGTCCGCCTCCCGGACAGGGTCCGCCCTGGGCGGAGAACGGAGATGACCATTTCCGCCGCCCTCCGCACGGTCCCAACCAGGACCGTTTTCAATCGCCGCCGGACGACGGCGGCATGCGTCCGCCGCTGGATTCAGAGCACAATGGCCCCCCCTTTCCGCCGCCCCGCCCGCTTGCGCTTCGTCAGCCTGTGATTAGGATGGTGGGGTTTGGCGGCAGTTTGTGGGAGATGGGCGTGTTCGGCAATCCGGAGGTGACCCTCTATGTCGGCATTGGGCTTCAGGCGCACGCCGCCGAAATGGCCCGGGTGCGCACCGCCTTCGCGGTGGCCTTTCCCGCCGCGCTGTTTTGCATCGCCCTGGGAAGCTGGCTGCTGGCCGGTCGTGCGCTCAGGCCCGTCCGCGAACTTACCCGGACCATCGCGCTGGTCTCGGCCAAGGGGCTCGATCAGCGCGTTTCCCCGGACGACCGGGCCGTCGAATTTCAGGAACTGCTCCTGATGTTCAACGCCATGATGGAGCGGCTCGAACGCAGCTTCACCCAGGCCATGCGTTTCAGCGCCGATGCGGCCCACGAACTCAAGACGCCCCTGACAATCCTGCAGGGCGAACTGGAGCAGGCGCTGCAGAACGCGCCGCCGGACCAGGAAAAGGCGCTGACCCGGCTGCTCGAAGAGGTGCAGCGGCTCAAGTCCATCGTCCAGAAACTGCTCCTGCTGGCCACCGCCGACGCGGGACAGATCACGCTCCACAAAGACGCAGTGAACCTGAGCGAAATGCTGGAGGACATCGTGGAGGATATGGCCATCCTCGCGCCCAAGCTGGACATTCAATCGAAAATTCAGGAGGACGTGACCGGTTCAGCCGACGGTGACCTGTTGCGGCAGGCGGTGCAGAACCTCGCCATGAATGCCGTGAAACACACGCCTGACGGCGGAAAGATTCGCGTGTTTCTGGGTCGGCAGGAGGGAACGATTCGGTGCACGGTGCAGAACAGCGGCGACATTCCGCCCGGTGATCGGGCCAAGGTGTTTGAACGCTTCTACCGCATCGACGCCTCTCGCACCCGCGAGGGAGGCGCGGCCGGAAATGGTGAAGGCACGGGATTGGGACTCAGCCTGGCACGCGAAATCGCCCGCGCCCACGGCGGCGACGTCACCCTCGACGACACGATACCCGGCGTGGTGAGTTTCACGTTACAACTGCCAGCGTGACGTCTGGCGACCGCGTTTCTTAGGGCTTGCCGCCCTGTTCCAGCCGCTTGGAAAACTGGTCAAAATCCTCGTCCGGTTCTTCCGCTTCCACTTCCAGCCGCCGGACCCGGAATTTCTCATATTCGTTTTCGGCAAGCCGCTGGGCAACCTCTGCGGAGACAGCACCTGGGTTGTCCAGCACTTCCCGGCCGTTGAACTGTAGAAAGGCATCCAGTTTGGTGCGCCATTCTGCCATGTGCATGGGTTGCTGGCGTTCCGCCTGGTCCTCGGCATAGTCCAGATACATGGTGACGATGCGGTTGAGGCTGCGGACTTCGTCCTCGGTCAGGTAGTTCTTGGCGGTGGCGACATCGGTCTTTCGGACTTTCGCCCCTTTCCAGGAGGTCAAGCCCATGTTGGGCTTGTCGGCAGTGGCGCGCTCGGCGATGAGTTCGGCGGCAGTGTGGCCGTGAATGGCCCAATGAAACTTGTTCTGCACCGTGGCGAAGAAGTCATGCGTGACCGCTGCGTGGGGATCGTAGTCAACAGACAATGCGTAAATGTCGGTGATCTTTCGGTAGAACCGCTTTTCCGACGCCCGGACATCGCGGATGCGTTCCAGCAGCTCGTCAAAGTAGTCCGCGCCGAGGTTGCGACCTTCCTTGAGGCGCTCGTCGTCCATGACAAAGCCTTTGACGAGGTATTCGCGCAACCGTTCCGTGGCCCAGCGCCGGAACTGCGTGCCCCGATGGGAGCGGACCCGGTAACCGACGGCAATGATGAGATCGAGGTTATAGTAATAGGTGCGATAGTTCTTTCCGTCGGATGCAGTTGTTAAGAATTCCTTAACAACTGAATTTTCACTCAATTCCCCATCCTGAAATATGTTACGGACATGCATGCTGATGTTGGGTCTGGTCGTCTGGAACAAATCCACCATCTGCGCCTGGGTTAGCCAGACAGTTTCATCCTCCAGTCGAACATCGATGCGGGTCCTGCCAGCTTCTGGCTGGTAGATGAGGATTTCGCCGAACGGCTTGGTGCCGCCCGATTGAATCTCGTTCTTCTTTGCCATGTCCGTTTCCCCAAGTCATGTACCTCGGGCGCTGACGCCCTGTATATTAAAACGGTCTTGCAACGTCTCCGGAAGCCGGCGGGACGCCAGCGCTCCCAGTAGTACTTCCCGGCACTTTCCATCCGTCCCCGGTCTTTCATTCAATAATTCATATTGGGCCAAATGGCTCCAAAACGCAAATAACTGCCGGACACATCGCCAGTGCGGAGCCTCCGTGTGGGCAAGTCAGGGGCGGACCAATGCCTTAGAGGATGCCTGCGCCGGACTCGCAATGTTTTGCAGGTCACGGTCCAAGGCGACGCCATCAAAGGGAATGACGACAATCTTGCTGCCATGACCGTTGTTTCCCGTTTGCTGCTCCTTGGGCGTATCCAAAGCCGCCAGCGTAACCGCCGTCACATGGCCGTTTTCAAGAAGCACTCCGGGCCGTTCCAGTTTGTGCCAATGATTGACCGAGCCATCGGTGTAGCGGATGAAGTCAGTGGTCGGGTCATACGCCAGACCCCGGTTGACCCAGTCACGCTTGCCGTCTTTTGAGGTGAGGTGGCAGGCCTTTCGGGTGCTCCAGGAATTGACGACAATTTGATAGAATCCGCCGGAATAAAAGACAACAGGATCCTCGAAATCAGGAATGCCTTTGGGGAAGACGGACGGCCCCATCGATTTATAGGGCCCCAGAATGCCGTCGGCAGCCTTGCTGATGAAGACCTGCCCGGAACTCGGCACAATCATGTAGTCGCCATCGGGCCGAACCATAATGCTGATGTTGGATGCACCAAGCCCTTTGCCTTTGATCTTCCCCAAGTGCTTCCAGGGGCCATCCAGGGACTTGGAAACAAACACATCCCCCGGTCGGGTGCAACTGACCACCACGGCATAACGGCCGTCCGGCAGCACCAGTGCGGTCACGTTGTGGCCTTTGCCCTCCTGGTCCTTCGGCCAGCAAAGGCCCTTGTCGATGTAAGGTCCAGTGACGGTGTCGCTGACGGCATGAACGGCTTTCGAGTTGACCCAATCGCCGTGGCCCTTGCCCTGGTCCCAGCGACTGGCAAAGATATGATATTTACCCTCCGGTCCCTTGATGACCTGTCCGTCCCAATAGCACCATTGCTTCATGGAGGCGTCTTCAAGACCGTTCTGGGTATCGCGGGAACCCACTTCAGCAACGCCCCATACGTTCGTGGCCAACTGACCCGTGATCGGCACGGGCATGAAATAATCAATGAATGTTTTGGTCGGGGCGGGGCTTGGTTCTTGGGCGAAGCCCGCGATAGCCAGGACCAAACAGGCCAACCCGGTCAACCCAACCGCACGACTCACTTAAACAGCCCGTTCATCCAGTCAATGCAGTGGCCCGTCCAGGTTTCCAGCACCTTGTCGCCCCGGCCCATGCCAAAGCCGTGCGGGCCCTTTTCGTAGACGTGCAGTTCGGCGGGCACACCGGCCTTGTGCAGCGCCAGATAGAACTGGATGCTGTTTTCCGACGGCACCCCCGTGTCGGCCCAACTGGCCACGAGGAAACTCGGCGGCGTCTTGTCGTTGACCTGCTCGTCGTTGCTGAGCGACTGGACCAGCGCCGGGTCGGGGTTCTCGCCCAGCAGGTTCTTGCACGAACCCTGATGACCGTAAGGCTCCTTCAGCGTGATGACCGGATAGATAAGAATCAGGAAGTCCGGCCGTGTGCCCACCTTCAACAGCGGGTCGGCCGCGTTGGGGTCGCCCTCCACATAGTGGGTTCCTGCCGTGGACACCAGATGTCCACCCGCCGAAAAGCCGAGCATGCCGATACGGGCAGGGTTCACGCCCCACTCCGCCGCCCGTGACCGCACAATGCGCATCGCCTGCTGCGCGTCCGACAGCGGGGCCGGGTGCCGGTAGGGCGCCACGCGGTAGCGCAGCACAAACCCCGTGACGCCGTGCTTGTTCAGCCACTGCGCCACCTCGTAACCCTCATAGTCCATCGCATGGCCGCCATAGCCGCCGCCGGGGCACACGATCACGGCCGCGCCGTTCGCCGTTTCCTTCGGCGCGGGGAAAATGGCCAGGGTCGGCTTGTCGGCATCCGCGTCGCCAAGCTTGTCCGGCGTGCCCTGAGGCCAAACCAGCTCCACTGCCGTGCCCTCCGGCGGGGGAACCGCCTTTCTTGCGGCTTCCGCCGTCACTGTCAGCAAACATGCCATAACCATAATCCCAAGCATACGGTTCATTGTCCGGTCTCCTAAGTTGGTCTGTCCATGATAGCAGACCACACCCCATGCCTTGCATCCTGGCGCAGGAGCGCGATTAACAGGGAGAAGTACGGACCGGCACGGGACGCACCCATTTGGACTGCGGCGGCAACGACGCCGCTTTGGCTTGTTTCGCGCGACCATCCAGCCAAAGCGGTGTCGGTGCTGCGCTCTGCCACCGCAGTCCATATGGCGTTTGGCGAAACCCTCCGGATTGATATACCCTTGTGGGATGCTCAAAACACCCGAAAAGCCCTCCGTACGCAAACCCGAGTTGCTCGCGCCCGCCGGGCGCATCGAAACCTTTGCCGCCGCCCTCGACGCCGGGGCCGACGCGGTGTATGTCGGCGCGCACCGCTTCAACGCACGCCTGCGCGCGCCCAATTTCAGTTTCGATGAACTGTCAAACATGGCCGCCTATGCCCACGGCCTCGGACGCAAGCTATATATCGCGCTCAACACGCTCGTCAAGGAGTCTGAACTTCCCGACTTGGCGCGGTTGCTCGACGAACTGCGGCGCATCGGTCCCGACGCGCTGATTGTGCAGGACCTGGGCGTGTTCCGCATGGCGCGCCTGCTCTGTCCCGAAATCCCCCTGCACGCCTCCACCCAGATGACCATACACACGCCCGACGGTGCGGCGCAGGCCAGGCGCATGGGCTTTGAGCGGGTCATTCTCGCGCGGGAACTCACGATCGAGGAAATCCGCGCCATCAAGGCCGCCTCCGACATCGAACTGGAAAGCTTCGTCCACGGTGCCCTCTGCTATTCCATCTCGGGCCAGTGCCTCTTCAGCAGCCGCATCCATGGCAAGAGCGCCAACCGCGGCCGCTGCCTGCAACCCTGCCGCCGCCTGTTTGAGCAGTCCGGCGAAGACCCTTCCGCCGCCTATTCCATGCACGACCTCGCCGCCGCGCCCATTCTGGAACGGTTGATTGCCGGGGGCATCCGCTCGTTCAAAATCGAGGGGCGGCTCAAGCCCGCCGAAACCATCGCGCAGACCGTGCGCGCCTACCGGCTGCTCATTGACGCCTGGCCGCGCATCACCCGCGAGGTGATAGAGGAGGCGCGCGAACTGCTCGACACCGCCGTCGCCCGCGAGGCGTCCACCGGTTATTTCCTTGCCCCCAGCCCCGAGGGCATTGTCGGCGGGCGGGACGCCCAGTCCGGACGGCCCATGGGCACCGTCGAGGCCGCAGGCAAGGACTGGTTCGCCATCACGCCGCTGGCCATGATCAAAGTGGGCGACCGCATCCGCATCCAGGTGGAGGAGGGCAAACCGCCCAAGGCCTTCATCGTGCGCGATATCCGCAAGGACGGGCGCAGTATCAAGCGTTCCGCTGCGGGCAAGCGGGTCGAAATCCCCGTGGCCTTTGCCGTGCCCCAGGGCGCGGCCGTCGTCAAGGCGGCCGACACCGACGCCATTCGCAAGGGCGACGTGAAGCGGATTGAAAAGGCCCTCGCGGCCATGATCGAACCATCCCGCGCCGCCTTTGCCGCCCAACTCAAGGAGGCGGGCGGCGGCATGGTGGTCGAGGTTCAGGTCGGCACTGAAACGGTGCGCGTCCGCCACCCCTTCACCCGGCGCGACGAGGTGGCGCCCGAACAGGCCGCCGCAATCCTGTCCGAGCCCACGGGAGCCGCCTCGGTCCGGTTGGCCGTGGAAAAACCGCAGGGTCCGCTTGCTGTGACGGCGGCCGAACTGGCCGCATTTCGCAATACCATATTGAAACGCCTGGACCGCGCGCTGGACGCACAGCGTGACGCCGTAATCGAATCCTGCGCGGCGTCAGTGCTGCAGGGGCATCCGGACCATATTGGTTTAACACCGCGCCGCTGGATCATCGCCGCCTCCGCCGCGCAGGCGCTGGAGATTTCGAAGGCCGCGCAGTTCGACACAGGCCGTGAAAACCTGTGGCTTGTTCCGCTGAAGGACGTTGAGTCTCCCGCATTTCAGCCCCTGCTCAAGTCCGGCAATGCCGGGGTGGTCCTGCCCAACTTCCTTTTCACGCCGGAAGAGCGCGAAACTGCGCTGCGTCAGCTCAAGTTTACCCAGGGGCGGGGCCTGCGCGCCGTTGCCCTGTCCAACCCGGGCCATTTTCAACTCCTTCGCACCGTGGGCGTGCGCAAGGCCGCCGTGTTGTCCCTGCCGGGCATCGGTTGTCTGAACCGTTTCTGTCACGCCCAACTGGTGGAGCTTGGTGCGGACTCCGTCGCCGCGTCGCTGGAATGTGACGCCGAAACCTGGGCGGACCTGCGCCGGGGGGTTGAGGCGGCCCGCCTCGCCGTTGTGGCCTATGGCCACGCCCCCCTGTTCCAGTCCCGCGCCCCCGGTCCGCGCACCAACACGGGCGACATCACCCTGGGCGAACCGCGCAAGACCCTGCGTATCGTCACCCGCGAAGGCATCACGGCCACCCTCGAATCCGCGCCCTTTATGCTGGAAGCCCACCGTCTGCCCGGCACCGCAGGGGTCGATCTTGTGTACGATTTCACCTGGTCCCAGGACGAAGACGCCGAGTACCTCGCCGAACTCATCGACATCATCGAGCAGGGCAGGCAACTCCCCACGCACACAGTTCACCCGCTGGAGCGGCCATTGGAATAGCAGTGCTCCAGAAATACTTGCGGAAGAACGGGCCAGAATGGATAATTGGGTCAGAGTCTAACCAAGATATTTACTGAAGGTTCCGGGTGAACTGCGATGAACCACATGATTGAGACGATACCGGTCAACGCGCTGGCCAATTTCTGCCAACGGCACCGCATTCAGCGGTTGGCGGTTTTCGGCTCTGTGTTGCGAAATGATTTTCGCCCGGACAGTGATGTGGACGTCTTGGTCGAATTCCTTCCGAATGAGCGGGTTGGCCTTATTCGCCTGGGTACGATAGAAGCCGAACTGTCGGACCTTATGGAGCGCACGGTGGACATGTCACTCACAAAATCGCTCAACCCCCACTTCCGCGACGAGGTGCTTCGAGAAGCACAAACCATCTATGACGCGGCATAACGACACCATCTACCTGCGCCATATGTTGCAGCATGCCCTGGAAGCGCAATCCCATGCGGCGGGTCAAAGTGTTGAAACTTTGCGCAATTCCCGCGTCTTGCAGCTTGCCCTGTTCCATCTTGTGGAAATCGTCGGCGAAGCCGCGTCCCGGGTGTCCAAGGAGACCCGCGATCGGCATCCCGAAATTCCCTGGCGGGGCGCGATCGGCATGCGGAACCGAATCGTGCACGGATATGAAGTGCTGGATGTGGATGTGCTCTGGGACACACTGAAGGAAGATGTTCCTCCACTGATTGTGCAATTGACCTCGATTCTCAGCGAAGAACCATAGTATTCTTGGGTCACGACTATTCTGTTCTTCAGCTTGTCGTTCCGTCTTCTTCATATTCTTCCTGTTCCTGTGAGACGGTTTGTACAATGCGTCGCGCCTCACAATTTGCCTTTCCCCTTTCTAAAGGGGTACAAGATTCCCCGGCACACCGACAACCCCCTCAAAAGGAACCACACGATGAATGACATCACACGGCGCGGATTCATGACAGGCACTCTTACGGCGGGTATTGGTGCGGGACTCGCGGGCGCGTTGCCGTCCACGGCCCATGCAGCGACCGCCCCGGCGTCGGGCGCGGGAATGAAACTGGGCATGGTCACCTACAAGATGGGCGAGAAGATGTCCGTCGATGAACTGATAGACCTGTGCAAAAAGGCCGGGCTGGGCGGCGTGGAACTGCGCACCACCCACGCGCACAAGGTTGAACCGGGCCTGTCCAAGCAGGAACGGGCCGACGTGAAAAAGAAATTCGCCGATGCGGGTGTTGTCATTGCCGGTCTGGGCACGACCTGCGAGTTCCACGCCAAGGATGATGCGGTTGTCCGCAAACAGATTGAGACCGCCAAGGAATTTGCCCAGCTTGCCGCCGACGTGGGTTGCCCCGGCATAAAGGTTCGTCCCAACGGCAGCCACAAGGACGAGGACTTCGCCAAGACGATAGAGCGCATCGGCAGGGCCTGGGGCGAGGTGGCCAAGTTTGCCGGCGACCTCGGGCTTGAGGTGCGCATGGAGGTTCACGGCAACGAGGACTCGCGCAAGCCCGCCAGCATCCGCAAGATGCTCGACATCGCGAACCAGCCCAACGCCAAGGCCTGCTGGAACTGCAACGGCGGTGAGGAGGATGCCAACGGCAGCATCAAGGCCAATTTTGACCTGCTCAAGGGTTCCATCGGCGAGGTGCACATCAACGACATCGGCATCCCCAAGTACCCCTGGCAGGAACTGTTCACCCTCCTGAAGGAAAGCGGCTACCAGGGCTACTGTCTGGCCGAGATCGATTACAACGAAGACCCGGTCCGGTTCATGCAGTATTACCGGATGCTTTTCGACCTCTACACCGGCCAATACAAGTATCCGAATGCCTGACGCCCCGAACGAAACGCCGCCGCTGCACCCCGATGACCGGGTGGATCGCCTGCCGGGAAAAGCCGGCGAGACGCCGGCGCTCCCAGTGAAGACCTTGCATCTTTACGACCCGGTGGACCGTCTTCTGGGCGTCGGGCCGAAGCGGGTTTCCCTGCTGGAGGCCGCGGGCGTGTGCACCCTGCACGACCTGCTCCATTACTTCCCCCGCGATTACCGCGACTATGCCAGCATCACCCCCATCGCGGCGGCGGTGCAGGATGCAACCGTCACCGTGCGCGGCGTTATCACCGCCTCTCGCAATATTCGCCTGCGGGGGCGCCAGTCGCTGGCCCACATCACCCTGCGCGACGAAACGGGCACCCTCGGCGCCACCTTTTTCGGCCGGGGCTTTCTTGCCGACACCGTGTTTCGCAAGGGCGCGGAGGTCATCGTCACCGGCAAACTCGGCAACTTCAAAGGACCCTGCCTGTCCAATCCGGAATATGAACTGCTTGTCGGTGACGAGGAAGACCGGCTCAACACGGGCCGCATCGTGCCGGTCTACCCGCTGGTCGAGGGCCTGACCCAGCGCATGCTGCGCCGCTGGGTGCGCGATGCACTGGATGCCGTAGCGCCCACCGTGCCCGAATGCCTGCCCGCCGAACTGCGCAAACGCCTGGATCTCATGGACATCGGCCAGGCACTGCCCGCCGCGCATTTTCCCGAAAAAACAGGGACTGTCCCAAGCGAAGCGAACAAAGTGAGCGGAGACGGGACTGTCCCTGTTTTTGTTGCCGAAGCAAGCGGAGACGGGACTGTCCCCGTCTTTTCCGTGAGCGGAGAAGGGACTGTTCCTGCTTTTGCCTCCACAGCGGAAAAGGCCCGCCGCCGTTTCGTTTTCGAGGAACTGTTCCTCATCCAGTTGGAGGTGCTGCTGCGCCGCGAACGGCTCACTGCCGCCGTGCCCGACCGGACAGGGCACGTGATTAACGGTCCCCACCTGCGCGCGTTGGACAAACTGCTCGCCTTCCCCCTGACAGGCGCGCAGGAACGGGTCATCTCCGAGATTCTTCGGGACATGGAAAGTCCGCGCCCCATGCTCCGCCTGGTGCAGGGCGATGTGGGCTGCGGCAAGACCGTGGTGGCGCTCCACGCCGTTGCCGCCGCGGCCGATGGCGGCTTTCAAACGGCCTTCATGGCCCCCACCGAAATTCTGGCCGAGCAGCACGCCCTGGTGCTGCGCGGTTTCCTTGAACCCCTCGGTCTGCGCGTGGAAACCTTTACCCGGTCCACCCCGGAACCGGCCAAACTGCGCCGCCGCATTGCTGCGGGCGAGGTGGATGTCGTCATCGGCACCCACACCCTGTTCCAGGAAAAGACGCAATTCCACAACCTCGGCCTCGCCGTGGTCGATGAACAGCACCGCTTTGGCGTGCTCCAGCGGGCACTCCTTGCGGCCAAGGGACCCCGTCCCGACCTCCTGCAGATGTCCGCCACCCCCATTCCCCGCACCATCGCCCTGACGCTCTACGGCGAGATGGACCTGAGCATTATCGACGAGATGCCGCCGGGCCGCCAGCCCGTGAAGACCCGGCGCGTGCCGCCCGCAAAAGTGCCCGACCTGTACCGCTACCTGCGCGAACAGGCCGAATTGGGATTCCAGAGTTATATTGTCTGCCCGCTGGTCGATGAATCGGAAACCAAGACGGCCCTTACGCCGCTGCTGCGCCATTTCGAGGAAATCTCCGCCGGACCGCTCGCCGGGGTGCCTGTGGCCATGCTCCACGGACGGATGGACCCTGCCGAGAAGGAGGCCGTCATGACCCGGTTCAAGACCGGGGAGGCGCGCATTCTCTTTTCCACCACCGTCATCGAAGTCGGCGTGGATGTGGCCAAGGCGACCGTCATGGTCATCGAAAATGCCGCCGATTTTGGCCTCACCCAGCTCCACCAGTTGCGCGGACGCGTCGGCCGGGGCGCTGACGCCTCCTTCTGCTTCCTGCTCGGAGAACCCCGGACCCCGGACGGAAAACGTCGTCTGGAAGCCCTCTGCAAGTCCAACAGCGGCTTCGACATTGCCGAGGAAGACCTCAAACTGCGCGGCCCCGGCGAGTTTCACGGCCTGCGCCAGGCCGGACTGGGCGACCTGCGCATTGCCGACCTCGTGCGCGATGCGCGCGTGATCGTTCTGGCCCGCCAAGAGGCGCAAAGCCTGCTCGAAAAATGTCCGGGCCTGAAAGGCCGCTCCCTGGCCCCCCTCGTCAAGGCGTTGGCCCGGCACCAGGCTGGTGTGGAACGGTCCCATGCGGGTGGAATCGACGTGACGCTTTGAATTGTTGGGCGAAAAACCGCGCTTGCGGGGGAGTCAGAATTTCCCCTTCACGCGGCGCGACAGCATTGCCGCATTATTATTGACGCGCCCCCTGCCTTCTTGCTAGGATTAGGCGTGGCTTCTCCGTCGGGTCAGGAACGGAGGGGCGGTTCTTTTGGCTGTTATTTAACGGTTCAGGGGTCACAATCGTGACAGACGCACCTGTAATAACCCGATCCAAGGAATTCGAGCGCCAAGTGCTGGAGCATGTTGACATGCTCTACGCCGTGGCGCTGCGTCTTACCCGCAACCCCGCAGATGCCGAAGATCTCACCCAGAACACCTTTGTAAAGGCCCTGCGCTTTCACGATAAGTTCAAGGAAGGCACCTACATAAAGGCCTGGCTGCTGACCATCCTGCGCAACACCTTCATCAACGAGTACCGCCGCAGGACCCGCCGCCCCGCCGAAGTGGAACTGTCCGGCACCGAGTCCGCCCCGGAAACCACGCCCGACCCCGATGTCTTTTTCGAGCCGCGCCAGGACCACAAGGAAGACCTGCTCGAACTGGTTGACGACCCGGTGCGCAAGGCCATCGAGGCCCTTCCCGACGACTTCCGCAACGCCGTCATCATGGCCGACTTGGAGGACATGTCCTACAAGGAGATCGCGGACGTCATGCACTGCCCCCTGGGCACGGTCATGTCGCGCCTCTATCGCGGCCGCAAGCTCCTTCGCGACGCCCTCGAAGACTACGCCCGCGAACGCCGCATGGTCGGCCCCTCCTCCGGCACCCATCTGTCCTGAATTCGGCCAGTATCCTTTACGCCACCATTGTCGTTTTAGGACATTTCTTTGCACGGCCCCCCGTCCGCATGCGACAATCCAGGCCTATCAATCACCCTAATTCTTGGCATTTACTTCAATTTGCCATACCTGCCGGAGAAACCGGATGCCCAGTAATCCAAACACCGCTCCCGAGGCCGATGACCTGCTTGCCGGGATCACGCGCCGCCCTTTTCCCAAATCGCGCAAGACCCATCTTGAGGGTTCCCTTCCCTCGATTCGCGTCGCCATGCGCGAGGTGTCCCAGTGCCCCACGGTCTCGCCGGACAAGACGGTTATAGAAGAAAATCCAAGCATCCTCTTATACGACACCTCCGGTCCCTACACGGACCCGGGTGCCGAAATAGACCTGCACAAGGGCTTGGCGCCCCTGCGGCAGGAATGGATCTTGGAGCGCGGGGGAGTGGAGGAGCTTCCCTGCCCCTCGTCGGAGTACCGCCGCCGCCGCGATGCCGATCCCGCCCTCGACACGGTGCGTTTCCCCGAACCGCGCCGTCCCCTGCGCGCCAAGCCGGGTAGCCGGATTACCCAAATGGCCCTGGCGCGGCAGGGTATCGTCACGCCCGAAATGGAATACGTGGCCCTGCGCGAAAACCAGCAGTTGGCGCTGTATCCCGAAGCGCTGCGCAGGCAGCATCCCGGCGCGCCTTTTGGCGCGCCCATGCCCGCCAATATCACGCCTGAATTCGTTCGCGATGAGGTGGCCCGGGGACGGGCAATTCTCCCGGCCAACATCAACCATCCCGAAATCGAGCCGATGATTATCGGCCGCAACTTCCTGACCAAGATCAACGCCAATATCGGCAACAGCGCCCTCGGCAGCACCATCGCCGAGGAAGTCGAGAAAATGGTCTGGGCCATTCGCTGGGGTTCCGACACGGTGATGGACCTGAGCACCGGTGCGAACATCCACGAAACGCGCGAATGGATTCTGCGCAATTCCCCCGTCCCCATCGGCACGGTGCCGCTTTACCAGGCGCTCGAAAAAGTGGATGGCCGGGTAGAAGACCTGACATGGGAACTGTACCGCGACACGCTCATCGAACAGGCCGAGCAGGGGGTGGACTACTTCACCATCCACGCCTGCGTGCTGCGCCGCAGCATTCCTGACACGGCGGGCCGCCTCACGGGCATCGTCAGCCGCGGCGGTTCCATCATGGCGCGCTGGGCACTGGAACGGAACGAAGAGAATTTCCTGTACACCCGCTGGGACGAGATCTGCGAGATTCTGGCGGCCTACGATGTGGCCGTCTCCATCGGCGACGGTCTGCGTTCGGGCTCCATCCATGACGCCAACGACACCGCCCAGTTCGCCGAACTGCACGTGCAGGGCGACCTCACCCGCCGCGCCTGGGAAAAGGATGTGCAGGTGATCAACGAGGGGCCGGGCCACATCCCCATGCACATGATCAAGGAGAACGTGGACAAGCAGAACGAATGGTGCAACGAGGCGCCCTTCTACACGCTCGGCCCGCTCACCACCGACATCGCCCCCGGTTATGACCACATCACCTCGGCCATCGGCGCCGCCATGATCGGTTGGTACGGAGCGGCCATGCTCTGCTACGTCACGCCCCGCGAGCACATCGGGCTGCCTGACCGCGAAGACGTGCGCGTGGGCGTCATCGCCTACAAACTCGCCGCCCACGCGGCCGACCTCGCCAAAGGCGTGCCCGGCGCGCAGGTC
Organism: Candidatus Hydrogenedentota bacterium; assembly: GCA_903893795.1. GTDB lineage: Bacteria > Hydrogenedentota > Hydrogenedentia > Hydrogenedentales > CAITNO01 > CAITNO01. Next base: position 22,526 of record CAITNO010000085.1, on the reverse strand, counting down.
CGCGACAATGCGCTCAGCAAGGCCCGTTTCGAGTTCCGCTGGGACGACCAGTTCGCCCTGTCGCTCGACCCCGAGCGCGCGCCCGAAATGCGCGCGAAGAGCTTTGGCGCCGCCGAAGGTGCCGGCGAGGGCCGCTACTGCTCCATGTGCGGACCCAAATTCTGCTCCATGGAAATGACCCGCACCGTGCGCGAATGCGTCCGCAAGGCCGCCGCCGAACAGGCCGAATCCGATGCGCATCGGGCCGATTGACATCGACCGTCCCCTCTGCCTCGCGCCGATGGAGGACGTCTCCGATCCCCCCTTCCGCCGTCTCTGCAAAGAAGAGGGCGCCGACCTGCTCTACACCGAATTTGCCAATTGCGAGGCCGTCACCCGCAATGTGGAGCGCGAATGCCGCAAACTGTACGTGGACGAGGCGGAGCGCCCCATTGGCGTGCAGATTTACGGCAGCGGCGAGGGCTCGATGGAACGGGCGGCCACCATGGCCAGCGAGGCGGGCGCCGATTTCATCGACATCAACTGCGGCTGCTGGGTCAAGAAGATCGCCAACCGGGGCGACGGCGCGGGGCTCCTGCGCGACCTGAAGAAATTCGAGGCGGTCGTCCGCGCCGTGCTGCGCGGCACCAAACTGCCGGTCACCGTCAAGACCAGGCTCGGCTGGGACAAGGACAGCATCGTCATTCTCGATGTGGTCCGCCTGGTGCAGGATTTGGGTGTGTCCGCCCTCACTGTTCATTTGCGCACCCGCGCGCAGGGGTACACCGGGTGCGCCGACTGGTCGTGGATAGAAAAGATCCGCGCGGTCTGCACCATCCCCTTCATCGCCAACGGAGACATGGTCACCCCCGAAGATGCCAAGACCTGCTTCGACATGGGGGCCGACGGCATCATGATCGGCCGCGGCGCCATCGCCAGGCCCTGGGTGTTCCGCCACATGCGGCATTACCTCAACACCGGTGAAATCCTTTCCGAACCGACCCTTAAAGAGCGCGTTGAAATCTGCCTGCGCCACCTCGCCATGCACGCCGAATACCGGGGGGTGCCTTCGGGCGTGTTCTCCTTCCGCCGCAACTATGCGGGCTACCTCAAGGGCGTGCCGCACATTGCCCAGTTGCGCGCCGAATTGATGACCATGGAGCGCGTTGAACCAATTGTGGCGCGGCTCCACCGGTTCATGGAAGAATACAGCGAGATGCGGAATGTGCCGACGCCGGAACAAGGAGGCGCGTGAAACATGCTTGAATCGCTCAAGACCGATGTCTGCGACATGAATCTGGCCCTCGTCGAGGAGGGGTTGGTCACCCAGACCTGGGGCAACGCCAGCGCCATCGACCGTGCACAGGGGTTGGTCGCCATCAAGCCCAGCGGCGTTCCCTATTGTGATATGACGCCGGAAGACATCGTCATTGTCGACCTCGACGGCGCGGTGGTCGAGGGCGATCTCAAGCCCTCCGTGGACCTGCCGGCCCATCTGGTGCTTTATAAGACCTTTGCGGAAATTGGCGCGGTGGTGCACACCCATTCCCATTTTGCCACCTGCTTTGCCCAGGCGCGCCGTCCCATCCCCTGTCTGGGCACCACCCATGCCGACTATTTCTATGGCGAGGTGCCGCTGACCGACGCGCTTACCGCCGAGGAGGTGGCCGACGGCTATGAAAAACATATTGGCGATGTGATCGTCCGCCGGCTTGCCGGGCTCGACCCCCTGGCGTTTCCGGGCGTGCTCTGCGCGGGCCATGCCCCCTTCGTCTGGGGGCGCGGACTCGTGCAGGCCGTTGAAAATGCCGCCGTGCTGGAGGAACTGGCGCGGATGGCGCTCCACACGCTGCAAATCAATCCCGCCGCCGCGCCGCTGGAACCCTACCTGCTCGACAAACATTTCCTGCGCAAGCACGGCAAGGGCGCCTATTACGGACAAAAGGGCTGAACAACAAAGATTCGGGGGTAAAGCACATGGACAGAATCAGAGTGGCCGTGGTCATGGCAGGCGGATCGGGTGAGCGCTTCTGGCCCCTGTCGCGCAGGAGCACACCCAAACAACTGCTGCCGCTCACCGAATCGGGCCAGACACTCCTGCAGGAAAGTGTGGCGCGCGTCGCCTCGGTCATTCCGCCCGAACAGGTCTTTATCATCACCTCGGCGCAGATACGCGACGCAGCCGCGGCCGCATGCAGTGTGCCCGACGGGAATGTCCTCGCCGAGCCCTGCAAACGCAACACGGCCGGCTGTCTCGCTTTTGCCGCAGCCCACGTTCTGGCGCGCTTCAATGTTCCCGCCGAAAAAATCACCATGGCTGTGCTGACCGCCGACCAGGGCATCGGCGACGGCGCGGCATTCCGCAATTGCGTTTCGGCAGCCCTGGAGGACGTGGAAAGGCAGCCGTCGCTCGGTGTCATAGGCATCACCCCCACGCGCCCCGAAACGGGATACGGCTACATTGAACTGCCCGAGGACCTCATTCCGGCATCCGTTTCAGCCGAAGGTGTCGCCGTTTATCCGGTGGCGCGTTTCCATGAAAAGCCCGATGCGGAGACGGCCGCGGCATTCGTGGCGTCGGGCCGCCACCTCTGGAACAGCGGCATGTTCTTCTGGACCCTGTCCACCTTCCTCGCCGAACTGGGTCATGCCAGCCCCGTTCATGCCGCAGCCGTGGAATCCATGACTGCCGCCCTGCGGGTTGGCGACGCGGCACGGGTGGAGTCGGAGTTCACGGCCCTGCCCAACATTTCGATCGACTATGCCCTGATGGAAAAGGCGCGCAACATCGTGATGGCGCGCGGTGAATTCCGGTGGGAGGACATCGGGTCCTGGGAGGCCGTCAGCCGCATTTTTCCCCACGATGAACAGGGCAATGTCGTCAACGGCGATGCGGTGCTGCTCGACACGCGCGACAGCATCGTCTTCAAAACGCCGGGCGCGTCCGAGACGGCCGTGGGCGTGCTCGGCCTCGACAATATCGTTGTCGTTGTCACCGGCGACGCCGTGCTTGTCATGCCCCGCGACCGCTCCCAGGACGTGCGCAAAGTGGTCGAAGAACTGCGCAACCGCAACAGCGACCGCCTTTAGCAGGCGCGACAGTTTTCAGTTCGCCTCACGGGGCACCGGCCAACGCGCTATTCCGTAATGACTGCAGCCTCCTCCAGGTGTTCAGCATCGGTCTCATCGACCAGACGGTCATCCTTGCCGTGCCAGACCCGATAAAGCGCTGGCAGCACGAAGAGCGTCAGGAACGTGGAGGACAGAATCCCGCCGATGACCACCGTGGCGAGCGGCTTCTGCACCTCCGAACCGGTGCCCACGGCCATGGCCATCGGCACGAAACCCAGCGAGGCCACGAGCGCCGTCATCATCACCGGGCGCAGGCGCATGAGCGAGCCCTTCAGAACGGCTTCCTGAAGCCCCATGCCCTCGCGGCGCAGATGGTTGATGCAGGTCACCATTACCAGCCCGTTGAGCACGGCCACGCCCGACAGGGCAATGAAGCCCACCGCCGCCGAGATGGAGAAGGGGATGCCGCGCAGCCACAGCGCCACGATGCCGCCGCTCAATGCCAGCGGCACGCCGCTGAACACCATCAGCGCGTATTTGACCGAGTTGAACGTGGTGAACAGGAACAGGAAGATCATGACAAAGCAGAACGGCACGACAATCGTTAACCGTTCGCGCGCGGCCAGCAGGTTTTCGTACTGGCCGCCCCATTCGAGCCAGGTACCCGGCGCCGGTTTCACCTCGGCCTCAATTCTTCTGCGCGCCTCGGCCACGAAGGAACCGAGGTCCCGGCCTTCCACATTGGCCTGCACCACCAGGCGGCGCTTGCCGTTTTCCCGGTTGATCTGGCCCAGCCCCTCCGCCATGGAGATTTTGGCCACGGCACTCAGGGGCACGCTGCCCCGCAGCGCCGTGCTTGCCGACGGCGTGCCGGCCATGTGATCCGCCGCTTCGGGGATGCTGGGAGGCAGCGGAATGGGCAACTGTTCCAGTGACTTCAGGTTGGTGCGCAGATTCTCCGGCAGCCGCACAATGACGCTGAAGCGGCGGTCGCCTTCAAAGACCTTGCCCGCCTCCTGCCCGCCGATGGCCGTCGCGACGATATCCTGCACGTCGGCCACGTTGAGGCCGTAGCGCGCAATCGCCGCGCGGTCAATGTCGATGCTCATCGACGGGAATCCCTCCGTCTGTCCCGCCTTCGCGTCGGTGCAGCCGGGGATGCTCTGCAGGAGCAGCAGGACCTGCTGCGCCGTTGGCGTCATCTTCTCGAAATCGTCGCCAAAGACCTTGACGGCCAGGTCGCCGCGCACACCCGCCACCAGCTCGTTGATGCGCAGTTCGATGGGTTGGCTGTACTCGTACAGGTTGCCCGGCAGGCTTTCCACGGCTTTGCGAATCTTCTCAATTAAATCCTCTTTGGCCAGCTTCGGGTCGGGCCACTCTTCGCGGGGCTTGAAGATCACGTAACCGTCCGAAATGTTGGGCGGCATCGGATCGAAGGCCACCTCCGCCGTGCCCGTCTTGGAATACATGAGCGCCACTTCGGGCAGCGCCGACACGGCCCTCTCCACGCTGGCCTGCATGGCCATGGACTGGGTCAGCGAAGTGCTGGGGATGCGCAGCGACTGGAGGCTTATATTGCCCTCGTCGAGTTTGGGCACCAGTTCCTGGCCCAGACGGCCGAACAGGGCCAGCGACGCGGCGAAGAGCGCCACCGCCGTCAATACCACGCCCCAGCGCAGACTGATGGCCAGTTGCAGGAGTGGTTCGTACAGGCGCTTGAGCCCGCGCACGATCCAGTTCTCCTTTTCCTGAACCCGGCCCGTGATAAAGATGGCCACCATGGCTGGAACAAAGGTCAGCGACAGCACGAAAGCGCCTGCCAGCGCGCAGATGACCGTCAGTGCCATGGGGTGAAACATCTTCCCCTCGACGCCTGTCAGCGCCATGATGGGGAAGTAGACCGTGATGATGATGGCCTGCCCCGCAACGGACGGCTGGATCATCTGGCGGCTGGCGGCGAACACCTCGTGCAGGCGCTCCCGCAGTTCCAGTTTTCGGCCAAGCTGGTGCTGGCGCTCCCCAATCATGCGCAGGCAGTTCTCCACGACAATCACGGCCCCGTCCACAATGAGACCGAAATCGATGGCGCCCAGGCTCATCAGGTTGCCGCTGATGCCGAGCCGGGTCATGCCCAGCGCCGTGATCAGCATGGCCAGCGGTATGGCCAGCGCCGTGATGATCGCCGCGCGGATGTTGCCCAGCAGCAGGAACAAAACCACAATGACCAGAATGGCGCCGATGGACAGGCTGTGCCCGACCGTGCCGATGGTTTTGTCCACCAGGTCGGTGCGCACCAGCACGGGGCGGAGCCGCACATCCGGCGGCAGACTTGCCTGGATGCCGTGCACCTTGTCGCTCACGTCGTTGGCCACCGTGCGGCTGTTGCCGCCCAGCAGCATCAGCACCGTTCCGACGACCACCTCGCGGCCGTTCTGGCTGGCCGCACCGGTGCGCAGTTCCTTGCCCGCGCCCACCCGCGCCACGTCGCGCACATGCAGGGGCGTGCCGTTTTTCGAGCCGAGTACGATGCCGCCTATATCGGCGGCATTGTGCACGCGCCCGTCGGCCCGAACCACAAGGGACTCGCCCTTGTGCTCGATGAATCCCGCGCCGAGGCTCGTGTTGTTGCGCTCCAGCGCCTCCACGAGTTCGCTCATCGTCAACCCGTAGGACACCAGCCGCATCGGGTCGGGCTCGACCATGTACTGCTTTTCATAGCCGCCGATGGTGTCCACCCCCGCCACGTCCCGCACCGTGCGCAGTTGCGGCTTTACCAGCCAGTCCTGAAGCGTGCGCAGATAGGCGGCCAGTTCGGTCTCCGTTTGAAGCAGTTCCCCTTCGGGTGTCAGATAGCCCCCGTCCTCCTGCCATCCGGCCCCGTCCGACTTGAGCACCGCGCCCTTTCCCTCCGGATGGGCATACTCTATGACGTACACGTACACCTCGCCCAAACCTGTGGTGATGGGGCCCATGCGCGGTTCCGCGCCGGGCGGCAGGCTCTCGCGCGCCTCCGCCAGCCGCTCCAGCACCTGCTGCCGGGCGAAGTAGATGTCCACATCGTCCTCGAACACGGCCTCCACCTGGGCGAAGCCGTTGCGGGTGAGCGAGCGGGTGCTGGCGAGTCCGGGCACGCCGGCCAGCGCCGTTTCGATGGGGAAGGCAATCTGCTTCTCCACCTCCGCGGGCGACAGCGCGGGATAGACCGTGGTGATTTGCACAATCTTGTTGCTGATGTCGGGCACCGCATCGATGGGCAGGCGCAGGAGCGAGAAGAAGCCCAACACCGCCACGGCCACGGTCAGCATCAGCACCAGCCAGCGGTGCTGGATGCTCAGCTTGATCACACCGCTCAGCATGGCAGGCACCTCCCGGCGGTTGTGCCACCATTGAGCGCGTGCGGCCATGCCACCGCTTTCCCACTGGGAGCGCCGGCATCCCTGCCGGCTTTTTCAGAGTGAAGTTCAACCTGGGAGCGAGAGGTATTTGTCCCGATTAGTGTCCGCTGCATGTCTTGCCCTCCATCTCGCCCTTGGCGATCTCCGCCTTCACCAGGAACGCGCCGTCCACCACAATGCGTTCCCCCTCCTTAATCCCCGACAGCACGGGGATCATCTTGCCGTTGGAAAGGCCCACCTTGACCGGCTTGGCGGAGAAGGTGTTCGGTTCGTTCGGCACTTCGGCGAACACGGTCGGCCCGCCCTCAAAGATCTGTACGGCCGCCTCGGGCACGGCCAGCGCTTCCCTGTCCGCCTGGCCTGCGGGACGGTCAAAGACCATGCCCACCTGCGCGAACATCCCGGGGCTGATCGGTGCCGCCACATTGCCGAGTTCAATGCGCACCTGGACAGTGCGCGTTTCTTTGTTCAGTTCGGGGGCAAGGTATGCCACGGTGCCCGGGAAGGACTGTCCGGCGAAGGCCTCAATCGCCACGGAGACCGGTGTGTGGAGCACCACCCGCTGGATCTGGTTTTCCGGCACATCGGCAAGCACCCAGAGCACCTTCATGTCGGCCAGTTTGAGCAGGGCGTCGCGGTCGGGGCCCACGACCTCGCCCATGGTCACCTCGCGCTCCACCACCTGCCCGTCTATGGGGGCACGCACGGCGTAGCGCGGATTTATCTCGTCTGAGGCGGTCAACTGCTTAATCTCGCCGTCGGACACGCCGTACAGGCGCAGCGTGTTCTCGGCGGCGGTCATGGCCGATTTCGCCGACTTCTGAGCGCCCAGCGCGGACTTGTATTCACCCTCACGGCGCTGGTATTCGCCCAGCGCGATGCCCTTGCCCTCCAGCAGGCGCTTGGCGCGCTCCGCCGCGGTCTGCGCCACGGACGCCGCCGATGCGGCCACCTCCACCTGGGTCCGCTTTTGCAGGAATTCGCTTTGCGCCTCACCCAGGGCCGGACTGTCGATCACCAGCAGAACGTCACCCTTCTTGACGAGGTCGCCGAGCTTCACTTTGACTTCGGCCACCCGTCCCTGCACCGGCGTGCCGATGTGGGCCATCTCTTCGAGATTGTATGAGACTCGGCCCGGCACGACGAGTTCGTCGCCAAGGGTCATGGTACGCACCGGTTCCACCCGTATGCCGTTCTGCCGAACGGCCTCCGGGGTCAGTGTCGCCTTGTCCTCGTGCGTCTCGCCGCCCTCCGCCCCGTGGGCGTGGCCGTCTGTTTCCGCATGCGTCGGGGCCGGTGTTTCCGGGGCCGGTTCCGCGGCATGCACATGGTTGCCCTGCACGGTCACCACGATCAGCAGAACCAGCGCCGCCGCCAGCAGGAGTGCGGCCAAAGCCGTGGTAATGTTTGTCTTGTTCATTCCGCCGTTCCTCCGACGCCGATGGCCCGTTCGAGTTCGATTCGGGCGACTTGGGCGTCATAAAGTGCCTGCAGGTACTCCGCTTCGGTCTGCCGTGCCGTGCGGCGCACGTCCAGCAGTTGCAGAAGGTCCACCTCCCCCTCCTCGTACATGGTGGTTTCAATGTGCAGCGATTCGGCCGCCGCGGCGCGCAGTCCACCCTCAAAGGCGGCCCGCTGTTCGCGGGCACCCTCGTAGGTCTGCACGCCTGTTTCCACATCGCGCTCCACTTCCTGCCGGATGCGTGCCTGTTCGGCCTGCACCTCCTGCAATTCCGCCTGGGCCGCGGCAATTCCCCCCTTGTTGCGGTCGCGGAGGGGGATTTCCAGACCGACCGGAACGCCCACCCGGAGGTTCGGCTGCCATGCCTTCTGTTCGCGCTGGATGACCAGCTCTTTTTGCTTCAGCAGGGCATCAAAATGGCGCAGCACGGGATGCTGGGCCAGTGCGATCTGTCGGGCCTGTGCCTCATCGGCTTCGCCCAGTGCTTGGTTGAGATGGTCCGTCAGGGTGAAATCGGTAGGCAGCGATCGGCCGCACAGGGTGTTGAGTATGACCCGCGCCGTGGCGTTCTGCCGCTGCTGCGCCTGCACGGCCCGCGATGCCTTCAGCGTTTCCACCTGCGCCCGGATGCGGTCAATCTCCGGCGCCTCGCCGCCGTCCACGCGGCGGGCCACCACCTGCTCAATCTCCTGCTCCGTGTGCAGCGCCTCCCCGGCCAGCGTCACAGCGCGTTCGGCGTGCAGCACGGTGCAATAGGCCTTGGCCACGTCGGCCGAGAGCGCCGCGCGGAACAGTTCCTCGGACCGGTCCACCACCGGCTTGGCCGCCTCAGCGGCCGCTGCGCGTGTTTGCCGTTTGGCCGAAGGCTCTATCGGCAGAAAGAGGTTGGGCAGCAGTTCAAGCCCAATTTCGAAATCCGGGTTGGGGTAGGCCAGCGCCTGCAAAAGCTCGGCATTCGCAGCCGCGCGGTGGGCGGCATATTCGGCGAAGCTCGGATTCTTTTCCAGCGCAATTTTGCGCACCTGTGCCAGGCTAAGCGCTTTGCCATTCTGGTCCTGCGGCGCTTTCGGCGGGCTTTCGCCCGGGAATACGCGCGCGATGACTTCTGGGGACGGCAGGGCAGGCGGCACCACGGTCGAGTCCTGCGCAGCCTGCCGGGGCGGCACCGTGGCGCACCCTGCCAAGACAAGCAGCGCGGCACATGCGGCCAGACACTTGAGGCGGGTTCTGTTCATGTTCTGTACCGATCCTTCATAAGGTCGTTGACGCATGAAGCGTGGTTTCCTCTCATTGAGGGGGACCGCCGCATTCGGGAGACCGGAACCGGGTCAGATTCCGTTGCGAAGCATGGGGGCGGCATTGTGGTCAGACGGATCTGTCCACATGAAGGAAAGAAGGGGAAGGATCAGATGCGCAGGATGGGTGCGGCGAAACAGAAGGAAGGGCCGGTGCCGGGCGTGGCAGGGGAGGGACAAAGCGCGCCCCCGAAAAATTTCTGGGCAAGGCGCGCCGTGAGCATGGCCGGTTGAACCGAAAGGCAACAACCCTTCTTTGTTCCGTCTGACGCGGAGGAGGGTCTGGCGACCGGTCCGAGAGAGAACGGGATATCCACGCAGGAGAGGCAGCCACCGCAGTCGGTGTCACGACGGTCAATTCCGGGGGTGTGGGGAATTTCGCCGACAGGTTCGCAGGTGCCTTCGTCACAGCGCCCATTCTGTGCGTATTCGAGTGCGACGTGTCCGTGCGACCCGATACACAGGACAACATCCTTACCGGGAAACGCGGTGACAGCGAGGCACACCGATATCGCAAGCACGGTGCCTCTCGTCCAAAACCGCGTCATAGACCATTAACTCCGATGGGTTGTAATCTTGATGCAAACCAGTTCTGACCTTCATTTTATGCGATGACAACCGTGCCAGTCCACTGCCGTTGTCCCAAGATATGAAGAGCCGGAGAGCTCCGGCTCCGATTCATTCTGGAGGACCGGCGATGGCAGTGTTCCCTTGCTGACACCGCTGGTTCAAAAGGCTGCCGTGAGAGTAATTGCCGATCAAGCTTAAAAGATTATGCTTGACAGATCTCTGAAGTTATGCTAAAAAATAGTAAGAAGCACCGGATTCCCCGAATGTCCGGCGCGTATTGTGGCATTTCATCAATTCTGGTTGTGTTCGGGAAAAGTTCCTGTTAGGATGCTGTTTAGATAAATGGAGATTCTATTAGCATGGAAGCCTCTCCAACAGGCTGTTGTTCAGGGACAGAGATGTATTATGAAGAAGTGTCCACCTTGAGCCGCGCAGAACGGCGTCAAGTGGAACGGCACAAGTATTTCATGTCGCAAAACCGGGGCATGGACGTGGGCTTTGAGATGGCGGCAAAGGACTGGTTCGAGAAGCATTCGCAGGAATGGCGCGAAGAACGCCACCGCCGCATGCTGGCCATGCAACGCGATGAAATTGCCCGGTACAAGTGGCTGCGCTCGGAGGAGGCCTGCCGGGACCTCGGCTCCGCCGCCGCCCTCGAATGGATTCGTCTGTACGCCGCATCGTGGCGCGAATGGTTCGAAAAAGAATACGAAGACGTCGATGAACTGCCTGGTGCCCGCCGCTGAGCCGTCAATTCCGACAGATCACCATTCGCCCCCTCGTCATACTTCTTATCCCCAATTGCCTAGCAGGCCTCCGCAGAAGGCAGTTTCTCCCACACCTCGCTGCCCACCTTCAGGTGCGCACCCTCCTGCCAGAAGAAATCCACCGTCAGCGAGTGGCGCATGTCGGGCCGTTTGAACACCCGCACACTCCCTGCCGCCCTGCGCCCCGTCAACACCGCCGCCTCGTAGGCTTCATCGCTGATGTCCAGTGTGGACGCATGCTGTCCGCCGCCACGGCCCGTGGGGATGAATCGGTACAGATGCCAGGCGTGTACGCGCCCTCCCTGTGCCGCGTAGCGGCTCAGCCATTGGCCAATCGCCGCCGTCTCCGCCAGATTGGCAGCATTCACCACGGTGGACACGGTCACCTCCTGTCCGGCGCGTTGCAGTGTTTCCAGGCGCCGCAGAATTAGGGAGAAATGGTCGGCACAGGCGCCCGGTCCGGTCGCGGCGCTTCGGCGCAGGTCGTTGTGCAGTTCCGCATGGGAAGCGTCCATCGGCAGCACAAAGCGGTCCACTCCGGGCGTGTGCGCAAAGCCGTCCGGCAGCAAGACCCCGTTCGTGCCCAACTGCACATGAAAGCCGCGCGCCTTCGCCTCCCGCGCCGCAAAACGCCAGTCGCCCGGCCATTCACAGGGTTCGCCCCCGCCCAGCACCACCTGGTCAAAGCCGCGTGCCCGAAGTGTGTCCAATGCCGCAATGCACTGTGCCGGGGTCATGGATGACAGGTGCGCATCGCTGATGCAGAAACGGCACCGCATGGCACAGCCGCCGTGCAAAAAGAGCACGGCAATACGGCGTGGGGGAGGGGCACTATGAAGGGGGACTGCTATTGTCATGGCCGCAGATTCTATCACGTCCCCGGCAGGGGCGTGAAATATCGCGCCCGCGCCCCAATGTTGAATATATCGATCATGTCATGGAGTTTGTGTGCCGAAGTATGGCTCTGTTGGAGGTGGTATGAGCCGAAACATGTGCAACCAAACACCGCACCGGGCCTCCTTGCGTTCCTAATGATAATGGATTATCATTAAGATATTGACTTCAGAGGAACAACGACAGGTGCGTTTTCTGGCCCCACCATATGTGTATTTTTGGGTGCTGTGTTCCGTGCTGTGCATTGCACTGTGCGAAGGTTGCGGCGCACCTTCATCCCTTCCGGTGAATGGTGTCGTCGAGGTGGTGGTGCCCATCGCCCCGGCGGGCTGGTTGATGGGCCGCGTGGGCGGGGCGGACGTGCATGTATCCGTGTTGGTGCCGCCGGGCCAGTCGGCGGAGACGTGGCAGGTGCTGCCGCGCCAGATGGAGGACCTGGGCCGGGCGAAAGTCTACGGTTTTCTTGGCCTTCCCTTCGAAACGCCCCTGGTGGAAAAGTTAAAGGCCCTATTTCCCGACCTCGTGATTGTGGACCTGCGCCAGGGCATAACGCTGCGCACCGGCGGGAAGCATCCCGGCGAGGGGGGGGCGGAACACGCGCACGGCGCGGGGGACCCGCATATCTGGCTTGACCCGATGCTCGTGAAGGCCATGGCGTCCACCGCGGCGTCGGCGCTGGCGGGGATGGCACCGGGCCGGGCGCAGGCCTTTGTCGCGAACCGCCAGGCGCTTGACGCGGAACTGGACAAGCTGAACGCACAGGTGGGGGAGACGCTATCCCCGGTGAAGGGCCGCGAGTTCTTTGTCTTTCATCCCGCTTTTGGCTATCTCGCAGACCGATACGGCCTGAAACAGACCTCGGTTGAATACGAGGGCAAGGCGCCCGGCGCGCGGCGACTCAGTGAACTGGCCGAAAAGATCAAGAGCACGGCGCGCATGCCCTGTTCATCCAGCCACAGTATTCCACCGCCGAGGCGAAGGCGCTGGCCGAATCGGCGGGACTGCCGTTGGTCACGCTGGATGACCTCGCCGCAGACTATCCCGAGAACCTGTTGCGCATCGCCCACGCGCTGGCGGAGCAACTGCGATGACCACGCCCGCCATAGAACTGTCCGGCGTCAGCGTCGGTTATGACGCGCACTGTCCCGTGCTGCAGGGTGTGGACATGCGCGTTGAGCGCGGTGCCTTCGTCACTATTGTGGGACCGAACGGCGGCGGCAAGACCACTCTGTTTCGGCTGATGCTGGGGCTGATTCGGCCGACCAAAGGAACGGTGCGCGTGCTGGGTGAGGACCCGGCGCGCGCGCGGGAGCGCATCGGCTATGTGCCGCAGCATTTCTCCTGCGACCCGCTGTTTCCCGTGCGCGTGGAGGATGTCGTGCGCATGGGCTGCCTGGGCGGCGCCCGCAGGACGCGCCAGCAGGCACGGGAGCGCGCGGCGGAGGCGCTGCATGCCGTCGGCCTGGACGGCCTTGGACCGCGCTGGTTCAACAGTCTTTCCGGCGGCCAGCGCCAGCGCGTGCTCATCGCGCGGGGACTGGTGACGGATCCCGAAATTCTCCTGCTCGACGAGCCCACCTCCAACGTGGATGCCACGGCGGAGGATGCCATCGCGCGGGTGCTGGGGGGGCTGCGGGGGCGCATGACCATCCTGCTGGTGACGCACACCGCGGCGGTCGCATCGCGCTTCCTTGACACCATCTACTGTGTGAACCGGAGCGTGCATGCGCACCCGGCCACGGACAAGCTGGACGAGGAACTGATGCGGCATATCACCGGCTTTGCGCTGGCGTCGGGTGTGGCTTTGGGGGGGCCGTCCGATGTTTGATTTCTGGCAGGCCGCGCTCACCCATCCGCTGGCGCGCAACGCGCTGTTTGCGGCGCTGCTGGTCAGCCTGTGCTGCGGCACCGTGGGCACCTACGTGGTGGTGCGGCGCATCAGCTATATCGCGGCCGGCGTGTCACACTGCGTGCTCGGCGGCCTTGGCGCGGCATGCTACCTCAATGTGGCCTGGGGCTGGACCTGGCTCAGGCCCGTGCACGGCGCGCTCGTGGCTGCGCTGCTGTCGGCCGTGGTCATCGGCTGGGTGTCGCTCCGGCGGCGCGAGCGCGAGGACACGGCCATCAGCGCCGTGTGGTCCGTCGGCATGGCCGCGGGCATACTGTTTCTCTATGCCACGCCCGGCTACAGCCAGGACCTGATGGGTTACCTCTTTGGCAACATCCTGCTCGTGACCAACCAGAGCCTGTGGCTGCTGGCCGGACTGGACGCGGTGGTGATACTCATCGTGTGGTGGTTCTTCCACCAGTTCCAGGCGGTGTGTTTCGACGAGGAATTTGCGCGCCTGCGCAACCTGAATGTGGACGCCTACTACATCCTGCTGCTCACGCTGACCGCGCTGACCGTGGTGGCGCTGTCCATGATCGTCGGCGTGGTGCTGGTCATTGCGCTGCTCACGCTTCCCGCCGCGATGGCGGGCCGTTTTGCGCGGTCGCTCGCGCAGATGATGGTGCTGGCGTCAGTGCTCTGCGCCGCCAGTTGCCTGGCCGGGTTGTCCATCAGCTACCGTCCCGACCTGCCCGTCGGTCCCACGATCATCCTCGTGGCCGCCGCCGGTTACCTGATTACGGCCCTGCTGCCGCGCGGATTCCTCAGGAAGGGATAGGGCAAACCCCGGCCGAATCGGGGCCTTGCGCGCCTCCGGACCATTTCACTGGGTTTGTTTTGTACGACGAGCTATGGACGGTGTTTTTCGAAGGCCAGCAGGGTCATCAGGCTGAACCCACCCAGGAACATATCGCCAAGCACTTTCTTCATCGTGCCGGGGATGAATGCGCTCTTGCCGCCGCTGCATCCCGCACAGCCGCCACCACTGTCCAAGCCCGCCTCGGCGCGGCTGATCTGTCCGTTGCCGTCGGTGTCCACCGCATTGAACACGGATTGCGGCAGGCCCGCCAAGGCGGCCGATGCCTCGGCATAACTGATCTGGCCATCGCCGCCGGTGTCCACGGCGTCAAAGCTTGCCGTCAGCAGTTGGCGCAGTTCCGCTTCTGTCGGCGTGGTGTTTTCGCCTTCGCCTTCGGCCGGGCAGGGCCCGGTCGAGACCGTCAGCGCCACGGCACTGCCAAGGAGCACCTGTTGGGCTGAGGCCGGACTCTGGCCAATGACCGAGCCTGCCGCCAAGGTGTCGCTGCACTGTCGGGTCACGGAGCCGACGGCCAGGTTTGCCGTCGTGATCGCGCTGGTCGCCGCCGTCTGCGTGAGTCCCGCCACATTGGGCACGGTCACACTGCACGGGCCCGTCGAGACGGTCAACGTGACGACGCTGCCGAAGGGTGCCTGCTGCTCCGCCGCCGGATTCTGGCTGATGACCGTTCCCGCCGCCACGGTATCACTGCACTGCTGTGCAACCGTGCCGAGGGTGAGATTCGCGCCCGTAAGCGCGGCGGCGGCCGCCGTTTGCGTGAGGCCCGCCACATTGGGCACGGTCACAATGCAGAGGCCGGTGGAAACGGTCATGGCAACGGCGCTGCCGAAGGGTGCCTGCTGGTTTGCCGCGGGGAATTGGTTGATGACATTGCCGGCCGCCACCGTATTGCTGCATTGCTGCACGACCTCTCCGGCAACGAGCCCCGCGCCGGTGAGCGCGGAGGCTGCCGCAGTCTGGGTGAGCCCCACCAGGTTGGGCACGGTTACATTGCACAGCCCCGTGGACACCGTCAGCGCCACAGCAGTGCCATAGGGTATTAGCTGGTCTGCCGGCGGGTCCTGACTGATGACCGACCCGGCCGCCACGGTGTTGCTGCACTGCGCGGTCACGCCGCCCACGGCAAGTCCCACGCCGGTGAGCACGGTGCCCGCCGCCTCTTGCGCAAGGCCCGTCACGTTGGGCACGGCCACATTGCACAGGCCGGTGGAGAGCACCAGCGTCACGGCAGTGCCATAGGGAGCCAACTGATCTTTTGCCGGGTTCTGGCTGACGACCAGCCCCGCCGCCACGGTGTTGCTGCACTGTTCAGTCAGCGTGCCAGTGGAGAGTCCGACTGCAACCAGCGCGTCGCCCGCTGCGGACTGCGTCTGTCCCGCCACATCAGGCACGACCACGTTGCACAAGCCGGAAGAAATAACGAAGGCCACGGCACTGCCAAAGGGCACCTGCTGTTCTGCCGGGGGGTACTGGCTGATGACCAATCCCACCGCCACGGTGTTGCTGCACTGCTCGGACACGGAGCCGGCGACCAGGTTTGCGCCGGCAAGAGCGTCGCGCGCGGCGCTTTGTGTGAGGCCCGGCAGGTTGGGCACGGTCACATTGCAGACGCCTGTGGAAACAGCGAAGGACACGGCGGTTCCCGGATCCACCTGCGTTCCCGGCGCGGGGACCTGGCTGATGACCAAGCCTGCCGCCACGGTATTGCTGCATTCCTGGGTTACGGTGCCTGCGACCAGGCTTGCGCTGGTCAGAATAGATCCGGCCACGGTCTGCGTCTCATTAATCAGGTAGGGCACGGGCACGGTGATGGCCCACAATTTGGCCGTATGGTCGCTTGATCCCGTCAGGGCCAGCGTTCCATCGGCGGAAAATGCGACAGCGTTCACCGAATCGGTGTGTCCTATGAGACTGCGGATGCCCGCACCCGTCGCCGCATTCCACAACTTGGCGGTCTTGTCAACGGAGCCGGTGAGCACCTTGCCGCCATCGGGGGAAAAGGCCACCGAGGTCACGGCGGAGAGCATGTCGAAGCTGCGGATAAACTCGCCCGTTTCCAGGTTCCACAATTTGGCTGTATGGTCATTGGAACCCGTAAGAACCTTGGAACCATCAGCGGAAAAGGCGACAGAGGTAACCGCGTCCGTGTGTCCTGAGACCCCGGAGAAGCTACGCAGTTCTGCGCCCGTTTCCGCGCTCCACAACTTTGCCGTGTGGTCGAGGGACCCGCTGAGCAGTTTGGTTCCGTCGGGGGAAAAAGCCACGGAGAGCACGGCCAGCGTGTGGCCCTTGGAGGCGCTGACCGCCGCGCCGGTCTCCGCATCCCACTGGTTCACCGCACCGTAAGTGCTGTGCGCCTGGGTGTCATAGCCATCGCCCCCGGTGAGCACTTTGGTGCCGTCCGGGGAAAAGGCCACCGCAAGCACCTCTTCCGTTCCCTTGGAAAAAGTGCGAATGAGCGCGCCCGTGCCTGCGTTCCACAGTTTTGCCGTGTTGCCGCCCGACCCGGTGAGCACCCGGGTTCCATCCGTGGAATAGGCCACCGAGTTCACACCGCTGTCCGGGGTGAACGATCGGATGTTGGTGCCCGTGGCGGTGGTCCACAGTTTTGCCGGGTCGTAAATCGAACTGGTGAGCACCTGCGCGGCGTCGGGCGAAAAGGCAACGGCATTTACCGAACCCGTGTGCCCGGTGAAGGTCCGCAACTCGGCAGCCTTTGCGGTGGCCGAGAACAGCAATACTGCCGACAGCAATACGATGCCCGTTATCCCAGTGCGTCCCTTTGACATAAAGCAACTCCTAAGCAGTGAGGGATACATGCCAGTAGTCCGGCACGTACCGTGAAGGATGCCCGCCAGGCGGCGCACATCCAAGTTTTTCAACAGGCAGACATTATACCTAAACTTCTGGAGTGTTAGGCCATTATAAATTGTGAACAGGACCGGCCCGAAATCCTTCGCGGCGCGCTCATGTATCACATCAAAAAGCCGTGGCCACGGTGTCCCGTGGCCACGGCGTCAGTCATATGGACGTGTGTTGGCACCGGCGCCCAGTGGCACTCCGGCGCTCAATCGTCTCTACTTGACCACCAGCTTGATGTAGTCGTTGTAGGTCGGGGAAATATTGCCGGCCCCGTCGCGGAACTGCGCACGCACGGTCTGATAGCCGGTTGTCGCGATCGGCAGCGAGTAGGCGCGCGGCGACTTGAGCGTTTCCCAAGCGGACCAATGGGCGCCGTCATCGCTGAAGCGCATGCGCACCACACCGGAACCGCCTGCCGCATCAGCCCAGGTCAGGCCAAGGGACACGGACTGGGTGGAGGTGCTCAGCGCGCCGCCGTTGATGATGATGCTGCCGGTCGGCGGCGTGCCATCCAGATTGATGAAGTCGCTGAAGGACCCGGAAATGCGTCCCGTGTCATCCTTGAACTGGACGCGCACCGTCTTGTGGCCGTCTCCCGCCGGAAGGGTGTACGGACGGGTGGCTGTAACGGCCTCCCAAGCGGTCCAATGGGCGCCGTCATCGCTGAAGCGCTGCTGCGTTACGCCGGCGCCGCCGCCGCCGCCCCAGGTCAGGGTCAGGGTGACTGCCACGTCTTTTGTCGCGGAGGCGTTGTCATTGATGACGATGGAACCCGTGATGGGCACCACCGGGGGAACCGTGGCAGCATTAAACTGGGCGGCGATTGTGGCGGCCGCGCCCGATGACTTGAATGCGGCGTATTCCTGATAGTTGGTGAATTTGTCGCCGTCAGGATCGCCACCGGGGCCGAGAATCGCCGGGAAGCCCGTGGTGACGGACGCAACACCACCCGGAGGCGGCGTGATGCCGATCTGCGTCAGCGCGCCAAGGAGCGCGTCCAAAGCGGCCAGGGTGTTGGCATTGCCTTCCGTGGCATACGCGGCAAGCACGGCGGTCAGACTATTGGGAAGGTAGGGGGCCACGCTCGGAACCAGGAAGCGAACGTCCGTCGCACTTCCGTTGAGGGGGACATGCGCCAGGGCATTGGCGACCAGCCCCTTGAAGTAGTTGAAGTTGGCCTGGTAGGCGGTCAGGATCTGCGCATTTGTAACGCCGCCGGTCTTCGCCGGATCCAAGGTGTAGGTGTTGTTCAGCACGGCAGCCAGCACACCCAGTTCAAATTCGCCGTCGGGGATGCCGTTGCCCGTTACCGGAAGCGTTCCGCTCGGGGGAGACGGATTGACCGGGCCGTTGATGTCGGTGATGCACAGGAACAGGGGCGCATAGGTGCCGATGTCCGTGGAGAAGCTACCGAGGCCGCCCAGCGAGCAGCTCGCCGTGTCAAGCGCCGCGCAAAAATCCCAGTTTCCGGCCGCGGGCCAACTCGTCACCGCAGCGCCATAGGTCGAGCCGCTGCCGAGTCCGAAAATCGGCAGTGACCCCGCCACGCTGGAGGTGGCCGGTGCACCGTAGGGCGTGGTCAACGCGCCGGTGCCGTTCGGACAGGCCGCTGTCGAAGCCAGCGGTGCATGTGGTACGCCTGTCACGGCCAGTGCCGGTACGCAGACGAGGCATGCCATAGCCAACATGCCAATGCCAACCAATGTCAATTTCTTCATCGAAGGTCCTCCTAGTTTGAGAAACGATTCAGCAACTCACGCCCTATCTCATCGGCACTCACGCATGTGAAAATGCCCAAGTCACACAAGAAACAAAATAGGTTGGACAATATTCACCAAATTGGTAGAACAACCTACGGCCCGATTTCTATGCAACATGTCGCGCACCATAATATACTGAAACTTTAGTGGCGTCAATCTTTTTTTCATTGTCATTTTGAGCATTTTTATCGGCCTGTGCCATGGTCTTAATCCAGGCAAAATCTAGGATAAGTCTTTCAAAACAGCCATTTTATAGGGGCCTTTGGCTCAAAAGGCATCATCAGGACAGTGATTACTGTAACCAAGTAAGGGATGACAGAGATTCTGGCGATCTGGTAGCACCACCGGTTTTCGGGCAGTGTTTGGCTGGGACATTATTATTAAGCGCGGACTTCCGTGGGTCGGTTGCACCGCCGGGCTTGGTCGTGCCACACTTGGCAAAGGACTGGGACCATATTCGATACTGGCGCATGTTTATACGAGACAGGCAGATAACAGGATACTGACAGTGGCGGCTTCACAGCTCAGACTGATGGCGCGAAATGGATGGCGGGTGGCCCACGTGGTCGCAACCCGCCAACTTGGGATTGCTCCGCGCTATCTTCCCGTCGTGCTGATGTTCATTACGGACCAGTGCAACCTGCGCTGCAGCATGTGCGGGGTCTGTGAGCTGGAGCATGCCCGCAGCGCCGGGAAAGAATTGTCCACCGGCGAATGGTTTTCCGTTATTGATGCCGCGCAAAGGCTCGGCACCATGCTGGTTTCGATCAGCGGTGGTGAACCCCTGCTGCGCGCCGATTTGTGCGACTTGGTCCGCCATGCGCGAAGCAGGGATATGGGCGTTCACCTGTGCACCAACGGAACCTTGATGACCACCGAACTGGCGCGCAGGCTCCACGATTCGGGCGTGTCTGTCGTGTCCGTGTCACTGGACAGTCCCCACGCAGCGGCGCACGAGCGGCTGCGGGGGAAGGACACTTTCGCGCCTGCCGTGGAGGCCATCAGACTCCTGCGTGAATTTGCGCCGGACACTCGTGTCGGCATCAACTGCCTTATCACGCGCCAGAACTGCAAGACTATGGCCGAAATGGTCGAATTTGCCGAATCCCTGGGCGTGCACCAGATCAAGTTTGCGCCCGTTCACACCAATCTGCTGCACCGCCTGAAGCATATTGAAGAGTATGGCGACCTTCTGTTTGCGCCGGGGGACCTGTCCGAACTGGAGGCACAGGTCAAACTGTTGGGCCGGGCGTGCGCCAAGAGCAGGCTGCTTACCACTTCACCGGCTTTCTTCGAGGGCATTGTCGATTTGTACGGCACCCCCCGTTCGTTTCGCTGTCACGCGGGATGGGCCGCCGTGGCCGTGGGGCCGACGGGCTCGGTGGCGCCCTGCGCCGACATGGACGGCGTCCTGTCGGTGCGGCAGCTACCGCTCGACGAGATTTGGCGCAGCCGCGAGTTTCACCAGCAGCGCAAATGCGTTCAGAACTGCAAGAGCGCCTGCTGGGACACGACGAACACCGAACTGAGCCTGCGGCTTCGTCCCTCGGCGTTGATGGGCGAGTTTCTCCAAAACTGGCGCGATGTCAATTTCTATTTTGGGGGCAAGAAATGATCACCTCCGTTTATTCGGAGCGGCCCGGGGCGGCCTACGCCATGAACCGGCCCTAGCCATGGCTTTCCCGCTGCTTAACAGCCTTGCGGTGGTCATGGTGACCGCCGGCGTGGTGACGGTCATCTTCCACCGGCTGCGGCAGCCGGTGTTGCTGGGCTATATCATCGCTGGCGTGATGGTTGGTCCCTACGCCTTTGAAACGCCCATCATCTCCGACCAGCAGTCCATTCACACGCTGGCCGACCTCGGCGTCGTGTTCCTCCTGTTCAGCCTCGGTCTCGAGTTCAACCTGCGCCGACTCGCGCGCGTGGGGTTCAGCGCGGGCCTGGCCGCGGCCATGGAAATCTCGCTCATGGTCTGGCTGGGCTACAATATCGGGCGCCTTTTCGGCTGGGACGCCATGGACAGCGTTTTTCTCGGCGCCATGATGTCCATCTCCTCCAGTATGGTGATTGTCAAGGTGCTCGGCGGCATGGGGCGGCACCGCGAGCCCTTTGCGGACATGATGTTTGGCATTCTTGTTTTTGAAGACATCCTGGCCGTGGCCATGCTGGGCTTGCTCTCCAGCGTGGCCATGACGCGCTCCGTGGATTTCATGGCCGTGGCCGAGACGCTGGGCCGCTTGAGCATGTTCCTCGTGATTATGCTGGTGGTGGGGCTGCTGGCCATTCCCGCGCTGCTTCGCTACGTGGGCCGCTTCAGAAACAACGAGATGCTCCTTGTCACCGTGCTGGGCGTGTGCTTCACCGCCTCCCTGCTGGCCATGGAGACCGGTTTCAGTGTCGCGCTGGGCGCCTTTATCGCAGGTGCCGTTGTGGCGGAGGCGCCTGACCGGCGGCGGATTATTCCGCTGATTGAGCCGGTGCGCGACCTGTTCAGCGCCATATTCTTTGTCACCGTCGGCATGATGATCGACCCCGCACAGGTTTTTGTGCACATCGTGCCCATCCTGGTCATCGCCGCCGGGGTTATTGTCGGCAAGACCGCCACCTGCACGCTGGGCGCGCTGCTCACGGGGTCCTCGCCCCGGACCGCCATCCATGTGGGGGCGGGCATGGCGCAGATTGGCGAATTCTCCTACATTATCGCGTCGCTCGGCCTGTCCCTTGGCGTGATCGACGGCGCGCTCTATCCCATCGCTGTGTCGGTTTCGGCCCTCACCATCTTTGCCATGCCGCTGCTGCTGCGCAACGCCGACCGTCTTGCCAACCTGCTGGAAAGGAAAACCCCGCCGCCGCTGGCGGCAACCATGATGGCCTACGGCCAGTGGGTGTCGGCGCTGCAGCAGTCCAGCCACGTGGCCGATCAGGTGCGCGTGGTGCTGCGCCGATCCCTGCTTCAGATTCTGCTGAACCTCATGATTGGTTCAGGACTGTTCCTGGGCGCCGCCGCCGTGGCACGGCACCTTGAGGAGCGCGGGGGATGGTGGACCGCGCTGCCGGAATGGACCGGCGGCATGGGCACGATCTGCTGGTTTGCCGCGCTGCTGGCATCGCTGCTGCTCCTGATCGCCATGTTCCGCAAGATACAGGCCGTGGGCATGATCCTCTCCGAGATGGCCATACCCGCCGCCATGACCAGGAATGCGACCGTGCCCTACCGCGCCATCGTGGCCAACACCTTCCTTATTCTGGGCACGTTGGTGGTGTGCGCCTGGCTGCTGATGGTAAGCGCGCTCATTCTGCCGCCCTGGCCCATGTTCTCTTTTCTGGGCGGCGTGGCCATTCTTGTCGCCGTGGGATTGCGCGCGTCATTTATCCGCCTGTACGCGCGGGGACAGGTGATGCTGCGCGACATGTTCTCCAAACCGCTCGACACAACCGACCCCGGCACCGCGCCGGCCATGCCGCCGCTATTGCACAAGGCCGGTCTTTCCATGGTGGCCGTGCCCGGCGCCTCCCCGGCAGTGGGCAGGCGCATCGGCGAACTGAACCTGCGCGCGCGCACCGGCGCCAGCGTGATCGGCATCGAGCGCGCCGGCGCGCACATCGTCAATCCCGGACCGGAAGAGACGCTGTGCGCCGGCGACGGCGTCATGCTTATCGGAGGTCCGGACCAGATTCGCGCCGCGCGGGAATTGCTCGAAAAAGGCGACGGGGACTGACGGAAGGGGCGGACTCACAATTCTTCACTGGGAGCGCCGG
>CAITNO010000084.1 GCA_903893795.1 Candidatus Hydrogenedentota bacterium | reverse complement strand
GACTGGGCAGGAATAAAGCTATTGCCTTTGCGGCAGTTCCTTCTGTTATTGAGCATGGACGAATCATATTTAGACAACAGGACTGGAAGGGAAGGGGCTACGAGCGAGTTCTCTTGGCCGCCCCCGTGACCATTGGAAGACAAGATTTTGTTGCTGTTGTTGCATTGAACAGGCAGCAGGGAGAGTCTAGGTTCAGTTTTCACGAGGTGGCATTAAAAGAAAGGATTCGCAACGGCACGTTCAAGAGCGGTGCCAGTGCCGACCTTTCGGGTGAGCTTTCCGCCGTGCGCTACGAATCCATACCAAGTGTACTACAGAGAATCTTCTCTGTCAAACCCGATTCCCCGGACAGCAATACCCCAGCATCCAGTGCGCCACAGGGCGGCGAAAGCCGGTTCTCCACCAGTCCGCGTGTGAAACGCCAACAGGAGGCGGAGTACCGGGACGCGGAGGCCAAGGGCGACCATGCCACCGCGCAACGGATGGTGGACGAGGCGGCGCGCGCGGCGGGGTACACAGTGGGTCCGGTGTTCCACGGGACGGGCCACCAGTTCAACAAGTTCGACATGGACCGGGCCTATGACCGGCGCGTGTGGATGACCAGCGACAAGAAGGCCATCGACGCGGGGGAAGTGGGTGCCCAGGGCAAGGGCGTGACTATGAAGTGGTACGCCAAAATAGAGAATCCCGCCGGGTGGGAACAGTATGACAAGTCGAGCGATCTGCAAAGGGACGGCCACGACGGCGCCATTCTGAAGAATGAGGACGGCACCTTTGACGCCTTTGTGTTTGACCCGAAGGCCGTCAAGTCCGCCGACCCGTTCACCTACGACGACGCGGGAAAGCTGATTCCGCTGTCGAAGCGGTTCAACGAGAAGACGCCGGACATGCGGTACTCCACCGCTGGCCGTGATGATGAGCGCCCGCTTGCACCGAACGGTAAGCCGAGCAACCTTTCACGGGGCCAGCATACACAGGTCCGGACCGAGGCGTTCAAGCGGTGGGGTGGCGATTGGGAGGCGTGGGGGCATCAGGCACACGAGGAGATTCGCGGGAAGTCTGCGATAGAGGAAGTTCTGCACACGAAACAAGATGTGCAAGACGCCATGTCACGTCCCGGTTTGGGCAGTATCGCATTCATATACGGAAAGCCCGGACGCGTCAACCAGAAAGGTAAACTTGTTGACGGGGAAGGCGTTTCTCATCTTGTTGAACAACGAAACATGGAAGGGCAGGATGGCGAACAGGTATTGAGGCAAATGCCTTCTGTCATTGCGCATGGCAAGGTGACAGAAATACAAAACGAGGGAACGCAGGGAGAGCGCATAAAGATTTCACACGAGGGATATGAAGCTGTTCTTTCCTTGCGCAGATTTGGAGCAGAAAAGACATGGCTCCTTACGGGATGGCTCAAAAACAAAGACGGCGCGGATGGGGTTAACCCAAACCGCGCCTACACATCCGGCCATCCCGGTATCTCAGGCCGAACGGGAGCTTCTGACAAGATTGTACAACTGAATGCCCATCTTGTCAACCGCCCGTCGGTGCTCCTGGACGAGAACGGCGAGCCCAAGGTGTTGTATCACGGGACAGGAGAAACATTCACTTCCTTTAATAACGAGCAGGCTCCAGCCGGACGTGACAAGAACAGGTCTGGCGTTCCATGGTTTTCCAATGCTCCGGAGGTGGCGGACGGTTTTGCGGGGGAACAGGCCGGAGAACGTGTTGCGGGCGTGCAGCTTGGAAACAGCCAGACATATCCGGTCTACCTGTCCATGAAGAAACCGTTTATAGACACGCACGGAGAATATGCTAAACATGGGGGCCTGAATCAGAGTGCCGTTGTGGAACTTCAAGCCAAGGGGTACGATGGTATTGTCTGGCCAGAATCCCGTTATGACCTGCCAGAAAGCAAAGACGGGTGGAGTCGCAACCGAAAAGGAGAAGTTTACGGGGAAGACGTTCCCTATCCGGATCAGTACGCCGTCTTCTCCCCCACGCAGGTGAAGTCCGCCATCGGCAACCGGGGCACGTTCGATCCGGCCAATCCGGACATGCGGTACAGCACGGCATCATCAGACCAGAACACCATCCCCCCGGACGCGCCCTATGAGGTGGTGAACACCAAGACGGGCGAGGTTGTCTGGACCGGACCGTATTCCAAGCGGAACATAGGCCGCACGGTGCGTGACCGCCGGGACAACAAGTATGGGGCAAGTGTTCACTCGTTCCGGGCGGTGAAGGGTGCGCCGGAAAACATTCTTCCGTTTGAGAAGCAGGGGCAACGCTACAGTACGGCCCCAACCGAAGACGCCGTAAATCGCACGGCCGATGAAATTATGTCCGGCAGGGATGCGACGGGCCGTCCTGACCTTGCAAACCCCGGCCAGAACGACGCGGCGCGTCGGGGGCAGCGGGTGGCGGATGAGAACCTGTATCGGGACCAGACGGTGCGCACGGACGACGAGGTGCGGGCAGAGTCCGCCACGCTGGACCGGGCCGCGGTGCGGGAGCGCATTCTGGCAGGGCACACGCTGACAGACGCGGAAACGCATTTGGGGCAGGACATTCTTTCGCAGGAGATGACGGACGCGATGCAGTCGGGCGACCGGGACCAGCTTGCCAAGGCCATACGCCTGTCCTACGGGTGGCGTGTGGGCGGCCGGGATTTGGCCCGTGCCATGCGGATGCGCATGGACCGGATGCAGACGCCGGAGGAGAGGTTTGTGGCGGCGTTTGGCACGGCAATGGCCACGCCGGGTAAACGTCAGGCGCGGCGCACGGGTCAGATATTGGACGGGTTGCGCGACGAGGGTATCAGCGGTGCGGAGCGGGATCGGCTCATGAATGAGTTGAAGGTTCAGGCGCTACCCGATGAAATTCCCGTTCTTATACTGGACAGCAAGAACGTTGCAACCTATTGGCCGTCATGCCGGTGGGACAGTTCGCGGATGCGGGCGTGCAGTTCCGGACGATAGCCGAAAAGAAAAAACAACTCGGCCACCAGAAAAATCGGACCGATGACCATCTGAAACAGATTGTCCGTAAGGGCCGGACGCCGGTGTTCGAACACGGCATGGCCCACCAACTGAAAAACCCATCCGCCGACAAAGAAGACGAGAAACACCGTGCCGACCACGGTCCAGGACTGCCGACCCACCCCGTGGGCCAGTGCCAGCGCTGGCAGCAGGAAAAAAGCCATTCCCAGTCCGAAGGCCGGTCGCAGCAGGAAGTAGTACACCAGCACGACCGCGACCAGCAGCATGGCCGGGGTGACGGCGGCGCCGCCCAAGGGCACAGACACGGTGCTGAGCGCGACCAGCACCGAGAAGACGATGGTGGGAATGCCTATGAAGTGGGTGAGTTTGTTGAGCGGGTGCCGGTGGTAGGCCTCGTAAAAGGCCATATGTTCTTCGATGGGTTTCATGGAAAGCTCCTCGGTTGTCCCGAAAGTGAACAAAGTGCGGGCGCACTATGTTTCCGGGCCGTGCGCCAGGCGCTCTTCCGTTCACACGGCATGCCGGATTGGGATATACTTCACTCCAAACTCGGGTGATGGGCGAACGCCGTCCGCATCTCCTACCCTTTTTGGACGCGAGGAACCATGACGCATTTCCATTCCTTTGCAAGACGCTCCCTCCTGTTGCTGGCGGTGCTTGCCGCTGTGGGCTGTGCCACCGTGGTCAAGGCGCCGGATGACCGGGCGCAGGTCATGGCGGTAATGCAGCAGTGGAAACAAAGCCTCCTCACCAATGACGTTGCCCAAGTCATGGCGCTGTTCTCGGAGAACGTCACGTCCGAGTTTGGCGACAGGACGGTCATCCAGGAGATCATGACGGAACTGGGCCAGCGCATGGTCGATGAGGATGGCCGTATCGACATCGAAAATGCCGACCTTGTTGTTGCCGGCGACCGGGCGTCCGTGAAGCCCATCTCTATCGGCACCCGCAAGGGGGCCGTGTGCAGGACGGTCGTTCTGGCAAAAGAAAACGGGCGCTGGCTCATTGTGGAACTGGGCAGAAAGTAAATGCCGGATTCACCTTCTGATGGCGGCGACGGTGTTTCCCGGACAGGCATAAGAATGCTTCATGGCCGGGCGCAACAATGAACAGGTGGGCGGCGCGCCGGGTTCGAAGGGCGCATTACCGACCAGCAGAAAGCCGAAGCGCTCGTAATAGGCCACATTTCGGGCATCATGGGTAATCACATACGCCGGGAGTCCCTGCCGGTCGGCCCGGTCAAGCACGTGCTGAATCAGCGCGGTGCCTGACCCGGTGCGTTGCTGCTTTGGGTCGGCGCCAATCAATTCCAGCGACCAGTGCGGCTCCTGTATCTCCGTGCGGTGACGGTGCTCAATGTCGCGCAGCGCCCCGATTCGACGGCGGGTCATGTCCAGGCCAATATGGAACGGTGTGGCCAGGAAACCGGCACGGACGTGCCGCCATATCCCCACGCCGTGCCAATAGTGCGGCGGAGCCCAAAGCGCGACGCCGCTTCCGTCATCGGTGATGAACGCCCCGCCCACCCCGCAATACAACGCGAGAAGCCGCTGATAGATGAAGCGAAGCTGCCAGACCCGTTTCTTTGGGTCGGGGAAAAGGTATTGATTCATCGAAAAATCGAAGAATGCGCGCAGCAGCACCTCGGCCGCCTCGGGGCATTCGTCCGGCTCAACTGGGTGAACTTCCATGTTGCGGCCTCTTTGAACGCGGTTTGTTAACGTCCCATTTTTCCCGACCACTCGGGCACGGCGGCCATGGCGTCGGCAAAATTGTGAACCACGTCGGTGTGGCAGTCTTCCTGCCAGCCGCCACGGACAGAATTGGAGGCCTCGGCACGCTGCGCCGGGGCGCCGTCATTGTCGATGAAGTAGGTCATCCAGTTGAGATTGAGGAAGGCCAGTTCCTTGTACTGCTCACCGCCGCCCGCGGCGTAGAAGAGCGCGGCCACGCCGCCAATCTTTGAACAGGCGCCGCCCCAGGGCTTCTTGTCGTCGTCCTGCTCGCCCATGGTGGTCACGCCGCCGGGCTGGGCGTCCGAGAAATGCCGGAGCGCGAACTGGATCAGCTTTTCCGCATCGGCTTTCCAGTCGGGGTCAAGGGCTTCCTTTCGCTCTATGAGGTACCGTGCCATTTCGAGCGGCGCCCAGGAATTGCGGTTGTTGTCCATGTCGTAGTCTTCAAAGAAGTGCACCCACAGGCATTTGCCGGGATCCTCCGAAGAGTTGAACTGGTACTGCTTGATCCATTTCCAAAGGGCGGCGCGTGGAATCTTGTACCGACCGTGACCCTTTTCGATGAGCGCGTCGAAGAGCCGCAGAATGTAAACCATGTCACCGCTGCGCTGTCCCCTGCCCTCGCCGCCGATGATGCAGTCCACCCGGAAGGGCCAGGGGGAGCGCGTCGCATCGGCGGGCCGCATGTTTCTGGCCAGCACATCGGCGTTGTGCAGGGCCTGCCTGAGATAGCGCTTGTCGCCCGTGGCGTCATAGAGCCTCACCAGCGCATATCCCGCGATGCCGCCCTTGTCAGGCTCGATGACATTGCGTCCGTAGCGACTGTCGCCCTGCGACGCGCGAAACTGCGGAAAGTCCACGTAATAACCCGTTGACCGCGTAAACTTGGGGTAGGCACCCCGGTTCGGCGTCAGCGTTTCCTTCAGAAGATAGTCGCCCATGCGCCGGGCCCAGTCCAGGATGCGCGGGTCCGATTTGCCCTTGAAGGCCCACCACTTCAGATAAGACAGGATGGCGGTGCCGTCCTGCGTCGCGGGAATGGAGTCCATGCGCAATGCCTGGTAGTCGCCGTTCATGAAAGTCATGAAGACAAAGTTCGGATAGCCGTGTTCATCCAGGGGGCATTTCAGGTACCACTCCATTTCCCGGCCGATTGCGTCCTCCCAGGAGGTCCAGGGCAGCAGCTTTCCGTTCCCGTCATAAACGGCGTTGTGGAAGCCTATCTTGGCGGGCAGGCCCTGTGGAGGCTGCTGGCCCAAGGCCGTGAGGGAAGACAGCGCAACGAGGACAACTAACGGGATGAATGTACAATGGGATTTCATTCGCGGCATTTCCTCATGTTGGAATTGCGCCGGACGGCAACGCACCATCAACGGGCGCAGGAACTTCGCGGTAAACCCGCGCTTGCTTCGCGCTCATTTCTCAACGTGAAAACCTAGCTGCCGTCGTTCCTTTTGTGGCGGCGCCATAAGCTGCCGGATTGCGTAGAATACGGCCTTGAACTGCGCTTCGTGCCTTTTTTCAAGCGTTTCCAGTTTTGGGGCGAGTTCGGCGTTCGACGCCGTGTTTCTTGAAGACATACTGAGGCTTCCTCACCCGCCCCAACTTGAAGTCGCAATGTGCGACTTCAAGTCAAACTCTGCTTTCTCAGGAAACAGGGAAGGCCTCCCCCGTTTCGGAGAAACCATGGTGCAACGGCGTCTGGGGAAGAATGGTCATTCTGCCACGGCAAACTGCATTTCCCGTGTTTGCTCCACCACTTCTGATGCGTGCAGAATCTCAAAGCCGACCACGCCTCCGTCATAGCCAAAATCCGCGATGACACCGGGGCGAATCTCGTCACTCTCCTTCACCCGCACGTCGCGCAGCATGATCGTGAGGGTGTCCGTTTCTTTGTCGTATTCAGCTTTCATGTGGCTGCCTCGTACTTGTTGAAGTTTAACGTCTTGTAGAGCGTGATCAGCACCGTTTCCGCCTCAGTTTCCTCCACCACCACCCGCAACAGCATCTCCGACTGGAGGACATCGTCGAAGTAGCGTCGCATGAGTATCCGGCGCGGCGGACGCCCGGACACAACAGAGTCAGGAGAGGCAATAGCCTTTTCAGCTTCTGCGACGTTCACTTCGCGAGAGGCGGCTTTCTTTTGGGCATGTACCGTCCAGCGGACCGGTTTCATCCGGCGGTGCTCTCCATCAGTTCGATCAACTCTGCAATCACCGCGTTCAAATCAGCGACGCGAAAATCACAATGGCTCACAGATATTCTTCTGCCTTCAAACCGCTATTGTACCCTTTCTTGCGCGGAGACGCCAAGACCCCTCGATGCAGATGGAACGCTTTCGGAAAATCCCGGCGTGCGTTGGCCTGTTGAAAAAGCATCATTTCAACGCCCCACATCTTCGCAAGCGGTTGTCCTCCAATGTGGGGTTTGGCGCAACGGACTCTTTTTCAACAGTTCCAGTGCCCCCCGTTTTTCCAACAAACAGAAGAAAAGGGGGGGGGCGACAAAATGACGTTTCACACCCTGCATTTCCTTCTGTTGGGATAACAAATCACGACCATGCGGCTGGGGGCATGAACGTTAGAGACCAGACCGACGCGTAAGAGAATATACCTTGGTTGGTCCCTCAAGTCCGTGATGGTGTCCATCGCTCCCGCCTTGGCATGCCGGTTCACGTTGTTTCCCGCTTCCGGATTGCCAGAAACACATCACCTTGCCGCCGCGCCGCGCTTCTTTCCCGTGCCGCCCATGGAGAGCTTTATGACGAGCATTTCCAGCGCGAGGTTGCGGTCAACGCCGGTCTCGCGCATGTTGAAATGGGTGCGGGTGCACATGGCCATGGCCGCCTTGAGCTTGGGCAGTCCGAGCGTCTTGCCGAGTTCCACCACTTTCGTGGCAACGAAGGGCTTGGGGGCGGGTGCCTGGGTTTCCGGCATGGCGCGGTAGGCGTTTTCGACCAGCCAGTTGATGGTGCCGAGAATCTCGTCGGGGGTCTTGTTGAGCGCAATGAGCTGGTGCAGCGCGGAGAGCGCCTTATGCGTGTTCGAGGCCGCAATGGCGTCGGTCAGCGCCCATACCGTCTCCTCGGCAACATCGGCGCAGGCGGCGCGCACATCGGATTCGGTGACCACGCCCACGTTGCCGACATAATTGATCACGAGGTTGAGCGCATTCTGCACGTCGCTCAGCCGGTTTCCCGCGCGGTCCATCAGTTCCTTCACGGCGTCGCCGTCAATTTTCACCTTGCGGTTCGCCGCCTCATCGCGCACCCACTGGCGCATGGAGGCTTCGTCCAACTGCGGGCATTCAATCACGTCCGCGCCCTTTTCACAGGCTTTGTAGAAGCGCTTGCGCCGGTCAATCTGCGTCGCGATAAGAATCAGCAGCGTGGTGTCGGCCGGGTCTTCGATATAGCCAAGCAGGGACGCGAGCGGAGCGCTCTTCTCGGCGGACATGGTGTTGTAGCGTTCGGCGTTTCGCACCACGATCACGCGCCTTTCGGCCAGAAAGGGGAAGGTGCGCGCCTCGTCGGCGATGACCGGGGGGGGGCTTTCATCGGCATAGAACACGGAGTAGACCATGTCCTGGAGGGAGGGATCGACATAGGTGTCAACAAGGCGTTTCACTGCCATGTCTACCAGAAGGGGTTCCCATTCCTCTCTTCCCCATGGGGCCTTGCCGGGGCAGAAGAGCACTACGCGCGGCGGTTTTCCCTGCCCGATGCTGTCAATAAACTGCCTGACCTGCACGGCATCACCAGGGTTCGACGACGCGGTGGAAGATTACGGTGGCCAGTTGTTCGAGCGCCTCGGAGGCGGCCCGGTTTTCCTCGTCCGTGGGGAAGGAACGCACGGTGGGAAGGAAGACTTCCCCGTTGCCGTGAACCCGGTCGGAGGAAAGCCCCGCGGCGCGGGTGTAGAAGGTAGTTTCACCGGTCATGGTGGGGTCTTCCCAAAGCACCTTGCCGGTGGCGCGGTCCGTAAGGCGCACTCCGGCGGTGACGACAAACAGCGACTGGGTCACTTCGTCGTTGCGGTCGGTCATCAAGCCGCGCCGCGACATGCCGGTGATGACACCCTCTACCAGAAGATCGGCGTCGTCCGCCTTTACCACCTGCAGGCGCGAGTCGGTGATGAACTTGCGGGTGACCGCGTCGGTCAGCGGCGCCTGGAGGTCATATTCGCGCGTCTTGTCATAGAAAGGGGAAACGGCCACCGTGCGGTACTTGGGGTCCAGCGAACTTTGCGTCGTGTAACCGCACCCGGCCAGCGCCGTCAGTGCCAGCACCGCCGCAATTCCGAAAAGTGCGGCCCTTGGGCCGATGTGTTCCGCAGCGGTTCCGTCGGGCATTGCGTTACTTGGCCTCTGCCTTGCCGTACTTCAGGCCCACATGGGTAACCCCGGCATTCTTGTCCAGCCACTCCTTGGCCGCCTGCGCGGCACCGGTGTCAGTGAAGTCTTTCGCAAGCAGTTCGTAGTAGATGCGCGCCGAGGAGAACTGGCGGCGTTTCTCATAGAAACGTGCCGTGGCCAGGCGCTGGTTTGCAATGGACTCGCGCATTTCACCCCGCTTTGCCTTCAGGTCCGCGACGCGCGTGTCCTGGGGGTAACGGGTGGCAAAGTCATCAATGGCGTCAACGGCCATCTGGCTGGGGGTCTGGTCGTAGGCGGGCCGGAGCGAGCCCTCGTAATAGCACATGGCCAGACCGTAGGAGGCGTCATCGACCCAGTCGGACCCGGAGTAATCCTCCACAACCCGGCGGTACTCGAAAGCGGCCTCCGTGTATTCTTTGCGGGCGTAGTGGCTCAGGCCGATCTTGTACTGGGCCTCGGCGGCCTGCGCGGTGAACGGCTGGTTTTCCACCACCATCGCGTACACTTCGGCCGCGTGCTTCAACGGACGCTTCTTGAACAGCGCCCAGCGCTTCTCGACTTTTTTCAGGCCCTTCTCATAATACTGGTCGCCGATCTCGTACTGCCGCTTGATTGCGTCAGGATAACGTTTCGTGTTGGGATAGCCCGAGAGCAGTTGCTGGTACGCCTTGGCCGCATCCATGCTCTTTCCCTGGGCCATGAGAATCTCGGCGCGCAGGAACTGGTTCTCGTCGGCCATGGGATCCTTGCCGTAGAACTCGGTGAACTTTTCCGTCTCGCGCAACGCCTTTCGGTAGTTGCCCTCGACGAGCAGTCCGCGCGTGTGTTCGATCTGCAGTTCGGCAGTTTCCTTGGGCATCCGCTTCATGTTGACGAAGCGGCCTGTCTGCGGCGTCCAGGTCCATTGCGCCTGTGCCGACACGGCCCAGCCCAGCAACACGGCAAATGCCGCCAATTTAAGACTCATGCGCATGATGGTTTCTCCGCGAAACGCTATGTTTCAACCCTGTCCGGACAGATTGATACCCGCCCGGATTATTACCATACTAGCAGGACAAGCAACCGCAAGGCAACCCGCAAACCCATATATGGAGGTTCCGCGAAGGCGGGAACTCCATATCTCGGCTATGATCTCCCGGAAATCAGTCCGCAGCGGCGGCTTTTTTCTTCGCCGCAGGCGCTTTCTTCACCACGGGGGCCTTCTTTGCGGCAGGCTTCTTTGCAACGGCCTTTTTTGCAGCGGCTTTTTTTGCCGGTGCGGGCTTGCTCGAAGCGGCCTTGGCCGGTTCGGCCACCCGATCGAGATACTGCTCCACCAAATCGAAACTCTTTTCTATAGCCGTCTTGAGTTCGGCGCGGCCAATCTTGACCACGCGCGACCACTCCTTGGCAACCTGGCGGGCCTCGTCCGGCACATGCTCACTGTCGCCGAGCGCTTTCCCCATGGTCTTGTCGGCCTTCTTGTATACCATGTCAAACACGTCCAACGCGCTCTTGAACATCTTGCGCTCCAGATTCACGGATTCGCGGGCACCGCGCAGTCCCAGTTTCTTCCCCGAATCCAGCGCCTTGATGGCGCCTGCCGAGACAATTCCACTCGCCACCTGCGCCGCCTTGCCAACTTCGTCCATGCCCTTGCGGGCCATTCCTGGGTCCTTCTTGCACGCCATGTCATTTCTCCTTCTTAAACGGAACAGTTTGCGCTGTTCCGCCTTCATTCGTTTCTATCATCTTACGCCTTTTGGTCGGCAAATCAACACTTTTCACCCGTGATGCCGGACCCAAAAACAAGCCGC
The DNA here is from genome assembly GCA_903893795.1 of Candidatus Hydrogenedentota bacterium. GTDB lineage: Bacteria > Hydrogenedentota > Hydrogenedentia > Hydrogenedentales > CAITNO01 > CAITNO01. Next base: position 10,260 of record CAITNO010000084.1, on the reverse strand, counting down.
CGGAAGAGCTTATGCCCCGCCGGCGGCGTTTTTTACCGTGTCATAGACTAGAAAACGCCGGGCACAAAACCGTCCTCCGTGCCTGAGGCACGGTAATAGGCGCCGCCCGGCGCATTGAACAACTGCACAACGCGCAACAGTTCCGATATGTCAACGCTCCAGTCGCCGTTATAGTCGGCGTTGTGCGGGCTGCCCGCCTGCTTGCCGCCAACACCGGGCGCATAGCCGTCTTCCGTGCCCGTTTCGGCGCTGTAACCGCCCGAATTGTACAACTGGACCACACGGAGCACTTCAGAGAGCGACAGGTGCCAGTCATGGTTCACGTCGGCCGAGTGCGTCTGGTCTTCCGGAAGTGCCTCGGCGAGCACCGACGCCACGGCGCCCGTGCTTTCCGCGCCGCCAGCCACTGTCTCATAGTCGGCCTGTCCCGTCACAGTCACCAAGCCGGAGGCGTTTGCGGGGGCGGTCGCCTCATATACGATTTGCATCGGGAAGGCGGTTGCGTTGCTCCAGTCCAGTACCAGCGCGTTTCCGGCCAGTGACTTGGCGGACACGCCGTCGGCACCCGAAACCAGACGAACAATCCATCCTTCGGGCAGCGCCTCCAGGAGATGAAGCTGGCTCAACACACCGTCGCCGTGTTTGACCAGGCGAAGCGTCACGCGAATCACGTCACCGGGCGCGAAGAACTGGTTGCCGAAGCGGCCGGCCACCTCGCGCACCAGGTCGATCACCGGTCCGGCCTGCGGTCCGGCCTGCTGGGCCAGCGCGGACACCTCTTCCAGCGTCACCAGACCGTCGCCGTTCGTGTCGGCCGCATTGAAGACGGCCCTCGGCAGTTTAATCCGCGCCGAAAGCTCGGCATAGGAGAGCGCGCCGTCGCCGTTCGTGTCGAGCAGGCCAAATGCGTCCGTCAGCAGCCCGGCAAGATTGCCCGAGCCGCGCAGATGCTGCAGCAGGTCGTCCAAACCGCCGATTTCACCCTCGGCCGGGGGTTCACCCTCGCCCTCCGGCGGTCCCAGTTCGCCTTCGGACGGCTGGGTGACGGTCAGGTCTTCACAGTCGATCACGCCGTTGTGGTTGGTGTCCACCAGGGCAAAACGGTCCTGCGTGAAAATGCTGGAAATCTCGGCATAATCGATCGCGCCGTTGTGGTTGGTGTCCACCAGGGCGAGAAGGTCCTCGACCGTGGGCTGGGGCTGGGGAAGCAGCGTCTCAATGATTGGCGTGGCAATGAAGGCCCGGAGTTCAGCCTCATCGATCAGGCCGTCATTGTTGGTGTCGGCCAGCGGGAAGATTGCCGCGGGCGCCTGCGGCACCACGGCCTGCAGTTCCTGCAGCGATACGCCACCGTCGCCGTTGAGGTCGGCCAGCCGAATGGCCACGGAGAACAGCGCATCGGCGGGCAGGGGGCAGAAAACCGCCGGCTCGCCTTCCGTCACCGGCTCGCCTTCGGCCGTCGGCTCGCCCTCCACCGGCTCGCCTTCGGCCGTCAGTTCACCCTCGGTCCCGTTGCTGTTCAGCAGGGCGTTCAAGTCCTCGCAGTCCAGCACGCCGTTTCCGTTCGTGTCGAAGAGGGCAAACACCGAGGCGCTGATGTACGGGCTGACTTCCGACAATTGAATCAGGCCGTCGCCGTTGGTATCAATCAATCCCAGGATGTTTCCGCCGGGCAGGTTGATTCCCACCATGGGGAACAAAGACGGAATCAGGTCCAGACTCGCGCGGGTGATCAAGCCGTCCCCGCCGTTGGCGAGCAGGCTGAATGCCACCAGCAACTGTGAGGTGCTCACACCGGGGGCAAAACGGGTTATTTCATCCATGGCGATTCCGCCGTCATGGTTGAGATCAAGCAGTGCGAAAAATGCGTCAAATACCAGCGAGTTTACATTTGGTATTGCGCAGGGCAGCGTCGTCTCGCCTTCCCCCTCCGGAGAGACCACGGTGAGGTCGCCGCAGTCAAAAGCGCCGTTGCCGTTGCGGTCCAGCAGCGCGAACTGCGCCGGGGTCACATACTGCGACACTTCCGAATACTGGATGACGCGGTCGCCGTTGCTGTCAATCATGCCCAGCGGGTCCACACCGAGCAGGGACAGGGCCGAAACGATTTCTTCCGGTTCAATCTGGCCGTTGTGGTTCGAATCGATGATGGAGAAATAGGAGGTGTACTCGGCCGGTATGGGATAGACCGCGTTGATTTCCGCCAGCGACAGCCCGCCACTCTGGTCCGCGTCAAAGAGCGGCACCAGCATCTTTGCCAGCACGGACACGATGTCACTGGGCAGCGGGCACAGCACCGGCGGCGTGACTTCGCCCTCGGTGGGCGGCGGAGACGACGGAATGTCGCCGCAGTCGACCACGCCGTTGCCGTTGCGGTCCAGCAGCGCGAACTGCGCCGATGTCACATACTGCGACACTTCCGAATACTGGATGATGCGGTCGCCGTTGGTGTCGATCAACCCCAGCAGGTCAACATTCAGCGCCGACGCGATGGTCGCCAGCTCCACCGGTTCAATCTGGCCGTTGTGGTTCAGATCGACGATGGAGAAATAGGACGCGTATTCGGCCGGGATGGGATAGATGGCCTGAATTTCGGCCAGAGAGAGACCGCCGCTCTTGTCCGTGTCCACAATCGGCACAAGCAGGTTGGCCAGGGCCGGAACGATGTCAGTCGGCAGCGGGCAGGGCGGGGTCGGGGTTGGAGGAGGCGTCTCGCCTTCGGCCGGGGGCGTGACGGTGGCGAGGTCGGAGCAGTCAATCACCTGGTTGCCGTCCTTGTCGAGCAGGGCAAACTGGGCGGGCGTCACATACTGCGCAACCTCGGCATATTCAATGATGCCGTTGCCGTTGGTGTCCACATAGGACAGCAGGTCCGTGTTGGGGAGCAGGGAGGGAAGCAGCGACAGGAACGGGGTGATTTCGGCCAACGTCACCTTCCCATCGCGGTTGCTGTCCACGAGGTCATAGTACTGCGAGGGAATACCGGCATAGAGCACGGACAATTCCGACAGTGACAGTCCGCCGTCCCCGTTGGCGTCCACCAGTGGGAACAGAATGTTCAAAATGGATGCCGCATCGTTGGGCAGCCTGCAGGGGATTGCCTGTGCCGACGTGCCAAACAGCACCGCAAGTACCAGCACAACGATGGCAGTCATACGCACACATGTTGACTTCATGGCACTGTATCCTCATTGGGTGGGACCGCTTCCGCCGTCCGATAAATCCCTGCGCTTTACGTAAAGCTTGCATGTCACCCGTCCCCTCTCGCTGGACGGCTGTGACAAAATCTCGGCTCATTTGTATAGTATCACGCATTAAACCTAACACACCTCGCGTATCCTGTCAAGAGAATCCCCCAGCCCTAAAACTCTAAAAACCCGTAAGCCCCGCGAAGTAACCCTCTGAATTCCTTTTGCACCGTCAGGCATGGACATTCAGGCCGGGCGGAAGCACTTGTCCATTCGACACTTGGAGCGTCCGACCGCTATGATGATACAGACAGGCCGTTTCGGCCGTCCAAAGACGTTGTTGACAGGCCTGTCCCAAAAACGAGGGCCATTTTCCGTGAAGATCGGTTTTACCGCGCGGTCCGCCGCGCACGTTGTGGTGCTCCTGACCCTTCTGTCTGTCCTGCTGCCTTGCGGAGGCGCCAAGGCTGCCCCGCTCTTTGGCGGGAAGAAAGACGCCCGAACCGTCACCACCGATGCCTACGAAATGGACATCCAGAAGAATGGGGCCGTTCGGATACGGGACGCCAACGGCGAAACCATCTTTGAGAACGTGGTGCCCACCGTGTTGTTGGAGGGGGAGACCGCCCCGCGCGCGCTCAAGGTGGTGGACCATCAGACCAACCGGATCCAGGCCCATGACCGGCTGGGTGAAGGGCAGGGCATGCTCTATTCCTCCAAGGACTGCGAGTGGGCACTCACCACCTATCCGGGCAAACCCTACCTTTCGGCCCACGTGGTCTACCACAACAAGGGCAAAAAAGCGGTCCGGGTGAGCAGGCTGTCCCCCTGGTCCATCGGCACGGCCAACTCGGGCAGACTGGTCCTGGGCGCGCAGAGCGCCGATACCCGCATCTTGGACAACGGCACGCTGTTCCGCACCTTTAACGACTACGCCAGTGTGCACAAGGGCAAGACGACCGCCCAGTGGAATCTGGCAGCCTACAACCCCGTGTCCGGCAAATCGCTGATCGCGGGATTCCTGAGCTACCGCACGGCCCACGGGCAGATCATGATCGAGCGTTCCGAAAAGGCCGACGCCGACAGTTTTGACCGTTTCTCCGCGGACTGTGTCTACGACCCGCCCGTTGAAGTGCCCCCCGACGGCGCGCTGGAGTCGGAGGCGCTGTACCTGGCCGTGGTCGAGGAAAATGCGCTGGTGGGACTGGAGCGTTATGGCAAGGCCGTCTCCGTGGTCAACCGCATCAACCACAAGCCCGCCTTCGTTCCGAACGGATGGGATTCGTGGAACACCAAGTACCACAGCGACATCAACGAGACGGCCATGCTGGAAAACCTGGACTTTGTGGAGCACAACCTCAAGCGCTACGGGTGGACCCACTTTGCGCTCGATGACGGCTGGCAGAAGGGGGTTGGCGACTGGGAGCCCAACCTCGAACGCTTCCCCAAGGGCATGAAAGCCTTTGCCGACGAAGTGCACCGGCGCGGCATGACCACCAGTCTCTGGTTGAATCCGTTCACGGTGGACAAGAACACCGAGTTCGCCAAGGCCCACCCCGAATGGATGCTCAACCCGAAGGCGGGGCTGGGACGCATGATTGTGGGCGACAAGTTTATCCTCGACGTGACGCGGCCCGAAGCATGCGCCTGGGTGCGCGATGTGGCGCGAAAGATCACGCAGGACTGGGGCTACGACGGAATCGCCGAGGCGGACTACGTGTACTTCCTGCTGCTGGCCGAAGGCCACGCGCAGCCCGGCCTGACCAATCTGGAAGTGCTGGAGCGCGGCATGGTTGCGCTGCGCGAGGGCATGGGGCCCGGCAAAGTGCTTACCACGATGACACCGCAGCCGGTGAATGCGCTGGTCGCGGAGTGTGTCCGCACGGGCTTTGACTGCCGGCCCATCTGGAAGACGCCCAGCCTGAAGGATCCCTGGGGCGGCGTGGACGCGCTCACCAACACCATCCGCCGTTTCTACGCCTTTCCCTACCAGTACCAGCCCGACCCCGACTGCGCCTATTTTGGCCATGAGGGCACCTATGCGCGCTGGGGCGTGAAGGACAAGTTCCCGGCCATTACCCGCGACCAGAGTATCGCCTGGCTCACCGGCGCGGCGCTCTGCGGCGGCGCGGTCAAGATCGGCGACGCCTTCGCCGACCTCAAGCCCGACGAGGTCGACATTATGCGGCGCGTCCTGCCCGGACCGCCGCGCCCCGCGCGGCCGCTGGACATTTTCGAGGAGAAGTCGCCCCGCATCTGGTCCCTGCCGCTGGAAACACCCGGCGGGTCCTGGCTCTTTGTCGGGCTGTTCAACTGGGAAACCGATGCGCCCACGGACATTCCCATCAGCGCCAAACTGCTCAGTCTGGACCCCAACGCCTACTACACGGTGTTCGACTTCTGGGCAGGCCGTTACGAGGGCACCTTCCACGGCGATGTGACCGTGCACGTGAACCCCGGCTCGGTGCGCTTTTTCGGACTGCGCCTTGTGGAAGACAAGCCCATGTTCGTGGCGTCGGACCATCACCTGCTGCAGGGGGCCTTGGACCAGCACAATATCGTTTGGGACAATGCCACGGCCACACTTTCCGGAGAATTCACCGCCATCGCCGACACGCCTTACACGCTGTGGTTCGCGGCACCGGAGAAGTTCACGGTGAACGAGGCAACGGTGTCCTGCGGTGCCGCAGAAACCGCCCGTGACGGCCGCGCCATCACCATGAAGTTCAACAGCGGCCCCGGCGGTCCCGCAAGGTGGGCGCTGAAGTTTAAGTGAGCGTAAGGCCGTGATGTCTCTCGTTCCCAAGTTGTACTTGGGAACGTCCCTGTTCGCGAAGTTGGACTTCGCAGCCCACGGGTAGGGAGAAGAACGAAGTGCAACTTCGAAGACAATTGCGTTCCCAAGTGTAACTTGGGAACGAGGAAAACGAAGCAACGAGGAAGGATACCGGCATGTTCACCGTCGTCGCCATTGTTCTCCATAGCCTTGCCGCCACACCCACCATCCACCAGGTGCCGGGACAGGCGGAAGCAGGCACGGTCGAGATTCACGGCGTGGCCGCGGGCATCTTTAATCCGGCCTATTGGGAGAGGGATGCGCTCAATCTCGTGCCGGACATGCGCGACCCGCTGCTGGTGCCACGGCAGTCCGGCGTGTTTCGCAACATCTATGCGCCCTCCGCCGTGCAGACCCCCACCGGATGGCGGCTGTTCTACGGCGCATGGGACGGTGTGCCCACGGGCAACGACCGCATTTATTGCACGGACACGGCGGACTTCATCGACTTTGGCGCGCGGCGCACGGTCATCGAGCACGGAGCGTTTGAGCACACCTGCAACGTGAACGCGCTGGGCAGGCCGGACGGCGGCTTTGAGCTCATGCTGACCGCCTATCCCGACGCCAAGGGCGACAACAAGCCCGCCTACTTCTCCAGTCCCGACGGCGAAGTGTGGAACAGCGTGCCCATGCCCTGTGCGGCAAAACAGTCGGACATCGTGCGCGTGGAGGGCTACAACAAGTACGACGACGCCGACATCAACGGCGTGAACGTCATCCTGCGCGAGGGCGACGCGCTGCATCTGTATTTCAACAATTACAAAGACTTTGGCCGCGTCTATCGCGCCACGGGCACCGACGGCAAGAACTACCAGTTCGAGGGTGTGGCGCTGGAGTGCGGCTATGCCGTCAACGACGTGAAGAAGTTCGGCGCGCCCGACGGCCCGCGCTACCTGATGGGCCTGCACATGAACCGCGAGGGCTTGTGGTACGCCCTCTCCCGCGACGGCGTGAAATTCGACAAGGAAATGCTCCTGCTGACCCATACGGGCTATCAGGACAAGTTTATCGTCGCGCTGGGCTGGGTCGTGCGCGACAACCGCCTGCTCGGCGTGCTCTACGGTGCCGGGGCCGTGCCCGAACTCAACCGCAACCGCATCTTCGCACGCTGGCTGCAAAAGCGGGTCGTGTTCACCTCCAACGACGGCACCCGCCTGGAGCCCGAATCTGCGCTCGGCCCGGACCGCCAGATTCTGCGCATCCCGCAGGGCATGGAGCGAAAAGGCACCTTGCAGATCTTCGCCGAAGACGGCAAAACGCCCATCGGCGAACCCATTCCCGGCACACTCAACCCCGGCACGGTGCATGAGCTAAACTGGCCAACGGAATGACTTGGAACGCCGCCTACTGGGAGCGCCGGCATCCCTGCCGGCTGGTTTTCGCGAGGTCTCGTCATTTTGCGAAAGCAGAGCCGGCGGGACGCCGGCGCTCCCAGTGGGCGCACACCGTGGCATTGGAGATTAAAGTCATGCGAGTCTGTTCAACATGCCTTCTGATGTTCATCATCTCCTCGCTATCCTTTGCCGATCCTCTCCCGGACCGCTGGTGGCCGGAGTTTCCCCTGCCGGCCAGGGTGCTCGTCAGTGAATCGCTCAACGGGTTGGGTCCCGATGAGGGAACAACCCTTCAGACGCTGTGTGGACTGACGGCATACACGGCGCGGCGGCAGGGTGGCGGGGAAATGCTCTGGTCGGGGACGGGCGACATTCCCTCCTATGAGGAATGGCTGGACCGCATTGCGGCGAATCCGGCTGTAGCGGTGGACCGAACGCCCCGGAAACTGTGGGACCTGGTGGACCGCTACCGCGACATGGGGACGCTGCAAGGATACATCCTCTATCACGCCGACATCGCGAAGCGGACACTCTATGAAGGCAAGCCGGAGGACTGGTCGATGAACGTTGCCACGGCGTTGTGCGCGCCGTTGGGCGGTGTGGCGGTGGAGGAGCGTTTCGAGGAAACGGCGAAGGCGCACGGCCTGAAACTGCTGGCGGATGCGCGGGGAAAGGATGAAGCCTGGCTGTGGAAGGAATACGGGGAGAAGCTGTCGCACGGCCAACTCGGCCGGCAGGACCCGAAGAACGCCGTCATGCGCGATGCGATTGTGGCGATGGGCGCAACGATGGTGTCCGCACCGGGCGCGCTGTACACGGAGGCGCTCCACGCCATGCGCCCCGGGTCGCCCATACTGGGCTGGGGACTCGGCATGGAGGACGAGCAAACCGGCCCGTCGAGCCGCTGGGGCCTCATCCAGACGGCCACCAACTGGTGCGTAAATCTGGCCCCCTGTTCGTCGGGCAAGACCGGGCTGGACTATCCCTTCAAACCATTTGCGGAATCCCCTGCCACCACGCAGAAGGACGATCCGGACACGCGGTATGTCTCGTTCATCATGACCGATGGCGACAACGTGCAGTGGCTCATGATGAACTTCTGCAAGGGACAGGAGGCGCAGCAGTACTGGGCAAGCCCCGCGCGCGGCAAGATGGCGCTGGGCTGGACGGTCTGCGCGGCGGACCTGCTGCAACTTTGCCCCTACACCCTCGACTACCTGCGTGATACGGCCACACCCAACGACGATTTTCTGCTTTACGGCGGCGGCTATTATTACCCGGACTGGTTTGGAAAAGACCGCGGCATCCCCGACCTCCTCGCGCAGCATGCCCGCCGGCTGAACAAGTACATGGAGAAATGCGGCATCCATTCCTTCGCGCTCAACGCACAGAAATGGGACGGCCCCGAGGCCTTGGCGGCCTATGACACCTATGTGCGCGAGATGCCCGCCCTCAACGCCATATTCACGGTCCAGTACTATCCCTACACCGCAGGCGGCGGCGCCATCAAATGGATTCCGCGTCAAGGGGGCGGTCGTGTGCCCGTAATCTCCGCGCGCAACGCCATTTGGGCGGGTCGGGGCAAAGACCCGCGCGAGGGCACCCCCGGACGGGTGGCGGAAATGCTCAACGCGTGGGCAGCAAAACCCGTTCAGACCCCCGAAGACCGCTTCGCCTGGGTGATTGTCCATTGTTGGTCATGGTTTAAGGACGCCCCCTCGGGCAGTCCGGCCTCCGCCGAAGAGGTGGACCAGGCCACTCCCCCCGCCGAAGCCGCCCGCGGCTATCTGCCCTCCACCTGGTGCGCCGCCCGGCTTGCACCCAAGATTCGCGTGGTCACACCGACAGCCCTTGCCCGTAGACTTGCGGGAGCCTCGTAACACACGCCGACCCAGGCATTGCAGCGCCGCCAACCGGGCCATTTGGGAGAGTGGGGAAGATTGCGCCCCGCTACCCGGGGAGGTACAATTGGATATGGATATTCCGTGGAACGAGGCATGGACATGACCACCGTGGCAATCGAGCAGGCGCAAGAGAACCTCTCAAGTCTCATTGACGATATGGTGTCGGGCGAACATGTCGTCATCACCCGGAACCAGATTCCGATAGCGGAACTGATTCCTGTGGCGCGGCCCCATATCAAGCCCGTCTTTGGCAGCGCGAAGGGCATGATGGCCATTTCGGAGGATTTTGACGCGCCTTTGGAGGATTTCCAGGGCCGTGAGGAGGCAGTGGGGCATTGGAGAAGTTCTCATGAGCAAGAGTATGACACGCATTGAAGAAATAGAGTCCGAAATCGACGCGCTCTCCGTGGAGGAATACCACGCTTTGCGCAACTGGTTCTGGCAGCGCGACGGGGAGAAGTGGGACCGCCAGATCGAGGCCGATGCCGCTTGCGGCAAGTTGGACTTCCTTCTTCAAGAAGCACAGGACGCAAAGGTAAACGGCTCGTTGCGGTCCCTCTGATGCACCGGACAACCGAAGAATTCCGGCGTCGGCGCGACGCACTGCCGCAGAACGTCCAAGAGCAGGCGGAGCGATCCTTCGCGTTGTTGAAATCCAATCTCAAACACCCGTCTCCTCACTTTAAGAAGGTCGGACAATTCTGGTCCGCGCGCGTTGGTCAGGCATATCGCGCCTTGTCCGTGGAAGACGGAGAGGACTTCATCTGGGTGTGGATTGGCGCGCACGACCAATACGAACGCATTACCCGGGAACGGCCGTGAATAGCCTTCAGCAGGCGTTCCACCTCCATTTCTTTCCGTCTTGAATGCGATTGGCGCTTGGGCGATTCTCCGCGATTTGGCGCCGCGGAACGGCAAAAACGTCTCTCACTGGGAGCGCCGGCATCCCTGCCGGCTTCGTGTCTGGAGCACGGCCGGGCGTTGCTCAGAAAAAGCCG
>CAITNO010000083.1 GCA_903893795.1 Candidatus Hydrogenedentota bacterium | reverse complement strand
TGCACCCAGCCCACGGGCTGAACAAAGTGCGTATGGGAGCCCGGTTCATGCCTTGGAAAAGGGACCAAGATACGCCGGTCGGCCACGTCCGACCGACAATTTGACTTGGCCTTCTCATGGGAGGCGGGACGCCTGCGGTACACAGGCGACCGGTGCCTCATGCGCACCGCCGACCTCCATTGTGGAGTGCGGTGGCAGAGCACAGCGCCGACACCGCTTTGGCTGGGCCAACGGGGTGTCTCATCCTGAACGCCGCAGACGTGCTGTGGAGCGCTGCCGTGGCCGGTCCTTTACAGAAGCCCCTTTGCACCCAGTAACACGAGCACAAACACGGAGGTCACCGCCGTCAGCAACAGCGAGAACACGAGCGCGATGCGGATGACCTTGGCCTCCTCGCCAAGCTTGTCGATGGAGGCGGCAGCATTTTGTAGTTTGGCCGGGGAAATGACGCTGGCAAGCCCGCCGCCAAAGGCGAGCCCCGCCGTCAGTATGAGCAGCCCGGCGACAGGCATGTTCAGGTTCTTGGCCGTGGTGAGGGTGTACTTGCCGAACATGGCAACCGTCGACGCCTCGCTGCCGGTGATGAATCCGCCAAAGAGGCCGATGAAGGCGACCACCCCGCCGTAGGCGCTGTGGAAGACCTGCGCCGAAGTGTCCGCGAGCACTTTCACCATGCTGGGCACGGCAAACTTGCCGGCGGCCATGTCGTATCCGGACATGTTCATGACCTCGCCGATGGCGAAGAAGATGGCCGCCGAGAAGACCGGGCGCGGGGCGCGCTTGAGCCAGACGGCGAAGGTCTCCTTCACCTGTTTTCCGGTGGGGCGCAGGAAGAGGGCGGAGAGCAGGGTGCTCGCGAAGATCCACGTGTAGGCCTGCCACAGTGCGCGCGTGTCCAGCGGTTTGCCGTCGGCGCACAGCCCGGCGATGGGCAGCTTCAGTTCGCGGTACAGGTAGTTGAACGTGTTCTGCGGCAGGTTCAGCGCCAGGATGATGGCGATGAGCAGCAGCCACGGGGTCAGGGCCTTCAGCAGGGAGTATTCCTTCTCGTAGGCGCGATCCTCCACGCTCAGGCGGCTCTTGTCAATGAGTTTGCCGCCGCGCATTTTCAGATACCCCGCCATCACGACAATGACCGCGACTCCGCACAGGATGCCCGTCAGCACCACGAGATTGTCATACTGGTTCGAGAAAAAGGACACCACCCCGATGACCGCGCCGGTGATGAGGCAGGGAAGCCACCCCTCCTTCAGGCCCTGCCAGCGTCCCACGATCCACAGCATGCACAGGCCTATCATGGACGACACCACGGGGAGGAACATGAAGAATACCATGCCCGCCTCATGGAGGCTGATTTCATTTCCCTTGCCGAGGAAGCTGTTTGCAATGTCCACAAACACGACGATGGGTGCGCCGAGGAGCGCGTAGGTGCACAGGGAATCATAGCCGATGGCGGGAAGGGCAATGGCCACATAGGTCGAGTATCCCATGGCCACCAGGATGGGGGGGAGGATCGACACGGGCGTGGCCCCCACGGACACCATCACGGTGCCGAAACCAATGTTGATGATCATGATCTGCACGGCGCGGTTTTCAGAGGCGATGGTCTTGATGAAAATGATCACCCGTTTCAGCGCGCCGGTCCGCTCCATGAACGCCATCTGCAGCAGCGAGGCCGCCACAATCAGCGAGACGGAAAACGAACGAATGAACCCCGCGGCCGTCGATCGCAGGATCACTTCAACGGAGGTTTTGAAGAAGAGGCAGCAGATGACGGCGATGGCGATCCATCCGACGATGCCGCTGATGTCGGCGGGCTTCCTGAACACGACGAGCATGACCAGAATGACCGCTATCGGCAGTAAGGTGAGTGCGAGAGAACCCAACGTCATAACCCTGCTCCTTGTACCGTTGCGAAACATGACCCCGTTGCATGTTGAGAAAATATTACATCCGCCCCGCACCATTTAACAAGGGGTGCGTGCGTCTCATTGTGCTGGTGGAACCCGTGAATTGTGGTAAAGTCACGGTGCGCAGCGCCTGGCTTTGAAGGCGCGCCAAGGGCCGTGCAACCGGAGAGGAGATTTGGCATGAAACCGATGCTTGTTCTTGTTTTGGCGGGAGTCGCGCTGGCGGGCTGTTCCGGCGTGGGTTCGGTCCACCCCATCTACACCCAGGACGACACGGTTGCCCTCTCCGGTGTGATCGGCACCTGGACCATGCAGGACAAGGAGGACAAACTCGTCATTTCTTCAGGAGAAAACGGCGGGTTCACACTGCGGTTCTGGGATGAGCACGGCATACTGAATAACTTCGACGTTCACCTGACCAAGATTGGGGGTGCGCTGTTTGGGGACCTCTATGCCACAAACAACACCAAGGACGCCCCGCTCAGCATGCCTGTGCACCTCTTTGCCAGGGTCGAAGTGAACGACGGTAAAATAAAACTGTATCCGCCGGACGCCAAATGGTTTGACGCCCAATTCGAAAAACGGCCCAACGCCGCGCACCACGTCAAACAGTATGCGAAAGGCGAGCAGGGTTGGATTTACCTGAGCGACAGCACCAAACAGGTTCGTGCGTTCATCAAGAAATGCGCCAAACACCCCGAAGCCTTTGCCGGCGACATGGTCCTGACCAAGGTCTCCGATTCACAGGACCTGCCCGCCGCCCCGCCCACGGCAGACGCTGAAAATAAGGAGGGGCAGGCCCCGGGCAAATAGAGTGGTTTCGCACAGGCCGCATTTGCACGCAGGATGGGTGGAGGCAGGCGGAAGGAACCGCCGCGCCTCAGTCTTTCCCGCGCAGGCGGGAATCCATGCATATGCACGTGCGCCTCTTCCGGGGTGCTGGATTCCCGCCTGCGCGGGAATGACGGGCGTCAGGGCGTTGGCGGAATACTAGCCCGGTGAACCGCTTCGCTCCGGCATCCTGCGGCGCTCCCCCCACAGGTCACAGCGAGGTCAGCGGAAGCATGATTGACTTGCCGTCGCCCCCATGGCGACAATATGCCCCATCAAGTCAACCCCCACGGAGATCCACACCATGGCCGCACGGCACGTGATTCATGTAATTTCAAACACGCACTGGGACCGCGAATGGCTGTTCCCCTTCCAGGAGACGCGCATGATGCTCGTCGATTTCCTGGACGGACTGCTGAACGTGCTGGAAACCCAGCCGGAATACCGGTCCTTCGTGCTGGACTCGCAGACCGTGCCGCTGGAGGACTACCTGGAGGTCCGGCCCGAGAACCGGGACAGGGTGGTGAAGGCCGTCACGGACGGCCGCCTGCTCGTCGGTCCCTGGTACACCTGCCCCGAGGGCTTCGAGGTCAACGGCGAGTCGCTGGTGCGCAACCTGCTCACGGGACACCGCGTGGCCAAGTCCTTCGGCAATGTGATGAAGGTGGGCCACACGCCCTTTTCCTACGGCCAGAACTCGCAGATGCCGCAGCTTTACGCGGGTTTCGGCATCGACACCATCCTTTTCTACCACGGCATCAGCCACGAGGAAACGCCGAACGAGTTCATCCTGGAGGGGGCCGACGGCACGCGCATCCTGGGCAGCCAGATGAGCAGCGGCGCCCGCTACAACTTCTACCACCACGTCTACCGCGCCGCGCTCTACGGCAAGGCCCAGGCCGACCGGGAATGCACCTGGGACGAGTTGGGCCTGCCCTTCCACCGCTGCGCCCCCGGCCAGGCGCCGGGCCACCATTTCCTGCTCGACCCCAAGCGCGGCTTTGACCGCGAGAAAATCACCGAACGGGTGAAATGGCTGCGCGAAAATGAGCGCAAGTTCGCCACCACGCGCCACCTGGCCTTCATGAACGGCCATGACAGCAGCGTGGCCGACCCGGTCGAGGCCGAAATGATCCGCGAGACCGCCAAGGCGCTCGCGCCCGACACGGTCCTCCACGATTCCTATCCCGAGATGCTCAAGGCCATCAAGGCCGAGGTCAAATGGGACAAGCTGCAGGTGCTGCGCGGCGAACAGCGCATTCCCAAGCCCATGCCCGTGACCATGCACCTCTACAGCGACGTGCTGTCGAGCCGCACGCGCATGAAGGCGCTGGCCTCGCGCGCCGAATACCTGCTCCAGCGGCGCGCCGAACCCTTTGCGGCCATGGCCGCCTGGGCCGGCGCCGAATACCCCAAGGTATTCCTCGATCTCGCCTGGAAGACCCTGCTCCAGTGCCATGCGCACGACAGCATTTCGGGCAGCGGCGTGGACGCCATCGAGGAGGACATGATGCACCGCCTCCGGCAGGTCATTCATATCTGCGAGGGCGTCATCACCCGGTCGCTGGGCGATTTGCAGCTGCGCATCGACACCACCAAGAAGACCGAGGCCGACGACGTGCTGCTCACCGTGTTCAATCCGCTGCCGCGCTCCCGCTCCGAAGTGGTGACGGCCGTGCTGGACCTGCCCTACACCGGCCCGCGCGGTGAATTCGCGCTCATCGACCTGGAGACCGGCAAGCCCGTCACGGTGCAGGTCTCGGCGCGCAAGCCCCACTGGGCCATCGTCAACCACGCCTGGGACGCGCCCGCCATGATGAAAAGCGAGCGCTTCACGGTGCATCTCGACGCCGCCAAACTGCCCGCCCTCGGCTACGCCACCTTCCGGGTGGACCGTTCCAACATGTTTGACCGCGGCACGCTGGTCACCGCCGCAAACACGATGGAAAACGAGCACCTGCGCGTGGTCCTCAAGACCGACGGCACACTCAGCGTGACGCACAAGGCCAGCGGCGTGAAGTACGACGACCTGAACTACTTCCTCGACAACGGCGAGGGGGGGCACGCCTGGATGCACCACAACCCGGCCGTCGATCAGGTGATCGACAGCCGCGGCTTCCCCGTGCGGCTCGCCCTGGAGGAGGACGGCCCCCTGCTCGCCCGCTACCGCGTCGAGGTGGACATGATTGTGCCCGCCGGACTGGAGGAGAACGGCGGCGACCCCTGGCAGCGGCTCGACGGCATCGGCAGCAGCGCATCGCGCTCGCGCGACACCCTGCCGCTGACGATCATCTCGCACATCACGCTGCGGCGCGGGGCCCGCAGCGTCGAGGTGGCCGTGCGCTACGAGAACACCGCGCTGAACCACCGGCTCCGCGTGCTGCTGCCCACCCGCCGCGCGGGCCGCACCTGCCACGCCGAAAGCGCCTTCGACATCATCGAGCGGGACACCGAATTCCGCAAGGGCAGCCCCTGGAACGGCTGCAAGGGCGTCACCTTTCCCATGCAGCGCTTTGTGGACGTGAGCGACAAGAAGGGCGGACTGGCCTTCATCGCCGAGGGCCTGCGCGAGTATGAGGTCACGCAGGACGCCGACCGGGCCATCGTGGTCACGCTCATGCGCGCCTACGAGGTCAGCCTCACCACGGTGAGCTGCCGCTGGGATGCCCATCCCGAGATGACCCTGTCGCAGTGCCCCGGCACGCACCAGTTCAGCTACCGAATCTACCCCCACGCCGACGATTACGCCGCAGGCGGTGTGATTGAGGAGGCCGACGCCTTCGTGGCCTCCGTGGACCCGGCCCAGGCGGGCGTCCACGGCGGAACGCTCCCCGGCCGCCACGGCTTTGCCGAGGTCGACCCCGGCACACTCATCGTCACCGCCGTCAAGCCCGCCGAAGACGGCGATGGCTGGGTCCTGCGCCTGTCCAATCCCACGGCCAAAACCATAAAGGGAACCGTGCGCTTTGCCCTGCGCCCCGCCTCGGCCGAGCTGATCACGCTGGAGGAAATCGCCGGAAAACCGCTCAAGCTCACGGGCAGCAAAGTGTCGCTGACCGTGGAACCGAAGAAGATCGTGACCCTCCGGGTGCGGACAGCCTGACCAAAAACAGCAGAAAAAGAAGCCCCCGGGAACCGTTCCGGGTCCTGTGGCATTCATGAGACGGTGTTCCCTGTTGCATCCGGCACGGCCGCTGTAACCGAGAAAAGGGGCGGGCGTGTCAACATATTACCCCGGCCCGAGCGTTTCCCAACGGTTCACCAGGGCGGTCCCGCCGCCATTTAGTGCTTTGGAATTAGACGGGGATTCTGGTATACTCCACGGTCCGGGTATGGTATAAATCCTTTGTTTTTGCAGTGTTAGCATATGCGCGTGCTGAAAGGCCCGCTTCGTGAAAGGGTGCACTGTGTTCAACATATTCCGTCATCTGCCCAGCCTGTTCTCACATGACATGGCCGTTGACCTTGGCACGGCCAACACGCTCGTCTATGTGAAAGGCCAGGGCATCGTGCTCAGCGAGCCGTCGGTGGTGGCCATCAACAAGGACACCGGACTGCCGCGCGCCGTGGGCAACGAGGCCAAGAACATGATCGGCCGCACGCCGGGCAACATCGTGGCCATCCGCCCGATGAAGGACGGGGTAATCGCCGACTTCGACATCACCGAGGAAATGCTCAGCTACTTCATCAAGAAGGCGCAGGGCAAACACCGCTCGATTTTCCCCATGAGGCCGCGAGTCGTCATCGCGGTTCCAACCGGTATCACCGCCGTTGAAAAGC
>CAITNO010000082.1 GCA_903893795.1 Candidatus Hydrogenedentota bacterium | reverse complement strand
TTTGGCGCACCTCCAAAGCCCCCGACAGCCCTCAACGGACCGTCAGCCCATCCCGCACCGGCCCCGGCACCACCATCAAACCCGTCGCAGGTGCCGGCCAGCCGACACTCCAGCGAAAATGGGCTATTTCGCAAATGCCTCGATAGAGGGTTTTCATTTCGAAAACTGTTGGTATTACGTCCCGCCCACAACGTGTTATACTAATTGCGCCAAAGGTTTGGCAGGAAAATCTGTCAATCATTTTGTATGCAAGGCGGAGAACAGGAAAAGATGGATAGCAACAAAGTCCTCATTGGTTTTTGTGTTGCTTTGGTGGTGGCCTTTTTGGCGTTTCCCATAGTGGCAAGCAAAGTGAGGGCTCAGAATTCAGCCGCAACCTCTTCGACCTCCGGGGGGGGCGCGCAGACGGCAGGGGATCCGAAGACTGCCAATCCCGAGCTTAACCAACCCCCGCTTCTAAACGAGGGCAATCTTATTGGTTCCGAATGGCAGGTGCAGGTGGACCAGTACAAGATTAAGGTTACGCTGGCCGCGGGTGGCATTGCCTATGCCACCCATCCGATGGCAAAGGCGATGACAGGAATGGACTACATTGAAGGGCGCTGGCGCCTGCAGTATGACAAAATCTTTATCAATGCCAGTCTCGGAGGCAATGAATACGCCATTGAACTGCGCATCTCCGGCTCAAAGGTCTTCGCAGTCAACAAGAAGGGCGGACTCTCAGAAGTGAAGCGCTTCTAGCGGGCATAAACGGCCGCGTGTCACGGCAGTTTTATTGCGCGCTTCTCCGGTTCCGGATGCTGACGGTAAAGCATGACCACATGTCCGACCCGCCCCACCACTTCCGCCTGTGTGGCTTCCGCAATCTTGTCCGATAGCGCGCCTTTCTCGTCCTTGAAACCGTTGAAACGCACCTTAATCAACTCATGGGCCGTAAGTTCCACATCGGTGGCGCGAATCAGGCTGTCACTTGCCCCCTGTTTTCCGACTATGATGAGCGCCTCAAGACGGTTTGCCATGCCCCGCAGAAATTTCCGCTGCGCTCCGGTCAACTGACTCATTGTTCTGGTTTTCCTTGAAGTTTTCCTGCCTGAGGGAGAATAGCAGAAAGTTGCCACAAACCGCCACCACGCATCCTTTCCTGCTCCGCCCTGTCGGCATCCAGCGTTCCCGCTTGCGCTCGCACGACACGCCCCGGTACACTCTAACCAGAAGGAGTCCGACCAGGAAAATGCCCCCCCATTCAGACAAAATGCGCGACATATACGAGCGCACGGTCATCGTGCGCCGTCCGACCTATGGCATTGTCAGAGGCTATCATGAACTGCCCTACGTCTGTCTCGGCAATGGCCTTCAGGGTGCCGGCACGACTGAGGTGAAGGGCAAAGTTCAGGTGTCGCCCCGATTTGTTATCCGACCGGCCCACTATTCGCCCAGCTACGGGGAGATCTTCGGCGAGGACAATGTCGATTCCACCATTTCCGGACGAATCTTCGGTTTCTTCGGATTTAGGGACCGCCCTGTGGAATGCAGTTCCGAGCACATCGCCGTACGGCATTCGGAAGACACCGTTGATGAGCTTCTGAGCAGGAATCTGGACGACTTGGAGCGTCGGGAAGACATCACCACGGGCATCATTATCACTCCCGAAAGCCGCTATTTCCCGGTCTCCATCGAACGTTTCATTGCGACCATTCTCGATGACGAGTTCAGATACTAAATCCACGTTCCTGTCCCTCCGTCGGGCAGCGTGGCTGGGCCTGCTCGTGGCCGGCCTCGTCTTAATCGGGGCGGCTCTTGCCGACCATCAACTTAAAACCGTCTCGCATCCGGGCTTTCTTCCTGAAGACATGCCCGTATATCTCTACGCGCCCGATCTGCCTCTGTCCTGGATGCACTTCTCCAAAACGGCCCTGGCCAGGAACCTCAATGACGAAGCGGCACCCCTGCTGCACACCATTGAACTGTCGCTGCGGCAGTGGTCGGGCATTCGCCCCACGCCTGCACGCTGGCGCACCTGGCTGGGACCTTCGGCCATCGCCGCCACAGACGGTCGCGACTGGATACTCTGTGTGCATCCCGGGCTTGCGGCCCATGTGGTTTCCTTGTTCCTTTCCGACAAAGGCCTTCCGGGGACGCAAATTCATCAGGCATGGCGTGAAGGTTACCTACTCCTCTCCTCCAGTTCAGTCTTCATCAAGAAGGCCCAAACCGCACCACCGGTGACACTGGAGTTCGCTGAGACCATTTCTCCGGACACCCTGCTGGTGGCACTGCATACTCCCATACAGGCAGTCCTGACCGTGACTCCCTCGCCGGGTCTTCCCATGGAGGCCCGCTGCCGCACTTCCCAAGCCTCTGTTTCCAGACCTGCCACGGTCTGGTCCGCCCCGCCATTGCCGGGGAGCCCAAACCTTTTGCTGTCACTGTCCAGCGTGCATTCGGCGGTACAACTTGCCAACCTGCTGTCGGAAATGAATCTGCCCGATTTTTCCGGCGGAGTTCTTGGCAACCTGGCTTCCAAATGGAGCATCAACCGCCTGTCTTCGTTCTTTTCCGATGCCAATGGGCCCCTCAACGCCCCCATGTCCTGTGCTTTATACGGCATTTCCACCAGTTCCGGCATACCCCTGCCGCGACTGGCCCTTGCCTCCGGTGCGAAGGAAGGCTTTGGTGGCTTGCTCTCAAGCTCCCAGACGTCTGGAAAACTGCTCCCCTACGAATGGAACGGCTGCGCCGGGTGGATGTTTCCTCTCTTGGGCGACCAGTTCTCCCTGTATGGATTTCAGCGGGACAACACCCAATATCTCGTTACCCAGGAACCTCTCGCAGCGATGGTTGCGGCAACTTTCAAAGCGGCCGCCCCGACTGTCGAAGACGATGTCATGCTTGCCTTGGACTGGAAAGGGGTCGCCACCGAACTCATGAGAACGGCCAATTGGGCCGCAGACCGAGAACTGCTCCCGGAAACAGGCCCCAAGGACCTCGAAACAACCTTCATTCCCCTCATGAAGGCACTTTCCCATGGAGGGGTTCTCAAATTAACGGGAAAGTGGAGCGCCGACCAGTTCCTGTGCAAAGGCATGCTCGCGGGCGGTCCGGGTACGGAGCAGAGACAATGACTGCCGCCAATCAATACGCACCGTCTCTGCCAAGCAACGCGACCCTTTCAAACAGCGGCACAATGCCGCCCACTGTCCACCGCGCCCCTTTCAGTGGTCTATGGGTTCTCATTTCCCTGGTGGTCCTTTGCACCGCCAGTCTTCAACGCACCGCCTCCGCATCCCCCTGGGTGGACGCTTTCGGCCCCTCCCGCCCCCTATATGGCCTGGGCTTTGGCGGTGTCGTGGTCGGGGTCGATGCAACCGGACGGGTTGACACCCTACTTTGGCCCCACGCCGGCGCGAACAATCAGCTTGCACCTCCCCCGAAGGACAGTGCTCTGCCTTCCGGCTGTGAATGGGGCGTCGACGGCGGCCAAGACATCCATTGGCTTTCGCAGCCTTCATGGAGAACCGAAAAGTCTGGCCCACCGACGCCCGAATCTGCGAGCCTCGAGATTCTCTCGACCTCCGCCGAGTTGAAGACCACTGTGACACAGACCTTCATCACGTCGCCCAAGAATTCCCTCCTGGCCGTGCGCATCGCCTTAAACACGCCCACCCCTGTGCGCGCCATCTCCTGGTTTCAGCAATTTGCGCCGGTTCCCGAAGACCGCCTTCCCCTGGCCCTGCCCATTGCCCTGCCGCAGGCCGCATGCGGTTTCGCCACTTTTTATGACGCACAGCGCGCACGTCTCTACCAATTCCGCCCCGCCCACGTTGGCAGTCAGGACTGGGACCATGCCCGGCGCCTGAAGAAGGAATGCGCAACGCCCGCCGAATGGTCGTCGTTCTCCGAGGGTGCCTGGTGTGCCACCGCATTTTCCACCCCTGAAATCAGATGCGAGTTGCGCACCGGTGAAAACCGCGCCATGACAAGAAAATCCGCCGTGGGGCCGGCCGCCGCAGTCGTCAGCATTAACCCGGGCCAAGCCCCCAATCCCAACCGCGCGGAGGTCTTTATCGCTTTCGCAAAGAGCCGCGATGAAGCCGATCAGTCGTTGGACAACGCCATCCAACTCGGGTTTGACGCGCTGCAAACTCAGACACAAACCGAGTATGCCGCGCTGTTGTCCCCGGCTTTGCCCCTCCTTGGCGACGCAACGGACACGCATGCCCGCGCTCTTCGCGACTTGCGAAGCCTTTTCACAGCGCTCAACCCCGACAGCGGCACCGTTGTGGCCGCACCGGCCCACCAGCCCTCCCTGTGCGCAGTTTCACCCGAATTGGCCGCTTGGACTTCTCTGGCGTGGCAACTCGCCGGCTATCCAGACCGGGCCATGCGCCAACTGCAATTCTTTAGAGCCCCCCTGTTGGCCACAGAAGACGCAGCCAAGACTCCCGCAACCCTGCCCGAACTCCTGCACACGGACGGCACCCCCGCCCTGCCCTCTTTCGTACGAAACCCAGCCAGCGCCGCATGGACGGTGCTTGCGGCCGTCCAACTCACCCGCCACAGCTCCCCCGAAAAGGCCTCTGCAGACGCGGCTTTCTATTACAATGACCTCGTGCTTCCCGTCATGCACTACCTGCGCCGCTGGTCACTACCGGCCAATGGAGGGCCGCCCCCGGGATTTGACCCGGTGCTCTTTCGTGACATTAACTCCGTGTCCGGCGAGCTTGAATATTATATGGCCGTGGAGGGTGCGCTTGAGTTGGCCTCCCTGGCCAAGCGGCCCCCTGAACCCTCCTGGCAGTCCTGGCAGCGTGAACTGGAGGCGCTGTTGCGGTTTCGCATCGTCAATGATGCCTCCGGATGGGACTTGGCACCCACCCTTGCCGCCTGGGCGTCCATGACGCTTGCCCCCGACAATCCCCTGCGCAAAGCCACCCTGCGCACATCCTCCGGCATCGTGGCCCTGGGTGAGTCTGTCATCCCCGCCCTGCCCTTAGACAACTCCCATCTAGCGCCCGACACCCTCGACTGTGCTGTGGACTTGGTGGCGCTACTACACCGCCCCGCACGGCAACCTTAGCACCGAAGGGCAGACAGGAATATCTGCCCCACATTGCAACACTCACCTTGCGCCACAGTTCCGGCAGCGGACCTCTGCCTTCAATTCCTAAGGTTTTCTAATTACTCATGGTGCCGCAGGCACCAGGGTTTTCACCATCTCCGTCCTCATTTCCGGTCCTGACTGCCGATAGACCGCCTGCCCTTGAAGTTCCTGTGCGCCCACCACATCCGGTCCGGGGAGCAGTTTATACGATACCGTACATGGAAAGGCGGGGACCTGAACCCACACAAAGCTTAATTCGCCCGTGGCCCCCTTTGCCGGCACGATGACCGGCTTTGCTCCGCCCGTTAGCTCCTCAAAACTCCACCCCTTGGGCAAGCGCTCCACCAGGGCCAGCGCGGTCAGCTTGTCCTTGCCGTCGGCATCAAGACTGACAATCACGTCCAGCGGCTGTCCGGCCCGATACCCCCCCGGCGTTGCCGAGCGGGTCATTTTCACTCCGCCCCCCGGCGCCTCCACTTTGGGCAGTAGTTGGTTTCCCGCCGGCTTAAAGTCAACCATCTTCTTCTGGGGGGCTTTTGTTGCGGAGTCGGACTCGGCCGACTCTTCAACCACCGCAACACGGCCGTCAGCGCCGACCGCGCCCGGCTTTGGCGCGCCCTGCGCTTTCTTTTGCCCGTTGCCGACACTCATAAGCGCCACGGACAAGCCCAGAAAAATCACGCCACATGCAAATCCGACTGCCGAAGCCTTGTTCATGATTTTATCTCTCCGCGCCCCGTAAAGGCGATTGGCTTCATGATAGCATGTAGCACCCCACCCCGCCGAAAGCTGCCGTTGTGCAAAGCGGCCTCCACCCGGCAGGTCCCCTATCGAAAGGCCTGCTTATGCCTTTTGCTTCACGGGCGGGCCCACCGGCGTCAAGGTCATGCGGCTGGGGCTAAGTATACCCACGGACACGACCATGCGTATGGCATCATCGACAGAAAGGCCGCACAGGAAAACATCCTCGGTCTTGTACAACAAGAACAGGCCAACGCTGATATTGGGCGCGGTCGGGAGAAAAATCTTGCACATTTCGGTGCCGTCGGCCTGCCGAACCCGTCCGACAAGAAAGCCCAGAGCGCGCACACCGGGATAGGGAAATTCCACAAGCACTGCCGCTTCCAGCCCCGAGCCACTGCCCCCGCTTTTCATGGCCAGGGTGCCCACAATCTGTTTGGAGGCGCCGTAAATCACGCCCACCATGGGAATCTTCTCTATCAAGTATTCACCCAAGGCGATGAGTCGCTGCCCCACCACGGCCGTGGCCACCATGCCGATGAGCCACAGTCCCGCGATAAAGATCACAACGGAAAGTCCCAACTGCGGCCAGTGGGGCATGTCGGCAAGAATCGCCTTGGTCACGGGCGCAACCCGTCCCACTGTAAGCCCGAAAATGAATCGCACCACCACCACCGTGCTGGCCAGCGGCACGAGCAACAGCAGGCCCGAAAGCAGCCGGTTGCGGATGATGGACATGTTCCTGGCCCAATAGGAGGGTTTCCCCGGCACCTTGGCCTCCAAAGAGCCGGTAGCACCGGCGCTTTGAAAACGGGGCCCCTGCACAGGCATCGGTCCGTTCTTCAGGGTGTCTGGCATGAGAATGCCCGCCGACATCGCCGATTTGAGCGCATCCTCCACGGAAAGACCGCTCGCCTGCACAAATTCCTTGGGAAATATCTCCAGGTACCCGCTGGTCGGATTGGGTGTCGTAAGCACAAAGACGCGGTAATACTCTATACCGTCCTGAAGTGTCAGCCGGCCCGTAATGAAGCCCAGTGACTTGACGCCTGGGAAGGGAAAATCGACCAGGACGGAGGCCTCGTAATTGCTCTCCACATCGCTGGGGCTGAGAACTTCCACCATCTGCTTTGATGCGCCGTACACCGCCTTGACCAGCGGGATGCGGCGGATGACATATTCAAAGAGGGCAATGAGCCGTCGTCCGGCCGTGGCTGCCGTGATAATACCCAGGATAAAAAGCAACCCCAGAAAAAGGGCAATGGATACCCCAATGAGGACCGTTTCAGGAAGGGTTCCGGTGATTTCACGGATTAACGGTGCAAGATAGCCCCCCGTGAGGTCATAGCAGAACTGAAGCACGTAGACGGTGACACCCAGCGGAACGACCACGACAAGCCCCCGAAGCGTGTGCTTTCGGACCGTCGCTGCAATTCGCGCGCCCAGAGGCGCCTTCTGAGACTTGAACAACCCAAACATCCGAGCCACCATCCCGTCTGTTTACCCACCCTGCAGTACAGTCAAGCGCCTCCCGGCAACGGCACCCGTCAGGCGTTGGTGTTTAACTGTCAGCAGTCAAACAGCATCCACTTGACCACGCATCAACAGAAACAGTGTCACGCCCCCTCTTGGGTCTTCAATCCCTCATTCCCGACTTATGGTTCCCGGTTACTTATAGTATTTTCCGGCCCATTCCGGATTCAGCCGGGCTTGAACCTCAAACGCATCCAGTAGCACGAGAGCCGCCATGTTTTCCACCACCGGCACCGCCCTGGGCACTATGCACGGGTCATGCCTGCCCAGCACGGCCACCTCGACATTGTCACCGGCAATTGTGCTCGTGGGCTGCTTTTGCGCAATGGATGCGGTCGGTTTCACGGCGACCCGCATAATGACCGGCTCACCTGTCGAGATGCCGCCCAATATACCGCCGTGGTGGTTGCTCAGAAAGCGCCCGTCCTCCATGGCGTCATTGGCCTCACTCCCGCGCAGGGCTGTGATGGCAAAGCCGTCGCCCACCTCGACTCCTTTCACCGCGCCCATGGTCATAATGGCACTAATCAGCCGGGCGTCCAGCTTTCCAAAAACGGGGTCGCCCAGTCCAGGCGGAAGGCCGTAGACCTCCAGTTGGATGATGCCGCCGACGGAATTCTTCCCGCCGCGCGCGGCAAGGATGGCCTCTTCCATGGCAGGCGCCACTTCCGGGTCGGCACATCGCACGGGGTTGTTTTCAATGGTCGACAGGTCGCACTGTTTCGCGCGAATGCCGGCAATCTCTATCGCGTGGGCCACAATTCTCACACCGTGCCTCTTCAGTATGTGCGATGCCATGGCGCCTGCGGCCACCCGGCAGGCCGTCTCGCGACCGGACTGGCGGCCGCCGCCGCGATGGTCCCGAACGCCGTACTTCTTGTAAAAAGTAAAGTCGCCGTGTCCGGGCCGGAAAAGGTCCTTCAGATCGTCGTAGTTCTTTGACCGCTGGTCTTCGTTGTAGATGACCATGGCGATGGGGGCACCTGTGGTGCGCCCTTCGTACTCGCCGGAAAGGATCTGCACCGCATCGGCCTCGCGGCGCTGCGTCACCACCTTGCTTTGGCCCGGACGCCGCCGATCAAGTTCTCGCTGGATGTCTTCGACCGTGAACGGAATTCCGGGACGCACGCCGTCCATCACCACGCCGATGGCCTTGCCGTGGCTCTCGCCGAAGGTGGTCACGCGTATAACTTCACCGTAACTGTTTGCCGCAGTTTGCCGGACTGCGAGCTCTTCGCACACCAACTCCGCAAGCTGCACCACCAGGTCATCGATTGCGCCGCTGGTGGTGTCGAGCACGATGTCCGCATAGGGCTGCAGCACATCCTCGCGGTGCGTTGTCTGGTCGGTGTATATCTTCTCGCCGTCCTCACCCTGCAGCCAAGGTGGAACCCCATGGCGGGTCGCCCGCTCCCACAGAACGCTTTGGGCTGCGTGCAGCCAGACCAGTATGTTGCCCGCCCGCAGAATCTTCCTGGAATTGGGGTCCATCATGAGTTCGCCGCCCGTGATGATCACGGTGTAGTCAAATGCGGCGGCCTCCTTCGATGCGTCACGTTCCAAGGCACGGAATTTCTCTTCGCCCAGCGTGAGGAAAATTTCGCGGCAGGACAGGCTCCCGCCCTCCCGCCGCGCGTGCAGTTCCTCCACCACCTTGTCCGTGTCCACAAAGGGTATGCCCAAGAAGCTGCTGAGTTTCATGCCCAAAGTGCTCTTTCCCGCGCCCTTGGGTCCCATAACAACAATATTCATGCTTCCAAACCTTCTCCATCCCGCGCCGACTTCACCATCCGCGCACAGTGCCTGTTGCTCTCAGATTTCCGCTTTCAGACTCCCCCCCAGTTGCCGCAGCGCATCGCCGAAGCCGGGGTAAGTCACGTCCACCGCATCTGCGCCGTGCACTTTTGTAACACCCGCGACCTGCGTGGCCGCGATGCTCAACGCCATGATCACCCGGTGGTCCCCATGCCCGTCCACCTCTGCGCCGTGTAACACGCTCTGCTCGATAATCATTCCATCGGGCAGTTCGGTGACACGCCCCCCCATCTTTTCCAGTTCGAGCCGCATCACGTGGATGCGGTCCGTTTCCTTCAATCTGGCCTGCGGGACATTGACCAGCCGGGTCGTCCCTTCGGCAAAACACGCCAGTGCCGCCATCATGGGCAGTGCGTCCGGCGTGGCGTTCATGTCAATTTCACAACCGCGCAGCGACCCGCCGGTGACCCGAACCGCATCACCGTCCACCTCGACGGACACGTTCATTGCACGCAGATAATCCACCACGGCCTTGTCGCCCTGAGTGTCCGTCATGTCCAACCCCAGACTGCCCACACGGTTTCCCGGAAGCGCCCCGGCGGCCAGAAAGAAGGTGGCCGAACTGAAATCGGACGGAATCGGACGGTCCACCGGCTGATAACGCTGGCCGCCTGGGATTCGGAATTCCGACAGCTCGCTGTCGTATTCCACCCGAACCCCCTGCCGCGACAGCCAGTCCAGGGTCATGACCACGTAGGGTTTCTCATTCAGCAGCGGAACGTGCAGGACCGTGTCGCCCTCGGCCAGGGGCGCATTGACCAGCAGAGAGCTGACATACTGGCTCGTCACCGCCTCAAGGGTCACCTCGCCGCCGCGCATGCGCCCGCGCACAACAAATGGCGGATTGCCCGTGCCCAGGGTGGATTCCACCTTGGCGCCGAGCGTGTTCAATGCCGCAGCCAGCGGGCCGCAGGGCCTGCGCCGCACCTGGTCGTCACCGGTGAGCACGGCCAAACCGCCCCCAGGCATCAACGCCGCGCTGCCCAGGGCCATGCGCATCGTCGTGCCCGAGTTGCGCACATCAATGATATCGGCGGGCGTTCCGGGACTGCCGCCGAAGCCCTGCACCCGCCATTCCGCATCCAGTTCGTCGATGCAGGCGCCAAACTGCCGGTACACCCGGCGGGCCGCATGGGCGTCTGCCGAATCCAAGGGCGACAGGATATGGCTTGTTCCCTCTGCCAGCGCTGCGATTGCCACGGCCCGAATCGTGTGCGATTTCGAACCAGGAATGCGCACTTCGCCGTTCAACGCCGATTTTTCCAATACAAAATCCATAAAACATCCTCTCAAGAAGGCCTAATGAACACGCGGCGCCGCCCGCCACCAAAAGAGCGACGTCCATGGACGCGGATAATACTTGCAGCAGTGTGCAAGATACCAGTTTCGAGTCCTGATGACATGTAATCCGGCAAATCTGCTGACCGCTGGGAATTCTGTGATGGCACCGGAACCGCGGCGCGTTCGGATAGTGAAACAGAAAATGGTGAAACGCGTCAGATTCGGCCTTTATCCCCTTCGGCGCAGGCTCCGGCTTGCCGCCTCAGCCATGCTTCACATTAGATGCCAAATGGCTAGACAACAGAAGGAAACTTCTGTGCATGCAGCGCCTGAACACTCGGCGTCACGGGTTCCTCACCAACCGAAAGCCAATATCGTTGAGCCGACGGTCTGGCGGGTCATAGGCGCGGTACGCCGAACGGCATTCCTGCGGATAGGTGTACCATGAACCGCCGCGCAACACCCGAAAGCCACCCCCCGGCAATTCCCACGCACTGCCCTCTGCCGGGGCGCCGGTGTAGCTCTCGTGGTACAGGTCCTGACACCACTCCCACACATTTCCGGGCATGTCGTAGAGTCCCCAGGTATTGGGCTGTTTCTGGCCTCCGTCGTGCGTTTTGGCACCGCAGTTCCAGACATGCCAGGCAAACTCACCAATTTTCGAACCATCATTGCCGAAACAGTACTCACCCGTGTTTCCTGCCCGGCACGCATACTCCCACTCGGCTTCGCTGGGCAACCGATACGTGCCTTGTCCAAGGGCATTCAGCTTCTGGATGAATTCCTGACAGTCGTTCCATGACACCTGTTCCACTGGCAGTGTGGCACCCTTGAAATAGCTTGGATTGCTCCCCATTAAGGCCTGCCACTGCGCCTGGGTCACCTCGTATTTGCCCATAAGAAAGCCTTTGGAAATACTCACCTGGTGCGGTGGCCCGGTGTCTCCGCCGTCTTTTCCCATCTCAAACGAACCCGCCGGGACCTCGATAAACTCCATGCCTGAGAATGTCTGTGCCTTCGCATCGCCGGGTTGCGTTCTTTCGACAGTAACCACCACCCCATGGAAGTCAGCCATAAGCCGCATTTCATCGCCTGCATCCAGCGAGATTTCCTTTTGCAAGACCTTGCCCGCTCCCTCGAAGACGATGGTGTGCTTTCCAGCGGGAACGTCGGGCAGCTCCAGAGATTCTTGTGTTTTTTCCCGGGCTACGCCGATGTCACCGATAATGACCTTGCACTCGGCCGGAATGCTTTTCACTACAATTCTGCCAACTTGCGCCGGAGCGCCGGTTTCCGGCGAAAAAGATTGCACTGTGAATACGGCTTCCTTGCCCGCTGACACGGTCACCTGCCCCTCTTGGGGCGCAAAACCTACTTTGACCGCCTTGATGCCATGCTGCCCCGCGGGCACCTCATGGATGATCAAGCCGCCTGTCTCGGCGCTTGTGGTGCCATTTGGTTTGCTGTCCACAAGAATCTGCGCGCCCGGTTCGCATATGACCCGGATTTCACCGCCGACCTGGGCAAACGCCGGGGACGGCCCAAAGGCCATGCCCACTGTCAGCATCCACAGCATTGCGGCCGGCCACGCGCTCCATGGCCGTATAGTGTTGCACGTCATCATCGTCTCCTATTCATTCTCAAACTGTCGCATGCCAAGCAATAACAATTGCCAACCGTACCAGAATGAGAGTGTTACCATCATCATTGGGCAACTGCCGCACCACACATTGCGAATTATATCGCCAACTCATTCTGCTGCAATCGCCAGGGTGAAGGCCCAATCCTTTTCCGTTCGGCAGTATAGATTGGGTCCGTATTGGGATCAAATGAGGCCAGATTCATGACACCATCACTGCTCAGAATGCCAGAACGCACTTCCGCGACATTATTATTTTTAGGCTTGGTTGTTTTTTCCCATTTTGGTCCATATCCAGACACTTCCGTCCTCCTTTTCCCGCGCAGGTCCGGACTGCTATGCTTAACCCATGGGCCACTTGCACCGATTTTATACGCCCGGGCTGGACCTGTCGCCGGGAGAAGATGTCTTCCTGCCTGAGGAGGAGGCCCACCACGCTTTGTCCGTTGCGCGCCTGCGCGACGGGGAAAGTGTCGCCGTGTTTGACGGGGAGGGCACTGAGGCCACCGGTGCCCTCACCCGGCAGGGCAAACGCCAGGCACGAGTGCTCATAGAACAGGTCCGACACGAAGACGCGCCCGCTGTAAACCTCATTCTTGCCCCGGCCTGGCTCCATCGGGACAAGCCCATGGAAGAAATGGTGCGCCGGGGGACCGAACTGGGCGTGAGCGTCTTTGCCTTTTGGCGGGCAATCCGCTCACAGCGCCCCGTTTCCGCCGAGGACAAATGGCTGCGGCTGGCCGTGGAATCGTGCAAACAGTCCGGACGTCTTCATCTCCCCCGCTTCGACTTCTTCGACGACTTGCCCGCTGCCCTTTCGACCTTTGGCGGCTGCATTCTTGTGGGCGATATTCTCGCCCCATCACCCGAACTTGCCCTGCCTTTGTCGGCCCTGAATTCCTGCACGCTCGTCATCGGTCCCGAGGGTGATTTTTCGGGAGAAGAACGGGATATTTTGGTCAACCACGGGGCGGCCTTCGTGTCGCTGGGAAACAATGTGCTGCGCACCGAAGTGGCGTCCGTGGCCATGGCCACCCTTGTCCTGAATGCCTTGGGCGGCCTGGGCACGCGCCTGACAGCGCCCGCCACGATAGCGGGTTGAACCGCCCCGGAAAGACTGCTACGCTTTAGCTGTTCAACGAACAGAGGAGTTTCCTCATGAGTGATGACACCATCTTTGGGAAAATCATCCGGGGCGAGGTGCCCTGTGACAAAGTCTACGAAGACGAGGACTACCTGGCGTTCAAAGACATCAACCCCGCCGCGCCGGTGCACATCCTGATCATCCCCAAGAAGCCCATTCCCATGCTCACCGATGCCACGGCGGAAGACACCGCACTGCTGGGCGGCCTGCTGTTGACGGCAAACCGCATCGCTGCGAAGCTGGGAATTGCGGAGAACGGTTTCCGTTGTGTGGTGAACTGCGGTCCCGGCGGCGGCCAGCTCGTTTACCATTTGCACATGCACCTGCTGGGCGGGCGTGATTTGAGCTGGCCCCCAGGATGATGCCATGACCATCAACGCAGCCACGCGCCTCTGCGCCGTTATCGGCCATCCCGTTGCCCATTCGCTGTCCCCGGCGATGCACAATGCCGCTTTTCAGGATCGAGGATTAAACTACGTCTATCTGGCCTTTGACGTCACAGACGTGGCCGGATGTCTTCAGGGCATGCGCGCCCTGCCCAGTTTTCGCGGCCTGAGCGTCACCATTCCCCACAAGATGGCGGTCATGCCCCATCTGGATGAAATTGACCCCATGGCCCGCGTTGTGGGCTGCGTCAACACCGTCACCAACCATGAAGGCCGTCTGACCGGGTCGGTCACCGACGGTGTGGGAACGCTGCGCGCTTTCGCGGCGGCCGGCGTGCATCTGGAAGGACGGCACATTCTCTTTCTCGGCGCGGGCGGGGCGGTCCGCGCCGTGGCCTATGCCATGGCGCTTCAGTCTGCCCCCGCTTGTGTCACCCTGCTCGGCAGGACCCCGGAAAAAGTCGCCGCACTGGCGAATGACCTGCGCCGCGACACTACGGTTGCCATTGGCACCGGCAGCCTGAGCGAGGATCTGCCCCATTGTCTGGCGTCACACGATGTCATCATTCAGGGTACCCCTGTGGGCATGCACGGCCATGACGAGGGAAGCAGTCCGGTCCCCCGCGAACTGCTGCGCCCCGAACACGTCGTATTCGACATGGTATACCGGCCGCGCCTGACACCCCTGCTGAGAGACGCGGAAAGTATCGGCTGCCACACCATTCCGGGCGCCAGCATGCTGCTCCATCAGGCTGTCATCCAGTTTGAAACATGGACAGGGGTTGACGCCCCCGTTGAAGCCATGCGCCGTGCGCTCGAATCGGCCCTTAATCCCGATAAGTAAGCGCCTCAGAGTGGTCAAACCGGTCGGCAATGAAGCCAGTTTTATCGCTATGGTGAAATGTACTCAAAACAAGTATACTCTTTAAGACGAATCGCGGCCGCCCGGATTCCCCGGCGGCGGAACGGTTGCGCGCATCCTTAACGGTCAGAGGGGTTGGTTATGACGAAGGTGCAGAGTTTCATCGGTAAGGTAAGCATTGGCGGTTTGCAGCAGATGGACACGCAGATCAATGACTGGCTCAAACGCTCACGCATAAAGCCTGTCTATATCGGCCAATCCTTCGGAACCGACATTCACCACGACGGGCGGGGCAGCGAACCGATTATCGTCGTAACGGTGTGGTACGAGGAAAACGAACTCCCCTCTTAATTCCCGGCGCGAGTTCCCAACACAGCCATCCCTGAAACCGGGTTGTTCTCCCGAGTAAAGACAAAGGAGACAGCGGCAGAGGGGGCAGTGTGTCCAATCCTCCCTGTTCCCCATGAACAAAAAAATCCCCGCACGTGAAGCCCGGACTGAAGCGCGGTGAGCCTGTTCTTCACCACGTGGGTGTTCTCACGGCAGCCATCCGACTTCCACTCTAAGGAGGCTTGCCGTAGGCTGCTCAAATTTGAACTCCCGTTCTAATAGAAAGGACACGCACTTAATGCCGGGACTGACACGGCAGGGAAAACTATGACGAAATGCCCACGCTGAACGGTTGCCGCCAAAAGCCTGACGGCAATGTCCGCCTGAACATTTATTGATTAAACTTTCCTGCATATAGTAACACTCAAGCCCTGCAATGTCTATCCTTTTCGCATTTGCGGGCGCCTTGGATGTTGGGAACAAATATGCCCGGGGGCTTGTTTAATACAATCGCAAGGATGGACAGACGGAAAAGTTGATATACGGGCGAACATTTCCTAGAATGTCCATGTATAGTCGCCAACACTTTCCCAAATGAGGTAGAGTCGTGCCAAAACCAGTCAAGAATGTCAAGAGCAAGTCTGATGGGACGAAGAAGGGCGAGATATTTGCCCTTCCTAAGCATTTCAAGAATGCCCTCACCCAGTGCAGGGAGCAGGCGGATAAGAGCCCGGCAAAAGATGTTACTTATCTATGGATTGCCGTTTCTGGCAAGGGCGTGGGAAAAACCGGAAATGAGAACACCAATGCGGTGTCGCTTAGCCCTCAGGACTGGTTGAATGTCGTCGATGAATCGGCCTCTCTTGGCGCCACTTGGGTGGTGCTCACGGTCAGCACGAAACTTTCCCAGTTTTCTGACATTTGGGATATATGCCGGTGGGCCCAAGACACGCACGGCATGATGGTTGGCATACATCTGGGAGTCGATGAAGTGACTCCGGGCGATGTGGAGAATATTCTGTCCCTGAACCTGTCCAAGCTGCGCCTGCTGGTTCGAAGCGATTCGATGGAAAAACTGGCCTTCCTCGAAAAGCAGGGCCTTGTGCTCTGGACGGCCAATCCCCAACAAAACGGTGAAAAGCCCAACTGTCAGGGACCGGCGCGCATGATTTACGTGAATGCCGAAGGCAGACTTTACACCTGCGGTCTGGTGGAGGGCAAAGCGGACTATCTGATGGGAAGCGTCCTGCATGACCGGCTCAATCACGTGATAAAGAGTCCCAGTGTAAAGCACTGCGTGCAGGAGGACCTCCACAAGGTGGCTCCCGGTTGCGATGGATGCCCCGCCCTCATCGCCAACTACTTCACCACAAATCTCTAGCCCGGTAAGCCAAGAACGTTTATAAAGAGCGGCAGGCCCTGCAGCCTGCCGCTCTTTTCATGTCTTCACGTTTCCGGTTATTTCTGTTCCAGCTTCGTCCTGATGGTCTGATATCCATAGTGGGCCATCAGATAATCCAGCAGCACCAAGGCCGTGTAATTCTCCGCAACCGGCCAGATACGGCCCACGATGGTGGGGTCGCGCCGCGTAATCGCGGCCAGCTTCGTGTTCTCGAGCGTGTACTTGTCAATCGTCTCCTGGGGCTTGTCGATGGTCGGGGTCGGCTTCACTGCCAGGCGAACCACCACCGGCTGTCCCGTTGTCAGTCCGCCCGTGATGCCGCCTGCATTGTTTGACGCGAAGACGACCTTGCCTCCCTCACTGTGCATCGCATCGTTGGACTGAATACCGGTCATGTCTTTCACGCCGAATCCGGCACCAACCTCGACACCCTTGACGGCGCCAATCCCCAGCATCCTTCCCAATTCGGCATCGAGCTTGTCGAACACAGGTTCCCCCACTCCGGCGGGCATGTTCAGCGCAACGACTTCAACCACGCCGCCGGAGGAATCGCCCGCAATGGTGACGCGGTTGACTGCGTCGAGCATGGCGTCGGCGGCCTCCCAATCGGGACAATTTACCACGTGGTGAACGCCGTACTTTTCCCGAATCGCGGCGGAATCCATGTGGGGGGCTTTGTCCCGGATAATGTCAATCTCATTCTCAATCTGCTTGAAAATAGCCGCTTTTTCCAGGAAACGCATGTCCATCGTCACGCGCCCCTTCACATACACTTCCTCGTAGAAGGGGTCGTAATCGCGGCGCATGCGCTTGTAGGCTTCGGTGTGGGCAAGAATCTGCTCATGGGGCAGTTCGGGACAGCGCACACCCGCCATCTCGCGAATGTACGAAAAGACCTCAATACCGAGGCCCTTAAGAATCTTCTTGGCGATGTAGCCCGCGGCCACTATCGTGCTCGTGTAGCGACCGCTGAATATGCCCGCGCCGACCGCGTCATCCGCCGGGCCGTACTTCAGAAATGACGCGTACGAGGCGTGACCTGGACGGGGGGTGCGGTTCGTGTCCTGGTACTGTTTTACGTGAACAAAATGCCTGTCAAGGTTGGGGATCAGGATCGACAGGGGCGTCCCGTTGGTCTGGTCCTTGTTGTTGGCCCCTTCGATTGTCTCCGCCGGATTCAGACCGGTGTAGATGATGGGCAGATCCGGTTCCTTTCGCGGCGAGGCCAATTCATCGGCGCCCGGTTTGCGCAGGAGCAAGTCTCCATAGACCTCCTGCTCGCTGACCAGCATTCCGGGCGGAACGCCCTGAATGACGGACACCAATCCCTCCTGGTAAGACCCGCCAGCAACGCTGACCTGGAAGAACCTGCCCAAATGGCAACCTATCATGGCTGTGAATTCCTTTTGTTGTTTGAATGCCTGCCAGTTGAGCGGAAAGCACTGAACTTCAGTGCAGTGCAGTTCCGTACGGCCTTGAGTCCGATTTCTGCGGGCGTTCCCGTGCCGGTGATACACTCGTCCCGGCCGGACCTGTCCACATAGCCACAAACGCACGATGTCATTCCACAATAATGGAAAACAATACGCACCCGTGTCTTAGGCCTTCTACTGGCAATTTACCGATTTCATATATATCACACTAACCCAAACATGGTCAATCCGCCCGTCAGCAATGGACCTGCTTGAAGACTGAGAACGGTCATTCAGCGGAACTCGGCACTGCGTACCCGGCAGGAAGAAATCCAGGATGATTCAAAACACAGATTTGCCATGCCCGGCGCATACCACATCGTCCTTACTTAATCCCCTTGCAACATCTTGGAAACAATGTCCTTGACGGCTAAACTCTTTCGCTATAGACTGTTACTGGCTGGTGAATAGCGAGTCCCGGCGTTCTCGGACCATTGACGGAGCCGATACACGTTGCGGGTCTCAGAACTTGCCCCGCCGTGGAGAGTATTATCACGGGTCAACGGAGGGGTGTATTGAAACCGACAGGAAGGCCGTTTCATCGGCCTGGAGAGGGATGTGTCATGAGTGGTGGGATGGTGCAGGCAATGATGAGGAAATCAACGGAAACGCGTCTCCCGTTTGGAGCGCTGATGATGATGCTTCTGTTCATGGCCTCGGCGCAGGCATCCGGCATTTTCAGGGTGGACGCCGCATCATCCGCTGCCACGCCGGATGGCCAGTCCTGGGCGAAGGCGTACAGGACCCTCCAGGCCGGCGTGGACGCCGCCGAGACCGCCTCCGGCGGAGAGGTCTGGGTCAGGCAGGGCATTTACGTTGCAAACACAGACCCCGTGCTGACGTTGAAGGGCGGCGTGTCGCTCTATGGCGGGTTCGCCGGGACAGAATCGGCCCGCACGAAACGCAACTGGACGGCCAATATCACCGCCATTGACGGGGGAAACACGCGTTGCTGTGTTGCCGGCGCGGACAACGCCACACTCGACGGTTTCACCGTCACCCACGGCAAGTCCACCCTTGGCGGCGGCATGTACAATTCCGCGGCGTCACCGACCGTTGTGAACTGCACGTTCGTCCAGAACTCGGCCTCCTATGAAGGCGGGGGAATGTACAATTCTTCCTGTTCTCCTGTGGTGGTGAACTGCCTGTTTGTCCAGAACTCCGCATCCCAAGGCGGCGGCGGCATGAACAATTACCTTTCCAGCGCAACAACGGTAACGAACTGCACCTTCATTGGAAACACGGCCGGCGTCGACGGCGGTGGAATGGACAATTATTACTCCCAGCCCTCCGTTACAAACTGCACATTCACGCAGAACTCGGCCATCCACTATGGCGGTGGGATGAACAATTCCCAATCCGCCCTGCCGACCCTTGTGAATTGCATCCTTTGGAGCGACGCAGCAGAGAACGGGCCCGAACTCTTCAACGATTCTTCCACCTCGGCCGTAAGCTATTCCTGCGTTCAGGGTGGTTTTGCGGGCACGGGCAATGTCAGTGGAGACCCGCTGTTTGTCGATGGGGGCAATGGGGGCAGCGTCCAATTGCGGACCGGTTCCCCCTGCGTGGACAGCGGCACGGACAGTGGCGCGCCCGCCACGGACCTAAACGGTACCCTTCGGCCCCAGGGTGTCCGTGTGGACATGGGCGCCTATGAGGGCGCGGCCGCCCCGGCCGACCTCGTCACCCTGACCCTCAAGGTGCTGCCGACGGATGGCGGGCGAACAAGTCCGCCTGCCGGACTCCACTCCTACGTGCGCGGTGAAACCGCATCGGTTTCGGCCCTGGGATTGGGAATGGGCTTTGCCGGATGGACCGGCGCGGTCACCGGCACGGCATTGCAAATCGCAGTCACCATAGGCGGGGACAAGACAATCACGGCAAACTTCGCGCAAAACATTGTTTTTGTGGACATCGGCAACACCGCAGGCCCCTGGGACGGCCATTCCTGGGCCACGGCACTTCAGGACATCCA
This sequence comes from Candidatus Hydrogenedentota bacterium, assembly GCA_903893795.1. Taxonomy (GTDB): domain Bacteria; phylum Hydrogenedentota; class Hydrogenedentia; order Hydrogenedentales; family CAITNO01; genus CAITNO01. The sequence continues at coordinate 75,137 of CAITNO010000082.1, read as the reverse complement.
GGCTGGACTGAACGCGGCCCAGGCCGAGGGTGGAGGTGAACTGTGGGTGGCCACAGGCGACTACACCGCCGCAACGGACCCTGTGGTGACGATGGTGCCGGGGGTGTCCCTCTACGGAGGTTTTGCGGGGACGGAGAGCGCGCGCATCAGCAGAAACTGGACGGCTAACCCCACCGCCATTGACGGGGAGGACGCACACGGTTGCGTGGTCGGCGCGACCGATGCCACCCTCGACGGCTTCACCATCACGCACGGCCGCACCGACTACGGCGGCGGCATGTGCAATTACTCCCTCTCGTCAGCCACCGTGGCAAACTGTGTATTTGCGCAAAACACCGCCGACGTTTCCGGGGGCGGAATGTACAATGCGGGCGATTCGTCCACGGTGGTCACAAACTGCACTTTCACGCAAAACACCTCCATCAACAGTTCCGGCGTCCAGGGCGGCGGCGGCATGTGCAATGACTCCTTCGCCTCGCCGGTGCTGATGAACTGTGTGTTCACCAGCAACAGTTCCAGTTCTTACGGCGCCGCCATGCGCAACAATCCCTTCTCTTCGCCGCATGTGACGAACTGCGTGTTTCGGCAAAACTCCGGGGCCTACTACGGCGGTGCGATGTACAATGATTCCTCCTCCGAACCCGTACTGATGAACTGCTCCTTTACGCAGAACGGCGCCACAGCCGCAGGCGGCGCAATGTACAATTACGCATCGTCACCCAGGATCACCAACAGCATCCTTTGGGCCGACAGCGCACCGAGTGGACCGGAAATGTACAACAGCGCCGCGACGCCGATCGTGGCATATTCCTGTGTAAAAGGCAATTTTTCCGGGACGGGCAACACCGGCGCCGACCCGCGATTCGTGGATGCAAGCGGCGGCAACCTTCGGCTTCAGGACCTTTCACCGTGCATTGACAAGGGCACCGCAACCGATGCGCCCGCAGCGGACTTCGCGGGCGTGGCTCGCCCACAGGGCCCGGGCGTGGACATAGGCGCCTATGAGCACATTCCGCCGGCCGTCACCGGCAGCATCCTCATCAACAACGACGCCAAGTGCACCACCGTTACGCAGGTGACGCTTTCACTGGCCTGGGCCTCCGGAAGCGGCTTGGCCGTGACCAGCATGCGTTTCAGCGACGACGGCGCGCACTGGACGGCCTGGGAAGCGGTGGCCCCGACCCGGGCTTACACGCTACCCTGGGCGGATGGCCACCACACCGTGCGGGCGCAGTTCCGCGACGCCGCAGGTGACCTGTCGGAACGCCTTGCCGATTACATCCTTCTGGACAAGACCGCGCCGACGGGCACCATCGTCATCAACGGCGGCGCCGCAGCCACCAGCAACCCGGTGGTAACGCTCTCGCTCACCTGGAACGATGGAGCCGTCGGCTCCGGCGTGGTTCGCATGCGCTTCAGCGACAACGGTGCCACCTGGACCCCATGGGAAGTATTGAAGGCCACCAAGACGCACACACTGCCGCTGCCCCCCGGTGGCCACCAAACCGTGCGGGTGCAATACCGTGACGGCGCGGGCAACATTTCGGCGCGGTACAGCGACTATATTCGGCTGGATACACCGTGACACAGGCAAGAGGGCAAGAGCACGACAACCAGGATTCCCGGCGTGACAATAAACGTGGAGCAACAGCATTGCCTTCCACATACTTTAACTGTACACGACACAGGCCTATAAGCGAGGGTGCCGCAGCATCTCCCCTTTCCACCACGAGTGACGCGGGGCGCGGATGTGCGGAATCTTTCCGTCATGGAGGGCAAGTCATGCGTCAACAGGGTTTGACAAAAGTCTGGGCGGGGGTGTGCTTCTTCATCGGGGCACTCGTCCTGACGGGCGGCGGTCCGGTCTGGTCCGCCGCGGCACAGGAATGCAGCCAGAGCACAAACTGGACGTGGATGAACGGTGCCACGACGACCGGCCAGACGGGAACCTACGGCACTCTGGGCGTGGCAGCTGCGGGCAACACTCCCGGTGCGCGGTATTATGCAGTCACTTGGACGGACGCGTCGGGCAAGCAGTGGTTGTTCGGCGGTTACAACGGGTCAGGGTACTTTAACGATTTGTGGAAATACGACCCGGCCACTGGCTACTGGGCCTGGATGAAAGGCGCCTCGACGACCAACCAGGTCGCGATCTACGGCACGCTCGGCACACCCGCTGCGGCCAATACGCCCGGCGCGCGTTACAAGGCGGTTTCATGGATCGATGCCTCCGGCAATCTGTGGCTTTTCGGCGGCTTCGGCTATGTCGCCTCGGGTACTGCCTATCTCAATGACCTCTGGAAATATGACCTGTCCACCGGCTACTGGACGTGGATGAAAGGCTCCTCTGCAGGCGGCCAGACCGGGGTCTACGGCTCCATCGGCGTGCCTGCGGCGGGCAATACGCCGGGCGGACGCCGGTACTCGGTCACGTGGACCGGTGCTTCGGGGGCTCTCTGGCTTTTTGGCGGTGATAACGCGGGAACCCTGTATAACGACCTGTGGAGCTACGACACGGCGGCGGGCAACTGGACTTGGGTGAAGGGCTCTTCGTCCACCAACCAAGTGGGAATCTACGGCACACTCGGGACACCGGCAGTGGCCAACACGCCCGGCGCGCGCGGCCAGATGGTGTCCTGGGTCGACGCTTCAGGCAGTCCCTGGATATTCGGTGGCTTCGGCATCTCCGGCTACCTCAACGATCTGTGGAAATACGACCGGGTCTCGGGCAACTGGACATGGATGAAGGGCTCCTCATCGGCCGCCCAAACGGGGATCTACGGCACCCTCGGCACACCTGCGGCGGCCAATACGCCTGGTGCGCGCTATAACCCTGTCTCATGGACCGACAGCGCGGGGAAACTGTGGCTGTTCAGTGGTTACAACGGAACCGGATCCTTCAACGATCTGTGGATGTTCGATGCGGGCGCCGGGTGGTGGACGTGGATGAGGGGGGCCTCGACTACCGACCAGTTGGGGACCTATGGCACAGTGGGGACCCCTGCCCTGGCCAACACACCCGGTGCACGGTATGCGGCAGCTTCATGGGCCGACCAGTCCGGTGGACTATGGCTCTTTGGCGGCACGGGATATCCGGCCTCGGGGGCTTCCGGTTACCTCAACGATCTGTGGCGCTATAGGGGAGTCGCGGCCAATGACACCATCCCGCCGGTCATCACGCTGCTGGGTGCCAATCCCGGCACGGTGGAATGCCACACGATTTTCACGGACGCGGGTGCGACGGCAAGCGACAACTGCGCAGGCGACCGGACGGCCTATATTCGGGTCACGAACCCGGTGAACGTGAACGTGCTTGGCGCCTACACCGTGGGCTACAACGTTAACGACGGGAACGGTAACAATGCCGTCGAAATCACTCGGACGGTCAACGTGGTGGACACCACGCCCCCGGTTATTGCGCTGCTGGGCGTCAACCCCGCAGTGGTGGGCCTCCGTTCGCCGTACACCGATGCGGGAGCCACTGCCACGGACACATGTGCAGGTGACCGCACGGCATATATTACGGCCATTAATCCTGTCGATGTGAACACGCCCGGCACCTACACCGTGCGCTACAACGTCAGCGACGGCAACGGTAACAACGCCGCCGAAGTCACCCGCACCGTGACTGTGGCGAACATGACAGCACCGGTCATCACACTCCGGGGAAACAGTCCCGCCACGGTGGAGTGCCACAGTTCCTACGCCGATGCAGGCGCCACCGCGCTGGACGGCCACGGGACTGATTTGACGGGGAGCATTGCCGTCACAAGTCCTGTGAATGTGAACGTGCCCGGTAGCTACACCGTGCGCTACAACGTCAAAGACGGCATCGGCGTCAGCGCGGCCGAGGTCACGCGGACAGTCAACGTGGTGGACACAACCGTGCCAGTCATCAGTCTCGCTGGTTCGAATACAGTTTCGGTGGAATGCGGCGCGGTCTACACCGATTCGGGCGCGACGGCAACGGACACCTGCGCGGGCAACCTGACGGGTGCCATCGTGGTCACCAATCCGGTAAACACGCAGGTACTTGGCACGTATACGGTGCGCTACAACGTAAAAGACCCCGCGAACAACAGCGCCGTTGAAGTCACGCGCACGGTGGTGGTCGGGGCGGACCGCACGCCGCCCGTCATCACGCTCACCGGTTCGGCCGCACTCACGGTGCAGTGCAAGGCAACGTACACAGATCCGGGCGCCACAGCCACGGATGCCTGTGCGGGAATCAGGACGGTGACGACGACTGGCACAGTGAACACGTCCATACTCGGAACCTATACGCTGAGCTACAGCGCAAACGACGGCAACGGAAACGATGCTGCACAGGTCACGCGCACGGTGACCGTGGTGGACACGACGGCGCCGGTCATCACGTTGCTGGGTGCGAATCCGGCGAACGTCCTTTATGGTGCCGTCTACATCGATGCGGGTGCGACGGCCTCCGACGCCTGCGCGGGGGACCGGACGGGTGCGATTGTCGTGAACAACGCGGTGAACACGGCGGCATACGGAAGCTACACGGTGACGTACAACGTCAACGACGGCAACGGAAACGCGGCAACACAGGCTTCTCGGACGGTAGTGGTGGCCGGTCCCTGCGCGCCGACAGAATGGGACTGGACGTGGATGAACGGCGCCAGGACGACCGCCCAGACGGCGACCTACGGCACGATGGGCATGGCGGCTGCGGGCAACACTCCCGGTGCGCGGTACTATGCAGTCACTTGGACGGATGCGTCGGGCAAGATGTGGCTCTTAGGCGGTTACAACGGGTCGGGATACTCTAACGATTTGTGGAAATACGACCCGGCCACCGGCTACTGGGCCTGGATGAAAGGCGCCTCGACGACCAACCAGGTCGCGACCTACGGCACGCTCGGCACACCCGCTGCGGCCAATACGCCCGGCGCGCGCTACAAGGCAGTGTCATGGACCGATGTCTCCGGCAATTTGTGGCTTTTCGGCGGTTACGGCTATGTTGCCTCGGGACTTGCCTATCTCAATGACCTCTGGAAATATGACACTGCCTCCGGCTACTGGACGTGGATGAAAGGCTCCTCTGCGGGCGGCGGGACCGGGGTCTACGGGTCCATTGGTGTGCCCGCGGCGGCCAATACCCCCGGGGCGCGAGACAATGCAGTCACTTGGACGGATGCTTCGGGCAAGTTGTGGCTCTTTGGCGGTTACAACGGGTCAGGATACTTTAACGATTTGTGGAAATACGACCCGGCCACGGGGTACTGGGCCTGGATGAAAGGCTCCTCGACGACCGGCCAAGCGGGAACCTACGGCACACTTGGAACGCCGGCGTCGGGCAACACGCCCGGCGCGCGCGGCCAGATGGTCGCCTGGGTCGATGCTTCTGGCAGTCCCTGGATATTCGGCGGCTACGGCTATTCAAGCGTGAGTTCATTAGGCTACCTTAACGATCTGTGGAAATACGACCGGGTCTCGGGCAACTGGACATGGGTGAAGGGTTCTTCATCGACCGCCCAAACGGGGACCTACGGCACCCCCGGCATACCCGCGGTCGCCAATACGCCCGGTGCGCGCTACAACTCTGTCTCGTGGACCGACAGCGCGGGGAAACTTTGGCTGTTCAGCGGCTATAACGGTTCCGGGTACTTCAACGATCTGTGGATGTTCGATGCGGGCGCCGGGTGGTGGACGTGGATGAAGGGGGCCTCGACAACCAACCAGTTGGGGACCTATGGCACGCTGGGGACCCCCGCGTTGGCCAACACGCCCGGTGCGCGGTATGCGGCAGCTTCATGGGCCGATGCCTCTGGCAATCTCTGGCTCTTCGGTGGTTACGGTTATGCCGCCAGCGGAAGCGGTTACCTCAACGACCTGTGGCGTTTGAGGGGTATCGCGTCAAACGACGCCACCGCACCGGTCATCACGCTGCTAGGTGCCAATTCCGCCACGGTGGAATGCCACACGAGTTATACGGACGCGGGTGCGACGGCAAGCGACAACTGTGCCGGTGATCGGACGGCCAACTTGGTGATCACCAACCCGGTGAACGTGAACGTGCTTGGCGCCTACACCGTGCGCTACAACGTTAACGACGCGAACGGCAACAATGCCGCCGAAGTCGCGCGGACCGTCAACGTGGTGGACACCACGCCGCCGGTTATTGCGCTGCTGGGCGTCAACCCTGCCGTGGTGGGTCTCCGGTCACCGTACACCGATGCGGGAACCACTGCCACGGACGCATGTGCCGGTGACCGCACGGCATACATTACGGTCACCAATCCCGTCGATGTAAACACGCCCGGCAGCTATGTCGTGCGCTACAACGTCAGCGACGGCAACGGCAACAATGCAGCAGAAGTCACCCGCACCGTGACCGTGGCGAACGTGCCGGCGCCGGTCATTACGCTCCTGGGAACCAGTCCCGCCACGGTGGAGTGCCATACGTCCTATATAGACGCGGGCGCCACCGCCCTGGATCGCAGCGGGAACAACCTGACGGGCAGCATCATCGTTAATAATCTGGTGAACGTGAACGTGCCCGGCACCTACATCGTGCATTACAACGTCACCGACGGCGACGGCGTCCCCGCGCCCGAGCTCACGCGCGAGGTGAACGTGGTGGATACCACCGTGCCGGTCATCAGTCTCGCAGGTTCGTCCGCGGTCGTGGTGCCGTGCGGGAACGCCTACACCGATGCGGGCGCCACGGCAACAGACACCTGCGCCGGCAATCTGACGGGTGCGATCGTGGTCACCAACCCTGTAAACACGCAGGCACCCGGTGCGTACACAGTGCGCTACAACGTCAAGGACCCTTCGAACAACAGCGCCGTTGAAGTCACGCGCACGGTGGTGGTCGGGGCGGACAGCACAGCACCGGTGATCACACTCACCGGTTCCGCTGCGGTCACTGCGCAGTGCGGTGCTGCCTACACGGACGCGGGGGCCACGGCCGCGGATACCTGTTCGGGAATTAGGACGGTGACGACGACTGGCACAGTGAACACGTCCATACTCGGAACGTATACGCTGAGCTACAACGCGAACGACGGCAACGGAAACAGTGCTGTACAGGTCACGCGCACGGTGACCGTGGTGGACACGACCGCGCCGGTCATCACGCGGCTGGGCACCACACCTATCACCCTGGAATGGCACACACCCTACACTGACGCTGGCGCGACGGCCACGGATTCCTGTGTGGGCGACCGGTCCGCCGCCATCGTCGTCACCAACCCGGTGAATGTGGACACGCTTGGCATCTACACCGTGCGCTACAATGTGAATGACGGCAACGGCAACAGCGCCGTGGAAGTCACGCGGAAGGTGAGCGTGCTCAACGGGACCAAGCCGGTCATCACACTTTTGGGCGTCAACCCGGTGACCGTCGAGTGCCCAGCACCCTATCTGGACGCGGGCGCGACCGCCATCGACAATGCCGGGGCCAGCATAACCAGCAGGATTGTAGTTTCCAACTTTGTCAATGTCAGCACGGCCGGTTCCTATACCTTGCGCTACAACGTGACAGACACGAACGGAGTGATTGCTGACGAGGTTACACGGGTTGTAAATGTGGTGGACACCACGGCGCCGGTCCTTACCCGTCTGGGCAACCCCGCGGTCACGGTGGAATGCCACACGTCCTACACGGACCCGGGCGCGACGGCCCTGGATGCGTGCGTCGGTGACCGCTCACACAGTATTGTCGTCACCAATCCGGTGAACCTGAACCTTCCCGGCACCTATACGGTGCGCTACAACGTGGGTGACGGCAACGGCAACAGCGCCGCAGAGGTCACGCGCACGGTCACGGTGGTGGACACGACCATTCCGGTCATTGCGCGGATCGGAAGCGCGACGGTCACGACGGGCTGCCACACGGCCTACACCGACGCGGGAGCAACGGCCTCGGACAGTTGCGGGGGCGACCTCACGGCCGCCATCGTGGTGACCAATCCGGTGAACGTGGACAATTCCGGCGCCTACACGGTGCGCTACAACCTGACCGATGGCAGCGGCAACAGGGCCGCCGAAGTGACCCGCCGGGTGAACGTGGTGAACGCGGGCAAGCCGGTCATCACGCGCCTGGGCAGCGACACGGTCACGGTGGAGTGTCACTCCTCCTACACCGACGCGGGCGCCACGGCCGCCGATTCCTGCGGAGGTGACCTGGGCGGCAGACTGGTGGTCTCCAACCCGGTCAATGTGAACATGCCCTGGGCCTACGTCGTGCGCTACAACGTCGCCGACGTTGCCGGCAACAGCGCCGTGGAGGTCACGCGCACGGTCAACGTGGTGGACACGGTCAAGCCGGTCATCACGCGCCTGGGCAGCGCCATGGTCACGGTGGAGGCGGGCCGGACTTACACCGACGCGGGGGCCACGGCCAGCGACAGTTGCTGGGGCGACCGGACCGCCAACATCGCCACGACCAACCCGGTGAACACGGGCGTGGTGGGCACTTACACGGTGCGCTACAACGTGATCGACGTGAGCAACAACCACGCCGACGAAGTTACCCGGACCGTCAAGGTGGCCGCCGTCCTCCATGTCACCCAGAAGAACAGCACGGGCCCCTGGGACGGCCATTCCTGGGCCACGGCGTACCGCGACATCCAGTCGGCCGTGGACGTGGCCGGGGTGACGGGCGGCGAGGTCTGGGTGGCCGGGGGTACCTACACGGCGGCGACCAATCCCGTGGTGATGATGCGGCCCGACGTGCTCCTCTACGGCGGCTTTGCCGGAACCGAATCGAGCAACGGCGAGCGCAACTGGACGGCCAACCCCACGATCATCGACGGGCAGAACGCGCGCCGCTGTGTCGAGGGCGCGGACACGTCCGTGCTTGACGGCTTCACCGTCACCCGGGGCCGCGGCGTCAACGGCGGGGGGATGTACAACACCTCGTCTTCGCCCACGGTGGCGAACTGCACCTTCACGGCCAGCACGGCCACCTACAGCGGCAGCTACGGCGGCGGCGGCGCCATGTACAACGACGCCTCGTCGCCGGTCATTACGAACTGCATCTTCCTCCAGAACACGGCCACCAAGTGCGGCGGCGCGATGTTCAACTACTCCTACGCCAACCCGGCACTGATAAACTGCAGCTTCACGCTCAACACGGCCGCCTCCGGCGGCGCCGTCTTCAACTACAGTTCCACCGCCGCGGCGCTGACCAACTGCATCCTCTGGGCCGACACGGCAACGACCGGCCCGGAACTCTTCAACTACAACGGCGCTGCGCTGGTGGTGGGCTGGTCCTGCGTGCAGGGCGGCCAGGCGGGCGCAGGCAATATCAGCGCCGACCCGGTCTTCGTGGATGCCGCCGGGAGCAATCTCCAGCTCCAAGTGTGCAGTTCACCCTGCGTGGACAGCGGGACGGCCACGGGCGCGCCCGACCGAGACCTGCGGGGCGCGCTGCGCCTGCAGGGCCGGGGCGTGGACATGGGGGCCTATGAGGCCACGCCCGACACTACCGTGCCGGTCCTCGCCCTGCTGGGCACGAGCCCGTTGACGGTGGAGTGCCACTCGGTCTACACCGATGCGGGGGCCACGGCCAGCGACAACTGCGCGGACAACCTGACCGGCAGCATTACGGTCACCAACCCGGTGAACGCGAACCTGCCGGGCAGCTACACGGTGCGCTACAACGTGAACGACGGCCACGGCAACAATGCCGTGGAGCTGACGCGGGCGGTGACGGTGGTGGACAGCACCCCGCCGGTCATCACCCGGGTGGGCGGCGCCTCGGTGAAGGCCGAGTGCGGCCTGGCCTACAGCGATGCCGGGGCCACGGCGGCCGATGCCTGCGCGGGCGACCTGGGCAGCGCCCTCGCCGTGGATAACCCGGTGAACGTCAATGTGCTGGGGGTGTACACCGTGCGCTACACCGTGAGTGACGGCAACGGCAACAGCGCCATTGCGGTCACGCGCACCGTCACCGTGGCGGACACGACCCGGCCGGTCATCACGCTGCTGGGCGCCGACCCCATCCTGGTCGAGTGCCGCAGCTCCTATAGCGACCCGGGCGCGACGGCCATGGACGGCTGCGCGGGCGATCGGACTGCCAGCCTGGTGGCCACCAACCCCGTCAATGTGAACCTCCCCGGTGTCTACACGGTTCGCTACAACGTGAACGACGGCAATGGCAACAATGCCGTCGAAGCGACCCGCCGGGTCAGCGTCGTCGATGTCGGGGTGCCGGTCATTACCCTTACGGGCGCTTCCCCGGTGACGGTGGAGTGCGGCGGGACCTACACCGAGCCCGGCGCGACGGCGGCGGACAATTGTGCGGGCGACCTGACGGCGAACATTGCGGTCACCAATCCTGTAAACACAGGCCTCCCGGGCAGCTACAGGGTGCGCTACAACGTGAACGACGGCAACGGCAACAATGCCGTCGAGGTGGCGCGCCTGGTCAATGTGGTGGACAGCACCCGGCCGGTCCTCACCCTCCTGGGCGGCGCCTCGGTGACGGCCGAGTGCGGCGCGGTCTACAGCGATGCCGGGGCCATGGCCGCCGATGTATGCGCCGGCGACCTGACCGGCAATGTCGCCGTGGACAACCCGGTGAACCTCACCGCACCGGGCAGCTACACGGTGCGCTACAGCGTGAGCGACGGCAATGGAAACAGCGCCGTTGAAGTGACACGCACGGTCACGGTGGCAGACACCACGGCGCCCGTCATCACCCGTCTGGGAAGCGCCACGGTCACGGTGGAATGCCACACTTCCTACGCCGATGCGGGGGCCACGGCCACCGATGCCTGTGCGGGCGACCTGACCGGCAATGTCGCCGTGGACAACCCGGTGAACGTCAATGCGCCGGGTGCCTACACCGTGCGCTACAACGTGAACGACGGCAATGGAAACAATGCTGTGGAAGTGACGCGTGTGGTGAACGTGGTGGACCGCACCGCGCCGGTCATCACGCTGCTGGGCACTGATTCTGTCGCCGTGGAGTGCCACGCTTCCTACCATGACGCGGGAGCAACGGCGGTCGACACCTGCGCCGGGGACCGAACGGGCGGCATTGTCGTCAGCAACCCGGTGAATGTGGACACGCCCGGTGTCTACACGGTTCGCTACAACGTGAACGACGGCCACGGCAACAGCGCCGTCGAGCTTACCCGCAGGGTCCGTGTTGTCGATTCAGGCACACCGGTCATCACCCTGACGGGTGAAGCCTCAATGACGGTGGAGTGCGGAGGAACCTACACGGTTCCCGGCGCAACGGCGATGGATGCCTGCGCGGGCGACCTGACGGCAGGCATCCAATTTGGGGGCGACGTGGACACGGCCGCGCCCGGAACGCACCACGCAACCTACAGCGTCAGCGACGGCACCAACACCGGCTTTGCCAGCCGCACGGTTGCCGTGGTGGACACCGTCATACCCGTCATCACGCTGCTTGGATCGTCCGCGGTCGTGCTGGACTGCGGCCAGGCATACAACGATGCGGGCGCAACCGCCCTGGACGCCTGCTCGGGGGACCTCACGGGCAATATTGCCCTGTCCGGCCTGCCCCCGGCCGGGCCACTCGGCCCCGGGAACTGGACTGTAAGCTACGACGTGGTTGACGGTTCGGGCAACCGGGCCGACACCGTGTCGCGCACGGTGACGGTGAGGGACAACTGCACCCTGGCCGTGGATGCCGCGGGGGACACGCTGGTGCACAGCAGGATGGGCGACCAGGTGGAACTCTCCGTCACCGTGACGGGCGCGGTGGGCGAACTGAGTTTCCAGTGGCGGAAAGAGGGGGCCACGCCGGGCGGGAAGGTCTATAACCCAATTCCCGGCGCCACGGACGCCACGCTGGTGATAGGCCCGGTGACGGCAGACTCGGCGGGCCAGTACGTGTGCGCCGTGTCCGACGCCGTGACCTCCATCGACGGACCCATCTTCACCGTGGCAACACCCGACCCGCCCGTGCCGCTGGCGGGCCTGGCCGTTTTGGCAACAGCCGCCGCTGCCCTTGGGTTGGGCGGTGTATCTTTTATACGGCGACGAAAATGCTAGCACGAGGTTAAAAAGTACGAGACTTACGATCGGCCACAATGTCATGCCCTGCACTCCGAAGCGTGCAGGGCATGGATATTTATCAGCGATCAGTTTTCAGTTCTCTCAGTCCCTGGCGCGGGTTCCTGAAGCCTTCCCTTTGCCAACCCCACCTCTTCCAGAACGGCGTGGAGAGCCGCCTCGTCCAGTTCGCCGTTGGCCATCGCGACCACGGCCGACCGGTACTCGTCGGCGGTGAAGGCCAGTCCGCGCTGCGCTCCCAGCACGACCAGACCGTCAATCGCGGCGCGTCCCTTCAGCAGGGCGATCTCGTCCCGCAAAGTCCGGTCACGCTCGGCTCGTTTGAGAAAAAGAAAGGCATTTTCAACGGACATGCAACGGCTCCCGGAAGGAATCATCCATGATTCCATGCCACTTTCCACCCCTTCATCTGTTCTTGCGAAACATCCCTGTCATTCCTGCAGGCTTCGCTGAATGAATCGGCGCCCCAACGATTCGCAGACTCTCTGTTAACTGTTCAGTTCCGCCAATGCAGACTCAACACCGGCCGCATCCAGCCCCAGCGATTCCATGGACTCCTCCGCGCTCTTCAAGCCTTCCCCGTCAAAAACTCCATCGGCGGTGATGCTTGCAACGGCAATCTGGACGATGGCGGCGAGATCCTGCAGGTCGTCGGCCTCATAAGGGTCCGTGTAGCAGCGCACCGCCTCGAAGAGGGTGGTCGCGATGTGCCAACGGCCGAGCAACCTTCCCCCCACCTCGTCGTGTCCCGCCCCGAAAACAGCCCGTTCCGCCTCCACGCGTGCGCGGCCAAGCAGTTCAGGACCAATCTTCATGTACTCGCCCGGGTCGAGCATGGCGAGAACAAAGGAGCCGATGGGATACAACGCTCCGGCGCATTGGGCAACATTGGGAACGGCGCGTCCCGTTCTTTGGGCGAGCACTCCGGCCGCCTCGCCCACACGCCGCGCGTGTTTGGTCAGGATGGACAGATGTTTCTCCATAGTGGGGGCCATGCGCCGCGAATTGGATGCCAGCAGGTTGATGCCCTGGTCGCCCAGCAGCACGACGGCCATGGGCAGGCTGTCAACGCCCTCCTGCAACCCGTACGCCGAGGTATTGGTAATCCACAGTGCCGTGGCCGCCAGGGTCGGCGACCCTCCCAGCACCGAAACCAGCCTGCCCAGTCCCTCCTCACCGGTCCCCACCAGCGCCGCCACGCGGGCCGGAACGTCCGCACCGATCTCGAGCCGATCCACCTTGTCCACCCGCTCCATGAGAGCCATGCTCACGGCCGCAGCGAAGTTTTCACGCGCCTGCTGCTCCACCGGTCCCGGCGGAGGAGAAGGAGGAGGAGGAGCCTTTACCGCCTCGACAGGAAGATCCCCCTCTTTTTCCACCGGCGGCGGGCCGGACGCCACCCCGTAAAACTTCTGGACGATTTCCAAGAAGTCGTCATAGGTGCAGAGCACGGGCTTGACCCGCAGCTTGGTCGCCTGCTGGACCGCGGCAACGGCCTCCACATCCATGGGGCACACCATGGCCACCGTAAGCAGCCGGCCCAGCTTGTCTATGGGGAGCACAAAATGCTGCACCACCAAATCACGCGGCAAAATACCGGTCAGTTCCCGGTCCAGCGTGAAATGGGACAGGCTCAGCGAGGCCACGCCCCCCTGGCGCGACATGAGCGAGTGCAGGTCCTCGCGCTTGAGATGGCCTTCCCGGATAAGGATGTCGAAGAGTTTCCCACCGTCCTTCTCCCGGATTGCCAGCGCCTCAGCAATCTGGTCGTGGTCAGCAAGACCCGCATCGCGCAGCAGCATGGCAAAAGGATCCGTCAATTCGGGGGGGCGCTGGGATGTGGTCACCTCGCCTGCCGCCTCGGCCACGGGCTTCGCCGAGGCATCCTCCACCAGCGCGCCGCATTTCACGCACTGGTACACCCGCGCCGTGGCCGATGACAGCACACGCATCCGCTGGCCGCATTTTCCACAGGCTATTATTCGTGACGCATTCTCTGGGGGCACGCGCACATCTCCCGCTCATAGCCGGGCATTTCCGGCCTGGCAAGACGTTCCTATCTTCCCGCTGCTGCCGGACCGCACACCGCTCTAATCCGGCATGAAACCATCGGCTGCCCCCGCAATACGCGGCGGCAGCCCGTTCACAGCTTTAGCATGACACAAAAGCCCCCCCAAGTTCACCTGCCCGGCCCCCAAAGCGGGCACGCGCATGAATGACCGGGAATTGGACTCTTCCCTCCAAATGTCTTATGCTATAAGAGGTTATCAAGATCGCAGCCCAATACGGAAACCATATATGCACCCGGGAGAAGTCGAATCGAGAATAGAGTCGGCCGCCAGGCTTTTTGAGCAGGCGCGCCATCCTGACGCCCTGTCAGCACTTGAGGGGATAGGGCATCTGTTGCCCAGCAGCCCCATGCTCATGCTGATGCGCGTCGAAAACCTTTCCGCAGTCGGGCAGACCACCGAAGCGGTGCATGAATGCGACAAGCTCATGCGCCGCATCGACCAGATCCGCGAGGCCGGCGATGTTCTGGACCACCTTCTCGACATCGACCAGTCCTCCCTCCTCTCTGATCTTTTGACCAAGCTCGCCGATCGCGCCGGCACACTCAAGAATGATCTGGGCCGCAAACAGGCCGAGGCGTTCGACAAAGAAACCCTTCAAAGCACGGTCACGCAGTTGCAGGAGCGGCTCAACTCCTTCATGAGCCAGCGCGAGCAGGCCGTGCAGGAGCAGCAGCAGCTCGCCGAGGAACTGAACCGCCTGCGCGAGCAGGAACAGATGAACAGCGAGGCGCTTGAAAAGGCGCACAGCGAACTCGATGAGATGAAACACACGCTGCTCCAGCGCGAATCGGAAATAGAGGAGGCCGAGAGCGAGCTCAGCGCCCGCGAAGAGCGCGTGGCTCTGCTGGAAACAGAAGTGGCCGCCCTGCAAAAACGCTCCGCCTCCGCCGAGGAGTCCGAGCAACTGCTGAACGAGGAGCTCGAACGGCTCCGCACCCAGGGCGACGAGAAGACCGAAGCGCTCAACGCGGCACGCACCGAGCTTTTCCACCTGCAGGAAATGCTTCAGGACCGCGAGCGCGCCGTGGCCGAGGCCCGCGACAATTCCCTCCAGCATGAACTGGCCATTGCCCAAATGCAGGGGCAACTGGCGAGCATGCGCGACGAGTCCACCAAGGCTTTTCAGGCCAAAGAGGAACTTGTCACTGAGCTTGAACAGTTGCGCACCAATGAACGCGACAAGAGCGAGGCACTGGAGACGGCGCGCCGTGAACTGTCCAACCTGGAATCCACCCTGCAGGACCGCGAAAGCGCCGTGGCGGCCGCGGAATCCCGCGCCCGCGAAGGCGAGCAGGCCATGGCCCTGCTCAAGAGCGAATTCGACGAACTGAGCCGCCTTGCCGACGAGGCGGCCCTGAGCGAGGCAGAACTGGCCGCCGAACTGGCGCAACTGCGCGAGAACGAAACGACCAAGGCCGCAGCCCTTGAATCCACCCGTTCGGACATGGAGCGCCTTGCCCGCGAACTGCATGAGCGCGAAGCCGCCCTGCGCGAAGAGTCGCACAAGAGCGCCGTCACCTCCGAAGCGGCGCAGTCGCTCCAAAAAGAACTTGAGCAGTTGCAGTCCAAGGCTTCCGAGATTGCCGATTCGGAACAGTTGCTCCTCCTCGAGCTGGAACAGTTGCGCACGAGTGAGTCCAGCAAATCGGGTGTGCTGGAAAAGACACGGGCTGAAAGGGACGCTCTTCGCAACCAGCTTGACAGCCAGGAAAAGGCCGTTGTCGAGGCGGAGAAAAGCTCACTTGAGCACGATGCCGCGGTGAATGCCCTCCAGACAGAACTGATGGAACTGCGCACCCGCGCACAGTCGGCCTCCGATTCAGAGAATGCCCTCGCCGCAGAGGTTGCCCAGCTCCGGGAGAACGAAACGGCCAAGAGCGCGGCTCTTGCGGCGGCGCAGGCCGAAATGGAGCAATTGCGCCAGAATCTTGCCCGGAGTGAGGAAGAGGCGGAGGACGCAGAGAAGCAAAACGCAGAGAAGCAGAGGGAACTGGACCGCCTGCAGCAGGAACTGGCCGCAGTGCAGGGCAAAGCCGCCATGGCCCAGGGGGCAGAATCACAACTCCAGGGCGAACTGACCCTGCTGCGCCAGAACGAGGAAGAAAAGAACCAAGCCCTCGAACGGTCACGGCTCGAACTGGAAGCCCTTAAGGCGACGCTGAACGAACGTGAAGAAGCGGCCGCCAAGGCCGCCCGTGAGCAGGAACAGAGCCGCAGCACCATCTCCCAGCTCGAAGATGAACTGGCGGCGCTGCGCAACCGCGAACTCGAAACGGCCTCATCGCAGGATGTCCTGCAGGCCCAAGTGGACCAAATCCACAGTGAAGTGCAAAAGGAAGCCGGGCTCGAAGAAACGCCCCAGGCGCAGCAGCTTGGCCAGATTCTGCAGCAACTGCGGGAAATGCAGAAAGCCCAGCTTGAAGCCCAGCGCGATTCGCAACAGCGCGCACAGGCGGTGGCCGCGGCGCATCAAGATGCCGACCCCATGGCCGTCATACCACGCGGCGCTTCCGGTCAGCAGGATTCCCGCCGCCAGGCACAGGGCGCTGCCTTCAACGCCGCCAACCACCGCCCCCCCAAACGGCAGAGCCAGCTTGGCGCACTCAATGTGGCCCTGCGTCAATCTTCCGCCCGGGGGCAAAGTGCCGGCGCGACGACTGCCGCCACACCGCCGCCACCCAGCCCGCCGCCGAGGATGACTTTGGATGAAGCCCTTGCCAGCCCGCTGCAGCGCCAGTCGCAGCTTGAGTCGCTGAGCGCGGGTTTGGACAAGCCCCCCCTGGTGGACGATTCTGTCCGGGCTGCCCTCACGGCCGCGGCCCAGCAGCCCTCCACCCGCCAGACCGCCCAGCAGGCCCTCAACGCCGCGCAGCAGGCTTCCCGCCGGCAAACGCAGCAGCAGGCTGCGGCGGCCGCCGGAGCAAACCGGCCGCAGGTCATCATTGATGACCCTGAAGATGACGTTGTGGAAGATTATCCCAAACCGCGCGACGTTGCTTTTGTCTTCCCCGACCAGTCCGTGTCTATTGCCGTGGTGCGGCGCAAGGGACGGGGGCGGGTTCTGTTTGCCGCCCTGTTCCTGATTCTGCTTGCGGCGCTGGGTTCCGTCGCCTATTACGTCCAGATGCACCGGGGCGACGCAGCCGCCGAAGGGGCAAACAACAAAACCAATTCCCCGGCGGACAAGAAGTCGGATGAGCAGAAACTGAAAACCATCACTTTCCCCGCAGACAAGGTTTTTGGAAATCTTTACGACCACGAGGCGCCCCACACCAGTGACACCGACTGGCCGCTGTTTGCCACGGCAAAGGGCACTGTGGAATATCCGGCGAATGCCCGTTTCCACCTCGAGGTCAGCAAAGAGTGCGTCGGCGACCTCAGCCCCCTCAATGACCTTCCGCCCGATGTGATTCAGTCCATGCGGCTCCCTTCGTTTGAAATGAGCGAAAAGAACATTGAAGCGATCAAGCACCTGAGCAGCACCAACATCATATTCATTGACCAGGAAATGCCCGATGCGGACCTGCAGAAGCTCCGCGCAAGCCTCGGTGGAAACAAGGCCATCACCTGCCGCCAGCCCGATGCGGTGATACGCGACATCGCGCCGCCAGGCGAACGGGTCCTGGCCTTCCCCGAAGAGAAATCCCTTGGCTTCATCGCCCTGCGACCCTGGCACCGCGTCGAAGATGAGTGGCAGCAGTTTGGTCCGGCAAAGGGGAAAGTGACCATTCCAGCAGGCATGGAAATTAAGCTTTCCACAGCCGACGGCGTGTCGGACCTTTCCGCGCTGAAAACGCTCGGCATTACAGACATCCACACCCTGGTGCTTTCGGGGGCCGATATCAACGACGTCAGCATGGACGGTCCGGCCTTCCTGCGCGGTGTGCTGGTGCTGGAACTGAGCAGCACGGCGGTAACCGATGCCGGCATGCGGAAGCTTGCGCGCAATACGGGCCTGCAGGAGTTGAAGCTGACCAACACCCGCATCGGCGACTCGGGCCTGGAAGTGCTCAAGAAGGTTCCCCTGCTGGAGCGCATCTACATTGACGGCGCACCCAACATCACCGCACACGGCCTGCAAACCTTCCGCGAGCTTCGCGCGCTGAAACGCCTGCATCTCGCAAACACGGCGGTCAGTGCGACAGAGTTGGCGCAACTGGCCCGTGACATGCAGTCCTGCGCCATCACGCCTGCGGGCTGAGTTTTTCCCAACTGTCCGCACCGAGCCGTTCCAGCACGGGCCGCACCGCAGAAAGGGGCACGCGCACACGCCCCATTTCAGGGGCGTGTCCCTTTATGGTTCCGTGGCAGTCGCTGCCCCCTGACACATAAAGGTTCCGTTCCCGCGCCAAGTGAAGCAGCTCATCCACTCGTGCCGGTGAATGACTCACATGATAGGCCTCAATGCCGTCGAAGGGCCGCGTCAACAGGTCCGGAAGAATCCGGGTCAGACTGCGGCTCAATCCAGGATGGCCGACGAAGGCCAGTCCCTCTGCCGCATGCACCGCCTCCACAGCCTCTTCGACCGAGATCAGCGGTTTGGGAACATAGCCCACCCCGCCCGGTTTGAGGAATCGGTCAAATCCCTCCTGAACACTACGGGTAACCCCCATTTCCTTGAGACGTGCCGCCAGATTCATCCGACCGCAAGGCAGCCCCTCACGCACGGAATCTTCCGCAAAGGCCAGCACCGCCACCCCGGCCTCCTGCATTTTCCGGGCCATGTCCAGAAAGCGCCTGACCCTCCCCTGCGCCAGTCCGGCTATGGTCTTCTGAAATGGCACGTTTTCCACGTGCATCCCCAGCCCGACCACATGCACCTCCACCCCGCCGTACCCAGCGCTTATTTCCACCCCAGTTAGAAAACCCAAGCCATGCTGCCTTGCAGCCACGGCGGCCTCTTCCACTCCCTGAACACTATCATGGTCCGTCAGGGCGAGTCCGGACATGCCAATGACAGAGGCCCTGCGAACCACCTCTGCCGGACTGTCCGAACCATCGGAACAACGGCTGTGGAGATGCCAGTCCACCCATTCCCCTGCAACGTTCTGGGGGGCAGTTTTTCCCTTGGACAGGCTACTCATTCTCCCCCGGGGGAACAGCAAGGTCATCTTCCTCCCGGACTCTCGGCGGCGGGCTTGTGAAATCCTCCGCCTCTATTGTTTTCCGCAGACGGTCCAGCACCCCGTTCACAAAGCGCGGCGCCTCCTCGGAACCGAACTCCTTGGCCAGATTCACGGCCTCGCTGATGACCACCGCGGCGGGCATGGCACCGCCGTAGAGCAGTTCGCTCATCGCCACCCGCAGCACCGCCCGCTCCACCCTTCCAACCCGGTCGGGTGCCCAGTTGTCCAAAGCACTGGCGATGCGCTCCGAAATCTCCTCGGCGTTCGCGCATGCGCCTTCAATCAGGCGTTCGGCATAAGCCCGGGCCTTTGCCTTGCTGATGTTGGCCGCGTTGGCCTCAAACACAGGTTCCTCCCCTTCCTCAAAAGACTCCCGCGACGCGCGCAGGGGGTCCATCTCCCAAAAGGAGTCCAGACCGGCCTGCCAGTCGTAGCCGGTGTAGTCCAGTGCAAACAAATACTGAAGGGCCAGCCGACGGCCCAGACTGCGTTCGCGAAAGCTCATGCCTGCTCCAGTTTCTCCAGCAGGCTCGTCATTTCCATGGCAGCCATCGCCGCATCAGAGCCCTTGTTTCCGGACTTCGTGCCGGCACGTTCAATGGCCTGCTCGATGCTGTCTGTGGTGAGCACGCCGAAGATCACCGGCACGCCGGTTTGCAGCGCCACCTGACCCACGCCCTTGGCCGCTTCGGCGGCAACGTAATCGAAATGGGGCGTGGCACCGCGGATCACGCAGCCCAGCGCGATCACTGCGTCATAATTGCCCGAGCCGGCCATGGCTTTCGCGGCCAGCGGAATTTCAAACGCGCCCGGCACCCAGGCCAGCGTGATGTCGTCATCGGCAACGCCGTGCCGCGTAAGCGTGTCCAGTGCGCCGCCAATCAGCTTCGACGTGATGAATTCGTTGAACCTGCTCGCCACAATGCCATAGCGTTTTTTCGTGGGGGTGAATCCGCCCTCAACAACCTTCGGCATCACTTGTCCTCCTTGTTAGTCAACCCGGTTTCTGTATCCGCAATGAGGTGTCCGAATTTGTCCTTCTTCGTCTGGAGATAGGCTTGGTTGTGCCTGTTTGCCTGAATTTCGATGGGCACACGACCCGTGACCTTGAGGCCGTAACCCTCAATGCCGGCGCGTTTGACAGGATTGTTCGTCATCAGCCGCATGCCTTTGACGCCGAGATCATACAGGATTTGCGCGCCGATCCCGTACTCCCGCGGGTCGGGATCGAAACCGAGGTGGAGATTGGCCTCAACCGTGTCCATACCCTTCTCCTGCAATTCATAGGCGCGCAGCTTGTTGATCAACCCGATACCGCGCCCTTCCTGGCGCAAATATAGCACCACGCCCCGGCCCTCTTCCTGGATAGCCGCCATCGCCGCATGAAGCTGCTTGCCGCAGTCGCAACGCAATGAGCCGAGGATGTCGCCGGTGAAACACTCCGAATGCACCCGCACCAGCGCGTCTTCGAGTCCCGCCACCTCCCCCTTCACCAAGGCCATGTGCTGGTAGTCGTCTATGTCGTTTTCGTAGGCGATAAGCCGGAAGTCACCGTATTCCGTTGGCAGATTAACCTGCGCCGCACGGCGCACCAGTTTCTCCGTTTTGCGCCGGTATTCAATGATATCGCAAATCGCGCATATCTTGAGGTCGTGCTGCTTTGCAAACACCTCCAGGTCCGGCATGCGCGCCATGCTTCCATCGTCCTTCATGATCTCGCAGATCACCGTGCATGGGGTGAGTCCGGCAATCTTCGCCAAATCCACCGATCCCTCGGTCTGACCCGCCCGCACCAGCACGCCGCCCTTGCGTGCGCAAAGCGGAAACACATGGCCCGGCCGCACCAACTGGTCCGCATGCGCATCGGGCGCCGCGGCGACACGAATCGTGTGCGCCCGGTCATGGGCGCTGATGCCGGTGGTCACGCCTTCCTTCGCCTCGAAGGTCACATGAAACGCGGTGTTCAGACGCGAGGTGTTTTCGGCGACCATCGGCGGAAGGTCGAGATGTTTTATCCGGTCCTCCTCCATGGGCATGCAGATCAAGCCCCGCGCGTGGATGGCCATAAAGTTGATCAGTTCGGGGGTGACAAATTCCGCCGCGACGGCGATATCGCCCTCGTTTTCGCGGTCCTCATCGTCCACCAGAATAATCATGCGACCCTGCCGCAGTTCTTCCAGAATCTCAGGTATCGGTGTCAACATCTTTCTCTCCTTGGCGCATTCACCGCACGCCGCCGTTGTGGCGGTCGTTCCGGCGTCAGCACTCCAGTTGTAATCTTCCGTGCCCCTCGGTGCCGCCCCTATTACGCAAATCCGTGTTTTTGCAGGAAGTCTACCGTGACGCCGCGGTCTTCCCGGTTGATGTAATGGTAAATGTGCTTGCCGAGGATGTCGGCCTCCATATTCACTCGGTCACCGGCCGTCTTTCCGGCCAGTTTTGTCTTCTTGATGGTGGTGGGAATGATCGCCACCGTAAAACTGTCCCGCACAGGCTCCACCACGGTCAGGCTAATCCCGTCAATCGCCACGGAACCCTTCGGCACCAGGTATCGCGCCACTTCATCGGGTGCGCGGAAGCGCCACAATGAAAACTCACCCTGATCCCGAATCTCTTCAATGCGCCCCACCCCGTCCACGTGCCCCAACACAAAATGCCCGCCGAAACGCGTCGTGGGCTGCATGGCCCGCTCCAGGTTGACCGCGTGCCCCACGTGCAGACCGCCCAAGGTCGTCCGCGAAAAACTTTCCGGTGATACCTGCACCACAAAGCCCTTCTCCGTAATCGCCGCCACGGTCAGGCAAACGCCGTCCACCGCCACGCTGTCGCCAAGAGCCAAGCCCTCCAGCACAACCTCCGCCAGAATGGCCATTTCAGCGCCAGAGCGCCGCGAAACCGCGCCAACCTCTTCAATGATACCGGTGAACATCCGCCTTAAGCCTTTCCTGTCTCCGCCTCAACTTGACCACTAAAGAAAACAAGCACATTTGAGGCAGACATTTGTGCCTGCCTCCCACGCTCTCATCGACTTCTGACCATTTATTTATTCAGTTCCGCAAGATTTAGGCCTATCACGACCTGTTTCCTGCACACTGGAATTGACTGCCCAACCGGCATCTCCAGTTTCGATTCTTTACTGAACTGGGCACAGGTCCATGGCGCGCCATACCTGAAATCTTGCCCGATTCCCGTGCCTAATCCCGAATCACATATGCGGTTACCATCAAGTCCCCGCCGACCACCTCGCACTGCATGTCGCGCAACATAACGGCCTCGTCCATCTTCGCCTTCCCCACACCTTCCACCGCCGTCACTGCATCCTTCCCGCCGATAATCTTGGGCGCGATAAAGAAACAGACCTTGTCCACCACACCCGCCTCAAAGGCCGACGCCAGCGTCGTGCCGCCACCCTCGATAAGGAGTGACGTGACGCCCCGTTCGCCCAGCACCTGCATGAGCCGCAGCATGTCCACTCCGCCTGGACCGGGAGCTAACCGGAGGACATCATCGGCGAACAGATAGGCTGCTTCCGAGGTTGTCGCAATCCATGTCGGCGACGCGCTTTCCTGATGAAACACCTTCCTGCCCGGGTCGAGAGCACCCCCCGAATCCAGCACAATCCGGATGGGGTCCTTCCCCGTCCTGCCCTCCACGCGCGTGGTCAGACTGGGGTCATCCAGCAACAACGTCCGGCTGCCGACCATAATGGCGTCCAGACTGTCGCGTAGTTCATGTGTCCTAAGCCGGGCAGCCGGTCCGCTCACCCACCGTGAATGTCCCGTGCGGGTGGCTATCTTGCCATCCAGCGTCATGGCGCATTTCGCCACCACGAAAGGCAGCCCTGTCGTAATGTACTTCACAAAAACTTCATTCAGGCGGTGCGCCTCGGTCTCCAACACGCCACATTCCGTCTGTATGCCGGCTGCGGCAAGCAAGGCCAGCCCCCGGCCCGCCACCTGCGGATTGGGGTCCACCATCGCCGCGACCACCCGCGCCGGACGCGCCGCCGCAAGATACTCGGCACAGGGTCCTGTCCGCCCATGATGTGAACAGGGCTCCAGCGTCACATACACCGTTGCCCCGGCAATGTCGCCCCGGGGACAATTGAACACGGCATTCACCTCGGCATGAGCTTCGCCGGCCCGTTCGTGCCAACCTTCGCCAATAACCGCACCGTCACGCACGATGACGCACCCCACCATCGGGTTGGGACTGGTCCGTCCCCGACCCCGCCCGGCGAGAAGCAAGGCGCGCGCCATGTATTCACGGTCTCTTGTGTCACTCTCAGTCAACTGCTTATGCCTTTTCTAAGAACCTGTGTCCAATCCTGCACGGACACCGGACAAACAAAAACACGCCCTGAAACCTTGGCTTCAGGGCGTGCGCAACAACTGATTTGGAACGGTCCTCCCTCATGCGTGTTCCCCCACGGTGCGGTCCCAAAACCGCACCTGCGAAAACACTGCCGCAGGTCAAAACCGTTCAACCTTCTTTCATCCGGACTCTACCGTCGGCCCTGGAATTCCACCAGAATCTGCGTTTTCACGCTCGCGGGCTGTCACCGCCGGTCAGGAATTTCACCCTGCCCTGAAGGTTGCTCTTAAGTCTAATTACCGTATCATTTTAGCCCTTTCGCTCAAGATAATCAAATCGCGCACATGAATCGCAGTGTTCCCTGCATACGGTCCCGCGTTGTGAAAAAGCCCGAGCGCTTCCAATTCCTCCTTCACGTTCTGGAAATGGCCACACCCCGCATCGGAGACTGACGCCATCCCCGTGGAGGAAGGCCGGTCTGACTTGAGCAGCAACGCTGTGGTTGCCCATGTTTGCCCCCCCGGAGAATTCTGCTATGATGTGGGCATTAAACACTAGGAGAGGCAGACCCTTATGCACGAGACAGGAACATTCTCAACGCAGTCCGGTGTATCTCTTTTCGAACAGGAATGGCTTCCGGAAGGTCCAATCAAGGCGCACGTAGTGCTGCTGCACGGCTTTGGCGACCACAGCGGCCGGTACGGCTATGTGGCAGAACGGTTAAACGCGGCCGGCATTGCCGTGCATGCCTATGACCAGCAGGGCCATGGACGGTCTCCCGGGCGACGGGCCTATATTGCCCGTTTTGAAACGTTGGTGGACGATTTGGACGACTACCTGGAACACATCCGCCCCCTGCTCGCCGATGCCCCCTGGTTCTTCATGGGACACAGCATGGGCGGCATGGTCCTGACCCGTTACGCGGAAACGCGAACCAGCACCGCGCGGGGTTTCATTTTCAGCAGCCCCTTTCTGGGACTCAATGACAACGTGTCCCCCCTCTTGCTGAAAGTGGCCAGCGTTCTTTCGGTCATCACCCCCTGGTTGCCGGTGGGCCAGGTGGACAACTCGGGGCTTTCCCGCGACCGGGAGGTCGTCAAGGAGGCCGACAACGACCCCTTCAGCTTCCATGGCAGGGTGTCGGCGCGGTCCGGTGCCGAATTTCACCGCACTATCCAGCTTTGCGAACGGGACTATGGGCAAATCAAATCGCCCGCCCTGGTGTTTCATGGAAGACAGGACTGGGTAGTTCCCCCTTCGGGCAGCCAGAGGCTGTACAACGGCATCTCTTCGAAAGACAAGACATTGAAATACTTCGAGGGCGGCTACCATGAGCTCTGGAACGACCGTTGCAAGAAAGAAGTGATGGATGGCGTGCTGGACTGGCTTGAAAAAAGGCTGGGATAGCGTTCAGAGAAGCAGGCTAAAGACTGAAACGTAACACAGGGCCGACAAACATCGGCCAGCCCTTTGGAAAGACAAGGAGAGACGGAGATGATTCGAGCTTCAGTGATGGTGGTCTTGGCGATGCTGCTGGCGATGGCGGGCATGGCAGGCGCGCAGGGAACGGCACCGGCAGACGCGTTGCGCGTGGGCATACTCACCGACTGTGCGAGCGAGACATGGACCGCTTTCCGCGACGCGGCCATCAAAAAGGCCGCCACGGCCGGGGTCACGCTGGACTTCCGCATGCTCTCGCCGTCCACGACCGACCAGCAGCGCCTGACGGCAAACGAAATGCTTGCGGCCGGGGCGAAAGCACTCGCCATTTGCCCGGTGGACCCGGCCCAGCAGAAGGCGGACCTCCAGGAAATCGCGGCCAAGGCGCCGCTCGTGCTGCTGAATCGGGATATCACCGACTGCGGCAGGGCCTGTTTCATCGGCATAGACGACAAAGAGGCCGGCAGGAAAATGGCCGAACTGGTTGCGCAACTGGTGCCGCCGGGCATGAAGATTGCCGCACTGGTTAAGACTGGCGAATCGGCCGCGGAGAAGACCCGCATGGAAGGGCTCAAGGAAGGCCTTGCCTCTGGCGAATTCATCGTGGATGCCGTGAAGGCGGACAAGGGTGACAGAAACCTTGCCTGGGCAGGGGCAGACGACCTGATGGGCAAGCGTGTTGAACTTGCCGCCTACATCGCCTTTGAACCCTACCAACTGCCCGCCCTGCTGCGCGCGGCAACATCCCACAAGGTCGTGGGGATCGTCAACCTGATTGGATTCATTGACAACTCCGACATGCAGGAAGCCTTTGTGAAAGGCAAGATTCAGGGGGCGCTCCGGGTCGATGCCCCGGCGCAGGCGAAAAAGGCGCTGGAAGTGCTGCATGGCCTTGCCGTCAAAGACCCTGCATTCAAACTGCCTGAGAACGGCGTGATCAGCATTGCGCCGCTCAGTGAGACAACCGCCAAGCAGATGACTCCCCAGGAGAAGATGGATGCCCTACAAATACCTCGGGTACCTCAAGAAGCTCCCGCTGCCGCTCCCGCCCGTCCTTCCTTCGAGTGAGATTGACCAACAGATCGTCTTTGGCGCAGAAGACCTGGAGAAATGGCCGGGCCAGGATGATCCCACCGAGAAGGAGTGGCAGTTTGTGCCTTCCCGCGTCCGCAAGGGCGAGGAAGGCACCCTGTTGGTGGGACATTTTGAGGATATCCGGCGCATCGACAATCTGGACCGCGCCAAGCCGGGGTTCTGGGCGGCCATAACCTCGCGCGGAATGGCTGACGACCGTTTCCCGGTGGACACAGCCCGCCTGCCCATGCTGGAGATCGAATATCGCTGCAACACTTCGCGGGCCTGCCCCGCGGTGGTCTGCCACTATCCCAGCGGCGAAATCGTGCAGCCCCTCGAAGCGTCTAGGGAATGGGTAACGGCGGCGTTTCGCGTGCCTTACTTTGATTTTCCGCCCAGTATTGACTGGGTGTCGCTGCGTCTCTATTCAAGCTGGCGCAACACGGAATCGGTGGAGTTCAAGTCGCTTCGTTTCCGTCCCATGACTGCGGAGGAACGGTCCGCCTGCGAGGCATCCTCCGTCCTGTCTGTAACGGATGAGGGCGGCCACAGTGCCGGTTCGCTGCGGGATTTCTACCCTTTTGGTATGTTCATGCACGCCGAATCGGCCCAGCGCCTGGCCGACCTCATGGACATCAACTTCTATGACTACTGGCGGCTTGCGCTGGAGGACATCGCGCGGCACCACCAGAACTGCGTGGCGCTTCAGGGCGCGGAACGCATGGACCCCAAAACCAACCGTGAACTGCTGGGGCTTGCGCAAACCTTTGACATACGGGTTATCCCCATTTTTGACTGGCCCCCGTCGGTCGACCGCGCGGAGTGGGATGCGCGCGTGGCCACGCATATTCAGCCACTGGTCGGCGCACCCGCCATCGCGGCATGGGGTCTGGGCGGCGACATGGCCGAAGAGCATGCAGACAGCGTGCGCACCGCACTGGACGCCATTCACGCAGTGGACCCCGACCATCTCCTGACGGCATCCTTGAGACATCCCGGCGGGTTGTCGTTCTACCGGAACTTGCTGGGCGTTTCCTGGTTTGATCACTTCAAATCGTCCAATCCGTGGCAGATTGGCGAGGTGGTGCGCACCCATCGGACGCTGGCGATGGACAAGCTGCTGTGGGTGACGGCACCGGCATTTGTGTCCGCCAGCGACGCGCCCGAATGGAACACCTGCCCCCAAATGCGCATGATGCTCAACCAGGCCATGGCCAACGGTGCCCAGGGCTGGTTCTCCAATGCGTACCACAACGATCCCATCTGGGTTGGGGGGCACATCGAACGCTCCCTTACGGGCCCTTTCCTGACCTTCAGTGACCTCTGGGCAGAACTGGGAAACCGTGTTGAGCGGCTGTCGGTTATCGCGGCCCTCTTCATGGATGCCCACCCCATTTCGGAGCCACCCTTCCCCGTCGAACTTTCCTGCAAGGCCCATCCCCAATCGCACGTGCCCAAGTCCGTGCCTTTCGTCAGTGAGTTTTGGCTCGAAGGCAGGGATTTTTATCTTTGCCACATCGTGTGCAACGATGCCGAACAGGTGGTTTCGGTGAATTTGGAATTCCCCGAGGAACTTCCCGGGGGGGCCACGGCCTACGACATCACCAGTTTTGTGCGCACCCGTGCCTGGGTGCCCATGGACCGCAAACGCCATCTGGAAATGTTCCCCGGCCAGGGACAGGTGCTGTTCGTGGCGGCGCCGGAAGTCTGCCGCGCGTGGCGCGATGTAATCGCGCACCGCATTCTTGAGGCGGACCGGCGCCAGGTCATGGTGGACCTTGATTTCGCGCAAAAGTACGCTTTGGACATTGCCGACACGGAACGGACCATCATGCGTGCGGGCCAGGGCGAGCCTCTGGACGACCTCATGCGGGTCCACTCCGCCCGGGACCACCTGCTCAACGTTATATACGCCACGCCTGCCGTCACCGAAGCACGCAGCCTGCTCATCAAGGCGAGCGCCATCATTTGCGGCTGTGACGAGGCGCTGAGCGCCCTCCATGGGCGCGGGCGCACCGAGCAGGCCCACGAACTTGGGGTGCGCGTGTTGCCGCTGGCGCGTGAAATGACACAGCTTCGGATTAAGATCCGGCGGGGCATGGGTCCTGAGATTGTCGGTGCCTGCGAGGCCATGTGCCAGGCCGCCTACACCCTGCTGACGGACATATGGTCCCAATCGCAACGCTGATTCATTTTCCAAGACCACACGCAGTTTGGCACGCTACGAACATTGGGCGCGGCTGACCCGCTCAGAAGGACAGCGGCGGTGCTCCGTATTGTTCCATCAGGATGCGGCGCGCCTCCCCGGCGGCATAGACCGATCCTGCGATGAGCAGCGGGGTGTTTGTATCGGCCAGTGTCATGCCCCGAGCGATGGCCTCCCGCAGGGACGGTAGGGTTTCATGCCCCCGTGCGCCTGCGGCGCGTTCCAAGTCGGTAAAGGACATGCTTCGACCGCCGGCGAAGGCGGTAAGGATGAGGGGATGTGCCACTGGACCCAGCAGGTCAAGCATGGTGTGGGCATCCTTGTCGGATGCGACGGCAAACACCACCACCGCCCGGGACAGTGATGCCGCAAGCGCGGCGGCCCCAGCCGGATTGTGCGCCACGTCAATCAGCACGGGCGGGTCATCCAGCACCCGCTCCAACCGGCAGGGCCAACGCGCATCGCGCAATCCCTGAAGTATCGCGCGCTCATCCAATCGGGCAAAGTGCGGACGAAGCGTTGCCGCCAGGGCCACCGCCAAGGCGGCATTGGCGCACTGATGCCGTCCGACAAGGCCTATCTTCGCCCCTTGAAGACGCAGCCCGGCCATTTCAAAATCCATATGCTGGTCCCACGGGTCGCCCCCGCAGGTGAAACGATAGTCCCTGCCCGCAACAATCAGCGGCGTCCCCGCCGCTGTGGCGCATTCCTGAATGACCTCCAGCGCCTCGCCCTGCCGCTCCCCCACCACGCAGGGCACGTGGGCCTTGAGGATGCCCGCCTTCTCGTAGGCTATCTTCCCCAAGGTATCACCCAAATATTGCATGTGGTCGTAGTCGATGTTTGTGATGGCGCAGGCGGCGGGGGAATCCACCACATTGGTCGCGTCGTAGCGCCCCCCCATGCCCGTTTCCATGATCGCCGCATCAACCCCCCGCTGCGCGAACCAACGAAACGCCACAGCCGCATTCACCTCGAAGAAGGTCGGCGGCTGGGGCATGCTCTCCCCCAAGGCTTGAAAGAATTCAATGTTCTCGCGCAGTTCCGATTCCGGAATGGAGACGCCGTTGATTTGGAAGCGCTCGGTGATGTCCAAGAGATGCGGACTGGTGAAGCGACCCACCCGGCAGCCTGCGGCGCGCAGCATGGCCTCCAGAAAGGCTGCGGTGCTCCCCTTTCCGTTGGTGCCCGCGATGTGCGCACAGGGCTGGGCGTTTTGCGGAGAACCGGCCGCATCCAACAGTTGGCGAATATTATTCAAGCCCAACTTGACGCCGTGCAGAATGAGTCCTGCAAGATAATCCCGCCACGGACGGCCGTCGGCGTCCACTTCCCGCTGAAAAATCATGAGAGAGAACCGGGAATGGCGTCAGGGCAATGCCTGCTGGGCATGGTCTTGCTCAGTACTCCTCGAAATTGGTTACTTCTTCAATATTGCCGGGATAATACAGGATGCGCGAGCAATGGCTGCACGAGTGGTATTCCTTGGCCGCCATAATCTCATTCACCACCTGCGGGCGAATGGTCATATAGCAGCCGCCGCAAGCCTCAGCCTGCTTGTTTGTTTCAACCAGCGGAACCACAGCCGGGGTGCGCGCCCTTCTGACGCGCTCATACCGGGCCAGCAGGCCAGCCTCCACCTGGGCGGCCAGCGGGGCGCGGGTGCCCTCCTGCTGTTTTCGATCCTTGACGGCCTCCGCCAGTTCCCCGTCGATGCGGGCGCATTCCTCTTCCAGCTTGCGAATCTCATCGGCAATCCGCTTCTTGTCCTCCTGGAGCTTCATCTGGGCGTGCTCAATGTCGTCCATGATGGACAGGATGCGCTCTTCCTTGAGCGAAATCTGCTTCTTCTGAAGGTCGATTTCGTGCAGCAGCGCCTTGTACTCCTCGTTCTTCTTTACAACGAGAAGCTGCCCCTCGAACTTGAGGATATGGGCGTTCTTCTGCTCGATTTCACCCTCGCAGTCACGCTGCTCCAGGCGGAGCTTCTTGACGCGGTCCTCGCTTTCCTTGAGTTCGGTCTCAAGGCGCTTGCGCTGGATGCTGAAACTTTCCTTCTGGCGGGGAATTTCCTGTTCGCGCTGCTTCAGAGCACTTATTTTCGTGTCGAGCTGCTGGAGCTCAAGGAGTTTCCTCAACATCACATCTCCTCTTTCGCCCGGGGAGGCGTCAAATTAATAAAGAAAACGCCGCAACCCCGTTCAGGGTTGCGGCGCGGATTCGCCAACGCACGGCGCGGACTCGGGATGCCCCGAAAGAAACGCGGCGCGTTTCGTTCGGGGAGCAGGCGTGCAGCAATCGGCACACCCGTTCAGGCCGGCACCAAGGCAGCCTCCCTGTTTTTCCATCGCCTTGTTCAACTGGTTACCTCTTCTCGTCTTGCCCTGTCCGGCCAACGCCGGACGCCGGTTCACTCTGATTCCTGCGCATTTGCGCCTGATGCGGCGGCACGGCCTATGGCTATCACGCCCGTCCGCACGAGTTCCCTGATTCCAAAGGGGCGCATCATCTCTATGCAGGCGCGCACCTTTTCACCCGAGCCTGTTGCTTCAACAGTCATTGTTTCAGCGTCGAGATCCACCACGCGGGCGCGGAAAATCTCCGCCACCTGCAACACTTCGCTGCGCCGCCTGCAACCCGCACCAACCTTGATCAGGACCAGTTCACGCTCCACAAAAGAGGTGCTGGTCAGGTCCTCCACCGAAATGACATCCACCAGCTTGTTCAACTGCTGGATGATTTGGGCCAGCACATTGTCATCGCCGCGCACCGTCACGGTCATGCGCGAAATGGACGGATTGTCGGTTTCACCCACGCAAAGGCTGATGATATTGTAGCCGCGCGCGCTGAACATGGCGGAAACGCGCGCCAGCACACCGAACTGATTGTCCACCAGCACGCTAATCGTGTGTTTTTTGTTCGTCGACACTGCGCCTGCCTTCCCGGGGCGAATTCCCGCGGTCATTGTAGCGGTTCATGGCTGCCTGCATGCCCTCGGCCGTCCAGCACAGCACCGCGTCCACTGCGGCGGCCGCCATTCTGTTCACTTCAGTCCACTCGTCCGGCCCGAATTTGCTCAACACGTGGTCCACCAGATTATTGCCGGGTTTACTGGCTCCCACACCCAATCTTAACCTGTGAAAGGCATCTGATCCAAGCCTCTCGATAATGGACTTGAGCCCGTTGTGCCCGCCCGCGCTGCCGCCCGGACGAAACCGCAAACGGCCCAGGGGAAGATTCACATCGTCCACCACCACCAACAGGTCCGCAGGGTCAAAAACCTTGTTTCTCGCCGTGTCCGCGATGCAGGCGCCGCTGAGATTCATGAAGGTCAACGGTTTGACCAGCATCACCTTCGTGCCCGCATGCACCGCTTCAACGACCAAACCCTGGTGTTTTTCACGGTCAAGCGAAACGCGCAACCTTTCAGCGACGCCGTCCAGAACCATGAACCCGAGATTATGCCGCGTGTTTTTGTAACGCGGTCCCGGATTACCGAGACCTGCAATCATCTTCATGCCGCAAGCCTTTCAGGAACAGGACGGTGACGGAGACAACCACAGGGCCTGTTACGCGGACTTGCCGCCTTCCTTTTCCTTGGCAGCCGCTTCCGGCGCCGCGGCCGCGTCAGCCTGCTCCACTGCCGCGCGGGCAAGGCTCAGGGAGGCGATCGGCTGGTCGCCGTCGGTCAGGATGACAACACCGGCCGGCGGAACCACATCGGCCACGTGCAGCACATCGCCCACGGCCATGCCGGTCACGTCGACAACGATGCTGTTCGGAACTTCGAGGGCCAGGCACTCGATCTCAAGCTCACGGAGCTGGTGCTCGAGGATGCCGCCTTCCAGCGCGCCCTTGGGCTGGCCGGTAAGCTCTATCTTCACGCTCGTCTGAATGGACTCGTCCAGCCGGATGCGCATGAAGTCGGCGTGCAGCACCGAACCCTTGAGCGGGTGGCGCTGGATCGCCTTGACGATGGCCGGGCTGTTGCTGCCGGGCACGTCCTCGAATTCGATCTGCAGAATGGCATGGGCTCCGCCGCCGCCGTGCAGCACGCGATCAAGATCGCGCCCCGGCACGCTCAGCGAGATGGCCTCGCCACCCTGGCCGTACAACACGCCCGGGATGTCCCCGGCGCGGCGAACGCCGTGCGCGGCGCCCTTGGTGCCTGTCGTGCGGGTGTTTGCCTTGAGTGATTTCAGTTCCATGATTTGATGTCTCCCAAACGGCCGGAGTTACGCTGTGAAAAGACTGCTGACCGATTCGTTTTGGTGAATGCGCCGGATTGCCTCGCCGATGAGCGGGGCAAGCGTGAGCACCCGGATCCGCGGATTGGCCGCGGCGCGGGGCGCAAGCGGGATCGAGTCGCAGACAAGCAACTCCTCCAGCACGGAATTCTCGATTAGATCCAGCGCGGGGCCGCTGAACACGGGATGGGTGGCGCATGCGCGCACGGTGAGGGCTCCCTGATCCTTAATGGCCTTGGCCGCCTTGACCAGGGTTCCCCCGGTGTCAATCATGTCGTCGAGCAGCATCGCGTGGGTGTCCTCCACGCTGCCGATAATGTTCATCACTTCCGATTCGTTCTCGCGGGGACGGCGCTTGTCCACGATGGCAAGGGGCGCGCCGAGGCGGTTGGCAAATTCGCGCGCGCGCTTGACGCTGCCCATGTCGGGCGCCACCACCGTGACGTCTTCCTGGTGGCCCTCACGCTTCACGGTGTCGCTGAAAACGATGTCCGCGGCCAGATGATCCACCGGAATGTCAAAGAATCCCTGAATCTGGCCGCAATGCAGGTCAACCGTGAGCACACGGTCCGCGCCTGCGGCCGCGATCAGGTTGGCGACCAGTTTGGCCGTGATGGGAACGCGCGCCTTGTCCTTGCGGTCCTGGCGGGCATAGCCGAAATAGGGGATGACGGCCGTGATGCGGCCTGCCGACGCGCGCTTGGCGGCATCGATAAGCAGCAGCAGTTCCATGAGATGCTGGTTGACCGGCGGAGAGGTGCTGTTGATTAGAAAGAGATCTCGGCCCCGGACATGTTCCTGAATCTGGACCCGAATTTCTCCGTCGCTGAATGCGCTCACCACCGCCTCACCGGGGCTGACGCCCAAGTGCCGACAGATTCCTTCGGTCAAAGACCGGGAGGCATTTCCGCTTAAGATTTTCATGTCATCCGTCCCGTCAAATGAAACCATTAGTCTTTCCGCAACCGCCGCGTCCAGACAAAAAATAAAGTGGCTGGGGCGGCTGGATTCGAACCAACGAATGCCAGGACCAAAACCTGGTGCCTTACCAACTTGGCGACGCCCCAGTAAAACCGCCAACCGAACGCAACTACCATGAGTGTCGCACTGCCGGGGTATTCACGCATTCCGAAACACCGCAATGTGGCGTCTTGGAAGCCGCACGCTGTCCTTTCCGCCGCATGGCCCCTCTACTCAGCGGAACATGCTCGCCCCACAGGGCGCATGACGTACAGGCAACACCAGTATAGCAACTGGCACTTGCGCAAGTCAATCACGGACCGCTGTTTGCGCATGGCGGAAGCATCGGTGTTTATCCGGCTTTTCGAACTGAAAATACTTGCCATTCTGCGCTTAGTGCTATACAATTGCTTATACAAGGTGGCGTTGCGATTTACAGGAGGTCCCAAGGAATGCTTTACGAATCCGATTCGAGATCGAGGTCGGAAGAGGGGGGCGACAATGGGGAACGGCGGCGGCAAAGGCTTGCCGTGCATGACCGGGAGGGAAAAGTAAGCTACGGCTTCAGCATGGTGATGAACAGGCAATCCGAGGGGTTCCACTTGGAGATAGTGGACAAATACAACCAGCCCACAGGAAAATCGGTTCATTTCCACTTCAAAGACCTGAAAGCCGTTTTTTATGTAAAAAGTTATGATGGCAAGTTCGATCCCGAGAAATATGACCATTCCATGCCGGAAAACGGAGTGCCGCTCGTGTTGCTCTTTGAAGACGGCGAAACCATCAAAGGGCATGCCCTGGGCCACCAGTGGACACGTGAACCGCGTTTTTTCTTCGTCCCCGAGGAGAATACCTCCAACAATATCGGCATCCTCGTCGAACGGGCCGCCACTAAACAGATCCTCACCCCCGGCGAGTACAAGAAGATGCAGCAGCAGGAGGTGGAAGACTTCATCAGCCAGCATGCCAAGGCGGGCATAAGCCGCGAAGAACTGCTCGGCGACTTCCATTTTGGCAAGCACAACTACGTGCAGGCCCTGCGCCATTACCGTGAGGTCCGGGAAAAGGAGGACACTGCCCATATCCGGAAAAAACTGTGCACGGCCACGTACAATGTTGCCGTTTGCCACATCCGGCAACACGACTACCAGCGCGCCCTGCGCTATATGGAACTGGTTCTCGAACTCGACCCCGCCCATGAACAGGCGCTGCGAAAAGTGGACCAACTTCGGGAGCATCTGGTCAAACATCGCCGGTGACGGAGTTCAGGCAGACGAGTCTCTTGGCGGGTACACCGCTTGCTCCCAAGCGGGAAACTCTTCCCCCATTGATCGTTTCGGGGAGTTGTGACAGAATATCCCCATGAAGAACCCCATCCAGATACGACCGGGCAACACTGCTCTTGTGTTCTTGGCTGTTGCCATGCTGCTGTGCATCCCCGCCGCGCTGGCGGCACCCCACAGGCTTATCGTGCGGGCACCGGCCGTCATGGGCACCTATTATCCCGAAGCTCCCGAAACACTGCTGAAGGAGGTTCAGGACCTGTTTGCGGCGGCGGATGCGCCGGACATTCCGGAACCGATGGTCGGCTGCATCGCCTCCCCCGGCCCCTACGGCCTGGCGGGTTCGGTGACGGCCCAAGCCTTTAAGAACATCAAGCCCGGCCAGTATGACCGGGTGATCATTCTCTCGGCGGCGCACATGGCGGACATTGAGAACTGCTCCGTCGAGGCGGTGGATGCCTTTGTGACCCCCCTGGGTCCGGTGGCGCTGGATGAGGATGCCATGCGCCAGATTCTGTTCTCGCCCCTCTTCACCGCCCGGTCACTTTATTATGAACAGAAGGCCCAGCGACCGCAGGTGCATGAATACGAATACGGTGTGGAGGCGCTTCTCCCCTATCTTCAGGAGCGCCTGCACGAGTTCAAACTGGTTCCCATCGTTGTCGGGCGCCTGACCGATGCGGGCGGCAAGTTCAATCCGGCTGCCGTGGATGCCATCGCGCGGGTGTTGCGCCCCATCGTCAACGAGCGCACCCTGATTGTGGCCAGCAGCAGTTTCACGAGTTTCGGCAATGATTTCAGCAACCGCCCGTTCAACGACAACATCATCGCCAACATTGAGCATTTGGACCGGGAGGCCTTTGACTGCCTGATGGCCATGGACATGAAATGTTTCGTCAAATATCTGGACGCGACGAAGAATGTCATTGACGGCCGGCACCCCATCGAGATTCTCCTGAAGCTCATGCCTCCGCAGGTGCGCCCCCGGATTCTGGACTATCAGGTGTCTGCCTCGAAAACAGGCGACCTGAACCGTTCCGTGAGCTATGCCGCCCTCACGTTCCACGACCCGAGCCGTCCACCGCTGGAAGCGCGCCCCGACAAGGTCCGCCCGCTGCTCCTGCGGCCTGTGCCCGCCGCGCAGGGGGCGGAAACAACGCCCACCGAAAAACAGACAGCCCCGGCGGAGGAGACCGGGGCCAAACCCGCCGACAAAGCGGCGGACAGCAATGCGAAGGGCGTTGGCAAGCCTTCCTCCGACACCAAGGCCGCTACCCAAAAGAAGAAGCGAAATAATCCATGGAAACCGAATCCCTGAGCAATGGGCCGTCACCGGACCTGTCCCCGGGCGAACGCGAGCTTCTGTTGAAGATAGCGAGACAAAGCCTCACGCACTATTGTGAGACGAGGAAGACCCTTTCGCTGAACGGGTTTGATTTGCCCGATTCGGTGCGCACCCCCCGGGGCGCCTTTGTCACGCTGCATCGCGGGGAGGACCTCAGGGGCTGCATCGGCTATATTCGCGCCGAGGGCATGCTGGCCGAGACCGTTCGGGACAACGCGGTCAACGCAGGCTTCCGCGACCCCCGCTTCAATTCCGTCTGCCCTGACGAGTTGTCCAACCTGACGATTGAGATTTCCGCATTGCGCGAGGGGGAAACGCCGGGTTCACCCTTCATCCGGGTGAACGAGATCAGCGAGGTGGCGGTGGGAAGGGACGGACTCTATCTGGAGCACAGCGGCGGTGTGGCCAGCGGCATTCTCTTGCCGCAGGTGCCGCTTGAATACGGCTGGGACATCCACAGCTTTCTCGATGCGCTGTGCCGCAAGGCGGGCGTACCGCGCGGTTCCTGGAAGGCCCCCGAATTCCGGCTGTCCCGCTTCAGCGCGGAGGTCTTCGCAGAGGCCTGACCGGGTCAGTCCGGTTGCTTCGCCTCGAAGTGCTTGACCATGAGCACCGCGTTTTCGTTGGTGCGCTGGTAATAGCCAATCCGCTTGCCCTCCACCTCAAAGCCCAACCGGTCATACAGCGCGCGGGCGGGCAGATTGGTCTCGCGCACTTCAAGGCGGGCTAGCACGGCGCCCAGTTCGGCGGCGTTTTCCAGCATGTGCTCGGTGATGATGCGCCCGTACCCCAGACCGCGATATTTTTCGGCCACGGTCACGCGGGTAACATGGGCCTCGTCGAGGATCAGCCAGAATCCCGCATAACCAATAAGGCAGTCTCCCCGCAGGGCAATCCAGACATAGGAGCAGGGATTGGTCAGTTCCTGGCGGAACATGCCGTGGGTCCAGGGCTCGGGATAGGACTCGCTTTCAATGAAGAGCACATTGGGCAGGTATTCAATGGTGAAACGCTTGAACGAGAGCCCCTCTTTTGTGTCGTTCATACATGCCCCTTTCCGCCGCCGCCCCCATCGGCGTTCTTGACGTCGCGGATCATCTCGGGCTGGGATTTGCGCAGGTACACGGGCGACACCGCGCCGGGATCGGTGCATGCACCGGCCGACAGCATGGACAGCGCCTCCAGCGCGACGGTGGATGCGCGGGGCATGGAAAGTGCCGGAGGCATGAAGACCGCTTCCGGGCGCAGTTGCTGAATTGTCTCGGCGAAACGCTCAGCCCCATCGCCAATCACGATCAGGGGCAAAGCCAAGTCTTGCGGAATGGCGGCCAGCAGCGTTTCCACGGGACAGACCAGGTCCTGCGTCAGTCTGTGGCGCACCCCCGCTTCATAGCGGTATACCGCGCCAAAGACCTCATTCATTCGGGCGTCCAGCATGGGAACGACCAGCGCGTCCGCAGGGGCAACCAGCCGGCTCATCGCATCGAGGGTGGGCACGGCCACGAGGGGAAGACCGCAGGCCAGCGCAAGGCCTTTCCATGCAGCGCTCCCTATGCGCAGGCCGGTGAAAGAGCCGGGACCATTGGAAATGGCGAGCATGCCCAGTTGATGCAGTGTGGTGTCGGCTTCCTTGAGCGCCCAGTCCACCGTGGCAATGAGGCGTTCGGAATGGAGGCGGTGGCGGTCCACCGCGGTTTCGGCCAGAAGCCGGAGGGGTTCCTGGAAATCCGCACCCATGCGGCACACGGCCACGGTGCAATAGCGGGTGCTGGTGTCTGCGGCGAGCAGGATGTTCTTGTCACTGGCGGGCGCGGAAGGCATGTCTGAAAACCCCAGGCTCGGAAATTCAGTCGGGCCAGGTTCAGTCAGGGTTTCCCGTGGATTCACCGGCGTCCGAACCGGCATCCGGCGCGGCCTCGGTTCCAGAAACCATTTCCTTCATCCGCTTGCCGGGACGAAAGGTAACCACCCGTCGCTCAGACACGGGCACCTGTTCGCCGGTGCGCGGATTGCGCCCGATGCGCGATGCCCGGCTCTTCACCTCGAAGACGCCGAAATCGCGCAGTTCCCAACGGTGTCCCTCGGAAAGCGATTTCGTGATGGTCTCGAAAGCGCCTTCAACGATTCGGGACACGTCGCTCTGCGTCATGCCCAGCCTGTTGGCCACCAGCATTACCAACTCTCTCTTGGTCATCGTCACGGGCTTAGCCCTCCATGCTTGGCGAACACGCATCCCTGCACTTGATTGAGCCGCCGCCCCGCAACTCCGCGCGCGGGGACTTGAACATCAATTAAAACCAGCCAGCAAGTCGTTTAATTTCACTATGTTACCCAATGCCAATGGGGTCGAGTCAAGTTTCACATCGGTATCCCTGCACGCCGCTGGCCACTCTTGGCAAATCGTCCACGACGATTAAGCAAAGATAGCGCTCCATGCCGTGACGCTTACATGACCTGGAACGGGGCAAAATAGGATGGGCCGCAAGGCACCTTACGTGCCCAGTTTGGCTACTGCTTCTTGGGCTGCTGCCGCATGTAGGCCGGGATGCGCATGTCATCTTCCTCCGGGGTGGCCCCTGAGGAAAAGACCGTGGTAAAACCGCCCTTGCCGTTGGGCAGGTCCAACTGCTGCGGTGCCTTGACAGGCGGCTGCGGCGCTTTTGGGGCCGGTTTTGGGGGGGCAGGCGCGGGAGCCGCTTCGGGCTGCCTTGGCGCGGCTGCCACCGGGACTTCCTGCTTGGGCGGCGCGGCTTCGACCCTTGCCGGGGCCGGGACGGGCGCGGCCGGAACAGGGGCGGAGGATTGTTCTGCATCGAGCAGATCATCGAGCGCCGCGGACTGCGATTTGTTTCTGTACTCTTCCACATCGCGGTTCGGGAAGCCGGCGGCAATGACGGTGACCTGGAAATCGTCGCGCACCTCAGTCTCAGGCGCGACGCCCCAAATGATGTTGGCGTCCGGGCTGGCGTTGCGCTTGACATAGTTGATGGCGTCCTGCACTTCGCGCATGCGGATGTCCGACCCACCGCGCACATTGACGATGACGCCCCTGGCGCCGTGGATGTCGGACTGTTCCAGAAGCGGGCAGTCGATGGCCTCGCGCGCGGCACGCACGGCGCGGTCTTCGCCCTGGGCGATGCCGATGCCCATCAACGCGCGTCCCTTGGACTGCATGATCGTTTTAACGTCCGCAAAGTCCACATTAATCAGGCCGGGCAGCGTGATCAGTTCGGAAATGGCGCGCACACCGTTGTGCAGCACCTCGTCTCCGTGGCGGAAGGCGTCCAGCAGCGAGGTGTTGGTGTGGGCCAGTTCGGCGATGCGGTCATTGGGCACGACAATGAGCGTGTCCACATGTTTGCGCAGTTCATCCAGCCCCCGCAACGCGTTCTCCATGCGCTCCTGACCCTCGAAACTGAAGGGGAGCGTAACGATGGCGACCGTGAGCGCGCCGCCCGCGCCCGCTTCTTCCGCGACAATCGGGGCCGCACCGGTGCCGGTGCCGCCGCCGAGGCCGGCGGTCAGGAAAACGAGATTGGCGCCGCGAAGCACTTCGCGCACCTTGTCGCGGTCCTCCTCGCAGGCCTGGCAGCCGACTTCAGGCCGCGCGCCCGCACCCAGGCCGTTGCTGAGACTGGAGCCTATCTGGAGACGGATCTCCGCCTTGGATTTCTTGAGCGCCTGCGCGTCCGTGTTGATGGCGATAAACTGCACGCCGCCCATCTGGGCCTCGATCATCCGGTCCACGGCGTTGCCGCCGCCGCCGCCCACGCCGCAGACTTTCAACACGGCTTTTTGGTCAAAAGTCGAGAATTCCTGGTCCTGGCCGTCAGTCGGTGTCATGCTGCGTCTCCTTGGAACGTGCGTCGCGCCGCGGTCGGCCGCGCCCCGTTCCTGCTCGTGGTTTGCGCCTATTTGCAGACGATGTTGTTGTTAAAACGCATGTCGATAAATTCGGTGCAGGGAAGTTTTCCGCCTTTTTCACGCCAAAGCAGGTTGAAGCGGTGCACCTGCGTGGGAAAATCGGAGCGACCCCATCGCGTGTCGAAGGGCAGTTCTTCAAAGAACATGTAGAGCGTGTTCTCACTCTGGGCAGAAATCTCGGACAGGGTGAGTTCCTTCGACACCAGGTCGGCGGAAAAAGCGTCCCAAAGGAGAAAGGCCTGCTCCAGCGTCGGATTGTCGACCCGCTGCCCCGGCGTGACCGCGCTCAAATCGGGCAGATTGGTCACCATGGGACCATTGGGCTGTGCAAGCGGCGGCACCAAGCGCAGCACCATGCCTCCCCGATCGACCTCGTACAGACGATTGTTGACCATCAGCGCCGCCACGGGAACGCGCTCGACAACCTGGATAATGATGGCGGAGGAGGCAATGGAAACCGT
Source organism: Candidatus Hydrogenedentota bacterium (assembly GCA_903893795.1). GTDB lineage: Bacteria > Hydrogenedentota > Hydrogenedentia > Hydrogenedentales > CAITNO01 > CAITNO01. The sequence continues at coordinate 34,664 of CAITNO010000082.1, read as the reverse complement.
GCATTCCCTCACATAGGGCAGCTCCAGCACGCGCTGACGCACAACTTCCCGCTTTACGGAAAAAATGGTGTCGGACTCGGTGATTTGCGCGGCTTCCAGAATCTGCTGATCCGTAAGCACTTTGTTGCCCTGGAAAAGCACCCGCTTTACCTGCAGCGTGTTGGGCCATATGACATACTTGTACGTTCCGAAAGCCAGAACAAGTATAACGGCCACGCTGATGGTCCACTCGGTCCAACCGCCCCAGAAAGCCTTGCCCGGCTTCCGTTTCAACGTGCGCGGCTTGCCCTTTGTGTCTGTGGCCCGGTCTGACGCCATCATGACCCCAGCGCCTCCATCTGTGCCAGCAGAGGCCCCGCAATGCGGTTGATATTGCCTGCACCCAGAATAAGCACCACGTCGCCCGGCTCCAGAGAGGGGGCAAGATAGGCGGGCACGGCGTCCATGTCGCCCACCAGTTCCACCTGGGCCGCGCCCGCGCGGCGCGCGGCGTCAACAATGATTCCCGAGTCCACGCCGGGCATGGGCGCCTCGCGCGAGGGGTAAATATCCGTCACAATGGCCCGGTCCATGCCCGCCAGGACCCGCGCGAAATCATCGCAGAAGAACTTGGTCCGGCTGTAGAGGTGGGGCTGGAACACGCCAATCACGCGGCGCGGCTGAATCCAGCGTATCGCCTCGAGCGTGCTCGCGATTTCGGTGGGATGGTGGGCGTAGTCCTCGATAACCAGCGCGCCGCGCACCTCGCCGCACACCTGCAACCGCCTGCGCACACCGTCAAAAAGGCGCAGGCCATCGGTGATGCGGCTGAAGCGCATGCCCAGGCACAGACCCACCGCGCAGGCCGCCAGCGCGTTCAGCACGTTGTGCGCGCCCACCGCGTTGATTTCGGCGGTGCCCAGCAGGCCCGAAGTGTGCAACCGCTCGTCATGACAAACCACCTCGAAGCGGGTGCGCATCGATGCCAATTGGGCCGATCTGGAACCGCCCGACACACCGGGAACGATGCTGATGTTCCGGCCCTGGATGGACCTGCCCTCTCCGAGTCCGTAGGTGATGCAGACGCTTTCGATATCCTTGACGATGTCCAGCGTGTTCGGATCATCGCCGCAGACGATGCTGTAGCCGTAGAAGGGAATGCCGTTGCAAAAGTCGGTGAAGGCGCGCTTGATGCGGTCCACCGTCCCGTAGTATTCGAGATGCTCCGCATCGATGTTGGTGACCACCGCAATGCTCGGATGGAGCCGCAGGAAAGAGCCGTCGTGCTCGTCGGCCTCGGCCACCAGGTAGTCGCCCGTGCCCCATCGCGCGTTGGTGCCGCTGCGGTGCAGGATGCCGCCGACAATGCTCGTTGCGCCGATGTTGGCCACGTCCATGATCGCGCTGATCATCGACGTGGTGGTGGTTTTTCCGTGAGTCCCCCCCACCGCCACCGCGTGCGGCTTGAGCCGCATCAGGTCGGCCAGCAGGTCGCTGCGGTGGATGACCGGCGTGCCGCGGTGCCGGGCCGCCTCGGCTTCAGGATTGTCCTGCGGGATGGCGGCGCTGACCACGAGAATGTCGGCTTCGCCAATGTTCGCCGCCTCGTGCCCCTCGTGGAAACGCAGTCCACAGCTCTCCAGCCGCTCCGTAATGTCCGATGCCTTGGCATCGGAACCGGAAACGTCATAGCCGAGATTGAGCAGGATTTCGGCCAGACCGCTCATGCCGATACCGCCCACGCCGACGAAGTGTACCTTGCGCTTCAGCCCGTTCAAAACACACCTCCAAACGCAACATCTTGTGTATGGGGAAGAGTATACCACAACCGGGCCACAATAAAAAGCGGATCTGGACGGGAAAAAAGCATGCAAAACAGCCCGTTTTCGACCGATTCAGAGCATCCAGAACCGCGATTGGCAGTGGAAAGACATAACGGAAAGGTGGGACAGCTTTGTTAGTGCTTGCGCAGCACGAGGTGTGTGCTCTCGTCGATGAGTTTTTCGCCGTTCAGCGTCCATTCGATGCCGTCGATCACCCATTGCTCGACGCGCTGGACAAATTCCATGGGGAAACCCATGAGCGAGGCGATGTCCAGAATAACCGATTCCTCGCCAATGGTGAAGATGCCGTCCAACTGGGCCAAGCGGAAGACTTCCTGCAGCACGACCACGCGGCTGGCGGGATTCTGGAATTGCGGAACTAGCTCTTCGGGGGTAAGTTCGCCGTCGATATCCGATGGGTCCACTTCCAGCAGTTCGGCATACTCTCGAAGCAGTTCATTATAAACTTCGGGCACCTTGCCGTCGGTCTTGGCAAGGTACCACAGCAGTTCCATCATGGCCAGGCGTTCGTCGCGGTTCAGGCGGTCAATCATGTTCTTTGTTGCCTTCTCTTCGGTTGCTGCGTGCCGCGGTGAAAGACGTCGCGCCCCACCACTTTTCTCGGCTTGTGGTGCGATCATACCATTCCAGGGCGGGGCGATTCATGCGGCATGGGCTGTTTTCTTTCCGAGGCTTGAGGGCGCGGTGACAGTAATGCGACAATCACCGGCGTGATGGAAAGCTTTGCAGACAATCGGGCGCGGATGCTTGAGCGCGCCTTGTTCTACGGCTGGGTGCCGCTCTTTGTGCTGGCACTGTGGCCCTACACGCTCAATCCCTGCGAACCGCCCAAACTGGTGGTCACGGCCGTGCTGGTCCTGTGTTGCGCGGTGCTGGCCTTCTTTGGCCGCACTGGGAGCGCCGGCATTCCTGCCGGCTGTATTGGCAGAGGCGCAGGGCTGCGCACGCTGTTTGCGTTGTGGCTGGGCTGGCAGCTTTTCTGCGCGTTGAACTCTTCGCTCCCTGAAAACAGCCTTTGGTCGCTTGCCCTGCCTGCCCTGTGGGTGCTGGCCGCGCTGGCGGCGCGCCGGACTTTTGTGCAGGCCGAACAGGCCTGGCGGCTGGCGGCGGTGATGGTGGGCGCATTGTGCGCGGCCAGCCTCTACGGGCTCGCGCAGCATCTGGGCCTGGACCCCTTCCCCTGGTCCTCGACGACGACTGTGGAATATCTGGGCCTGCCGTCCACCTTTGGAAATCCCAATTTCGCGGGCCATGCGCTCGTACCGGGCATCCTGCTCGGGCTTGCACTGGCCACGCGGCCCCGTCACCGCATGCTGACCCTTGCCGCCGTGCTCATCATGGCGGTTCACCTGTGGTACACCGGCATGCGCGGCGGGCCCCTGGCCCTGGCGGCGGCGGCAACCCTTTATTGCGCCTGGCGTCTTTCTGGGCGCATGCTGGGTTCCCGTCCGGGGAGAATTCCCGTTGCGCTGCTGCTCACCCTGATGGCGGGGAGCGCGGCGCTGGGTTTGGGCCTTTCAGCCTACCACCGCACCCATGGCACCTGGCTGCCCATCACCGACAGTTCGCTGGGACTGCGCTACAACAGCGCCTACGGTGCCTCGCACATGCTGCTCGAACACCCGCTGACAGGAATAGGACCGGGCAACTACGAGCGTCTGGTGGCCGGAAGTTGGAACCCCTTTGAGGCGCGCTGGTATGCGCAGCGCGGGCTGAGAAATGACCATGTGCACTGCGAACCCCTGGAGGCGGGGGCCGAGGGCGGTCTTCCGGGGATGCTGCTGCATCTGCTGCTCTTCTCCTGGGCGCTGCTGGCAGGCCTGCGGCTTGCGCGGGACGGGGCCACGCCGGACCTGAAACGCTTCGGCTTGGTGACCGCCCTGTGCGTGTTTGCCATGGGCGTGGACGGACTCTTCGGATTTAACCTGCACGTGCCCGTGTCTGCCTGTTTCTTCTTTGTGCTCCTTGGTATGCTCGACGGGCTGATCGGGCGCACCCTCCCCCCCGCTCCGGAACGCAGGCCCTCTGCCCTGTTCGCCGGGAGACTGTGCGTGCTGCTGCTGACCGTTGTCTTGCTGGCCGCAACACTGATGCGTTTTCGCGCCGACACGGCGGCCCTGGAAGACCAGGGCATGCAGACCGAAATGGGCTCACCATCGCCGGGCAACGCAAAGTTTTATGCACTGAAGAACACCCTGCTGCAGCATGCCCTGACGGACCGCAGGAACTTCCCCCTCGACCCGCGTTTCCCCGAGTTTCTGGGACGCGCCTGTCTGGCCGCAGGACATTTCGCGGCGGCGGAAGAGGCTTTTCAGGGGGCGCTGGCGAAATGTCCGGCCAATCCGAACCTCTATGCCTATTTGGCCCGGGCACTGCACGGCCTGGCCGCTGAACGGGCCGGGAAAGGTGATTGGCCGGGTGCGGCTTTCCTGTTGAAACGGGCCGAGGTCGCCGCGGATCGGTCCCGCGCATTCTGTCCACAATTGGCCGCGCCCCATGACGCCCTGTGGCGCATTGCGGACCTGCGCGCCGAAATGGCGCGGCAGACGGGGTCGGATGACAAGCCGCAGGAAAGGCAGGCCGTGGAGGAGGCCCACAGGGCGCTCGAATGCGGCGTGGCCGATGCGGCCCCGGCGTATCGCACCCTGGCGCGCACGGCGTTGCGATGTGAAGAACGGAACGATGCGGCCGGTTATCTCGGCCGCGCGCTGGACCAGGCCCCTTCGGCCCCGGAGACCTGGACGCTCCTGGATTCATTCCGGCAGGACGCGCAACAGTACCCGTCCTTGCTGGATGCGGTTTCCCGCGCCTATGGAACGCTTAAGAAAGACCAAGCCGGCCATCCGGCCTTCCTGTTGGCGGGATGGTGGCTGACACGCCTGTATGCTGATTGTCCGGGCATGCCGCTGGCCGTGGCGCGGGAGGTCATCCAAATCGCTCCGGGTGAGCCCGGCGCATGGGGGTTGCTTGCGGAAACCCCCGAAGGCGGAACGGGATTGTCTGCGTTGATTTGTTCCGAACGGGCCCAGTTGATTGGCGGAAAGCCTGAAGTCTTTGCCCCGGCCCTGGTGGATGCGCTTTGTTCCGACCCGCCACTCGGTGCGTCCGTCGTGCTGCAGATTGCCGGGATGTTCGCCGACAAGGCAGGCAATCTGGGCGGGACCAGCCCGAAAGACCGTGTTGGTCGCGAATTCGTCTGGGCGCTGCCGCTGCTGAAGGAACTGGCTGTCCGGTCCGGCGCGACAGCGGGCGATACGGCGGGGGTTCTGGCGGCATGCGCGCGCGTGTACAGCGCGGCGGAACTGTGGTCCGAAACGGAAACCGCCTGTGCGGAGGCATTGCCCGCCCTGGAACCGGATGCCCAGGCGTCGCTTCAGGTGCTTCGGTCCCAGGCGCTGAGCCAGCTCTCCCGGAGGGATGAGGCGCTTGCCGCAGCACGTGCGGCGGTGCAAACCGCGCCGGGCCGGGCCGATGTGCAATGGAATCTCGCCCGGCAACTGGCCGATGCGGGCATGGACCGGGAGGCCCAGTTCGTGTACAAGATGCTGCTTCAGCAGATTCCGAAGAACCGGCCCGAGTATGCGCGGGTCGGCGAGGAGTATGCCCGCGTGCTGCGGAGGATGCAGGCTTCCCCACCGGAGGCCGCGCCATGAACGGCGAAAACAGCATGATGCGCGGCCTGTGCCTTTGGGCCAGCCTTCTTGCCCTTGCGGGCGTGCTTTTCATCACCGCCGCCGCGGTGGCTTATGGGCGGCATGGCGGTATCCTGCTACAACAGGTGGACAATGCGGTGTCGCGCCTGTTCGTCATCGAGGCGGAATGGATGAGCCGGGCCGGGGAAGCGGAAAAGGCGCTGGCCCTGTACAACCGGGCGCTGGACGCCGGTTTCGATTATCCGCCGGACAAAAGCCGAACCCTGGCCGCAAAGGGCCTGCTGCTGTGGGAGCAGGGCCAAATGAAGGACGCCGTGGAAACACTGTCCGCGTCGGTCTCGGGAAGCACCCCCCGCTTCAAGGGGGCGGGCGTGCTGGTGGAGGCGTTGCTGCACCTGCGGCGCGGGGATGAGGCGGCTTCGGTGGTGCGGCATTGGCGTGAAGCGCCAGAAGTAACGACTGACCCGCTCAAGCAGGCGGACATGCTGTACAGCACCGGGCGCGTTGCGCAGTATCGGGGGGATGTGGAGGGCGCGCGGGAGGCCTACGATGAATGCACGGCACTCGTTCCGGGAGGGCTTGCCGAATACCGCATAGCCACGCTGTGCGCGAATGCGGGAGACTTCGCGGAAGCGCGGCGGCACCTGCAACTGTTTCTGCTGGGCGGGGCCTCGGGCGACGAGGCGTCAAAAGCCCGCGAACTCTGCCGAGCCCTCCCGCCCCCATCGAACACTCCCCAATAAAAACACATGCGTTGACCCTGCATGAGGGCCAACGCATGGAATCTTGCGTTTGCTGTGTTACTTCAGACGAGACTCAGAGCCCCAGGCCGGTCAGCCCCGTGCCCGTCGAACTGCTCGTGCTGGTGCTCGTGCTGGATGTTGTGCCGCTGGGGCCGGTGGCCTTCCAAGGCTGCTGGCGCGGAACCAGCAAAAGCCGGTCGATAATTGCCGTCGTGCTTTCCAACTTGATCTGGTAATTGCTGATCTGCGCTGTGGCAGGCACGCGGCTAACTGCCGTCATGTGTCGAAGCCGTTTCATGCGGGGAACTCCCTCTTGCTTGTATTTACATGGTCATCTGGAAAATAAACTCAATCGCCTGACTCACCAACCGTTCAAGGAAGTCCTTGAACGCCTGGAAATTCGACAATGTCGTTGTTGTTTGGGCCATTTCAGGCTTTCGCGTAATAAGCCGGTTATGCTTCATCTCTGCTGTTCTCCTTCCCGCGAACCGCTCGCTTCGCAGGAACCAACGCCCTGTTTCTAACCCACTACGTCACCGCAGGACTGCGTAACGCCAACATATTCATAGCATGCGGCGCACAATTTGTCAACAAATATCTGAACGGACCCCACTTTTGCACGCTCCGACAACTGGACTCAACGCGCAGCAGCGGTGCTCTGGGGCTTACCCTTATGAAATTCTTTCACCAAATTGTTCGCCACAATTTTATCTTCTTCCATACAAGCATTATCTTACTCAAGCAACAACTTGCCCCCCTACTATATCACACAACCAATTATGCCCAACGCGCAAGCCTTGTTCCAAATAGCACTGTCATAACTATGTATAAGGTCCTTCGCCCGCCGTCCCATCCATCGTTCTGTGTAGAATTCCGGTAGATATTCCGGGTATTTACCAACCTGAAGTCTATCACTCTTTCTGAATGCAATATCTTATGACACGAGTGTTCTTTTGTCTTGACACACAGCTTTGTTGGTTATAGACTGTCACTGGCTGTTAGACAAGCAGGGAGCTTGCTCTATTCTTCATTTTATTGCGGGGAACTTTCCCCGCGCGGCTGTATTGAAACGGTCTTGGTAGGAGGGCGCGTCCATGTGTCAGCAATACAGGTCTGTGTTTTGGGGGGGGATTGCACTGCTGCGCAAGACGCCACTAAAGAGACGGAGCCCCGGTTTTACAATTCGCATCGTGCCGCTGCTTGTGGCGTGCCTGTGCGGAATCCTCGCCGCACCGTCCTTTGCAGCGCCCCAGGTGTTGCCAGCGATTTCAAGCACGGCCGTCGAGGTGTTTGCCAGCAACACCTCCCGTGCCACCGAGACCGGCGCGTACACCGCGCCGGTCGGCACCAACCGCGTGCTGGTGCTTACCACATCCACCTACCGGGCATCGACGGGCACCTATAACCTCGCGCTCGTCTCCACCACCCCATTGCCCACGTGGAACGGCATCACCTTCACCAAGGCAGAGGGCGCCCTGCTTACCATCGGCACGGCGAACGGCCTTGGCGCCGAGCAGTTTTATGCGGCGATTGGCGATTCGAATGACGCCCAGACCGCCACGCTTTCCGTGACCTTCCAAAGCGCCATTGACAGAAAACAGGCGGCCGTCACCTGCCTGGGCAACATTGACCAATCCAATCCCCGGTCCGCCACCCTGTACGGCGCGAATGCAAACAGCGCCACAGGCACCGGAACGGCCGCAGCCACCGCCAATCTGTCAAACGGTCCCATCCCCCTTGATTTCATGGTCGTGGACATCTGTGCGGGCGGCAATGCCGCGCCGACCCTGACACCCAACGCGAGCCAGACGAACGTGTTCACCTCGATCAGCCTGGCCAACAGAAGGTATTCCACGGGCGTCTTTTGCGTCGCCCCGTCGGCCAGCAAGGCTATGGCCTACACCCTTTCCCTCACCGGAAGATGGAATATTTGCGCCGCGGCCTACAAGTCCTCTTACCGCGTGGCCGCAACGGCGGGCACCGGCGGAACCCTGAAGAACGGGAGTACCGCCGAGAGTCCCGCTTGGACCGACGGCAACTATGACCGCAATGCGGCCGTCAGCATCACGGCCGTGCCCGATGCCGGGTACCACTTCGTGAAGTGGCAGGCCAAGACGGGCGCACTGGGCGCCAGCCCCGACAATTATGCGGATGTCGCCGGAGCCACCAGCGCCACATTCACTTTCAACGCGGGCCTGAAAAACGACAACCAAAGCACCACACTGGACCGCAACGGCCACGCCGTGCAGGCAGTGTTTGCACCGAACAGCTATACCATAACGCTCGACGCCCAGGGTGGCACGGTGTCCCCATCCAGCCTAAGCGTGGCCTACACCACGGCCTACGGCCCCCTTCCCACCCCCGCGCTTGCAGGCAGCAATTTCGGCGGGTGGTGGACCGGCCCCGACGGCACCGGCACGGAAGTGACGGCGCAGTCCACCCTGACCACCCCGGCAGACCAGACCGTCTACGCAAAATGGTTTGCCGCCGTCTCCATTACGATTACGGCAGACGCCCAAGCGAAACCCTATGGCGCATCCGACCCCTCCCTGACCTGGCATATTAGTTCCGGAGCGCTTGAACCCGGTGACACACTGTCCGGCGCACTGACCCGCGACGCGGGCGAAGCGCCCGGTGTTTATGCCATCACGCGGGGCACGTTGTCAGCCCCCCTGAAATACACCGTAACCTTTGTCGGTGCAAATCTGATCATCACCAAAGCCCCCGCCACAGTATCTTTGGACAACCTTGTCCAGCAGTGTGATGGAACGGCGAAAACGGTCGCCGTGACCACCGCGCCGCAGGGGCTGGCACTGGATATCACCTACGACGGGTCCCCCACTCCGCCAAGCGCCCTGGGCGGCCATGCCGTCGTTGTGACGGTCCTGGACACGAACTATGAAGGCGGGGCCACCGGCACCCTGCTGGTGCAGGATGTGACCGCACCAACCATCACGCTGAATGGCTCGGCGTCGCTCGTCGTGGAATGCGGCGGGACCTATAGCGAACCGGGCGCAACGGCCACCGACGGCTGTGCCGGCAACCTGACAGGGAGTATCAGCATTTCCAATCCGGTCAATCCGACCGTGCCCGGCATTTACACCTTGCGCTACAACGTACAGGACCCCTCCAGCAATATCGCCACCGAAATCTCGCGCACGGTCACGGTCACGGACACCACCGCGCCCGTCATTACGCGCACCGGTTCGGCGTCACTCACTGTGGAATGCGGCAGCGCCTACACGGATGCGGGCGCAACGGCGACGGACGCCTGCGCGGGCAACCTGACAGGGAGCATCAGCATTTCCAATCCGGTCAACACGACCGTACCCGGCATCTACACCGTGCGCTACAACGTGCAGGATCTCTCCAGCAACAGCGCCGCCGAAGTCACGCGCACGGTGACGGTCGAGGACACTACCGTCCCGACTGTAACCGTCATCGGTCCGGCCTCGGTCACCGTGGAATGCGGAGATGCCTACACAGACGCGGGCGCCACTGCGGCCGATGTATGCGCGGGCAGTCTGACCGGAAGCATTGTGGTTTCCAACCCGGTCAACACGACCGTGTCCGGCACCTACACGGTTCGCTACAACGCCCAGGATCCCTCCCACAGCAGCGCCGCAGAGGTGACACGGACGGTCACCGTGACGGACCGCACCGCGCCCGTAATACTCATCGCCGGTTCATCCAATGTCACCGTGGAGTGCGGCGGCAGCTATGCGGACGCCGGAGCAACGGCGACCGACCTTTGCGCGGGCGACGTTTCGACAAGCATTACCGTCACCAATCCGGTCAACGCGAACACGCCCGCCATCTACACCGTGCGTTACGATGTCAGTGACGGCCAGGGCAACAGCGCGGACCAAGTCTCGCGAGCGGTAACCGTTGTGGACCTTATCCCACCGGTTATCACGCTTGCCGGTTCGTCTTCCGTTACGGTCGGATGCGGTTCAACGTACACGGATGCGGGCGCAACGGCAACGGATGCCTGCACAGGCAGCAGGCCGGTGACGGCCAGCGGCACGGTGAACACGGCCGCGGTCGGCATCTACACACTGCGCTACAACGAGAACGACGGCAACGGCAACAGCGCCGCCGAAGTCACCCGAACGGTGACCGTTTCTGACACAACCGCCCCGGTCATCACCCTGCTGGGCGACGCTTCGGTGGTGGTGGACTGCGCCTCGGTCTACGCGGACGCCGGCGCGACGGCCAGCGATGCCTGTGACGGCAGCCTCACGGCAGGCATTGCGGTCAGCAATCCCGTGAACACGCTGGTGTCGGGCACCTATACCGTGCGGTACAACGTCAGCGACACCAAGGGCAATCCCGCAGCCGAAATCACACGGACGGTGACCGTGACGGATGCGACGGCCCCGGTCATTACACGCAATGGTTCCGCCGATCTGACCATTCAATGCGGCACTGTCTACACCGACGCGGGTGCGACTGCGACCGACCTCTGCGCGGGCAGTCTGACACAACAAATTGTGACCGCCAATCCGGTGAATACCGCCGTGGCTGCCACCTACACGGTGACCTACAACGTGTCGGACGGCCATGGCAACAGCGCCGTTCAGGTTGCCAGAACGGTCACGGTCGTGGATACGACCCCGCCGACACTTACCCTGCTGGGCGCCAACCGGGTGACCGTTATGTCCGGCGTCGCCTACGTGGGTGAGGGCGCGAGCGCCGCTGACAACTGCGCGGGGGACCGGACGGCAGGCATTGTGGTCACCAACCCCGTGAACACTTCAACACCCGGCACCTACACCGTGCGCTACAACGTGAACGACGGCAATGGAAACAGCGCTGCCGAGATAACGCGAACGGTGGTTGTGGAGGCTGCACCGGCACCGGGCTCCTGCGGTGCGGCGCTGAACTGGGCCGCAATAAAGGGAGATTTTGACTTTGGCGCCGTGCCGGTCTACGGCACGCAGGGCGTGGCCGACCCGGCCAACCGGCCGGGCATTCGCCAGGACGCAGTGACGTGGATCGACTCTTCGGGAAAACTGTGGCTCTTTGGCGGCACCGGTTACGACAGCACGGGCATTTCCGGCAGCCTTAACGATTTGTGGCAGTACGACCCCGCCACGGGCAACTGGACCTGGCTGAAGGGTTCCTCGCTAAACGGCCAGGCCGGGGTTTACGGCACGCTCGGCACGCCTGCGGCCGCCAACGCACCCGGGGGCCGCAGCCAAGCCATCACGTGGACCGACGCTTCAGGCAATCTGTGGCTTTTCGGCGGTTATGGCAAGTCCACCGAAGTGGCTGTCGGCTATCTCAACGACTTGTGGAAATATGACCCGACTAGCGGCAACTGGACCTGGGTGAAGGGTGCCTCGACGCGAAACCAGTCGGGAATCTACGGCACCATTGGCACACCGGCGGCGAACAATGTCCCCGCGGGGCGCAGGTACGCGATCTCGTGGAAAGACGGTTCAGGAAACTTCTGGCTCTTTGGCGGCCAGGGCTATGACACGGCGGCAACCGTAGGCTATCTCAGCGATGTGTGGAAATACGACACGACCACGGGCAACTGGGCCTGGATGAAGGGCGCCTCGGCAATCAATCAATCGGGAACCTACGGCACTCTGGGAACGGCCGCAGCGGCCAACACGCCCGGCGGGCACTGCAGCGGAGTCTCCTGGACCGACACTTCCGGCAAGCTGTGGACCTTTGGCGGCTACGGCTACGATACGGGCACAACCCTGGGCTATCTTAACGATTTGTGGAAGTACGACCCGGCCACGGGCAACTGGACCTGGATGAAGGGGTCCTCGACTCGGAACCAAGGCACGAACTACGGGACGGGTCCTGGCGGGCGCGCTTATTCCACCTCATGGACCGATCCCTCGGGCAACCTGTGGCTCTTTGGCGGCTACGGCTATGACAGCTATACGACTATTGGCTACTTCAACGACCTGTGGAAATATACCCCGGCCACGGGAAACTGGACCTGGATGAAAGGTTCCTCCTACCGTAACCAGTCCGGGACCTACGGCACACTCGGCACGCCTGCGGTGGCCAACACGCCCGGTGCGCGCGAATATGCAGCCTCATGGAGCGATCCTTCGGGTAACCTATGGCTCTTTGGCGGCTACGGCTATGACAACGGGACGATTGCGAGCAGCCTTGGTGACTTGTGGAAATACGACCCCGTCACGGGCAACTGGGCCTGGATAAAAGGCGCCTCCAAATTCCACCAACGGGGAACCTACGGCACCCTGGGAACGCCAGCGGCGACCAACCAACCCGGCGCGCGCAACTCGGCGGCATCATGGTGCGACACTTCGGGGAACTTGTGGCTTTTGGGGGGGAGTGGATATGCCACCACGGGAAGTTCGGGCTACCTCCATGACCTGTGGAAATATGATCCCGCCACGGGCAACTGGGCCTGGATGAAGAGCACCAGCGGCGTGCAGCAGGTCGGCGTCTACGGCACCCAAGGAACCCCCGCGTCTGCAAACGCCCCCGGTTCGCGCTATTCCTCTGGCTCGCTAACCGACGCAGCGGGCAGTCTGTGGCTCTTCGGAGGATGGGGCTACGGTGGGGCCACCTTCGGCTACCTTAACGACCTGTGGAAATACGACACTGCCACAGGCAACTGGACCTGGATGAAGGGCAGTACGGCGGTCAATCTGGCGGGAACCTATGGCACCCTTGGCAGCCCGGCGGCGGCCAACACGCCCGGCACCCGCCGAAACTCCGTTTCGTGGTTCGACGCCTCGGGCAATCTGTGGGTTTTCGGCGGCTACGGTTACAGCGGGACAACTTTCGGTTACCTCAATGACCTTTGGAAATTTGACCCGGCCACAGGCAACTGGACCTGGATAAAGGGTGGCTCGGTGGCCAGCCAGACAGGCACCTATGGCACTGCCGGAACGCCCGCGCCAGAAAACACCCCCGGCGCGCGTGAAGGCGCGTCGGCGTGGACCGACCTTTCGGGCAAATTGTGGCTTTTCGGCGGCTACAACGGGGCCTCTTTCAACGACCTGTGGAAATTCGACCCGGCCAAGGGAAACTGGACTTGGATAAAGGGCGCCTCGACCACGAACCAGTCCGCCATCTATGGAACTCTCGGTGTGCCGATGCCGGACAACACGCCCGGCGCGCGCGGATATGGCGTCTCAAAGACCACCCCCTCGGGAAAACTTTGGCTCTTTGGCGGATTGGGCTATGACGGCGGGGCGACCGCCGGAGAACTCAACGACCTCTGGGAATGTGACCCAGCCACAGGCACTTGGACTTGGATAAAGGGCGCCCGGACCATCAACCAGGCAGGCAGCTATGTCACCCTTGGGGTGGCGGCAGACGCCAACCGGCCCGGCGCACGGCAGGATGGGGCCTCCTGGATTGACCCCTCGGGAAATCTGTGGGTCTTCGGCGGCACAGGGTACGGCTGCGGCGGCTATTCCAACTATCTTGGGGATCTGTGGAGCACCCGCGCGACGGCGTTGGGAACGGACAGCACCCCGCCGGTCATTACACGGCTGGGAACCAATCCGGCAACGGTGCAATGCCACGCTGTTTACACCGATGCGGGCGCAACGGCTGCCGACAACTGCGCGGGCGACCGGACCGGCAACATTGTTGTCACCAACCCCGTGGACACAAGCGCCCCCGGCACCTTCACCGTGCGCTACAACGTCAATGACGGCAACGGCAACACCGCGCTGGAAGTCACGCGCACGGTCAACGTGGTGGATGTGGTCAAACCGATCATCACGCTTGTGGGCCTTCCCACCGTCAGCCTTGCCTGCGGAGACAGCTACACGGACGCCGGGGCCACGGCCAGCGACGCCTGCGCGGGCGACCTCACCGGCGGCATTGTTGTCACCAACCCCGTGAACACAAGCTCGGCCGGCATCTACACGGTCCGCTACAACGTGAAGGACCCGTCGAACAATAGTGCGGCCGAGGTAACGCGCGCCGTCACCGTCACGGCCTCCGCCCCACCCGTCATCACGCTTATGGGACCCTCGTCGGTCACGGTGCCGTGCGGCGCCACCTACGCAGACGCGGGTGCAACCGCGATGGACGCCTGTGCAGGCACCCTTACGGGCAATATCGTGGTCACCAATCCGGTGAACACGCACACACAGGGCACCTATACCGTTCACTACAACGTAACCGACGGCAACGGCATCCACGCCGCCGAAGTGACGCGGACGGTGATTGTCGCGGCGGACACGACCCCGCCCATCATCACGCTCAACGGTTCGGCCACCGTCGCGGCGCAATGCGGGTCCGCCTACAACGATGCGGGTGTGACGGCCACAGATGCCTGCGCGGGAACGGTCACCGCCAGTGTTGTCACCGTGAATCCGGTGAACACCGCCCTGCTGGGCACCTATACCATCACCTACAATGTGGGCGACGGCAGCGGCAACAGCGCCACGCAGGTGACGCGCACGGTCAACGTTGTGGACACGACCCCGGCGGTCATCACGCTCAACGGTTCCGCCTCGGCAACCGTGGAGTGCGGAGCGACCTATAGGGATGCGGGTGCGACAGCGGCCGACGCATGCGCGGGCAACCGGACCGCAAGCATCGCGGTTGTTAACCCCGTCAACACCACCGCACCGGGCGCCTACACCGTCACCTACAGCGTAAACGACGGGAACGGCAACAGTGCCCAGGCCACACGGACGGTCACCGTGGCCGACACGACTTCACCGGTCATTACCTTCTGCCCCGCAGACAGGGATGTCCTGGCTGACGGAAGCGGCAACGCGCAGGTGCCCGATTTCACAGCGTCCGTTCAGGCCTCGGACAGTTGCTCCGGCACCGTCACCGTGGCGCAGTTGCCTGCGGCGGGAACGCTTGTCGGTGTGGGCAGTCACGCCATCACCCTGACGGCGACGGACCCCTCCGGCAATGCTGCAACCTGTGGTGCAACCTTCACCGTGCGTGATGCGCAGTTCAATTACGGGGCCATCTACGATGCCTCCGGGGCTTCCGCAGACCTCGCGGCCAGTTCCGGAACGCTCGCGATCAACACTTCCGCGCTGACCATGTCTCTCAACGGCACGGCCCTCGCGACGGGCGCAGATGCAGGCGGAGTCTGCGTGTTCCGCTTCAATCAGGTAAACGTTTCGGCCGGGGTGACCGTAAGCGTGACGGGCACGCGTCCCTTGTCCATTGCCGCGTCCGGTGACATGCACTGGGATGCGGGCATCACCGTGCCCGCGGGCACGCTTGGCGGCGGCGCGGGCGGCACCGGAGGGACCGGCGGCACCGGCGGCAGTGGCGGCGGCGGGGGCACCGGCGGCCTTTCCGGCAGCGGCGGCGGCGGTGGTCTGGGCGGCTCGACGCTGGTCAGTCCATCGAACGGCGGGGCAGGAATGACCGGCGCCGCGGGAACTGCGGGCGTGGCTGGCTACAGCGCACCCACAAACGCCTCGGCGGGCACGATGGGGACACCCGGATTCGGCATGTCCGGAAGCGCAGGCGGCGGCGGGTCGGCCGCCGCAGCTCCCGGCACCGGTGGCGCGGCAGGCGCCGCAGGCAGTGGCCTCGGCGCTGGCGGCGGCGGCGGAAATGGCGCCACGGCCGGCACCACGGGTGGTGACGGCGTCAATGGCGGAAACGGCGGGAACGGCGGCACGGGCTATGCCGGTGGAACCGGCGGCGCGGCCTCCTTTACCGCGGCAGCCGACAGTCTTACCGTCGCGGCGGGCAATGGCGGCGGCGGCGGCGGTGGCGGCACCGGTGGTGGCGGCGGCGGTGGCGGCGCGGGCGGAAATGGCGGTGGCGGTGGTGGCGGCGGTGGTGGCGGCCTGCGCATCATCACCGATGACGGCTGGGGCAACCTCACCTTCCACGGCGGCGGCGGCGGCGGTGGCGGCGGCGCGGGAAACGGGAGCGGTGGCGGCTACAGCGGTGCAAACGGCTCGGGAAGCGCAGGCGGAAACGGCGGAAACGGTGCAGGTACGGGTGCCGGGGCAGGCGCCACCATGGCTTTTAACGCGGGCGCTTCAGCGACCGGTCAGGGCCCCGGCAGGGCGGGCAACGGCGGTGCAGGCGCGGCGGGCGCCGCAGGCGGAACTGCTTCGAACGGCGCTGCCGGTGGCGGCGCGGTCGTGCTGGCCGCAAAGGGCTTGCTGTCGGTGGGCGCGGCGACACTGGATGTCAGTGCGGCCACATCGACGAATCCCAGCGGCGGACTCACCGGGGCCAATGGGACAAGCGGCACCGCCGGTGCCGCCGGAAGCACCAATGGTGCCGGTGGAAGCGGCGCCGACGCTGTTGGCGGAAGCGGTGGCGCGGGCGGCAAAGGCGGCAAGGGGGGAAATGGCGGCACCGGCGGCAGCGGCGGCAGCGGCGGTGCGGGCGGACGAGGCGGTTGCGGCACGCCGGGCATGGTAAAACTGCACGGGTCCGTGGTGCTGGCCAATGGGGCCACGATTCGGGCGGCCAACGGCGCCTCTTCGGCGACAAATAACCGGGGCCGGTTCACGCTCGTGTCGAACATGAGCGCCACAGCCGTTTTGCAGAATACTCCCGCCTTCTCCCCCGTGGAAATGGTCAACGGTGCAACCACAGACAGCACTGTGCTCAGCGGCGACAACAGTGCCTTCGGCGGCGGCGCAAACGCACCGCTCCTTGGCGAGTTGCAGACAGCCCCCGCAACGGCGGGCCTGCTGAAAACCAACTACTGGAACAAGGCCGCCGTGGACGCAAAGGCCAGCGCGGGACAGTTGTCTCTGGTGCGTCTTTCCGGGACGGAGAGCGCCTTTAATGGCTTCGACCAGATTTTCCTAGTAAATGCGACCACATCCGACTTGCCCACGGCCGTTATCCGCATCAACGGCGGCTCCTACTTCACCGGCCCGATTGGCGCCGGACAAGTCTGGACATCCACCGCAACTCCGTCGGCCCTGGTAAACAAGACCCACACGCTGGCCTATATTGCTGGACCGTACGGGACCATCACGGGGACCACAACGCAATACGTGGAAGACGGCGCGGACGGGACGCCGGTGACCGCGGTGCCCAGTCAGGGCTGCGCCTTTGTCAAGTGGAGTGACAATGTGCTGACCGCCACCCGCGCCGACCTCTCGGTGACGGGCGACATCACCGTTACGGCGGTCTTTGCTGACCTCACTCCGCCGGTCATCACCCTTACTGGGTCCGCTACCGCAACGGTGGAGTGCAGCGGCACCTACACCGACGCCGGGGCCACGGCCAGCGACATTCCCTCGGGGAATCTAACGGGCAGCATCGTGGTCACCAATCCGGTCAATCCAGCGGTGCCCGGAACCTATACCGTTCGCTACAACGTGAAAGACGCGTCGAACAACAGCGCCGCCGAGGTCACGCGAACGGTGACCGTGGTGGACGCCACAGCGCCGGTCATCACGCTGCTGGGCTCCAGCCCGGCCACGGCCGCCTATGGAGTCCCCTACACCGACGCGGGCGCAACCGCCAGCGACGCCTGCGCGGGCAACCGGACGGGCGCAATCGTGGTCACGAACCCGGTGAACACTTCCGTGTCCGGTGCTTACATCGTGCGGTACAACGTCAGCGACGGAAACGGCAACAACGCGGCTGAGGTCACCCGGACGGTGGTGGTCGGGGCCAATCCGGCCTGCGCGCAAACAACACTGGACTGGACGTGGATGAAGGGGGCCTCGACAATTAACCAAGCCGGAACCTACGGAACCCTGGGCACGCCGGCAGACGCCAACACACCCAGCGCGCGCAGCCACTCGGTCTCATGGTCCGACCCCTCGGGCAGTCTATGGCTTTTCGGCGGCTATGGTTACTCCGGGTCGGCGACGGGCGTCCTCAACGACCTCTGGAAGCACTCCCCAACTACGGGAAACTGGACCTGGGTGAAGGGTGCCTCGACGCTTGCCCATGCTGGCACCTATGGGACCATGGGCACGCCATCGGCAGCCAACAAACCCGGCGCCCGCTACAACGCGGTCTCTTGGACGGATGCTTCGGGCGCGCTTTGGCTCTTCGGCGGCGAAGGCTACGACAGCGGCGGATATGCGGGCTTCCTCAACGACCTCTGGAAATATGACCCGGCCACCGACAATTGGACTTGGATGAAGGGATTCTTGTTCACCGGCCAGGCGGGAACCTATGGCACGCTCGGGACCCCCGCGGCGGCGAACACCCCCGGTGGACGCCAGTGCGCGGCCTCCTGCAAGGACAGTTCTGGAAAAATGTGGCTCTTCGGTGGGGGCGGTTACGACAGCACGAGTACCTATGGCTATCTCAATGACTTGTGGAGATATGACCCGGCCACCGGAAACTGGACCTGGATGAAAGGCAGCTCGACGGCGGGCCTGGCAGGAAGCTACGGCACGCAGGGAACCCCGGCGGCATCCAACACCCCGGGTGCCCGCCAGTATTCGGTCATGTGGGTTGACGACTCTGGCAGGCTGTGGTTGTTCGGCGGCTACAATGGAAACTGCCTTAATGACCTCTGGACCTTCGACCCGGCCACGGGCAATTGGACGTGGGTGAACGGCACCTCGACCACCAACCAATTGGGCGTCTATGGCGTGCTCGGAACCCCGGCATCCGCCAACATGCCCGGCGCCCGCTATTCATCGGTCGCGTGGAAGGACACTTCCGGCGCCCTTTGGCTCTTCGGCGGCGAAGGTTACGCCAGCACGGGCACGGAAGGGGCGCTCAATGACCTTTGGAAATTCGACCCGGCCACGGCAAACTGGACCTGGGTGAAGGGCGCCTCCACCCGTTTTGCGGCGGGAGTCTACGGCACACTAGGAACCCCCGCATCGGCCAACGCACCCGGCTCACGCCAGAGACCGGCCGCGTGGATGGGGTTGTCGGGCGCACTATGGCTCTTCGGCGGCAACGGATTGGACAGCGCGCACAACCAGGGTTACCTGAATGACCTGTGGCGCGCCGAGCCCTTTACCTCTGACACCATCCCGCCGGTGATTACGCTGCTGGGGACAACACCGGCAACGGCGGAGTGCGGCGGCAGCTACACAGATGCCGGTGCGACAGCGACGGATTCCTGCCTGGGCAGCCTGACCGTAACCACTTCCGGCACGGTGAACACAGCTTCGCTTGGCACCTACACACTGACTTACAGCGCAAACGACGGGAACAACGCGGTACAGGCGACGCGGGTCGTGACGGTGGCCGACACGACAGTTCCGGTGATAACGCTCACCGGTTCGGCGGCGGTCACCGTGCCCTGCGGCACGGCCTACACGGACGCGGGCGCAACCGCCTCCGACCTATGCGCGGGCAGCCTGTCCGTAACGACGGGCGGCACCGTGAACACGGCCGTGGCCGGAAACTACACGCTGACCTACAGCGCGAACGACGGCCACGGCACGGCCCAGGCAACGCGCGTGGTTACGGTGTCCGACACCACGGCCCCGATCATCACGCTTTCTGATGCGGTCACGGTATCGCTGCAATGCGGCGCGGCTTACAGCGATGCAGGTGCGACGGCGGCGGACGATTGCGCGGGCGATCTGACGGGCAGTATCTTCACCGTGAATCCGGTGAACCCGCACACAACCGGCACCTACACCGTGCGTTACAACGTGAAGGACCTCTCGAATAACAGCGCCGTCGAGGTCACACGGACGGTGATCGTCGGTGCGGACAACACCGCGCCGGTCATCACACTGAACGGTTCGGCTTCGGTATCGGTGCAGTGCGGAGCGTCCTATACGGACGCTGGCGCAACGGCCACGGACAACTGCGCAGGCAACCTGAGCGGCAGCATCGTCACCGTCAACCCGGTGAACGCACACACGCCCGGCACTTACACCATCCGCTACAACGTGAACGACGGCAACGGCAACAATGCCGCGGAAGTCACACGAACGGTGATTGTCGGGGTGGACACAAGCGCGCCAGTCATTACGCTCAACGGTTCGGCTGCGGTCTCTCTCGAATGCGGCTGGCCCTACACGGATGCCGGGGCCACGGCGGTGGATGACTGTGCAGGCGACCTCACAGCCAGCATCAGCGCCTCCAATCCGGTGGCCTTCTCGATTCCCGGCACCTACACCGTCCGCTACAACGTGAATGACGGCCACGGCAACGCGGCGGCCGAGGCCACGCGAACCGTGACCGTGGCGGACACCCAGGCCCCCTGGATCACCCCCCTCGGCAGCAGCACCGTCTACCTGCAGGTCGGCTCGACCTATGCCGATGCGGGCGCAACGGCCTATGACGTCTGCGCGGGCATTCTCACCAGCCACATCGTGGTGGTAAACCCGGTGAACACGGAGGTTGCGGGCTCCTACACCGTCACCTACGACGTGAAGGACGGCAACGGCCATGCCGCGACCGAGGAGAGCCGGACGGTCAACGTTATCGCCGCCGTCAAGATCAACATCGTGCTCAGCCCGCCTGCACGGCTGCAACTGACCGATGGCCAGGTGCTGCAGGACAGTTCCATGGTGATGGCCTTCGCCGAGGACGGCTCACCGTTGACGTACCAGTGGTATCGAATGACGGACGACTTCGGGTACTTCGTGCCCTACGGCACACCGTCGTCCGATGTGCTCCTCAACATTCCGGAGGACCCGCTGACGCCGGGCGGCGCCACTGAGGCGGATTCCGGACAGTATTTCTGCCGCATCACCTCCGACCTGTGGGGCAACAGCGTCGACACGGCCGTGATGCGCCTCGTCGTGGCGGGCTTCCCCACCGATGTCTACGACCCCTATGCGGGATTGGGCCATCAGAACCGGATCCTCATCGCACATTCGGGCGAGACTATCAGCATTGACACCAATGCGGACACCATGACTGTTGGCGAAAACACCTACCATGGCGAACTCGGCGCGGTGGGCGTGGACTACGGCGTGGCGGTTTTCCGCTTCCTTGATGTGAATGTCACCAACGCGACGGTCACGGTTGCAGGTGACCGTCCGCTGTCCATTCTCTCCGCAGGCGACATGGTCTGGAGCGTGGCATTGAATGTGCCCGCCGGACAGTTGGGCGGCGGCGGCGGCGGCAGCGGCGGCGCGGGCGGCGCAGGCGGTAACGGCGGTATCGGCGGCGGCGGCGGCACTGTGGGCGCGGGCGGCAAGGGCGCAAATGGCGCAACCGGACAAATCTCAGGCTTTGCTCCCTTCGGAACTACGGGCGCCAGGGGACAATCTGGCTACACGGGCTCAAATGGAGCGGCGGGGTACTCGGGCAATGCCGGGGGTTCGGGCACGCATGGTTTCAATGATCTGGCCAGTGTGCCGGGGACTGGAGGCAGCCCCGGACTGTCCATTCGTGACGGCGGCAGTGGCGGCACAGCGGGCGTGGGTTCGTCCGGCGGTTCGGGCGGCTTCGGCGGCCCAGGCGGCTACGGCGGTGCCTGCGCAGACAGTGGCGGAACTGCTGGAAACGGAACTGCCGGCTTCTCCGGGTATGCCGGTTCCGCCGCAACCAATGGTGCAACTTCCGGCGGTGTGGGCTACCCCGGCAACTACGGTGGTTCCGCGGCATACGGAACCGCAGCAACGCAATCCGTCAGCAGCCTGACACTCCTGGCCGGTCCCGGTGGCGGCGCGGGTGGCGGTGGTACCGGTGGCGGTGGTGGCGGCGGTGGCGGCGGTGGCGGCGCTGGCGGCGGCGGCGGCGGCGGCGGCGGCGGCGGAAGCTACCAGTCGCAGCACACTGACGGCCTAAACTATTTCAGCACCTGCACCAGTGGAAGCGGCGGTGGCGGCGGTGGCGGCTTTGACAACAACCCCGTCGCAGGGGCTTCGGGCTCGCGCATGGAATCATTCCAGTATGGCATCCCCGGCTATCCGAGTTACCCAAGCTGGCCGCCGGGCGGAGCCGGTGGTTCCGGTGCCACCGCAACCGGCACCGCACCCGCAGCAGGCAGGGGCGGCACGGGCGGCAACGGCGGTGCAGGCGGCAATGGCGGAGCCGGCAGTAACGGCGGCAACGGCGGCGGCGCCGTCATACTTGGCGCCGTGGGCGTTAATTTCTTCTCTGGCACCGTTGACATATCAGCGGGCACGACAGCTTCTGGGCAGTCCGGCGCCGTCGGAGTCGTAGGCATGCCCGGAGCGGCCGGCAACAGCACTGCCCTTGCAGGCGCTGCGGGGAATCAGAATCTGGGTCCCCGCCCAGGGGGTAACGGCGGTGGTTCCGGCGCGGGCGCGGCAGGCGGCAACGGCGCAACCGGCGGCTACGGCGGTGCAGGCGGCAACGGCCGCCCCGGTGTTCCCGGAATGCTCAAACTGCAGGGCACGATGATCCGGGCCAAGGGCAGCAGCGGCGGCACGGTCAATGCGCTGAACGGACCCGGAACCTCGGACCCCACCATGCGGGGCATGCTGACCTTCGTTGGCAACAACACCAACTACAGTTACAACAACACCAACAAGCCGAACGGCATCGGCGCACGCTGCGCCTGGGGCATGACCACCAATTACAGTGTATTGCGCCGCCCCAATCCGTACGTTGTTCTGAACGGACAACAGGCGGACACGCCGACCATGGGCGAGCTTGTCTCCGGTCCGGCTGCTGTGAGCGGCTGGCTCAAGGCGGACTATTGGAACAAGGCCGATTTTGCCTCTGTGACCGGCGGCAACGGCGTTGTGAAGAGCAAAGTCCTGAACAATCCAAGCCTTAACTTCTCCGGCTTCGCACAGGTGATAGTCCGAAACACCGGAGCCGAAACCGTGACGGGCGTCGGTGTAAGAACGATGGTCTATGACGGAACGGCTTATGCCATTTCGGCCCGTTTGCTGCAGGGTGCGGGCCAGGACCCGGGCACACTTCTCGCTGGTCAGGACTGGACGATGGCGCTGCCCGCTTTGGCCGGGACACCGCTCGCGACGGTGGTGTATTCGCCGACCATCACGGCCGCGCCGACCTCGCTCCTGGCAGAGTGCGGCATGCCCTTTGGCAAGGCAGACCTGCTCGCGGGCATATCGGCCTCCGATGCGGAAGACGGCACCATCACCGACAGAATCACCCTGTCAGGCGACTGGCCCGTGCCTGTGAACGTGCCCGGCACCTACACAGTCAAGTTCGACGTGACTGACAGCGACGGTTTTGTTGCGCCGCAGGTATCGCGCACGATAACCGTGCAGGACACTCAGGCACCGGTCATCGTCGGTGTTCCACGCCATCCTGCATCTTTCAGGGGAACCCCCTTCACCCTTGCCATGGCCTTCAACGACATAGGCGCGCAGGACAGTTGCAGCGGCAGCATCACAGGCATAACGGTGGAGGCGTTCAACGGTGCCGTAAAGCTCCCCTTCTCCCCCAGTGAACCAATTCTCCTTGACAGTGAGGCCTCCTATCCGCTTACCTTGACGCTCAAGTACACGGTTCAGGACGCGGCACACAACGTTGCGACCGTCCAAGATACGCTCGACCTCTTTGACATTCCACCGCCGGTGTTGAACCTACTCGGCGCGAACCCCGTCACGGTGGAATGCAAGACGGCATACGTTGACGCTGGTGCCACGGCGACCGCCCAGGCCGTGGTCGGCGGAACGGTCAACGACGTGACCGCCAGTATTGTGACCACCGGCCTGCCCATTGACGTCGGTGTTCTCGGCACGCACACGGTGACCTATCGGATAACCGAGCCTGTCTCCGGCTTCCGTGCCGAGAAGACACGCACGGTGAACGTGGTGGACACGGTGGTGCCGACCATCACCCTTCGCGGTTCGGCCACCATGTATCTGCAGACCGGCCACAGCTTCACCGATCCGGGCGCGACCGCCCTCGATGGCTGTGCGGGTGACCTTACGGGCAGCATCGTGGTCGGCGGCGACACGGTGACGCCCGCCGTGCAGGGCACCTACAGGGTGCGCTACAACGTGTCGGACGGAAACGGCAACAACGCCGCCGAAGCCACGCGGACGGTGATAGTGGTGGACGCCGTGGCGTTCCGCGTCAATGCCCAGAACAGCGCCGGACCCTGGGACGGTCTCTCCTGGGCCACGGGATTCCCGGACATCCAGTCTGCGGTGGACACTGCGGCCGCGATTGACGGCGGCGCTGAAGTCTGGGTGCCTGCGGGCAGCTACACCTCGGCCACCGACCCGGTGGTGACCCTGCGGCCCGGCGCGCGCCTCTACGGAGGATTCGCCGGCGTGGAATCGGCGCGCAGCGGGCGCAATCCCCTGGAGAATCTGTCCGTGATCGACGGGCAGGACACGCGCCAATGCGTTGTCGGCGCCACCGATTCCGTCCTGGACGGCTTCACCGTCTCCCACGGGCGGGGCTATAACGGTGGCGGCATGTACAACTACTCGGCGTCCCCGACGGTCGTGAATTGCACATTCACGGACAACTTCGCCCCCTACGGCGGCGGCGGAATGTACAACCGCTCCTCATCACCGACCGTGACCAACTGCAAATTTGAAAACAACGGCACCGATTACCGCGGCGGGGCCGTCTGCAACAGCGTTGACTGTTCGCCCAAGCTGGCAAACTGCCTGTTCGTCCGCAACAGCGCCAACCTTGGCGGTGCCCTGTACAACAACTCCTACTGCGGCCCCGTGGTGGCCAACTGCAGCTTCACGGGCAACTGGGCCTCGTCCAAAGGCGGTGCGGTGTACAGCAACAGCTCCTATCCGTCGTTGACAAACTGCATTCTCTGGGGAGACGGCGCACCGTTGGGCCCGGAGATTCAGGCCGAATACAGCGAATTCCCGGTGGAGCCTTCGGTGACCTATTCCTGCGTCCAGGGCGGGCATCCGGGCGAGGGTAACATCGATGCCGACCCGCTCTTCGTGGACGCCGGCACGGACAGCCTGCAACTCCGGTCGGGTTCGCCCTGCCTGGACACAGGCACCGCCACTGGCGCGCCCGCCGTGGACTTTGACGGCATAACCCGTCCCCAGGGCGCGGGCATCGACATGGGCACCTTTGAAGGCGCGGTGGCGGCCCAGGACATCGCCACGCTCACGGTGCTGGTCTCCCCTGAGGGTTACGGAACCGTGACCCCGGACGCGGGCGTCCATTCGTACCTCTTCGGCCAATTCGTCTCCCTTGCGGCCACGCCGGCAACTGGGCGGACCTTTGCCGGATGGAGCGGCGCTATCACCGACAATTCCTCCCATGCGACGGTCACCCTGAACAGAGACATGACCGTAACGGCGAACTTCTCCACCGCCACCTACACCCTGACTTACACGGCGGGGTCAAACGGCAACATCCAGGGAAGCACGCCGCAATCGGTGGATTATCCCGGCAGTGGCACCGCTGTGACGGCGGTGCCTGAACCGGGCTGCCGCTTCGTTCAATGGAGCGACGGCTCCACCCAGAATCCGCGAACCGATGTCAATGTGACCCATGACATCGCTGTGACGGCCCTTTTCGCCGTCACCCACACGCTGTCGTACGCCGCCGACATTCACGGAAGCATTTCGGGCACAACGCTGCAAACGGTGGACGAGGGCACGAACGGCACGCCGGTCACGGCCGTGGCAAATGCGGGCTGGCACTTCCTGCGCTGGAGCGACGGCGTGAACACCCCGACCCGGCAGGAGATCCATGTGACGGCGGACCTGTTCCTCATGGCACAGTTTGCCGAGGGCACATCCCATCCGGAAATCACCGGGGTTCCGCACGCGCCGTTGACGGCAACCACCTCCTGCTCCAACTATGGCGGTGGCGGCAGCTATAACACGATGACCACACCTTATGGCGCGCCGCCCACCTATGCGGGACAGAATCCAACCGGCGCGGGATCGCTCCCGGTCTTCAGCCTCGTTCCGGGCTATGACAACCCCGTGACGAGCTGGCCCGCCGAGGGGGCTTGGGATTTCTGCGCCGCCTTTGACACGGCAAGCTGCTCCCTGGGCTTTTTTGCCGGATTCTCGTCTGGCATAAGCGTGTACTCGACCCTGTTCCTGTGCGGCACCGACATCAATGGAACACCCGGTGCGCCCTCGGGGGCACCGGCCTCCCTGACCCCCAACGGCATTCCCGACGGCGAGTATGAAATGGGTCTGCTGGCCGCCGTGCTGAACAACAGCTATGCGTTGAATCCCGCGAATACGGGAGGTGTCACCAACGAGCAGGTACTGAACACCTTCAAGGCCAACTTCAACTACTTCAAGGTGCTGATTACAACGTCGTTGGCCCATGTTCAGCTCAATACCCCCCCGGCGGCCACTTCTGATCTGCGCTCGCTGATTCCTGGAGTGATGCCCTGGTATCCGAGCAGCATGGCAGTCATGCTGGCCGGATACGCAACGGAAGGCGATGCTGAAAGCATGCTGGCACTCCAGGCACTGCTGAACTTGGCGCCCTCTCTTGGCGGCCTGATACTGCCCACACCGCCGGCCGACGGCCTTGCGGCGCATGTTTCCGGACTCGCGGCCCTCTTCGGCCCCGACGGCGACGCCGACGGGGACGGATTCACGAACCGTCAGGAATATGACCACTTCCACGCGTTCGGCGCGGCGGCAACCATCGCCGCCCAGCTGAACCCCGCCATCACGCCTGCGGTCTCCCCCGGTCCGGTGTCCATAACGCCGAACCATGGGACCACGCTCGGCGGGGACTGGGTGCAGATAGACGGCACGGGATTCACCACGCAGGGCACGGTCACCGTAAGCTTCGGCGGCCAGTCCGCCACCGGCACCTGGTTGGAAGACCTCGGCGGAGGCAACCTGCGCATCCACTGCCAGACGCCCGCCCATGCGGCGGGCATGGTGGACGTTGCCGTGACCGGCTCGGGAATCATGGACGGCACACTTGCGGCCGCCTTCGAGTTCCAGCCCGCCGCGCCGCCCTCTCCCCTGGCGGTCTTCCCCAACACCGCCCTCTCCACGGGCGGGCCCATGATCGATGTCAGCGGCACGGGGCTCTTGGGCGCTCCGGGCGCGCATGTCCTCTTTGGCGGTGTTCAGGCGGCCTGGACTTCGCCGTGGTATGACGGAAGCAGTTGGCATCTCTATGCCCCGGCGCCGCCCCATGCCCTCGGGTTGGTCGACATCCAGGTTGTCAATCCCGACGGGCAACGGGGCACGCTTGCCGCGGCGTTCCGGTACACGGCCGGACCGGGTCCGCTGCCCACCGCCATCACACCGACCCATGGGCCGGCCGCGGGTGGCACTTACGTGACCATCAGCGGAGGCCAGTTCCTGGTCACAGGCACCACGCGGGTCACCTTTGGCGGCGTCGATGCAGGCGAAGTCCGGGTGCACTACAGTGACTACGGCTATGGCAATGTGAGTGTCTTCATCACCTGCGTCACGCCGCCCCATGCCGCGGGAATGGTGGCGGTCCAGGTCATCAATCCGGACGAACAGGTCGCGACGCTTCCCTATGCGTTCCAGTACCTCTCCCCGCCCGACACTACGCCGCCGGTCATCGACACCTGCGCGGCGGCCAGGACCGTCGCGGCCACCGCCTCCTGCGCGGCGGCGGTGCCGAACCTTTGCGGTGAGGTGACCGCAACGGACAACATCACGCCCTCGGAAAACCTGCTGATTGCGCAGGACCCGGCAGCCGGTTCGGAAGTGACCGGGCTTGGCGCGCACACCGTCACCATCACCGTGAGGGACGGCGCGAACAACATCGCCACCTGCTATGCCACGCTCACGCTGACCGCCTTTGACGAAAGCGGCACCATACCAACAGTGGTTCCCTGGACCACCGACGGCACGGTGAACACCATGACCGCCGACGCGCACGCGCTCTATATCGGCGGCCGCTTCTCCTGGGCCTGCGCCCTTGGCGCGGCAGGCGCCGGTTGGACGAACCTTGCCAAGATTGACGCAGCCACCAATACCGTCGTGGACGGCTGGGTTCCCGTGCCCCGCGGTGAAGTGACCGCACTGGCGCTGTCGCCCGACGGCGCGACACTGTATGCGGCGGGAGACGGATTCGTGGACGCCATCGACATTGCCGACGGCGTGGCTTCGCCGTTGGCAACCACCACCGGCACGGTGCTCGCCATGGCGGCCTCGAACGAGTTCCTGTACCTCGGCGGGGAGTTCACGCCGGCCAGCGGTCCGAATTACTACCTGGATGCAATCGCCCTCGCAACGGGGGCGCCTGCGGGCTGGACGCCTCCGGCAGTCTCCGGGCCGGTGTTCTCGCTGGTCCTTTCGGAAGACACGCTCTACGCGGGCGTTGCCGACGGCATCGAGTCGGTTGCCTTGGGCACGAACGGGGTGGCGCTCTTCACCGAGGCCAACGGCCCCGTGTACGCGCTGGGCGCAACCTGCGAGACCCTCTATGCAGGCGGAGAATTCACCGGCATCGGCAGCGCTTCCCGCAGCGCCATCGCGGCGCTGAACCTGACCGGCGGGGCAAAGCCCGACTGGGCGCCCGCGATCAACGGTCCCGTGCAGACACTGGGCGTCACCGATGGGGCACTCTATGCCGGTGGCGCTTTCACCGCCATCGACTCCCTGCCCTTCCCCGGTCTGGTGCGCTTTGCGCTGGCAAGCACCCCGTCGGTGACCGTAAACCAAGCCTCGGGACAGCCGGACCCGGTAACGGCCTTCCCCATCAGCTTCACGGTCCATTTCAGCGAGCCGGTCACGGGATTCGGCTGGCAGGATGTGGCCTGGAACGGCACGGCCACGGGCATCACGGGCACGGTGACCGGTTCGGGCAGCACCTACACCATCAGCGTCGCCGGCAGCGGCAACGGCACACTGCAACCGTCCATAGCCGCCGGGAGGTGCATCGGCGCGGCGGGCAACTACAACGCGGCCTCCACGGGCACGGACGGCAGCGTGACGAAAGTGACACCCTCCCTTACGGTGACCTCCCCCAACGGCGGCGAACTCTGCGCGCCCGGTTCGACCCATGCGGTCACCTGGAACGCGGTGGGAATCACCGGCAAGGTCATGATCCTGCTGCATGACATGGGCTTGGGCACCTACAGCACCCTGGCCACGGTGGATGCAACCGCGGGCGCCGCTTCCTGGTCTTGGAACATTCCGGCCGGACAGGCCACGGGCGGCATGTTCAAGATCCGCGTGGCGTCGCTCGCAAACAGCGCCGTCTACGACTACAGCGACAACTACTTCGCCATCGGCGCCGGCACTCCCTCCATCACCGTGACCTCCGCCAACGGCGGCGAAGTCTGGGCGCCCAACTCCACCCATGCCATCACGTGGACGGCCAATGCCGTCCTCGGGAAAGTCGCGGTGCTGCTCCATGACATGGCCGCCGGAACCTACACGACCCTCGCCACCGTGCCCGCCACGCCCGGTTCCTGGTCGTGGACCGTGCCCGCAGCACAGGCCCTCGGCGGCATGTACAAGGTCCGCGTTGCTTCCTTGACGAACACGGCCGTCTACGACTACAGCGACAACTACTTCGCCATCGGCTCGGGCACCCCGTCGATCACCGTGACCTCCGCAAACGGCGGGGAAGTCTGGGCCCCCGGCTCCACCCATGCGGTCACCTGGAATGCAAACGCGGTCGTCGGCAAAGTCGTGGTCCTGTTCCATGACATGGTTGCGGGAACCTACACACCACTTGCCACCGTGCCCGCCACGCCCGGTTCATGGTCGTGGACGGTTCCCGCCGGCCAGGCCCTGGGCGGCATGTACAAGATTCGTGTGGCATCCCTGATGAACACGGCCGTGTACGACTACAGCGACAACTACTTCGCCATCGGCGCCGGCACACCCTCCATCACGGTGACCTCCCCCAACGGCGGCGAAGTGTTTGCGCGCAATTCCGTGCATGCGGTCACCTGGAACGCCAACGCCGTGGTCGGCAAGGTGTCGGTCCTGCTGCATGACACGGCCGCAGGCACCTACACCACGCTGGCCACCGTCCCGGCCACGCCGGGCACCTGGTCCTGGAGCATTCCCGCCGGACAGGCCGTGGGAACCAAGTACAAGATCCGCGTCATTTCACTGATAAGCACCGCGGTATATGACTACAGCAACGCGACGTTCACGATAAACTGACAACCGCATCAGTCTTCCTTCCGACCGGATGCCCTGCCCCCGGCAGGACATCCGGTCGCTCTTTCTTTCCCCCCGTTCCCCCTCGTTCCCAAGTTGTACTTGGGGACGCACTTGTCTTCTCCTCCTCGTTCCCAAGTTGGACTTGGGAACGCACCTGTCTTCTCCTCCTCGTTCCCAAGTTGAACTTGGGGACGCAATTGTCTTCGAAGCTGCGCTTCGCTCCGGGAAATCCCTTCTTGACTGCGGTGGCCATGCCGCTGCTTTTCCCGTGGCATGGGCATCCTGCCCATGGTCCTCACGGGCGGAACGCCCGAGCCACACCGTGCCGGGGACGAAGCACCGCTTCAGGAACACCGGCATTGCCAAGTGCAGCCTGGCAACGAGGGGAACCGGAACCTGAGCGATGCAACGAATTCATTGACAAAAGCCCAGTTCTTTTGTAGACTTTATACATAGGACTAGGTGCTATTGCGCGCGGTGTGGGTCTGTTAGCCGGGAGTTGCTCCCGGCGGGGCTGTCCGGACAGGAGGGCGAGGTTATGTCACAGCGAAGGATTGGCAGGGTGTGGGCGGGGGTGTTTTTTGCAATTTGCCTCCTGACCCTTGCCGCCGCACCCGCCTATGCGGCGCCGCAGGTGCTGCCGTCCCTTTCCAGCACGGCGGTGGAGGTTTTTGCCAGCAACTCGGCCCGGACCACGGAAACCGGGTCCTACACGGCGCCGGCCGGAACCAACCGGGTCCTGGTGCTGACCACCTCCACCTACAAGGCGTCGGGGGGCACCTACAATCTGGCCCTGGTGTCCACCACCACGCTGCCCACCTGGAACGGCATCACCTTCACCAAGGCCGAGGGCGCCCTGCTGGCCATCGGCACGACCAACGGGCTGGGCGTGGAACAGTTCTACGCGGCGATTGGCGATTCAGATGTATCCCAAACCGCCACGCTTTCGGTGACCTTTCAAAGCGCCATCGACCGGAAACAGGGGGCCATCACCTGTCTGGGCAACATTGACCAGGCCAGCCCGCGTTCCGCCACGCTCTACGGGGCGAACGCCAACAGCGGCGCGGGCACGGGCACGGCCGCGTCCACCGGCACACTTTCAAACGGTCCCATCCCCGCCGACTTCATCGTCGTGGACGGCTGCACCGGCGGCAATGGCACCCTCACCCTGGCGCCCAGCGCCAGCCAGACGAACGTCTTCACCTCGATTAGCGTGGCCAACCGGCGATACTCCACCGGCGTCTTCTATGTGGCATCGTCGGCCAGCAAGGCCATGGCCTACACCCTGTCCATCTCCGGGCGGTGGAATATCTGCGCGGCTGCGTACAAACCGTTGTACCGCGTAAGCGCAACGGCGGGCACGGGCGGAACCCTCAAGAACGGGACCACGGCGGAGAGTCCCGCCTGGACCGACGGCAACTATGACCGCAACGCGGCCGTCAATCTCACGGCCGTGGCGGATTCGGGCTATCACTTCGTCAAATGGCAGGCCAAGACTGGCGCTCAGGGCACGAGCCCGGACAGTTTTGCCGACCTTGCCGGGGCCACCAATGCGACCTGCACCTTCAACGCGGGCCTGAAGAACGACAACCAGAGCCTGACCCTGGACCGCAACGGCCACGCCCTCCAGGCGGTCTTCGCGCCGGACAGTTGCACCGTGACCCTGGACGCCCAGGGCGGCACCGTGTCCCCGGCCAGCCTGAGCGCGGCCTACAACACGCCCTACGGCACCCTTCCCACGCCCGCGCTGGCGGGCAGCAACTTCGGCGGATGGTGGACCGGCCCCGGCGGCACGGGCACGGAAGTGACGGACGCAACGACGGTGACCAACCCGGCCGACCATACGCTGTACGCCAAGTGGTTTACGGCCGTACTGATTACGGTTACGGCGGACGCCCAGACCAAGCTTTATGGAAGCGCCGACCCGGCCCTGACCTGGCAGATTACTTCCGGTGCGCTGGAACCGGGCGACACGCTGGGCGGAGCGCTGGCCCGCGATGCGGGCGAAACGGTGGGTGCCTACGCCATCACGCGGGGCACGCTGACCGCTCCGGCGAAATACACCGTCACCTACCTCGGCGCGAGCCTGACGATTTCCAAGGCGACAGCCACGGTGACGCTGGGTAACCTTGTTCAAAACTGCGACGGCACGGCCAAAGCGGTTACCGTGACCACCCTTCCCGCCGGGCTGACGGTGGGCATTGCCTATGACGGCTCGGCCACCCCGCCCAGCGCCTTGGGCAGTTATGCCGTTTCGGCCACGGTTGCCGACACCAATTATCAGGGCGTTGCCACGGCCACGCTGCTGGTGCAGGATGTGACGGCCCCGGTC
Organism: Candidatus Hydrogenedentota bacterium; assembly: GCA_903893795.1. Classification (GTDB taxonomy): domain Bacteria; phylum Hydrogenedentota; class Hydrogenedentia; order Hydrogenedentales; family CAITNO01; genus CAITNO01. The sequence goes on along the minus strand of CAITNO010000082.1, from coordinate 2,237 downwards.
ATCACGCTGAACGGTTCGGCCCTGGTGACCGTGGAATGCGGCGGCAGCTACACCGAATCGGGCGCGACGGCCACCGACGCCTGCGCGGGCAGCCTGACGGCCGGCATCGTCGTGGGCGGCGACACGGTGAACCCGGCCGTGCCCGGCAACTACACCGTCCGCTACAACGTGGGCGACGGCAACGGGAACAATGCCGTGGAAGTCACGCGGACCGTTCAGGTCGTGGACACCACGCCGCCTGTGCTCGCGCTCGTCGGCGCTGCCGAAACCAGCGTCGCGTGCAAAGACAGCTACACCGAATCGGGCGCGACGGCCACCGACAGTTGCGCGGGCAGCCTGACGGCCAGCATCACCGTCATCAACCCGGTGGACACCGGCACACCCGGCACTTACACCGTCCGCTACAGCGTCAGCGACGGTCACGGCAACAGTGCCGCGCCGCTGACCCGCACGGTCCATGTTACCGACACCGACGTACCGGTGCTGGCATTGCTCGGCCCGTCCGAGACGGCCGCCGAATGCGGCATGCCCTACACCGACGCGGGCGCCACCGCCAGCGACCTCTGCGCGGGCGTCCTCACGGCCGGTATCACCGTCATCAACCCGGTCAACGTAAACCTGCCCGGCACCTACACCGTTCGCTACAACGTCAGCGACGGCCATGGCAACAGTGCCGCCGAACTCACCCGCAGCGTGACCGTGTCAGACACCACCGCGCCGGTCATCACACTGAACGGCGCTGCCACGGTGACCGTCGAATGCGGCACGCCCTACACCGACGCCGGGGCAACGGCGACGGATATCTGCGTCGGCAGCGTGCCCGTGACGGCCACGGGAACGGTGAACACGGCCGCACTTGGAACCTATACGCTGGGCTACAACGCCAACGACGGCCACGGCAACAGCGCGGCAACCGTGACGCGCGTGGTGACCGTGGCGGACAGCACCGCACCGGTCATCACACGCAGCGGTTCCGCCGCGGTCACGGTGGCATGTGGCGATGCCTATGCCGATGCAGGCGCAACGGCGGCTGACAGCTGCGCTGGCAGTGTGCCCGTAACCGCCACGGGGACGGTGAACGCGGCCGCACCCGGAACCTATACGGTGACCTACAGCGCCAGCGACGGCCATGGTAACAGCGCGGCAACCGTGACGCGCGCGGTGACCGTGGCGGACACCACGCCGCCGGTCATCACGGTGCTCGGCGACCCCTCGGTCAGCGTCGAGTGCGGCAGCGACTACTACGACAACGGCGCCCTGGCCATGGATATATGCACCGGCGAGGTGGCGGCGACAACGGACGGCACGGTGAACACCGCCGTTCCGGGCGTCTACACGCTGACCTACAACGCCACCAACGGGGTGAATGCGGCCCTTCAGGCCACACGCCGGGTGACGGTTGCGGACACAACCGCGCCGGTGATCACGCTCACCGGTGCTGCCTTGGTCACGGTGGAGTGCAAGGCCACCTACACAGATGCGGGCGCCACGGCCACGGATGCCTGCGTGGGGAGCGTGCCGGTGACGGTGAGTGGTTCTGTGAACACGGCCATACTTGGAACCTATACGCTGAGCTACAATGCGAATGACGGCAATGGATACAGTGCGGTACAGGTTGCGCGCGCGGTGACGGTGGTGGACACGACCCCGCCCATCATCACGCTCACCGGTTCTGCCGCAGTCACGGTGCAGTGCAAGGCAACCTACACGGATGCGGGCGCGACGGCGACGGATGCCTGCATGGGCAGTGTTGCGGTGACGACGACTGGCGCGGTGGACACGGCCCTACTCGGAACCTATATGCTGACCTACAGCGCAAACGACGGCAATGGAAGCTATGCGGCACAGCTCACGCGCACGGTGACGGTGGCGGACACGACCCCGCCCATCATCACGCTCACCGGTTCTGCCGCAGTCACGGTGCAGTGCAAGGCAACCTACACCGATGCGGGCGCAACGGCCACCTATACCTGCGCGGGCAGCCGGACGGTGACGACGGCTGGCACAGTCAACACATCCGCACTCGGGACCTACACGTTGGCCTACAACGCGTCAGACGGTAACGGCAACAGCGCAGCCGTGGTCACACGCGTGGTGACGGTCACAGATACGACCCCGCCGGTCATCACGCTCACCGGTTCTGCCGCAGTCACGGTACAGTGCAAGGCAACCTACACCGATGCGGGCGCAACGGCCACGGATGCCTGTGTGGGCAACCGGACAGTAACGACGACTGG
>CAITNO010000081.1 GCA_903893795.1 Candidatus Hydrogenedentota bacterium | reverse complement strand
GACCCAGAGGTCCTGATTGGAAATGGCGCCCGCGGTTTTGTCCACATTCGCAATCTCAAGGGGTGCGGTAAAACCGGTTTTTGCGACATCCGGCGTGTACGTGTAGTAAAGGATGCGGAACACATAGTCCCATGTTGCCTTCGTCTGCTCAAACTTGTAGGTCTTCCATTCCGCCACGGGTTCGACAATATCCCCAACGGCCAGCACATGCACCGCGTTGTCCCGAAGCAGCACCTGCGGATAGCACGCGCGTATGGGGAAACTGACCGAAGCGCCGCCCAGCGTCTCGCCGTCGGCCGTCATGAGGCAGGCATTCTCGGCGCTTGTCACGGCATCGATGTTGAGCAGCAGCATCTTTCCCACCTGGGCATCGACGGCAAAGCCGCGGTAACTGTGGTCGGTGTAGGTGTGGTCTTCTTTCCACACCGGTATGAACGTTGTCTGCTCCAACTTCCCGCCCGGAAAGGAGAACTTGAGTATCTGGGGAACGCAATTGCCGTACTTGGTGCCCGGCGGCTGTGTTGACGGATTGATCGACATGAACACGGCCCCACCCATCGTGCCCATCGGACAGGGCTCCCGCTGGATGAACTTGTCCTGTTCGGCCAGCATCTTCCAGCCGTCGGCGCCGCGCTTCAGCAAGCGCCAGCGGGTGTTGCTCAGCGGCGGCACGCCCTCGCCGGTCTCCTGCTGGCTGACGTACACGTTCTCCCCACAGCGCACGATGTTGGTGCTTCCATAATCCCACAACGGCCCGGACCCGTTGTTCGGATTCACAAACTTGTAAATCTCCTCCTCCGCCTTCACCTCCACCGTCTGGGCAAAGCCAAACACCGGCAACAGGACAATCATCGCCACAAATCGCATCATTGAACCATTCTCCGTAATTCACGTTCGGTTTTTTCAGTAGCCGGGAAAGAGCAGAACGCAGAGACGCAAAGGGCGCAGAGGACCGCAGAGGTCTTTGACGGCAAATTCTTCTCTGCGTGCCTCTGCGTTCTCCGCGTCTCTGCGTTTATTGCTTTCTTTCTGATAAGATAATAGGGTCACTTCGGTGTCGCATAGTCGGGGTTCGGCCGGGGCATGTTTGCGCCAACCTTCTGGCGCCATGCGTGGAGCATTTCCAGCAGCCTCTTGGCACGTTCCGGCTGGCTGTGGGCCAGATTGTGCGTTTCGCCAAGGTCTTCTCTGAGGTTATACAGTTCGAGGTCGCCGAATTCATAATTCTCGATGAGTTTCCAGTCACCGGCGCGGACCGCCCCGCCCGGTCTGCCGCCCTGGTTGGAAAAGTGCGGGTAGTGCCAATAGAGTGCGTCCCGCGAAAGATGCGCGTGCGGGTCTGAAAACAGGGGAGACAGGTCCGCTCCGTCAATGTTCCTAGCGGGGGATTTTTCCAGGTCAAGGCCCGCCAGAGCAGCCATGGTGGGCAGGAAGTCGATGCTGCACACCGCCTCTTCGCAGGTTGTGCCGGGCGTGATGGTGCCCGGCCAGGACACGATCATGGGTTCGCGGATGCCGCCCTCGTGCAGATAGCCCTTGCCGTCGCGCAGTGGGGCGTTCGTCGTGGCCGGGGTCAGGTGGCCTTCCTCCACGGACAGGCCGCCGTTGTCGGAAAAGAAGAAGAACAGGGTGTTTTCCTCGATACCCAGGCGGGTGAGCGTCTCGGCCACCCTGCCCACGCTGTCGTCCACCGATTCGACCATGGCCGCATAGACGGGGTTGTGCTGCTGGCCGGGCAGGGGGGGATGGGCGGCCAGTTTCGCCTCATACTTGGCAACCTTGTCCGGCTTGCCCTGCAGGGGCACGTGGACGGAGTGGTGGCAGAAGTTGAGGAAGAACGGCTTGTCTTTCTGCGCCTCGATGAAGCGGCATGCCTCATCCGTCAGCCGATCCGCCAGGTACTCCCCGTTGAAGCTGCCCTGTATCGGCGGATTGTCCTCCCAGTCGGGCCAGAAATAGCTTTTCGGCGCGCCGCTGTAACACCCGGCGTAGTTGAAATCAAATCCCTGGTCCTCCGGCCAGAAGCCCTTCTTTCCCAAATGCCATTTGCCCACATGTCCCGTGGCATAGCCCGCTTCCTTCAGTATCTCCGCCACGATCACCTCTTCGAGCGGCAATTCATCAAGGTACTCGGCGGGGAGGAGGGGCGAGTCCTTGGGGCTTTTCTTCCCTTTCAGAAAATCCGTAAGCTTGAGCCGCGCGGGATATTTGCCCGTCATGATGCTCGCCCGCGTGGGCGAGCAGACGGGGCAGGCGGCATAGGCCTGCGTGAAACGCATCCCCGAAGCGGCGAGACGGTCAATGTTGGGCGTTTCATAAAAGGTGCTGCCAAAGCACCCCACATCGGCATAGCCCATGTCGTCTATGAGCATGAAAACGATGTTGGGCTTGCGCTTGGGCAGCGGGGCGGGTTCCTTTTTTGGTTCATCCTTCTTCAGAGAGGCACAGCCCGGCAGCGCCATTGCCGCCGTCACCGCGCCAAGGAATTCCCGTCGTCCCAGGTGGTTCTCTTTCATCAGCCATATCCTCTTACGGTCAGTGCCCGTCCGTGTCACTCAATCACAAACCAGGTGTTCCCGTGCGCGGCAATCTTCACGGATAATTCCACCCTGCGCGCCCGGTCCAGTTTGCATTCCTGCGCCGTTCCTTCCTGTTCGCGAATCTGCGCCGCGTCGGCCAGTCCGGTGTAATACAGCGGCAGCGTGATGGTCTTTTCCACCGCTTGGTCCAGCGGATTGTAAACCATGGCCAGTCCCTTTTCTTTGACCCAGGGGTTCACATGCAGCATGCAGTCCAGATCGCGGGCGTCGGCGCGGCGCACATGCACAAGATCCGAGTCGAGAATGTCCCGGTATTTCTTGTAAAAGGTAATCCACTTCTTAACCACGGCTTTGGTCTCGTCCTTGTCGTACCAGCGCGGGCCGCGGTAGCAGGACTGCACACCGGAGCCGAAGTTTTGCGCCAGATGCGCCTCATAGGCGTCCAGATGCTTAGACAGCGGCTCCAGTGTTGCCTCGGCACCGCCACCCTGATACTCCACCAGCGGCGTGAACATCCAGCCCATGCTGGGCATCTTCTGCCAGGTGCCGTCGTAGATGTTCTGGCGTCCCAGAATGATCTGGCGGTCCCGAGGCAGCGACCAGTTCACCTCGCGGTAGCCCATGCCTGTCTTGCTCGAACCCGTCAGGAAATACCAGTCGGGAACGTTCAGATAGGTGCCCCGCGCCCGGCACCATTCGTAGAAGTCCGTGATCTTTTTCCATTGTGTCCACTGCGAGTCTTTGAGTCCCTTGTGGCCGGGATGCTTTTCCGATGCGCACAGATCGCCCGGATAGGAACCATCATGCTCCAGAATGTCCATGCCCGTCTCTTCGATGAAACGGGTAATCTTCTCGAAATACTGCCCGCCCCAGGTGCTGCCGAGGCAGGGGGAGTCGCCGAAGATGGCGCCGCCCCGTTTGCCCGTGGCGGGATTGATGGCGTCGTCCTCCTCGCTGACCTTGCGGCTGGCGAGCAGGGAGTATCCGCCCAGTTCCACGTGCTTGCTGTGCGCGTAGTCCACGAGTTCCTTTACCTCGGCGATGTATTCGGGACTCTCCTTCTCCATGTTGAATCCGCTGCCAAAGCTGAGAATTACCATCTCCGCGCCCACTTCCGCCGTCTGGTCTATGGCCAGCCGCGCTGCCGCCGGTTTGGCATTGCGCGCGTGGAACAGGATGGGGTTTTCCGTGGCCCAGGGACAGAGGGTGCGGTACATGCGGTGCTGCGCCAGACTTCTGCGTTCCCGGTCGGTCGAGTCGTGCACCAGTTCAAAGGTGCGGAAAGCCTCAAAGGATTCGCCCGCCGCCAGCGTGACGCCCGGGCCGATGGGCGGCCGGCTCTCCATGAGCACCGGCGATTTCAGTTCGTAGTTCACCTGCGTGGTGTACTGCGGGTCGGCAATCCACTGCGTGGTGCGGTTGCCTGTCATGGCGTCCATGCCGTGGAAGGAATAGTCGCTTTCGATGTACAGGTTCGGCCCTTCCCACTGTTCCCGGCTGTCCACCACCGACTCGGCCTCCACAACGGCCAGAATCTCGTTTGTGAAAGTGTCCAGCGCCAGCGCTTTTCCACTGCCGTTTTGCAGGGTGAACCATTTCGCCAGCAGCGGAACCCCGTCGTACATCTCGTAATGCACCGAAAGCACCACCCCGGCAAGCTTGCCCGAAGGCGGGGCGTAATGGAACACAATCGAGGCTCCCGGCGCGGGCCAGGGAAGATCGGCCGCGTGGCGCACTCGTTTCCAGGGAAAACGCTCTGCCGTCGTGCCAACCTCGAAACCGGTGCATTGAAAGGCGTCCGGGCTGGCGGTCATCTTGTCCAGCCAGTCGGGCTGAAGATAGGCATAATCGGGCTGGCCCGCCAGCCCGCCCACCTCGTAATCTTGCCCGTCCAGTTCGACCCGCGCCTCGGGCTTCACCCCGCGCATGATCGACGCGCCCGTCATGAGGTTGTCGAATGCCACCGTGGCCCCGTTGGGCACCACGCGCCAAGTCCGGCGGATGAGTCCGTTGGTCATGGCCACTTCGTTTTCATTTCCCGTGCGGAACACCCCGGTTTTCTGGTCCATCCGCTGCACGAGCCAGTCCCTCTTGGGCGCGGACTTCATCTCCTGCGGCAACGGCGGCAGACTGCCAACGGCACTCTTGAGGTCAGTCGTATGTGCAGCAAGGCACAGAGGGAAGAATGCAAGAATCAGAGACAGACGGTTGAGATGGGTCATGGCAGGCTCCGATGCGTTGTATTTCGGACGCCATGGTAGCAAATACTCCAGACCCCAAAACAGACAGGGGCGCCCGTCATCGCGTTAGCCGCTTTCCCTTTTGGACTGCGCTCTGCCACCGCAGTCCAAAAGGGGCAAGCATGGGAGCTGCCTTACGGTACCCAAGGCCCGCAAGGGGAGGTGTGTTTGCTCGGTGGGGTGGGAAATGGTCCCTGTGTTTTGCGACAATGCGGTGGTCAATTAGGTTGAAACTTTGGGAGTCTGTTCATGACTTACGAGAATATCCGCTATCGGCGGGGTGTGCTGGCCGGCGTTGCAGTGTTGGTCGCATGTTGTGCGCTGGGGATGCTGTGCCCGGGGCGGGCGTCGGCAGAGACCGGCGCGGGGCTGACCGTCGACCGCCTGCGCTGCGAATATCTCGCCGACCCTCTGGGTATTGACGTGCGCGCGCCGAGGCTGAGTTGGACCGTTGCCTCGGAACAGCGCCGCCAGCGGCAGACCGCCTATCAGATCCTCGTGGCCTCTTCCCGCGCGCTGATGGATGCAGATCAGGGGGACTTGTGGGACACGGCCAAGGTTGTTTCCGATGAGACGGCGCACATTACCTATGGGGGCAAGCCGTTGGTATCGCGCGCGGCCTGTTTCTGGAAAGTGCGGGCATGGGACAGGGACGACAAGGCGTCCGCGTGGAGCAAGCCTGCATCTTGGACCATGGGCCTGCTGGAACCGGGTGACTGGGCCGCAAAATGGATAGGCCAGTCCGCCGAGACCTATAAAAAGGCCGAGCCTCCGGCGCCGCTCTTCCGTGCCAGATTCACGCTCGATGCGAAGCCGGTGCGCGCCGTGGCCTATGTGGCCGCCATGGGCTACTACGAACTGCACCTCAACGGAAAAGCCATCGGCGACGACGTGTGCAGTCCCCCCGTTAGCGACTACAACAAACGGGCCTATTACCAGACCCACGACGTCACGGACGCCGTCAGGCAGGGGGCCAACTGCCTTGGGGTCTGGCTGGGTCGGGGCTGGTATTGCGCCGAATTCCCCGGCGTGACCCATCCCGGTCCCATCGCGCGGGTGCAACTGGAAATCACCCTCGACAATGGAACGGTCGTCCGCGTTGCCAGTGATGAAACGTGGAAGACCCATCCGAGTGCCGTCAAGGCGCTGGGCGATGTGCGCAAGGGCAATCTGCAGGGTGAGCGCTACGATGCCCAGGCCGAGGTGCCCGGCTGGGACACAGCCGAACTGGACGATTCCGGCTGGTCCAACAGCGCGGCCTTGGAAGCGCCGAAAGTGGCGCTCTGCGCCATGATGATGGAGCCGAACCGGGTCACGGAAACCATTGCCCCGGTGAACATTGCCAAGGCCCCGTCGAAGGAGTACATCATCGATTTCGGGCGCAACCTTACCGGCATGATCGAGTTCCACCTGAAGGGCAAGCCGGGCGAAGCCGTCCGCATGATGTTCATGGAACGCTGGGACAACGAGGACAAGGAGTGGGTGGACTTCAAACAGCACGACGAATATGTGCCGAGGTCAAAGGCCAAAGAGGTGTTTCGCAACCGCTTCAACTATCACGCCTTCCGCTATGTGAAGGTTTCCGGACTGACGGCGGAGCCCAAGCCCGAAGACATCAAGGCCCTCTTTGTGCGGACCGACTACGCGTCACGCGGTACTTTTGAGTGTTCAAACGAGCTCTTGAACAAAATCTACAAGACCACGATGTACACCTTCGACTGCGTGACGGCGGGCGGTGTCTCCGTGGACTGTCCGCACCGGGAACGGCTCGGCTACGGCGGTGACGGCCAGATCACCACCAAGACCGCGCTCTATGCGTATGATCTGGGCGCGCTGTACACCAAGTGGCTGGGCAACTGGCGCGACGTCCAGAACCCGGAAACGGGGGAGCTGACCAATATCGCACCCTATCCCCACGGTGCGGGCGGCGGGCCAACCTGGGGCGCGATCAGCGTATTCCTGCCCTGGGACCTCTATCTGCACTACGGCGACCGGCGTGTGCTGCAGGACAACTACGCGATGATGAAACAGTACGTCGCGTTCCTGGACTCCAAGAGCGAAAACGGCCTGCTCAAGCCCTACGGGCACGAACACTACGGATTCATTGGCGACTGGGTCGCGCCGGGCCATGACCAGGGCGATGGACGCTGGTCACCCGAGGAATGGCGCACCTTCTTCAACAACTGCTTCTGCGCCTACATCGCCGACAGTGTGTCCAAGGTGGCCGCAGTGCTGGGTGAGGCGCAGGATGTCACCCGCTACGCGGACAAGGCGGACGCCATTCGCCGCGCCACCCACGCGCGGTGGTTCAAGCCCGAATCCAACAGCTACGTGGACGGCGGGCAGGCCTATCTGTCCTTTGCCCTGCTGGCCGGTGTCGTGCCGGAGAATCTGCGTCCCGCCGTGCTCAAGAACCTCGAACAGACCATCGTGGACACCAACAAAGGCCACATCGACACGGGCATGCACGGCACCATGTTCCTGTTCCGCTGTTTGAATGAGGAGCGCCGCGACGATCTGATCTGTCTCGTGACCGGCCAGAAAACCTATCCCGGCTGGGGCTACATGCTCGAACAGGGCGGCACCACCATGTGGGAGCGCTGGGACGGGGAGCGTTCCCGCATCCACAGCACGCTGCTGGCGGCGGGGGAGTGGTTCCCCCGCGGACTGGGCGGCATCAAGCCCGACCCGGCGCAGCCCGGCTTCAAGCACATCATCCTCGACCCGCGTCCCGTCGCCGACCTCACTTGGGCCAAGGCTTCCTATGACACCATTCGCGGTACCGTGTCCAGCGGGTGGCGCCGTGACGGGAAGAAACTCGAATTCAACGTGACGATACCGGCAAACACCACGGCGTTGCTGCGCATCCCCGCCGCCGATGTGAAAGAGGTTTTGGAGAATGGGCATGCCATTTCCGAGACACCGGACATCCGGCTGGTCAAACACGAAGCGGGTCTGGCGGAGTATGAGGTGGGCTCCGGAAACTACCACTTTACGACGGGCGCGTAATCGTACAACACTTTGGGAGAAGGACAGCATGAAAATGCGTTCTGTAGTCTGCTTCACCTTTGCTTGTGCTGTTGTGGGTCTGGGTGCCTGCTCAACAGAGCCGAAGACCGCAACCGTAGCGCCGTCGGCAGCAACCGCCTCCGCCGAGGCCGCCGTGACGCCGGACCCGCTGCTCCCGCTCGCGGAGGAGGCTGGCTTTGTTTCTGTCTTCGACGGCAAGACATTGAATGGATGGCAGGCGGCCGACATGAGTTTCTGGTCCGTGGAGGACGGGGCCATCACCGCCAAAATCACGGTGGAGCATCCGACGGAGCGAAACCACTACCTCGTCTACCAGGGCGGCAAGATGGGCGATTTCGAACTCAAACTCCGGCATAGGATTTTGAGCGACAAGGATGTCAATTGCGGCTTTCAGTACCGCAGTGAAATCTTTGACGGCAAAATCACGGACGACTGCCGCGGGTATCAGGTGGACAACAACACCAATACGCCCTGGCAGGTTCGGCTGTATGATGAGCATGGCCGCGAGACCTTGGCATGGCGCGGGGAGCGGGCGGTCTTCGACGCCACGGGTCAGAAAGCCATCACGCCAATCGAGGGTGCCACGGGCCCGGCCCGGTTCAGCCTCGACCAGTGGCACGAGTATGACCTGACCTGCAAGGGAACCACCATGACGCTCAAAGTCAACGGCCGGTTGGTGGCAGAAGTGGTGGATGATGACCCGGCCCAGCGGGACCTGTCGGGCATTTTGGCGCTGCAACTGCACAGCGGTCCGCCCATGAAGGTGCAGTTCAAGGACATTCGCCTGAAGGTATTGGACACTTCCAGCGGGCAGAAGTGAGGCTCCGCGGTCAGCTTCGCCCCTGCATGAACCGATGCGAGAGTTCTGCAACGGTCTTGCACGCCGGGTAGTTGTCGGGATAAGTGGCATATTCAACGTGCCCGTCGCTGTAGCTTACCGTGGTGCCCGAGGTGCCGGAACTGGTCTCACGCAAGTCTGTGGAAACAAACTCCCAACTGATGGGTATGGACGGGCCGAGCCGTCCCATGGGGGCGTAACGTTTCAGCAGAAACTCGGTGCCGTTTTCGTCGTGGGCCACCAGCGATTCGCCCCTAAACTCCAGGTCACCCTGCGCCTCCGGATTAATCACGGTGTTCCAGTAGGCCCGGAAGCCCTGTTCATCCTCAATTTCGCAGAGCAGTTCGGTGGCCCAAAACGGACCGTTCGAGGTTTCCATCGGCCTGCGGAACGCGCTTCGGCACTGGTCGCGAAAATCCCCGGAACCGGTGGAGCTTCGGACGCTGTTGGCGCCGCCCGCGAAGCTGCCGATGGTTTCCTGCCGGAAGCTCTCCTTGATGACCACCTCTTCCGCCTTGCGGCGCGCCTTTCCGAGCGCCACCATGTACATGGCGGCCAGAATGGAGATGATGGCCGTGCAGACCAGCAACTCCACCAGACTGAAGCCACTTCCCCGTCTTTTTGTCATCTTTGCGCCCTCCGGCGTGCCCAGACTTTCCCGCGGAAATCAAATGGCCGAAGACATGTCACTTTAGCCTCTCCGCCCTGATTTCGTCAAGAGGAGATTGCCCCTAATCGTTGGGCAAGCAGGTGACCCGCACATGAATGGGTCCGCATATCCGAGATGTATTTCTGTCAGGAATTGCTACGCAAAGCGATCTGAGGCCCGCAATAACGGCGTGGTTCATCCGCGCTACAGCTTATACTGCGGTATCTTCATCAGTTCACCGTCCTTGAGCGCCGACTGGTGGGCGACGATGCCAGCCACGGTCATGTTCAACGCCCAGGCGATGTTCACCAGCGGTGTGCGCTTCTGGAGAATGGAGTTCACGAATTCCTCGCAGAGATAGCCGTGCGACCCGCCGTGTCCGCCTGCCTCCACATTCGGCGGCAGGGGCGGCTTTTCCAGCACGATGCCCGAAATGTCCGCCTTGCCGTCGTAGTTCATGTCGGTCATGGCGCCCTTTTCTCCCCGAACCCGGCCCATCTCGCCGCCGTGTCCCGGCGTGTCCCAACTGACCCCCATGCGCGCCATGCCCCCCTCGCTGGTGCGGAAGAGAGCGATTTCGGTGGCGTAGGGGTTGTTGTAACGGTTGGCGCCCGGCTGGAACTGGGGGATGCTGCTCGGGACGGCCATGCAGGACACCTCGGTGAAGCTTCCGCCGGTGACGGCCGTGTAGTAGCCGTTGGAGTGGGTCGGATACCACTGCGGCGGCAGGCCGATGCGCCATCCCTTGTACGAATCGATGGGCGTGTCCATGTAGTGGAAATACTCGCCCTCGGTGTAGAGCATCTTTCCAAACCCGCCCGCGTTGTATATCTGGCGCATGGCGTGGGTGTCATTATGAAAGGCGGTGGTTTCAAACATCATGTAGTTGAGGCCCGAAGTCTTGACCGCCTCGAACAGCCGGTCCGCGTCTTCAAGGCTGCCGAACACGGCGGGCACGGCGCTGGCCACATGCTTGCCATGCTTGAGCACTTCAATGCAGTGCTGCACATGGCTGGGCGCGTCGGTGGCCACGAAAACCGCCTCAATCTTCTTGTTCTTCACCATCTCCTCAATCGAGGGGTAGGTTTTTTTGCACTTGCACACCTTCGCCAGTTCGGCGCAGCGTTCCGGGATCAGGTCGGTGACGCCGATTACCTCCACATTGGGGTGGTTCTGAAAGCCGAATGCGGCACCGAACTTGCACACGCCGTAACCGGCAATGCCCACGCGGATCTTTCGGTCCGAAACGGGCGTCCACACCTTGCTCTTGTCCGTGCTGCTCTTCGTGTCCTCAAAACCCTGTATGGGCTTCCCGGCCGCGGCCGCCACGCCCCCCAGGGCCAGTAGTCCGGCTCCGGCCATGGCACCCTGAAAGAAACTCCGACGTGAAATATGCACTGTCATGTCCTGACTCCCGTTGTCTCAGTTCCCAATTCCCAATTCCTAATTCCTAATTATCCGAGGGCCAAACCCGCACCAGCACCACCCCGTTTCGGCTCACCGGCGCGGTGTACTCCGTGTCGATCACGCCCAGGTCCTTCTGGCGCCAGAGGTCGCGCACGCGCTGCTTGCCCTTCAGGCCTATTTCGCTCCAGGCCACCTTCACCGGCTGTTCTATTTCGGCGCGATTGAAGAGTCCCACCGCCACGGAACCGTCCTCCAGGGGCTTGGTCCAGATCTCCGTTTCATCGGCCCGGCGGATGACCGGATGTCCCTGTGCGCCGAGCGGGTCCTGGTCGATGTCGATCACCTCGGGATTGCACAGGATGTTCAGCGTGAACTCATCCAGCTTGGTCATGTCCCCGCTGTAGAAGAGGGGGGAGGCCATGAGGCACCAGAGGCTGAAATAGGAGTACTGCTCGCTGGGCGACAGCGGGAAGGCCTTCGCTTCGGCCCCTTCTGACGCGGCACCTTCATACCCGATCATCAGGTAGTCGGGATCATTCCACGCGCCCGGCTTCGCGCATTGCCAGTGCTCGGCGTTGCGGACGGCCACTTCGTGGTACCGCTCCAGTTCCATGCCCAGGTCGCCCGAGGTGCGCCAGCACTGGCCGCCCACTTCGGCGCCCCAGTTCCAAACGTCGCCCATGCCGTACTGGCACAGGTTCAGCACGATGTCGCGGTCCAGCGTCTTCAGGATGTTCCCCATCTTGATGTAGGGCTTCTTCATCTCCTCCAGGCTGGCGTTGGCCGCCTTCTTCTGGTAGGAGCACCAATCGTACTTGAGGAAATCGAAATTCCACGCGGCGAACTGCCGCGCATCCTGCAGTTCCTTGTCCCAGGCACCCTCGCATCCCGCGCAGGTCTGCGCGCCCGGCGAGGTGTACAGCCCGGCTTTGAGTCCCTTCGCGTGGATGTACGCCGTCATGGCGGCCATGTCGGGGAAGTAGGCGTTCGGCAGGATGTTGCCCTGTTCGTCGCGCCGCGGCCCCATGCGCTTGGGGTCCTTGTGCTTCACGAAGTTCATCCAGCAGTCGTCGATGTTCACGTACTGGTAGCCCACATCGGCCATGCCGGTGGACACCATGATGTCGGCCGCCTGGCGCATCATGGCGTCGGTGATGCGGTCATAGTGCGCGTACCAGTCGTTCCATCCCATCGGCGGCGTAAGCGCAAGCGTGTCGCCCACGACCATGCGGAGTTCCCGCTCGGCCTTGCCCGCGGCATTTTCCGCCACCAGGATGACCTTGTGGGTGCCCTTTTCGCGGTCGGCGATGGTCCCGGAAATGATGCCTGTGTTCTGGTCCAGGCTGAGTCCCGGGGGAAGGTCGCGGACGGAGAACTGCATGGGCCGCACGCCGGTCGCCGGAATCCGGTAGAGCACCGGCGCGCCGGGCCGCACGCCGTAGACCCGCGTTCCGTTGATGCGCGGCTCCTGCGGCGGCTTGGGCGTGAGGATTATTTTCTCCTCAGGCGGATAGGAACGCTTGACCAGTTTCGGGTCGGCACCCTCAACAATGAACTTGGCGTCGCACCAGTCCACATGGTCGAAATGGTTGTCGTCGCCCCCGTCGTCCATCTTCACCGTGAGCTTTGTCACGCCCGACAGGTCCACATCCACCACCGCCGGTGTGCCCCCCGTTTTCAGGACGGGACTCTTGAAGAGCACCTTGCCGTCGCCCACCAGCGTGATGCCGATGCTGCCCGGGCCGTTGCTGTCGTCATCCACACCGACCGTGGTTTGAAAGCGCTTGACGCTTCCGTCCAGTTCCACATAGAAGACCCCTGCGGCATGGGATCCCACGCCCCGCGCATAGGTCTTGCCCTGCAAACGAAGCGGCCTGCCCTGCACCGATGTCTTCGCCTCGGCCTTGCCCCAGCCCTGCCTGATCATGCCCAGGTTGAGGTCATCCAGCCAGACCGTCCGCGTTTCCGCGAAGGCAGTGGTCGTCATTATCGCGGCACACGCCGCGGCGCAGTAGAACATCCAATGTTTCATGTCATATCTCTCCGTTCGGGGGAAGTGCTGTCGGAACATTATGCCCTTCGGGCGGCGGGGAAACAATGGAAATTGTCCAGGGCAGTTGGATTAATTGCCGTCGCGTCTGGACACAGTGTGTTTACGTCATCGGGTTCTGCAGCGAGGGAGAAGTGCGAATGCATGGTACGTATTCTATGATGACGGCGACATGTCTGTTATTAGTCCCCCTTTGAAGGGGGCAGCCGCGAAGCGGCGGGGGATGTGGACCCCGAAGCAAGACCAACATCCCCCTAAATCCCCCTTCGAAGGGGGACTTGGGACCTCGCCAGCGCTTGCCGGTCAGTTGAAGAGCAGCGGCAAGAGCTGGACTAGATATTCGCGCCAGACAGGCCACTCATGACCGCCGCCAGAAGGGTGCCATACGTGGGCAATGCCCCTGGCGGCAAGCCACTCATGAAACTGCCAGTTCGCCTGAAAACAGCCGTCTTCCTTTCCGCAGCCCAGCCAGATGAGCCGCGTGTCCTTGGTCTCGCGCTGGGGGTCCTCAGAGATCTCCTGATAGTCGTCGTCAAAGACGCGGTCCCGTATGGCCGAGCTGAAGCCCGCCACCCACTTGAACATCTCGGGATGGTTGAGTCCGATGAAAAGCGACTGGCGCCCGCCCATGGACAGCCCCGCGATGGCGCGGCTTTGTGCGGACCGCTCGATCCGGTACCGGCCCTCGACAAAGGGTATCATGTCGTTGAACATGTCCCCGTCCAGCGCCTCGCTGGAGGTCGGCGGACGGCCGTCGGCACGCGGTGGGATATTGGGGAATTCCGCGTGTCCCAAGGGCATCACGAGGACCATCGGTTTCGCTTTCCCCTGCGCCAGAAGCTTGTCAAGGGTGCGGTTCACCAAACCAAGCGTCACCCATGCCGTTTCATCGTTTCCCCAGCCATGCAGCAGATAGAGGGCCGGGTAGGCGCGTGCGCTGTCCTGCTCATAGCCAGGCGGCGTGTAGACGCACAGGCGACGCTCCAGTTCGAGCGTGCCCGAATGGTACGCCTCATTGTGGAGGATTCCATGGGGAATGTCGGGCGGAGCGCCCAGCGCGCCCACGGACCAGCCCACGACAACACCCAGCGTCAAGAGATACCGCCCGGGTATGAATGTCCTCTTTCGTTGCATGCGCACAATCTCTCCATCAGCCCCCGCCAGTTTAGCCATTGTCCACAGTTCCATACAGGGTTCTTTCGTTTGAGGGCGGGATGCACGATTATACCCTGCGCGGCCCGGCCATCGCCTCCGTCTGGGATCGGCTTAGGGATTCACAGAGGCGAGAGGGTCGGAGCGAGAGGAGTTGAACTCTCACATTTTCCGGAAACAGCGACCATAGGTCATGGATGGAATCTAGTCGTTCTTGAGCCGGGTGCCTCTTTCCACGCAAGAGCCAGGTCGTGTATACTTCATGTGCGGGCGCTCGGAATGCTCGCCGGAGCGCGGCATCTTTGTGACAAGTAAAACATCGAGCAGGAATTGCGAGTGCGTTTATGCCGGTTATTGCGCGGTTCTACGGAATTGTCATTAAGATGTACTTCAGCCAAAGCGAACATGGTGTTCCCCATTTTCATGCGGTCTACGGCGAGTACAACGGCGTGTTTTCCATCGATCGTACCAACATGATCGAGGGAGACCTTCCGGCGCGCGCGCAACGCCTTGTTGAGGACTGGGCGCGCCAGCACAAGGATGAGTTGCTCGAAATCTGGCAAAATCAGACGTTCCAGCAACTTCCGGGACTGGAGTGATCCCCCATGGAAAGCCCGCCGAAAATCGTCTCCATCGGCGCGATATCGTCAACGCAACTGCTCGTACGCTTCGACAACGCCGTCGAAAAAGTGTACGATGCCTCTCCGCTCCTGTCCCTTCCGCAATTCCAACTTCTCCGCAATCCCGTTTTCTTCCGGGCCGTGCGGGTGGACCCGGGTGGCTATGGAATCTCCTGGAACGACGACATTGACCTAAGCGAGTACGAACTCTGGACACGGGGCAAAACGCTCCAGGCTGTTTCTCTCGAACAGTAAGTTCTTGCCATAGTATTGGATGAACGTGTCTTGGGCTCCAGGAAATCCATACAGGTGTCTGTTAACTTCCGGTTTGCAACGGATCAGAGGCGTGCACCGTCCGTCTGTCCGCGACCGATGGCCCGTTTGAGCGGTTTGCCCACCAGCAGAATTCCCAACCCCGCGCCGATGGCCATCGCGGCCAAGGCAATGAAAAAGATTTCCTTGGAGGTCTTTTCCCAGTAGGTGCCGATATAGCCGGAGAGGTAATTGCCAAAGAACTGGGACATGAACCACATGCCCATGAGCATGGACACCATGCGTGCAGGCGCCAGTTTGGTGACCAGCGACAAACCGATGGGGGAGAGGTATATCTCGCCGACCGTGAGGATGGCGATGCAGGCGGCCAGCCACAGCATGCTCACCTTGGCGCCGCCCGCGGCGGCCTGTGACGGCGGAAGCATGACGAGAAAGGAAAGGCCCAGAAGGATGCAGCCGATGGCCATCTTGGTGACGGAGGAGGGCTCGGTGTTCCTTTTGGCCTGCCTGGCCCAAACCATATTAATAAGCGGGATGAGCGCAAAGATCAGCATGGGATTGAGGGACTGGAACCATGAGGCGGGCATTTCCCAGCCGAAGATTACCCTGTTCGTGTTGGCATCCGCCCAGAGTGCCAGGGTGTTGCCCTGCTGTTCATAGGTCGCCCAGAAGATTACGGTGAAGAACATAAGCACCACGAGCGCGCCAATCCTTGACTTGTCATCCTTGTCGAGAGGCTTGTTTTCCCGGGGTGTTTCGCCTGCCGCCTTTTTCATGACCTGGTCGGGGGCGAGATGTTTCTGGCCGAGCAGGTAGATGACCAGACCGGCAATCATGCCCAGGCCCGCCGCCCCAAAGCCCCAGTGCCAGCCGTACCGCTCACCCAGTGTGCCGCAAATGAGCGGCGAGAAGAAGGCCCCCAGATTGATACCCATGTAGAAGAGGCTGAACGCGCGGTCCCGCCGGGGATCGCCCTGTTCATAGAGGCTCCCCACCTGGGTGGAGATATTGGGTTTGAAGGCGCCGCATCCCAGAATCAGGAAGAGCATGGCCGGGTAGAACATGCTCTCGGCGGCCATGAGGAAATGCCCGATGGCCATCAGCACAGCGCCAAGGATGACGGCCTTTCGCTGACCCAGCCACCGGTCCGCCAGGATGCCGCCGAAGACGGGGGTGAAGTAGACAAAGCCCGTGTACAGGCCATAGATGCTGGAGGCGTGCTGCTGGGAAAACATCAACTGTTTCGTCATGTAGTAGACCAGCAGCGCCCGCATGCCGTAATAGGAAAAGCGTTCCCACATCTCCGTGAAGAAAAGGAAATAGAGCCCCTTCGGGTGGCCTTTCCGGACGCTTGTCTCAGCCATGTGCACTCCTCGGCGGCGCAGTCGGGCCAAAATACGATCTTGTTTTACCGTCCAACCAGGAAGAGCACCGCCTGGCAGAGTACAGGCAGAAAGACTCCCGGAAGCAGGTTGGCCACCTTGAGTTTGGTGACGCCCAGCATGTTGAGCGCAATGGCCAGAATCAGCATGCTGCCGACGGCCGTCATTTCCGTGATGGCCCGGTCGGTGAGCACTGCCTTTAGAAACCCGGCCGCCAGGGTGATGGCCCCCTGGTACAGGAGCACCGACAGAGCCGACAGCATGACGCCGATGCCCAGCGTGGAGGTGAACACGATGGCGGTGATGCCGTCGATGACCGACTTCGCGTAGAGCGTGTCGTGGTTGCCCGTCAGACCGCTTTCAAGCGCGCCCACAATGGCCATCGCTCCGACGCAATAAACCAGGCTGGCCGTCACAAAGCCCTCCGAAACCCGGCCGCCCCGGCCCTTCAGCCGCGCCTCGATGCCGTCGCCGAAACGCTGGAGTCTGGCGTCAATGTCGATGACTTCCCCGGCAATGGCGCCCAGCGCCAGAGAAAACAGGATGACCAGCATGCTCTGCGAGGACAGCGTGGGGGAGACCCGCGCAATGCCCGACAGGGCGATGAGCAGCACGCAGAGCGCCAGGCTCTTGAGCAGCGTGTCGTGGACCCGATCGGGAATGGAACGTCCGACCAGGAGGCCAACGGCGCTTCCGGCAATAATCGCCAGTGCATTGATTACAGTCGCTATCATAGATTCCGTTTCGTGGCCGAAAGAGCCGTGGGATGAAAGGCTTCGGGCAGGGATGCCGTCCCTCAAGAATAGTTGCGGGGGGTGCTATTCGCGGCGCAGCAGGCGCAGGAAATAGGCTTTCGCCTTTCCGAAGATGCCCAGGTTGGCCCAGGCCTCGGCCTTGGCCCGTTCCTCCGCGGCGAGGGCTGCGGCCGCGTCCGCCCGTTCGCGGTAAATCGTGTACAACTTCAGCAGTTCGCTGCGAAATTCGGCCGCCGTCGCGAAGCGATCGTCCGGGTTGGAGGCAAGCGCCCGGTCCGCGAAAGCGTCTGTTTCGGGAGGCAGATCGGCGCGGATTTCAGTGAGTTTCTTGAGCGGTGGCGCGCTGCGTCCCGCCATGGCGTCCAGAAAGGCCCCCTGCCCCTGCGCGGCCGCGTCGGCCATCATGCGGGGCGGGCGCCCCGAGAGCATCTCGTAGAACATGACCCCCAGGGAGTACAGGTCCGCGCGGTTGTCGACCACCGAGGCGTCCTGCTCCTGCTCGGGCGACATGTATTGAATCTTGCCAAGGTTGACGCCCACCCTGGTGAGCCCCTTGAACTGGTCGTCCAGCTTGGCCAGCCCAAAGTCCAGCACGCGAATGGAACTGTCGGGCAGCACCATGATGTTTTCCGGGGACAGGTCGCGGTGGATGGTGATCCGGTGCGCATGGTCGAGCGCCTCGCAGATCAGGCACAGCACCCGCACGGTGGCGCGCAGGCCCAGGCGCTTCTCCTGGCGAAGCCACTGGCGCAGGCTCTTGCCGTCCAGGTACTCCATGGTATAGAAGAGAGTGTCATCCCACTGCTGGGCGTCATAGACCTTCACAATGCCGGGATGTCTCAACTGGCGCGCCAGTTTGACCTCCCGCACAAAGCGGGCCACGGCATGCTTGTGGGTGGTGTATTTGGGGTGGAGCGTCTTGAGCGCCACTTCCATGCCGGACTGGCGGTCGAGGGCCTTGAAGACCTGCCCCATGCCGCCCTTGCCGATCATGCCTTGGATTTCATACCGGTCCGCGACCAGCATGCCCGGCTCAAAACGTTTGTCTACAGGCGGTCGTTCCATGAATACCTCTAAAACCCGTCACTGTGCAAGGAGACTATATATCATATCCGGCACCTTCATTCACCTTTTCGGCCCGTAGACGGTTTTGTTTTCTCAAGGGTATCGCCTAGAATGGGGACGACGGTGGCATGGGTTTGGCATGCGTGCCTGTCGGAAATAAGGAGAAGGGTATGACGGGAAAACGCAAGGCGGCGATGTTCCTGCTTGTTATGGCCCTGCTGTTGCTTGCCGTGGGCGCTTTTTTCGGGTGGTATGTGGGATTCCACAACCTGGGGCTGAACCGCAGCTTCAACCCCCAGCGGGTGGCCGAGGCGGAGGCGCACATGTGGCGGGCCTATTACGGCAGGAAGATGGGGGACCTTGCCTACCAGATGGCCGGGTTGATGCGCGAACAGATGGGCGCGTCCCTGTGGACCACAAAGCAGGTAATCGAGCCCATGGCCGAGGGCACCCGCATTTTTGCCAAGGGTCCGGGGGATTATCAGCGGGACGTGCTGCCAAAGCTGGAAAGCTCCTACGAACGGCTCGGCAAAGCCTGCGGCGAGGACTGGGACCCCCACGAGGTGGCGCAGGCGGAACTGGGTTGGTGGGTGGCGCGGCGCACGCCGGGGGAAAATGCCCCCGAGCAGGTGGGCGCAAAGATAGCCCATCTGTACACCCTCATTTACGGGCGGGACAATGCCGACGTTCAACAGGCGGGTCTGTTGCGGGCCGAAGCGGCCGCACTCCGCGACGCGGGCGCGGACAACGCCGACTGGCCCGCCATCGAGGCGCTGCTGCTGGAATCCTACACGGCGCTCCGGCGCGGTGTGCAGTGACAAGGCAACCCGACCTTGCATCTCCGCCCCCGGCAATTTTCGGCTATTGATTGTTTTTATTGATTGTGCTACCGTGTAAACATTGGCAAGGCACAGTAACCTGCGCGGTGCGGGACGGTTGGTCATGCCGTGTTGGACGACAGGCGCAGTAACAGGGAGTACTCATCATGTCATCGAAGTGGAAAAGGTCCGGATTTACACTCATTGAACTCTTGGTCGTGATTGCCATTATCGGCATTCTGGCGGCCATCCTGCTGCCTGCCCTGGCCCGCGCGCGGGAGGCCGCGCGGCGCTCAAGCTGCCAGAACAACCTCAAACAGTTTGGCCTGGTCCTCAAGATGTACTCGAACGAGTCCGGGGGGGCCTTCCCGCCGGTGCAGCACCAGACCTACTGCAGTGGCGGCGGCTGCCAGGGCGTCCTGCTGACCCCGCTGGTCACGGGCGTCTATCCCGAATACGTCACCGACCCGAAAATCTACGTGTGCCCGTCCAGCGCGTCCCACAAGAATTCCGACATGTATTACAACGGCAAGGACAGCGGCGAGAGCGTCCTGAATTTCCGTGGCGCGGACCATAACACCACGGAATACAACAACTGGTGGGCCGCCACCTGGTCCTATCTCTATTTCGGGTTCGTCTATGACCTCTGCGATGAAAGCCCGGAAAATCTGGTGGACGGCAACGCAACCGGCATCCTTTCCATTTTGCAGGTGCTCAAGCCGAGCCTCCAGATCCCGGCCAATCCGATGGTTCCGGCGCAGTTTGTCTATCAGTGGCTGAAGATACTGACCACCGTGCCGGGCATGGGGAAGATGCCCTACAACCAGCGCGGCGCCGTGGACGCATTTGACAAGGACACCGAAAATGTCGTCGACGGCGCCGGTGTTCCCTGGGGCACGGGGCACGGCACCAAGCTGTACCGGCTGCGCGACGGGGTGGAGCGTTTCATGATTACCGATATCAACAACGCGGCGGCCAGCAACAAGTCGCAGAGCGACATTTTCGTGCTGGGTGACATCCTTTCCACGAGCGCGACCAAGTTCAACCATGTGCCGGGCGGCTCCAATGTGCTCTTTATGGACGGCCACACCGAGTTCCTCAAGTACCCCGGCACCAAAGCGCCGGTGACCAAGTCCTTTGCCCTGACGGCATCGGGACTGGCAACATAATTCCTGAACTTCCTGCGGGGCGCCCGTCACGGTGGTGGCGGGCGCCCTTTTCGCATGGACAAGCGGTGGGGCAATGATACATAGTTTCTGCAAGACTGATTCCGGTTTTGAAAGCCGGGCAGTGAAAGGTCTATGGCTGATGCTGATATCGATGCTCATGCTGATAGTCGGCGGTGCTGTTGAACCGCCCCCTCAAAACGTACCGGGACGGGAACTCTTTGCCGACCCTGCGTTTGAGCATGGTTTCATGCTCACTGCCGCCAGCCATCCCGCACCCAGGGTGGAACTGGGCGTGCTTGAGACCTCGAACACTCCCGCCGACGCGCCCCCTGCCTGGCGCATGCCCCAGTGGGCCAGCCGTGACCTGCTGCAACCGGGCCGTTGCACCGATGCGGGGGAGGGCAAATGGGTTGCCGAGAACCGCGCAAAGCGCGTCATGGTGGAACATTTTGCGGACGGCAAGACCGGCCTGTGGTTGGAGGTCCATGGTGACTTCGAATACGACGGGCGCATGCGCGCGGCGGGGGAGGCATGGCCGCACCTTCTGATTGAGCAGGCCTTCGGCAAGCCCATCATCCCCAAAGACTTCAAGACGCTCTTTTTCTCGATGGACGCGCGCATACCCTCCTGCAAAGCAGCCCCCTGGAGCGAGGGCAGGCGCGATCCGGGCCTGCACACGGCCCAGGTGTCCGCATTTTGGACCGTCCACAATATCACCCAGGGCAATCCCGATTGCGGCGACATGATCTGGTTTGGCATTCCCGTCTTCGATGCCCGGTACGAAACGCCCCCGTCGTACTACGCGGTGGACACCGGAAAGTCCGATGCCACAGGCAAGTTCATCTGCATGCTCGACGGGAAACGCTTTTGGAAGAGCCCCATCGGCGACGGGGCCTGGCAGAAGTTGAATGCGGATATGCTGCCCCTGCTGCGCGAAGCGGTGACGCTGGCCCAGCAGCACGGATTCCTCAAGAACACCAGCTACGACGACCTCTCCATCGACTCGTTCAATCTCGGGTGGGAAATACCGGGTCCCTACGATGCCGCATTCGAGTTTCGAGGTCTGTCGATGCGGGGCGAGGCCAAATAGACCAGAAAACAGAAACCGGTGGGTGAAACCAAAGCGCACCAGCCCCGTCCAATAACTGTGTTCAGTGTGGGGCAGACATTCCTGTCTGTCTGCCCGCCCATCCAAACACGGTCCCCGAGGTTAAGGAAACACCATGAAGAAATGGATAAGGCGCATAGTGCTCGGCGTGGCTGCTTTCGCGGCGGTCTTTGCCGTCTTTTTCTATTGCTGGGTCGTCCTGCCGCTCTGGGGCATGCCGTTCAACGCCCAACGCCACGGCAATCCGCCGCTGGTGCCCGCCTGGGCGTTGGAATGCTGGTTATGGGACGGCGACAATCTCAACGAGGACTATGCCCTCGAGCTAATCAACGGGTACAAGGAACAGGACTTCCCCCTGCGCACCTACCTCATCGATTTCCCCTGGGCGACCCGGCTCAACGACTTTACCGTGGACGAGAAGCGGTACCCCAATCCCAATCAGTTTATTGCAGCCCTGAAGAAACGGGATGTTCGGACCGTCATGTGGATGACCACCATGGTCAACAGCAAGAACCATGACCGGGGGGTGCTGGATTCGGCGGACTGGTATAACGAGGCCGCGCAAAACGGATACCTCTGCGGGGGCGATTACCAGTGGAACTGGTGGCTCGGCCGCGGGGGCTTCATCGACTACACCAACCCCGAAGCCATGAACTGGTGGCGGGGCATGCAGGACCAGGTGCTGGACCTGGGCATTGACGGGTGGAAACTGGATGACACGGCGTCCTTTTTCACGTCCCGCAAACTGTGGTTGCCTGCCTTCTATCAGAAGACGCACAGCGGCTGGATGACCACCCGAAGCTACATGGACCACTTCTACCGTGACGAACTCAAACACGGCCAGTCCAAGAACCCCGACTTCATCACCCTGAGCCGTCCCATCGACAGCGTCATTCCCTGGGGCCATCCCGAGGGTTTCACCCCGCTTGATGCGGCCATGGTGAACTGGGTGGGCGACAACAACCACACCTGGGATGACAAGACGCAGGGCCTCGAGCGGGCCATCCGGTGCATCCTGGAAAGTGCCAATCTGGGTTACAACATCATTGGTTCCGATGTCGGCGGATACCACGGCAGAGGGCCGATTCCAGCCGACCTCTACATCCGCTGGGCCGAGTTCTCCGCCTTCTGCGGCCTCTTCCTGAATGGCGGCCACGAGGAGCGGCGGCTGTGGCTGCGCAGTTCGGACGAACTCAAGCTCATCCGAAAGTACGCCTGGCTGCACACCGAACTGGTGCCCTATATGTACTGCTCCGTCGTGGAGGCGCACGAGGGCGGAAAACGGCTCATGCGCCCGATGACGGAGGGCAAGTACCAGTACGGTTTCGGCGACTGGCTACTGGTGGCCCCCCTGTATACCCCCTCCCCGAAGCGGGAAGTCGTGCTGCCCGCAGGCCGCTGGCGCTACTGGTTCGATGACAGCAAGGTCATCGAGGGGCCTGCGGTCCTCTCGCGGGAGTATCCCCTCGGCGAATTCCCCGTGTACATCCGCGAAGGGGCCATCATCCCCATGAACATCACGCGGGACTATACCGGCATCGGCGAGTTCGACTGGAATTCCTGCCTGACCTTCAACATCTATCCCGGCAAAGACAGCAGTATCAAGGTGCCCCTCACAGACAAGAGCGGCACGCTCAACGTTTCCGTCCATGCAGGCAATCCAACGACTGTGAAACTGGATGGAACGCCAACACCCCATATCCTCCGCATCTATTCGGACAACAAACCCGTTTCCGTGGACCGCGACGGCGAGCTGCGGACCAAGGGAATTGACTGGCAATACAACGCCGAAAGCCACCGGCTGATCATCAAAACAGACTGGCCGAGCATCGGCACCTACAAAGTGAAATACTGAGAATTCGCAGTTCATCAAGAGGCTGGAGCATGCCGCTTGGACATGCTATTATTTGCAAACGGTCAACTTGTCCCCATAAACCTGAAACAAAGGAACAACAGCATGGACAGCATGAGTCTGACGAGAAGGGCCTTTCTGGCCGTCGCGACGACCAGCGCGGCCTTTGGCGCCGTGACGACGAAAGACGGCAAAGAGGTCATCGAGGCCCCGCCGGTGACGCCGAACACCGCGAAGGTGATTCCCCGCAAACTCTCCCCCAATGAGAAGGTCAATATTGCGGCCATCGGCGCGGGCGGCAAGGGCACCTCGGACATCATGAGCTGCAAGAAGCTCGAAGAGAACATCGTGGCCCTCTGCGACGTCGACTGGGACCGCTGCGCCGAGTCGTTCTACCGCATCCCCGACGCCAAGCAGTTCAAAGACTACCGCGTCATGCTGGAGAAGATGCCCGAGATCGACGCGCTGACGATTTCCACCCCGGACCACACCCACGCCCCGGCCGCCTACATGGCCATGATGATGGGCAAGCACGTGTACGTGCAGAAGCCGCTGACGCACACCGTGGCCGAAGCGCGGTTGCTCAAAAACACCGCCGCCGAAACCGGCGTCATGACCCAGATGGGCAACCAGGGCCACTGCGGCGACGGCGTCCGCCAGCTCTGCGAAATGATCTGGAGCGGGGCCATCGGCAACGTCAAGGAAGTCCACGTGTGGACCCACCGCCCGGTGTGGGACAACAACGGCCGGACCGAGCCGCTGCCGCCCGAGGTGGCACCGGAAAACCTGGACTGGGATCGCTGGATTGGCGCGGCCCCCTGGCGCCCCTACAACCACAAGCTCGCCCCGCATGACTGGCGCGCATGGCTCGATTTCGGCGGCGGTTCGCTCGGCGACATGGCCTGCCACATCATGGACGCGGCCTACATGTCCATGAAGCTCGTCGAAGCCTCCGACTACACCGTGGAAGTGGTCGAACAGCGCGGCCGCAACGATCAGACCTTCCCCATCACCACCACCATCAAATACGCCTTCCCGGCGCGCGGCGAAATGCCGCCCGTGGACGTGTACTGGTACGATGGCCATTACCCGGACGAGAAGACCGGCGAACCGATCTACAACCGTCCCAAGCGCCCCGCCGGTGTTCCCGACAACGAACCGCTCGGCGACAAGGATATGAACGGCTCCTTCTTCATCGGCGACAAGGGCATCCTGACCGCGGGCGAATACGGCGGCGACCCGCGCCTCATGCCCGCCACGTCCATGAAGGACTACACCATGCCCGCCGAGACCATCGAGCGCATCCCCGACGAGAGCCCCTACTTCGACTGGATTCGCGGCATCAAGACCGGCAAGCTGCCCTGCTCCAACTTCAGTTACGCCGGTCCCTTCACCGAAATGGTCAATTTCGGCAACCTGGTCGTCAAGTCCGGCCAGAAGCTCCACTGGGACAACAAGGCGGGCGTCGTCATGGACGTGCCCAACGCCGCCCAGATCGTCAGCAAGCAGTACCGCAAGGGCTGGGAGCTTCCCTGCTAAAGCGTCAACCCCAAATGTAGTCGCGGCATCCTGCCGCGTTTCCCCCGCGCCGCGTCCCGAATCCGGGGCGCGGCGCGTCTTCGTGGTACTCTCGTTCCCAAGTCGTACTTGGAAATGTCGCTGCCCGCGAAGTTGCACTTCGCCAGCCCCAAGCGTCGTGATAGCGCTCTGTCCGGAAAAGGTGTACTATTGTCATTATGCTGCTGCGGGTCGCCGCGCTACAGCAACTGCGCGGGGACGCGGGTCTCCGACGGAAGTTTAGGTCCCATGATCTTCCAAGAAGGGAGGGCTTCACATGTCGTTCCACCATGCCGCAACCCGGCACTTCCTCATAGTCCTCGGTGCTTTCCTGCTCCTTTCCAGCACCGCATTCGCCACCGTCTATCGCGTCAAGGCCGACGCCACCGCCTCATATCCCGATGGGCAAAGCTGGGCTACCGCCTATAGGGAAATCCAAGCGGCCGTGGATAAGTCCGTAAACGGGGATGAGGTCTGGGTCGCCAAGGGTACTTACCTAAGCGCATACGGATACGGTCCAATTATCGCCATGAAGACGGGCGTGAATATCTATGGCGGCTTCGTCGGAACGGAAAGTGCCCGGAGTCACCGCGACTGGCTGGCCAACCCCACCATACTTAATGGCATGAACGATCGCTACTGTGTGAAGGGCGTAGGAAATGCAGTATTGGATGGTTTCACCGTAACGCGTGGCAATGCCGGAAGCTACGGTGGGGGGATGTATGAAGGAGTTGCGGCTAACTGCATATTTGATGCAAACACAGCGTATGACGGTGGTGCTGGAATGTACAACGGCATAGCAACAAACTGTGCATTCACCGGAAACGCGGCGACCCACAATTCCTCCTTTGGCGGGGGAATGTATGGCGGTACTGCCGTGAACTGCACTTTTACTGCGAACTCAGCGTACAGTGATGGCGGCGGGATGTACGAAGGTACTGCCGTGAACTGCACCTTTGCCGCGAACGCCGCGCTCTCCTATGGCGGCGGGATGTCCGAAGGTACTGCCACGAACTGCACCTTTATCGCGAACACCGCCTCGTGCTACGGCGGCGGGATGTCCGGAGGTACTGCCACAAACTGTGTCTTTGCCGGAAACGACAGTCAGTGGGGTGGCGGCGGCATGCTTGGAGGCACAGTCATAAACTGCACTTTTGCCAACAATTCCTCGCAACGCGGCGGCGGAATGGAATTTGGCGCCGCCACGAACTGCATCTTCTGGGGAAACGGACCGAATGAGATCTCCGGAACCAACGTAACCTATTCTTGTCTCGGCTCGACCACCACGGGCACAGGAAACATCACCGGCAACCCGCGTTTTGTCAATTCCCTGTCGGGGGATTACCGATTGCGTGCCGATTCACCGTGCATTGACGCAGGCACTTCCACCGGAGCGCCGATAAAGGATCGGCTCGACCGAGTCCGGCCTCAGGGGGCGGGGATTGACATGGGCGCTTTTGAGCATTTTCCCGGAGACGACAGCGGGGCAATTGAGCCGCTGACGATACTGAGAGTGAATGTCGCATCCACCGCCGCATCACCCGACGGACTCAGTTGGGAAACGGCCTATCCCACACTGCAAGGTGCTGCAGGCCAAGTCGCTAACGGCGCGGAAATCTGGGTTGCCAAAGGCGTGTACACGGCCTCCACAGGCACTGAGGTGTTGCGGTTGAACCCCGGCACGGCGGTGTACGGAGGCTTTGTTGGGACGGAAAGCACTCGGGCGGAGCGCGAAACGGATAATGCCGCGACGGTGATAGACGGGGGAGGGGTGAGGCGCTGCATTATGGCCAACGGAGGCGCACTTGCGGACGGATTTACCATCAGGAACGGGAAAGCGGACTCGGGCGGCGGCATGTACGGCGGAATTGCCATGAATTGCACATTTGCCGCAAACACGGCAAGTTCTGCTTCGGGCGGCGGATTGTGCTGCGGCATGGCCGCAGACTGCACGTTTTACGCGAACGCGGCCGTCTCCGGGGGTGGGATGTATTGCGGCTCTGCCGTGAACTGCACATTTAATGCAAATTCGGCGTCTTCAGGCGGCGGAATGTACTTGGGCACGGCTACAAACTGTACCCTTACAGCAAACACGGCTTCGTCCGGCGGCGGAATGTGGGCAGGCACTGCCACGAATTGCATCTTCCACGGAAACAGTCTTGATGAGGCAAATGGAACCAATGTCTCCTATTCTTTCCTTGATTCCGCAACGACGGGCATTGGCAACATTGTAGGTTCCCCGCAATTCGTGAACCCTTTGTCGGGGGACTACCGGTTGCGGGCTGAATCGCCGTGCATTGACATGGGCACTTCCAACGGCGCACCAACGATAGACGGACTTGCCCGGCCCCGGCCCAACGGGGCGGGTGTTGACATGGGTGCATTCGAGTACTATTCCGGCGATGACACGGGAGCGCTTGATCCGCCGGCGGTGCTACGGGTAAATGCCGCATCCACTGCGGTGTCACCCGACGGTCTAACTTGGGAAACAGCCTATTCCACATTGCAGGGCGCCGCGGATCACGCCGGTTATGGCACTGAAATCTGGGTGGCCAAGGGCCTGTACACAACCACCTTGGGTGCGGAGGTGTTGCGGCTGAACCCAGACACGTTCGCATATGGCGGCTTTGCGGGAACAGAAACCTCACGGGTGGCGCGCGGCACGGACATTTCCGCAACAGTGATTGATGGCGGAAGAACGCGGCGTTGCATAACGGCCAATGCAACCAGTGTGGTGGACGGACTTACCATTAAGAATGGATACGGATCCGGCAATTGCGGCGGAATGTTTGGCGGCACGGCCATAAACTGTGCGTTTTCCTCGAACACGGCGTATTCAGGCGGTGGGCTGTATTATGGAACGGCCGAGAAATGCACCTTCTTGTCGAACACGGCATTCGGATATGCAGGCGGTGGGATGTTTGGCGGCACGGCCACGGACTGTGACTTCACCACAAATTCGGCAGCCTACTGCGGCGGCGGGATGGACAATGGCACGGCCATACACTGCACATTCAACGCAAACTCCGGTAGGGCTTACTCCGGGGGCGGAATGACTAATGGCACGGCAACGAACTGTACTTTTGCCAAGAACACCGCAGTGTGGGGCGGCGGCATATCCTACAGTACGGCCACGGATTGCACCTTCACCGAAAACTCTGCGAACGGCCAAAACTCCAACGATGGCGGTGGGGGGATGTTCTCCGGCACGGCTACGAATTGCACATTTTCCAAGAACTCGGCGGTCAGCTACGGCGGCGGCATGCGTGACGGCACGGTCACGAACTGCACATTTACCGGAAACTTGGCGGGTAGCAGCGGGGGCGGAATCTACAATGGCACGGCAACAAACTGCACGTTTGCCAGAAACTCTGCGGCCTCCGTCGGCGGAATGTGTAACGGTGCCGCCGTCAACTGTATTTTCTCTGCAAACGGCCCGAATGAGGTGGTCGGATGCAGCGTTTCCTACTCTTGCCTGGGTTTTGAAACCGTCGGCGAAGGCAACTTCATCGGTAACCCGCGGTTTGTTAATTCCACGTCCGGAGACTACCGGTTGCGGGCTGATTCACCATGCATCGACACGGGTACCGCAAGCGGATCGCCGGCAACAGACCAGCTTGGCCGACCCCGACCCCGGGGGACGGGGGTTGACATGGGCGCCTTCGAGTATTACCCGGGAGATGACGCCGGGGCCATTGACTCGTCGGCCGTGTTGCGGGTAAACGCCGAGTCCGTCGCTCCCTCACCAGACGGGCTGACTTGGGAAACGGCCTTTCCCACACTGCAGGGCGCGGCGGACCAGGCCGATTATGGGACGGAAATCTGGGTTGCCCGGGGCGTGTACGCGGTCGCGACAGGCGCGCAAGTGCTCCAGTTGAACTCCGGCACGACTGTGTACGGGGGCTTTCTTGGAACCGAAACCATCCGGGCGGAGCGCCATGTCGAGATCGCTGCGGCAGTGATTGACGGCGGGAAATCGCGGCGCTGCATTATGGCTGACACAGGCAGCGCGGTGGACGGATTTACCGTTACGAACGGAAACGGTTCTCCCGGCGGCGGAATGTACGGCGGCACGGCCGCGAACTGTGTATTTGCCGGAAACACGGCGGGCTCCAGTCACGGGGGTGGGATGTGCGGCGGTGTGGCTGTGAACTGCATCTTCACTGGAAATACTGCGCAGTATGGAGCCGGCGTGTCCTACAGCAAAGCCACGAATTGCACATTTACTGCAAACACGACGACTCTCCAATATTCTGTTGGTGGAATGTTCCAGGGCACCGCCACAAACTGTGTTCTGTGGGGCGACACTGCGTCGAATGGAATTGAGATAGACGCAACCTCAATCGCGACATATTCATGCGTCCAGGGCGGTTATTCGGGCGTTGGTAACATTAATGCGGACCCGCAGTTCTTCGACGCGGCCCATGGAGACCTGCGGTTGATATCCACCTCGGCTTGCATTGACGCCGGCACGGCGGACGGAGCGCCGACGGCGGATATCCGGGGCGTGACGCGCCCGCAAGGCGCCGGCATTGACATGGGCGCGTATGAGTTTGCGCCGGGAGATCCGACACCGGTGGAGGTGACATACTCGGTGAACATGCCCGATGGAGGAACGGTCACCGGTCCTCCGACGATGATTACCGGGACAACCGCGGCGCTGACGGTGCTTGCGCGAGCCGGGTACGTGTACACGTCGGCCACGGCGACGAACGGCACCATCGCGGGCGCCCCGCCGAATCTTACTTTGTCCAACGTGACGGGGGACACGACGGTGATGGTGACCTTCGCGCCGCGGGAAAACGCGGCGGGATATGCGACGATCCCATCCGCAGGCGGAACACTGACCGGCCCGGCAACCATCACGACCGGCACAGCGGCGGCGCTGACGGCATTTGCGAGCGCCGGGCACCTATACACATCGGCCTCGGCGACAAACGGCGCGCTCACCGGCTCTCTCCCGAACCTTACCTTGTCGGGGGTGACGGCGGACACGCTGGTGACCCTGACCTTCACACCGATGGAAAACACGGCAACCTATGTGGCAGCCCCCGCCGCATTCGGAACACTGACCGGTCCGTCAACCATTACGACCGGCACGACAGCGGAACTGACCGTGACTGCAAGTGAAGGTTACATCCTCGCCTCGGCCACGGCAACGAACGGCACGATTTCAGGTCATCCCCCGAACCTCCACCTTTCCAATGTGACGGGGAACACGATGGTGACGGCAACGTTCGCGCCGAGGGACAATGCCGTGGCATATGCGGCGAACCCGGCGGCGGGAGGAACGGTGACCGGTCCGTCCACGATTGCGACGGGCACGTCGGCAGTATTTACGCCTCTCGCGAATGCAGGGTATCTGTACGCATCGGCCGCCGTAACAAACGGCACAGTCAACGGCACTCCGCCGAACCTGACCCTGTCGAATGTGACGGCGGACACGACCGTGACGGTGACGTTCACGCCGAAGACGAACAATGTGGCCTACACGGCCAATCCGGTCGAGGGTGGAACAGTGACCGGTCCGCCCACGATTGTGACCGGCACCGCAGCGGGCCTGACGGCAAGCGCAAATGCCGGGTACAGCATCAACGGCGTTACGGCCTCCAACGGCAGCGTCACCCCGTCGGCCCCCTATGTGCTTTCCGGGGTGACGGACAACACGACGGTGACCGCCGTCTTTGTGCATCTGCCGGTCGCGGTGCCGAACGTTGTGGGTCAAACGCAAACGGCGGCGTCGGCGGCCATCACCGGCGCGGGGCTCGCCCTGGGCGCCATCGCGCAAGCGTGCAGTGCAATGGTTCAGTCCGGATCGGTCGTCAGCCAGATCCCGGCGGCGGGACAGCAGACCGTCTTCGCCAGTGCGGTGGATTTGGTGATTTCAACGGGAGCGTGCAGCGTGACCGTCCCCAGTCTGGCGGGGCAAACACGGGAAGCGGCCGACGCCACGCTTGTCGACGCGAATCTGGTCGCCGGTACGGTGACCCGGCAGTGCAGCGACAGCGCGGCGGCGGGCCTGGTCATCAGCCAGAACCCGGCGGCGGGCGCGCAGGTAGACCCCGAATCGTCCGTGGCGCTGGTGCTGTCGACAGGGCCGTGCGCCGCTGAAGGCGAAGGCGAAGGCGAAAACACCCCGCCGACCGAGGCGCAACTGCGCGAACTGCTGACGGCGGCCTTCGACACAGTGGACGTCGACAACGACGGCCAGGTCAGCTTCGCTGAGGCGCTGACCGCTTTGGCGGGTCTTACGCAGGAAGTGTTCAACTCGGTGGACACAGACGGCAACGGCCAGATTAGCCGCGCCGAGGCTGGCTTAAACGAAGGCGGTTGCGCAGGTTGCCGCGGCGGCAAGGCTGACTTCATGCCTGACAGGATGAAGAAGCTTTTCAGCGGCGCGTTTTTGGGCATGCTGAGCCTGATAGCGATGGTTTCGTTCGAGAGGCGACGGCGATAGGATCACAGCGGCGGCAAGATGCGGGCTGCGACAACGGCGAATTCCCTTTCTTGCGTTCTTCACATAAGTCCCATGCGTCGCATGTGTCCCATTCGTCCCATTTGCTTTGTGGCTCCCGGTTCGCGCTTCGCGCGCGAAACGTGTATCATTTGCCGCTGTGCCCGCCGGTTCGAAACCGCCGGACGCCAACACAACAACCAACATGAGGGTATATGCCATGCGCGGAGCGTGTCTGTTCTTGGCCGGAATGCTGCTGGCGGCAGCGGCGGGTGCCGCACCGATGACGGTCGGCGCGGTGAAGTGCGAATACCGGACGAACCCGCTGGGCATCGACGTGGTCCAGCCGCGTCTCAGTTGGGAACTTAAATCGGAGGAGCGCGGGGCCGCGCAGTCGGCCTGGCAGGTGCTTGTTGCCTCGACCGCGGAGCAACTGGGCAAGGACAGCGGCGACCTGTGGGATTCGGGAAAGGTTGCTTCGGACCAATCGGTGCAGATTCCCTATGCGGGAAAGGCGCTGGTTTCAGACCAGCAGTGCTTCTGGAAGGTTCGGGCGTGGAACGGCAAGGACGAAGTTTCCCCTTGGAGCGAGCCCGCGCACTGGTCCATGGGTCTGCTCAGCCCGGACGACTGGAAGGGCAAGTGGATCGGCCGGGACGGGGGCGACAGCGATTCCAAGCTGGCCTATGACGACATCGCAAAGGCAAACTGGATTTGGTTCCCCGGCCCGAGCCCGGCATCGTCCGCGCCTGCGGGGAACTGCTGGTTCCGCACCCTGCTGGTCATTCCCGGGGGAGAGACCATCCAGTCCGCCGTGGCGCACGTGAGCGTGGACAACTGGTGCGAGATGCGCGTCAACGGCGAACCGGTCGGCAGCACGGGCGACTTCAAGGTGACCAAGGAATTCGACCTTGCCGCCAAACTGCACCCCGGCGGCAACGTCATTGCCGTGGAGGCGGAGAATGCCGGCGACGGCCCCAATCCGGCGGGATTGCTGGCGTCGCTCGTGGTGACATTCAACAGCGGCACCACCCTCCAGTTGGTCACCGACGACACCTGGAAGGCCACGGACAAAGAGCAGGCCGACTGGGCCAAGTCGGGTGCCGACGAATCGACCTGGAGCAAGGCGCAGGTGCTGGGTGGGTATGACATGGCACCCTGGACGGGCGGCGGCCATTCCGACCGGAGCCGTCTGGCCGCGCGCATGCTGCGCCGTGAATTCGACGCGCCCAAGGCGGTGAAGAGCGCCACGGTGCACCTCTGCGGCCTGGGCCTCTTTGAACTGTACCTGAACGGCGCGAAGGTCGGGCAGGACGTGATGGTGCCCGGCCAGACCGAGTTCAAGAAGCGCGACTTCTACCTCACTTACGATGTGACGGACCGGGTCAAAGCAGGCAAGAACGCCATCGGCGTCATGCTCGGCAACGGACGCTTCTATGCGCCGCGCTTCACCCAGCCCACGCTCACCAACACCTTCGGCTATCCCAAGCTGATGTTCCAGATGCGGGTGGAGTATGCGGACGGAAGCGCCGACACGGTGGTCAGCGACGGGTCATGGAAACTGAGCACCAAGGGCCCCATTCAGGCCAACAACGAATATGACGGTGAGGAATACGACGCGCGCCTGGAAATGCCCGGCTGGGACGCGCCCGGCTTTGACGACAGCGCCTGGGAGGCGGCCGCCGAGGTGGCCGGACCGGGGGGCGTGCTTTCGGCCCAGATGTCCGAGCCGATTCGGGTCATGGACATCGTCAAGCCCGTCGCCATCAAGCAGACCAAACCCGGCACCCATATCTTCGACATGGGCCAGAACATGGTCGGGTGGTGCAAGCTTTCGGTGCAGGGCCCCAAGGGCACGCAGGTCAAGCTGCGCTTCGCAGAAACCATCAAGGACGACGGTTCCCTCTATCTGGACAACATACGCGGCGCCATGGTGACGGACCTGTACACACTCAAGGGCGGAGACCCCGAAACCTATTGCCCGCGCTTCACCTACCATGGTTTCCGGTATGTGGAAATGACCGGCTTCCCCGGTGAGCCCAAACTTGCCGCGCTGGAGGGGCAGGAAGTCTACGACAACGTGGCTTCGGCCGGTTCGTTTGAATGCTCCAACCCGCTGGTCAACCGCATTCACCGGAACATCTGGTGGGGCACGCGCGACAATTACCGCAGTTTCCCGACCGACTGCCCGCAGCGCGACGAGCGCCAGGGCTGGCTGGGCGACCGATCGGCCGAGTGCAAGGGCGAGAGTTTCCTGTTCGACATTTCCGCGCTCTACAGCAAGTGGATTTGCGACATGCACGACGGCCAGCGCGAGGACGGCAGCGTCTCCGACGTGTGCCCGACCTATTGGCCGCTCTACAACGACAACGTCACCTGGCCCAGCACCTTCATCATCGCGCCCGACATGCTCTACACCCAGTATGCCGACACGCGTGTCATCGAGCGCCATTACGACGGCATGAAAAAGTGGATCGAACACATGAAGGGGTACATCAAGGACGACCTGCTCGCCAAGGACAGCTACGGCGACTGGTGCGTGCCGCCCGAGGAGAAGACGCTCATCCATTCCAAGGAGGAAAAGCGCAAGACGCCGCCCGAGCTTCTGGGCACCGCATACTTTATCTACGACCTGCGGTTGATGACCAAGTACGCCGGCCTGCTCGGCAAGGAC
Source organism: Candidatus Hydrogenedentota bacterium (assembly GCA_903893795.1). Taxonomy (GTDB): domain Bacteria; phylum Hydrogenedentota; class Hydrogenedentia; order Hydrogenedentales; family CAITNO01; genus CAITNO01. The sequence goes on along the minus strand of CAITNO010000081.1, from coordinate 43,218 downwards.
GGCGACGGGGCGGAATTCACCGCACAGGCGGACCGCATGGCCGCCGCGTTCAACAAGAAACTCTGGAACTCCGAGCAGGGCTATTTCGGCAACGGCTCCGAAACCTCGCAGGTGCTTCCGCTGGCCTTCGGCATTGCCCCGGAAGAGACGCTCAAACCAGCCTTCGGCTATCTGGCCCACAAGATCATGGACGAGGGCAAGGGCCATCTCGCCACGGGCCTCATCGGCGGCCAATGGCTCATGCGCCTGCTGTCGGAAAACGGGCGAGCCGACATCGCCTACACTATCGCCTCGCAGACGGACTACCCGAGCTGGGGATACATGATTGGCAAGGATGCCACCACCATCTGGGAATTGTGGAACGGCGACACCGCCGATCCCGCCATGAATTCACACAACCACGTCATGCTTGTGGGGGACCTTGGCATCTGGTTCTACGAATACCTCGGCGGCATCAAGGCCGATCCGAAGAAACCCGGATTCGCCCATATCGACATGAAGCCCCGTCCCGTCGGCGACCTGAACCACGTTGCCGCCACGCACCAGTCGCTGCACGGTTCAATCAGCAGCGAATGGACCATTGACGGCGGAAAGCTTTCCTGGAAGATCCAAGTCCCGGCAAACAGCACGGCGACGGTAAACGTTCCCGTGCAGAACGACGGCGCAGTCCAAGAGGGGGCTGTTTCGGCCGACAAGGCTGCCGGGGTGAAATTCCTTCGCCGTGACCCGGGTTATGCCGTGTACGAGCTTGGGTCAGGAAGCTACACCTTCACCACTGCCTGGAAATAACCATTCTCAAAAATATCCTTGCACACATGGGGCGCGCCGGACGCCTCATGTGTGGGCGCCTGATTGGGGGTTCCACCTACGCGAGGAAACCGGATTTGACGTGACGGGGTCCAAGATTGTAAGGTGTTAAAAGTTTGGCGCGCTGTGGGAAATACCGGATCTCCTACGTAGGATTTCCTGAATTTTTCACTTACGGAACAGTGGTCAGCAGTAGCCATGGGTCATAAGCATCGGTGAACTGTGTCTCAATGTTGGGATGCGGCGCCAGTTCTCCAATTTTTCTTCAACGTAACGGCAAGGAGTGGAATGGAATGGAACAGTCCCCGGTAATCAAATTCTTTAGCGGCGAGGAGATCCCGGTCGAGCTCCACAAGGTCCGCATAGTGCAAAAACTGCACCTCAATCCCATTGAGGAGCGCTTGGGCGCCATCAGGGAGGCGGGCTACAACTCCTTCCTGCTGAGCACGCGCAATGTCTTTCTCGACATGCTCACCGACAGCGGCACGAACGCGATGAGTGACAACCAGATCGCCTCCATGCTGCGGGCCGACGATGCCTACGCCGGTTCGCAGAGTTTCGAGCGCCTCCAGGAGGCCATTCAGGATGTCTTCGGCGCGAAATACTTCCTGCCCGTGCACCAGGGCCGCGCCGCCGAACACATCATCTTCCAGGCCTTCGTGAAGCCGGGCGACATCATCCCCATGAACTACCACTTCACGACCACCAAAGCCCACATCGAGATTCCGGGCGGCACGATCCTGGAAATCTACCACGATGATGCCGTGCAGATTAAGAGCACCAAGCCGTTCAAGGGCGACATCGACATTGAGAAGCTCAAGAACGTGATCGCCAAGCACGGCGCGGAACACGTTCCGCTGGTGCGCATGGAGGCGTCGACCAACCTGCTCGGCGGTCAGCCCTTCTCCATGGCAAACATGCGCGAAGTGCGCGCCATCTGCGACAAGCACAACATTCCTCTCATCATGGACGCGAGCCTCATCGGCGAAAATGCCTACTTCATCAAGCAGCGTGAGGCCGAGTTTAAGAACACCCCGATCAAGGACATCCTGCTGCTCATGTGCGGCCTGTGCGACGTGGTGTACTTCTCCAGCCGCAAGGTCAGCTCGACGCGCGGCGGCGGCATCTTCACCAACAACGTGAAGTACTATGACATGCTCAAGGACATGGTCATCCTCTACGAGGGCTTCCTCACCTACGGCGGCTGCTCCATCCGCGAGATCGAGGCCATGGCCGTCGGCCTGCGCGAAACGCAGGACGAGACTGTCATCAGCCAGTCCCCGTCGTTCATCAAGTTCCTCGTCGAGAGCCTCGACGCGAAGGGTATTCCCGTGGTCACGCCTGCCGGCGCGCTTGGCTGCCACGTGGATGCGACCGGATTCCTGCCCCACGTGCCGCAGAGCGAGTATCCGGCCGGCGCCCTCGTCGCCGCTTTCTACCTCGTTTCCGGCGTGCGCGGCATGGAGCGCGGCACGGTGTCCAGCGTGCGCGATGCCGACGGCAACGACGTGCTGGCCGATCTGGAACTGATGCGCCTGGCCATGCCGCGCCGCGTGTTCACGCTGTCGCAGGTCAAGTATGTGCTGGACCGCCTCGACTGGCTGTACCAGAACCGCGAACTCATCGGCGGCCTGAAGTTCTACTACGAGCCCAAGGTGCTCCGCTTCTTCATGGGCAAAATGGAGCCCACCTCGCCGTGGCCCGAAAAGTTGATGGCCAAGTTCCGCGCGGACTTCGGCAACAGCCTCTGAGTTCTGCAATCCATACGTCCACTGTGCAGCCCCGGATCGGCAATGGTCCGGGGGTGCTTTCATGTCCGGCTGAGGCTGCCCATTTGGGGCAGAAATTCCTGCCTGTCTTCCCGGTCATTTCGTCCTCTTTCCCATTGTCCTTATTCCCGGCCTCGCCCGGCAGTGGCATAAAGGACGGCGAATAGGTACGATAGAGCCGGTCATGGTGATGCCACAGGAGGATCTACACATGCGATACCGCGCTGTTTTCTGTTTCTTTCTGACCGTCCAGTTGCTATTGATGCCAGGAACCAAGGCCGCGGACCTCGTCTGGACCAGAACCACCGGCCAGTACCCCGTAGAATGCAGCCCCGTCTTGGGCAATCTGAACGGGCAGGCGGCTTTGATCGCCGTCAACCGCAACGGCGAGGTCATGGCGTGGGGCTTGGATGGCGCCGACCTGGGCAAGGAGGCCGACGGGCGCGTGGCACAATTGCCCAAGGGCCTATGGTCGTCCAGTCCGGCGGCGGTTCCGGTGGAGCAGGGGGGAGGCATCATTGTGTGCGACACCAAGGGCCATGTGGTGGCGCTGGACGGAGCCTATCAGCCCCGATGGGAGTTTCAACTGCCCGGCGAGACCTCCTTCAACTGCGCCACGCCCGCAGTGTTGCCCTTGCCGGACGGGCAGCCCCCGTCCTTTGTGCTGAGTGACCAATCGGGAATGGCAACCTGCCTTGACCTCAAGGGTCAGCCCCTGTGGCAAACACCACTGGGAACCGGTGCCTGCGATGCGCTGGTGTCTGTATTCGATGACGCAGGAACCCCGTCACTGCTCGTGTCGGCGGGCCCGCAGCTTCACCGGCTGGACATTGCGGGCAAAATACTCTGGTCGCGCGACCTGAAGGCGACCGTCAGTGCGCGCGCCGAAGTGCTCGATGTGGGCGGACAGCGCATGATCTTCTGCGGGACCGAGGCGGGGGACCTGTATGCGCTGGGCATGGACGGTGCCCCCATTTGGACGGCAAACATTGGGGACGAGGTGGGCAACACCATAGTCCTGCTGCCCCGGCCTTGTGAACGGCCCCTCATCCTGTGTACCGGTCTTTGGGGAAAACTATTCGCCTTTGATGAAAAAGGGCAGCGGGTGTGGACGCATATCTTTCGCTCCAAGAACCGGGGCCGACCCGCCGTGTTCGATGCCAACGGCGATGGAAAACCGGAGGTGTTGGTCACCACCTACGGGGAACACGCCTGCCTCTTTGATCAGGCGGGCAACCTCGTGGACGACCTGCGTCTGAGCGGGTGTCTGAACGGTTCGGTCCTGATGCTGGGCGGCACCGAGGGCAAGCCCTGGGAGGCAGTGACGGTGGATGCGTCCCTGCTGGCCCACCGGTTCCGCATGGGCATCCCCAAGTCCGTTTACGGTGACACCCCTGCGCCGGAAAGCGTCAAACTGGCCTGGCCCGAGGCAAACGCACCGGGCACGGAGGCGACGGTGCGGGTGGACAATCCGCGCGGTGCCCTGCTGACCGTGAATGTGCGCAGCACCGAAGCCGGCCACGTTTCCAGAGTCCAGGGGCGCGTGACCGCCAGTTCCGCCATAGAACTGCCCCTGCCGGGCGGCGAACTGATCGCGGGGGAGGCGTGGCAGTGCACCGTTCGTGACCCCGGCGGCAATGTCATCGCCGATGACAATTGGACCGTGCCTCCGAGGACTTGGGGAGCGGACACATCGGCCCCGGCATTGTATGCCTGGGCAACACCGGCCTACGGCCTGTTCGACGAGAAGCGGCTGGTGCCCTGCGGCCGCGAAGGTGGTGCCGTGCGTCTGGCCGCCGTCTATCAGGATGAGGCCGAATACGGCGGGTTCATCGTCGCCTCATCGCTCGACCAGCCCTGCCGAATCCATCTTGGGCTGTCTCCGTTCAAGACGGCCGACGGCAAGGGCTTTGCGGGCACGGTTAGCCTTCACGAACTCCTGCAGACCGGCACGGTAAACGGCGAGCGCGCTGCCGATGCGTTGATGGATCTGGGCAGCGCCTGCGTCGTCACGTCCTTTCCAAAGTCCGCCGGCAAGTTCTGGCTGCGGGTGGAGGCCCGCGACGCCGAAGCGGGGAAATACACCAGCAAGATCGTCATTGAACCGCTCTACCGCGAAGCCCCACCGGTTGAACTCGCGGTGGAACTGGAAGTGGTTCCCCTGCGCATGCCCAAGCCGTTGCCGATGTCCGTGTGCACTTGGGACTACGTGCCGAACAGGTGGTTCCCGGACCGCAACACCGAAGTCCTGGACGACATGCAGCGGCACGGTGTGAACATCTTTCCGCGCACCGGTTCCATCCCCAAGGGAACAGTGAGCGCCGACGGACGTTTGTCCATCGACTGGACCGCGCTCGACACAGACTTGAAGCGTTACGAGCGGCGCGGTACCATTCTGTTCCAGTTGACAGAACCGCCCATCACGTTCGCGGCCGGTGCTGAACCGCCAAACAAACGGGAGTTGCAGCTTCTCTTTCTGCGGATTTGGCGTGATTACCTCCGGGCGCATGGCCGTGATTACGGGGACTATGCGTTCTATCCGGTGGATGAACCGGGCCTCGGCTACGGCGGCAACAATGTCCAATTATTGATAGACGCGGCAAAGCTGTTCCGCGAGGCCGACCCCAGGTTTCGCGTCTACACCGACCCCGTGCCGGGGCTGTCCAAGGCGGACTACGAACGGCTGGCGCCGTTCATCGACGTCTGGTGTCCCAACATGCGGCTGACCTCGGGCGCGCTTTGCGGCGACCCGCGCATGGCGGGCATTCTCAAATCCGGCAAGTCCTTGTGGTCCTATGAATGCGTCGCCCAGGTGAAGTCGCTCTCACCGCTCTGCTACAACCGCGCCAATCCGTGGCGCGGCGATTTCTTCGGCCTTTCGGGCATCGGCTATTGGACGCACAGCACCACGGAGGTGGACATTTGGTTTCCCGGCAAGGGCATCAACGACGAATATGCCCTGGTCTATCCCGGTCCGGTTCCCGTGCCTAGTGTGCGCTGGGAGGCAGTGCGCGACGGATTGGAGGATGTGGCCGCAGCCCGCATGCTGAAGACCGCGGCGAACGCGCCGGGGACCGGGTCGATTCTGCGCGAGGAGGCCCTGCAGGAACTGCGCATGGCGCACACGGACGCGATGGAACTCTCCGACGGTGCCTTTATAGAGAGCCGCGATTTCCTGCGCGCAGGCGACCGGCGCATCTGGCACACCTGGACCGATGCGGAAAACTACACCCGGCACCGCGTAAGAATGGCCGAACTAACGCTCGCACTGACGGGAAAAGACGCGCCAGCCGGGCATTAGGCGGAGCAGGTCGCTGTTGCCTGGCCCCCGGATTCGAGAGGGCAGACAGGAATGTCTGCCCCACAGTTGCAGGCGGCCGGGAACTGTGGTTTTCCATGTTTTTTGGCATTCTGTACCGGGGCTGCCGTTCTTGGCCCCGGAGGCGAAGCGCTCGCGATACAAGCTGATTCCTTCTCCAATGCTCATTCTGCGCCCACTGGGAGCGCCGGCATCCTGCCGGCTGTCTTCTTCATCATTCGTCATTCAGCCCGTGAAAGGCCTCGCGAATCCACTGATAATGTTCTTCATCCATCCCAAGACACCCGTAATCCTCGATATAGGCGATGAACCCGCCATTGAACGCCCCCAGTGTGTCGCGCAGGCGTCGGGCATAGTCGAAAATCTCCTCACGCGTTCCCGAAATGGCCCGGCGCTGATGATCGATGGAGGAACAGAAACACACCTTCCCTCCAAAATCCGCCGCCAACCGCTCGATCCCCATGACATCGGGCTGGAGCAGTTCAATCACGTCCACGCCGATGCCGATCAGATCGCCGACAATGGCATGCACATTGCCGCAGGAATGGAACCACACCTTCTTGCCCGCGCGGCGCACCCGCTCAAACTGCGCCGCATAGCGGGGTCGGAACAGTTCTCGCCACTGTTCCAGGGAGATCATGAGCCCCTGCTGCGTGCCCCAGTCATCGCCGAATGCAACGGCGTCGATGGGATACTGGACGGCCTGTTCAATGATGCCGTTCTCAAAGTCAAAGACCAGATCAGCCACCCGCTCGGCCTGTGCCGGGTCCGTGCGCAGGTCCAGCATGAATGCCTCATAACCGCGCAGAAAGGTCGCCTGGTTGAATCCCGTGATGCCCAGACCGAACTTGATGAAACGGTCCGAGACGGCGCCTAGCTGCTCCGGAAGAAGATCAAAGCGTCCCGGCGCATGCGGGTCAGGCGGACGATAGGCGGCGAAGGCGGAATCATCGGCAAGCGGATGGGTCTTGGGCTGGCCCATGGTCCCGTCAAGCGCCTCCCAGATAAAGCCCCATTCCGTCTCTCCGGCCTCGCGTGACACAAAGTCCCGCGCCGGACCGTAGCCCACGGCAGCGGTGTCCGAATCCTCAAAATCGCGGTTGCAATAGTGGATGGCCAGGCGCGGCGGGTCACGCCGTTCAATGGCGCGGTATACAATTTCTTTGCGTGTCATGGGCGCATTTTAGCAGGAGGCGGGACGGCAGGGGAAGAGACTTTTCGGTCAGTTGTTCCCGTCGCCACGAAGCACGCCACCGAGCGCCTTGACGCGGGCGGGACCCTCCTTGATCGTGGGCACCAGCCACCCACCCTCGTTCAACTCGTTCCACGCGTAGACGAGGACCGCGTTGGCGTTGCAGATGTCAGCGTGTTTTCCAACCCAGTCCAGGGCGTTTTCAAGGTGGGTGGCGAGTTCTGCAGGGGTTGGCGGGGTGAACCAGTCGGCATCCGCATTGCGGTAGGGAAACCCGTGGTTCATTTCGGGGCGGAAGTCCCAGCCCGCATTGACCGTTGGAATGAAGTGCCTGCCCGTGGCCGCGCAGGCGTTCCAAAACCAGTTGTTCTGCGCTGCGAGTGCGGCGTAAGGCTTTTCAGTGCTGTTGTTTCCACCGGGGTTGGCGTATGCGCTGATGGCGTCCAGGCCCTGTTCGTCCAGAAGCCTTTCGCCGGTCCCCGGGTCAAAGACCATGCCCGCGATGTAGGGCTTGCCCAACCCCTTGGCCGCACACTTGTCTGCCAGGACCTGCCATGCCGCGCGGACGGCCTCTGCGGAACCCCACAGGGGCAGCCAGCCTTCCGTTTCAAAGAAATACACCAGGGGGCGATTGCCCAGAACCTTTTGGTAGTCGGCGTCGGAGAATCGTGCGACCAGGTAGTCCGTTGTTGCGGGCCATTCCTCCTTGCTCCCCAGATGACAGTCACCGTTGGCGGCACTGCCTCCCGCGAGAAGAACAAGGCAATAGTGGATGTCCATGCGGTGCCTGCTGGACAGGTACAAGTCCAGGCAGCGGGTCATGAATTTCTTGCCCGGCGCGGAACCGGGGTGGTACCAGTCAAACGCCCAGTAATCCAGTCCGGCCTCATTGGCATAAGCGATTTCCTGGTCCATGACCTCCTGATTGTCGCAGCGGACCTCGACCTTGCCGTCTGGGAGTGTCTTGGAAAAGAAGGGGAGACGGTCTCTCCATTCCGGGGGTTGCAGAAACTGTTGGAAATAGCCCCATTCCGTCCACGCATCCCAGCGGATCGCGCCGACGATGGGTCTGGCCTTCGTGGGTTTCGCCTCGAGGGGGGCTGCTGCACTCGCAATGGAGAATGTCCCGAACGAAAACATCAGGCAGATAACCGGCGCCGACATGTACTTCATGGTTCGCAACATACTTGGTATCCCATGGGCAGGCTCACCCTTACTCATCACCGTCCCCGCTGTCAGCGGACTTCTTGTGTTTCTTTTTTTCGGCTTTGTCAGTTTTGGGGGCAGGCGGGTTCGCCTCCAGATTCTTCAGCCGGTCTCCCAGGTTGCCGGCCCCTGCCTCGGCCCTTTCCACGGGACCGCCGTCGCCCAGCAGGTACAGATTTCTGAACAAATGGTTCTGCACGGCTTTGTGTTCGCTGACGACCATCCATCCGCCGGGGCCTCCGTTGCGCACCAGCGCGCCCGGAACGTATCCGGCTTCTGTCGAGGAGATAAGGCACGCGCCTTTGGCCCAGGTCAGGCCGCCGTCCGAGGTGTTCCACCAGCGGAGCTCGCCTCCGCCGGACAGCAGCGTTTTGACCGATAGGGGAGACTCGACGATCATGTCACCGTCCTGATTCCGTGATTCGGCGGTGACAACAACCGGAGCCTGCCATGCACTGCCCAGCCACCGGGAGTACCGTACCTGGCCCTTTCCCATCCGGAAGAGAATGTGCGGGTTGCCGTCGTTATCGACGTGGCAGGTGCCGTGGTTGGACCGCTCGGTTCCGCTGTTGAACACCAGCGTGTTCTCGTCCGCATATTCCTTCGTGACGGGCAGTGACAGCGCCTTTCCATCGGCGTTGTGCCAAGAGTCATCCGCACAGTTCATCTTCATGTAGTAGCCGTTGTACCGTTCTTTGGTATGCCCCATGACCCGGCACGGGTGGTACACGTAGGACGCGGTGATCGTGTCACCCTTCCCCTTGTCAAACCACGCATACCAGGCATCGTGTATGTTCCGGTCACTTTCCTGGGCCTTGTGCTTCAGCAGGGACGCCGGCGGCGCAAAGGTCCGGCAGTTGTCGGTGGACTTCTGATACACCCAGTCGCTGCGGTGGGAACCGTGGCGGTAGAAGAGATAGATGTCGCCGTCGTCCATCTTTACAAACTGGCTGTAGGTGCCGAAGGGGTCAACATTGTCCAGCACCTCCCAGGACGAAATGTCCCCCGGATTCTTCGACACAACATGCGTCTGCCTGCCGTTGCCCGGTGTGCCGAGATTGTTTATGCCAAGCGAGTAGCTTCCGCCATGGCCGCCGAAGATCAGGTGAATATACCCCTTGCCGTCCACTATTATCGCGGGCCGCCCGTGATTGTCCACATCCTTGGGGTCCACCGCGTCCGGCGTCTTGCCCATCGTGTTCTCGCCCGCCTTCACCGGTCCCGACCAGGTCTTGGCTGCGTGGTCATAGGCGCACACAAAGGGGTCCTCATGGGGGCCCTGATAGGCGATATAGGTCACGTCCTTGTACCGTTCGGCGCAGGGATGCTGCAGCGTGGAGACCGGATTGCCGAAGCCGTTGTCCGTAAAGTAATTCACCATGCCCGAAGAGGCGCCACGTACCGCAGGCGTCCCGCCTGCCTCGCCTGCCGGGCAAACGCCGTTCAGCAGCAAGAGCAGGGACGCCAGAATCATCATTTGCGCACTTCTTCCGGTCATGGCAACCTCTATTACTGGTAAGCGGGATTGTAGGCACCCTGTTTTGAAAAACCGCCCAACTTGGGCCGCATGGCGCCGAAGCGGGGATAGCTCTCGAAGAGGTCGCCCGTTCCGAGCGCCCGCGGGTCTTTTTGTTCGGTCAGGACCGCACTCAGTTGGGCGCCCAGCTTGTCGCGCATTTCGCAGTGTTCCGGGGTGTCGGCCAGATTCTTGATACAGTCCGGCGACTGGCTGACATCATAGAGTTCGGCTTCCGGCCGTTTTCCCACCGCAAGTTCAAACAACGCCGGATACTTGTCCCGGTTTTCGAGCAGAAAGCTCTTGGTGGGGCCGTCATCTATGTCGCAATACTCGTCCGGGTCGCCTGCGGGCCAGCGGTCCGGCTTGTAGTTGTGGATATAGAGGCGGTCACGGGTCCGGATGGCGCGTCCGGGATAGCCGAGATTGTCGCGGCGCGCATGCGCATGACGCTCCCGGCCAAAGACGACAAACTCATTCGGCCCTGCCGCGCCTTCCGTAAGCAGGCCCAGCAGGCTCTTGCCAGACATGTCGGCCGGCGGGGCCACGCCCGCCGCTTCAAGAAAGGTCGGCGCAAAATCCACGAAGCTGACAAGGTCGTCCGTGGTGCGGTCGGGCTTGACCCGTTCGCCCCAGCGAATCGCCAGGGGCACCCGCACGCCATGTTCGTAGAGGTTCGCCTTGGCGCGGGGGAACGATATGCCATTGTCACCCGTCACAATGACGATGGTGTTTTCCAGTTCGCCCAGCGCCTCCAGCTTCTTCAGCATGCCGCCAAGCTGTGCGTCAAACCATTCTATTTCGAGGAAACAGTCGAGCAGGTCGCCCCGAACCACTGCGTCATCGGGCAGGAATCCGGGCACGGAGGCATCCTCCAGCTTCTTTCCCGACTTGAGTCCCGACCCTTTCTCGTATTTGCGGTGCGGTTCGTGGCCACCGTACCAGAAGCAGAATGGGGCGCCATCAGGGCGCTTGGCGAGAAAGGCCTCAAAGTTGCCCGCATAATCCATGGGGACAATTCCATTCGCGGGCACCTCAGCCAGTTTCTGTGTGCTGTACTCAGGACCGGCGGGGTTTTGGGTCCAGCCGCCGCGTTTCCAGTCTCCCGGTCCCCATCCCTTGCCGGTGAAGCCCACATGGTACCCAACCTCCTCCAACAGGCTTGGATAGACCTTGAACTTGCTTGGGAAAAGGCTGCTATGGGCCCCCGCCTCCTCCAATTGTCCGATGTGGCGGCCCGTGAGTATGGCGGCGCGGTTGGGCGAACACTGCGGCGCGGCGCAGAATGCGTGCGTGAAGAGAAGGCCTTCCCGCGCCACACGGTCGAAGTGGGGGGTGTTCACGCCTTTGGCACCCATGATGGACGCATAGGGCCAACCCCAATCGTCCGCAATGGCAAACAGGATGTTTGGACGCTGCCCCCCTCCGGGATTCTCGGCGGCGGAACTTTGGCAAGCGGCAAGGCCCAATCCGGCCACGCCAAGAGTTCCATAAGTCACATTTTCCAAGAATTGCCGTCGGTTCATGGGGACTCCTCGCTTTGTCTGGATGGGTAGAGTATTGCAGGGACCTGGCAGGCATGTCGAGTAGTTCGCCAATGATACACCATTCTTCTGCCAGAGTTCCCTGCCAGGGAAAGCCGCACATACTTGACTAGAATCCCCGTCGGACTGGGCATGGGCTTGGTTTATGGCAGCGGCGTCTATGGTGTGGCCAGTGGCTCCCTTTCGGGTTTTATATGGGATGCGTTTTTGCATTTCTCGGGGTGAGCCCAACTAGCAAATGGTATAAAAAACAGAAATGAACGTTGCCGCCCGTTCCCGGGTCGCACTCCGGAACAGGCAGGTCAGTGCAATCCCTTTGCGCCTCCTTCGCGGTGCCGAAGGTCATGCGCCACAGAACTTTTCTTCCCGCAAGTGACCCTACCCGCCCCATTCGGCTATACTTGTCTCCCGGCCCTCCCGGCCTAAAACCAACAAAACCCCTGTTTACCCTGGAGAACACTCGATGCGAATTTGCATGGCAGGCGCCTGCGGCCGGATGGGCCGTCGCATACTGGAAATGGCCGCGGCGGCCGAGGATATCGAGATTGGCGGCGGCTTTGACCTGGCAGAGAATGCCGGCGCTGAAATCGTGGCGGGCTTGGAATGCGGCAAACCCGTTCGGATTACCGTGGGCGGCGGCGTCGCCTCCGAACTCGCCAATGCGGACGTGATTATTGATTTCACCGCGCCGACAGCCTGTGTCGAGAATGCCCGTGCGGCGGCTGCGGCGGGGGTGCCCGTAGTGATTGGCACCACCGGCCTGAATGAGACCCAGGTGGCCGAACTGCGCGGCTTTGCCGAAAAAGTGGCGGTGGTCCACGCGCCCAACATGAGCATCGGCGTCAATCTGCTGTTCAAATTGACCAGTGAGGTGGCGTCCATCCTCGGCCCTGAATATAACGTTGAAATCGTCGAGGTGCACCACAACCAGAAGAAGGACAGCCCCAGCGGAACGGCCGTCCGTCTGGCCGAGCGGGCTGCCGGGGCTTTGGGCTGGGATTACGCCAAGGACACCGCCCACGGCCGTGAAGGCATTGTGGGCGCAAGGCCGCAGCGCCAGATTGGCATGCACGCCGTGCGCGGCGGCGATGTCGTCGGCGACCACACCGTTTCCTTTATCGGGCCGGGGGAGCGGGTCGAACTGGTGCACCGGGCGCACAACCGGGATAATTTTGCCCGGGGCTCCCTCGTGGCCGCCCGATTTGCCGTAAAGGCGAAGCCCGGACTTTATGACATGCAGGACGTTCTGGGCCTGAAATAGGCCCCGTCGCGCAAACCTTGCGGCCCATGGGTTTGCGACATCCGGCGGGGGTGTGATAGAGTGTCGCCTCCCGGTCGGGTTGTCCCTTCCGGAGGGCGCATCTTGGGGATGTCTCCGGTGCGCCAAGACGAGTATTTCCCTTCACGGAGTGCATAACCGTCCATCAGGAGCTTGCTGCGCTATGCAGGAATTGATGCGCAAACACCGGCGTATGATCCTTGGTTTCATGCTGGTATTCATCTGCGTGCCCTTTATTTTCTTCTTCGGCATGCCTTCTGCCCGAAAAGACACGGGCGTGTCGCAGGATAATGTCGCCACCGTGGGCGGTGTGCCCATCACCGAGGCACAGTACCGACAGGCGCTGGACCGAACGGCCCAGTCGGTGACCCGCGGCCAGGAGCAGCGGCCCACCTATCAGGACCTGGTCAAGTCCGGTGTGACAGAGGGCGTTCTCAAGCAGTTGGTGGACTCTTCGCTCATCACCCTGCAGGAAAACAGCCGCGACATGTCCGTGGACAGCAAGGTCCTGGAGAAGCAGATCCGCGAATGGAAAGAGTTCAAGGACGAGAAGGGGAACTTCAACCCCGCCGCATACAACGAGTGGATTCGCAACATGAAGGACTGGGACTCGCTCTATGCGCGGTTGCGCGAGAGCATTTCCCGGCAGATCTACCTCAATGCCATGCTGGCCATCGGCAATCGGGTTTCGGACCGCGAGCTCGACAAGGAACTCGAGGCCGACGGCACCAAGATGGTCATGAAGTACGCCCGCATCGACTTGGCGGTCAATCCGACCGACGAGCAGATTCAGAAGCAGTATGACGAGAACAAGGAACAGTACCGCCGTCCGCCCACGAATACGGCGGATTTCGTGGCCGTCTCGCTTGTGCCGGAAGTGCCGCAGAAGGCGCTCGACGCCGTCAAGGAAGCCCGCAGCGGTGCTGATTTTGCCGAAGTGGTGAAGAAGTACTCCGACCTGAGCGCCCCCGGCGGTGATGACCTGGGCTGGAAGCCGGTCGAGGAGAATCCCGCGTCCCATCTGGCGCCCCTTTACGCGCTGGCGGTGGGCCAGGTGAGCGATCCCGTCTACGGACCGGCCGGCTACACCATCTACAAGGTCGAGGAAGAGCGCACCAACGCGGACACGCAGGTCCGCGAAGTCCACGGCAGACAAATCGTGGTGAATGCCACACTCACCGAGGAAGAGCGGGCGGCGCGCCAGGCCAAGGCAGAACTCGTTTCGGCCAAAGCGAAGAAGAGCGACCTTGCCACCGCGGCGCAGGAAAACGGTCTGACCGTGCTGCGCGCTTCCAAGTTCTCAACCACGAGCACAGAAGTCGAAAACGTGCCCCGCGAAGACGTGGCCGTTTTCCGTTCGGGCATCTCCTCCCAGAAGGACGATCAGGTGTTCGCACCGGTCAAGGGCCGCGCCAACGTCTATGTTGGTAAGGTGGTCGAGTCGGTCCCCGGTGACATTCCGCCGCTCGATGAAGTGAAGATGCGGGTTTCCAACGATGTCGTCAGCAAGGTCAAGCAGACCGAAGATTACAAGAAGCAGGTGGTTACTCTCACCGACAAGATTAAGGCCGAGGCCAAGAACATTGACGAGATTCCGGCCAAGTTCCCGCAGTTGAAGGTGGAAGTCAAGCAGACGGAGAAGCCCTTCACCCGCAAGGACATGCTCTATCAGCAGCAGATTTACCTTTCCTCAAGCGAAATATTTGACCGCTTGGGCAAGGCGGAGCCGGGCACCCTGGCCGGACCGCTGAAAGGCATGCTTGGGGACAACTGGTTCGTGCAGCTCGTCGAGCGGACCGGGCCGACCGATGAAGAAAAGGCCAAATGGCCCGAAGAGCGCAAGAAACTCCGCGAGGAGAAAGAACAGCGGTCCGTCTACGAGGCGCTGACCGACTTCTCGCAGGACCTTCGCGAGCGCATGCTCGACAAAGTGGCCGTGCGGCGCAACGAGGACGTGATTGCGCGCATTCTCGGCCAGGGCAAATATGCGCCCAAGGACGAAAAGAAGCCCGAAGACGCCAAGAAAGAAGGCGCGGTCCCGGCCGCAACCACCGCCGCTCCGGCCCCGGCTCCCGCGCCGGCGGCGCCTGCGGCTCCGGAAAAGTAATGCAGTTGCGCCGCGGCAAGGTGTCAGTCCGCGGCGGCACAGGAGACGGATGATGGAGAAGGTGTTGATTATCGGTTCCGGTCCCGCCGGTTACACGGCGGCGCTGTATTGCAGCCGGGCAAATCTGAATCCGTTGTGTCTTGAAGGCGAACTGAGCCAGAACATGCTGCCCGGCGGCCAGTTGATGACGACCACCGAGGTGGAGAATTTCCCCGGTTATCCCGACGGAATATCGGGCCCGGCCATGATGGACGAGTTCAAGCGTCAAGCCGAAAAGTTCGGCACCCGCTTCGAATACAAGACGGCGACGGCGGTGGATTTTTCCGGAAGCCCGCTCAAAGTGTTTTCCGGCGAGGAAGTCATTGAGGCGGAATCGGTGATTATTGCCACCGGCGCCAGCGCGAAATACCTGGGCATCCCGACGGAGCAGGTTTTCCTGAACCGCGGCGTGTCGGCCTGCGCCACCTGCGACGGCGCGCTGCCCCGTTTTCGCAACCATACCGTGGTGGTGGTGGGCGGCGGTGACACCGCTATGGAAGAGGCCCTCTTTCTGGCCAAATTCGCCAGCCGCGTGCATGTGGTTCACCGGCGCGACAAGTTCCGCGCCAGCCCCATCATGGCCGAGCGGGTGGTCACCCATCCCAAGATCACGGTGGAGTGGAACTCGGTGGTGCAGGAAATCGTGGGCAACGACACCGAGGGGGTCACGGGTGTGATTCTCAGCGAAGTCTCCGGCGGCGCGCCGCGCGATCTGGCCTGCTCCGGATACTTTGCCGCCATCGGACACAAGCCCAACACGGACATCTTTGTCGGTGTGCTCGATTTGGATGAAACAGGCTACATCATCGCCAAGCCCGACAGCACCTACACCAAAATTCCCGGGGTGTTTGCCTGCGGCGACGTGAAAGACAAGACCTATCGGCAGGCCATCACGGCGGCCGGAAGCGGGTGCATGGCGGCTATAGACGCCACCCGCTGGCTGGAATCTCGGGAGGCGTAGCAGGCCCGCCGCATCCGCGGACGGCCAGCGCGCAAGGGAGGCCGACATGGGACTCTTTTCGACAAGATTGAGCGCGGGCGAAATGGCGCCCATGTGCAGGCAGCTCGCCACCTCCTACGATGCGGGCATCCCCATTCTGCAATCGCTGGAACTGCTCGGCCGCAGCGCGTCCTCGCGCAGAATAAGCGCCATGCTGCGCCGCATGTTCACCGCCATCAAGGGCGGCTCCACCCTTGCCGAGGCGGCCCGTGCCGAATGCGACATGTTGCCCGAATTCTTTGTCGAGGTGGTGGGTGCAGGCGAGATTGGCGGACGGCTCGATGTCATGCTGAAGGACCTCGCAAGCTACTATGAGGACCAGCAGGTCATGAAGCGGTCCGTGATCGCCTCCATGGTCTATCCCGCCTTCCAGCTTGGCGCGGCGTGGTTTCTCGGCTCTTTCTCCCTGGGACTGGTCAGCCGCATGCACGGCCGCGGCTTTTCGCTGGGCGGCTACTTTCAGCAATACCTGCTGTTCCAGGCCGCCTCCCTGTTCACGCTCTTTGTGCTGTTCTGGGTCATGGTGGCGCTGGCGCGCATAGGCGTCTTCCAGAACGTGCTCGGTTTCATCAAGAACTACGTGTGGCCCATCCGGCCCATCAGCCGCAAATACGCGCTGGCGCGCTTTTTCAGGGGCATGTCGCTGCTCATCGGCGCGGGGCTCAACATGGGCGAGTGCATGCGGCGCTCCGCCGCCCTGACCATGAACCCCATCATGGAACGGGATCTTCTCAAGGGCCTGCCCGTGGTGATGAACGGCGGAACATTGGTCGAGGCGTTCGACCGAAGCCGTTGCCTGAGCGATGTCGGCCGCCAGATGCTCATGGTCGGCGAGCAGAGTGGAAACCTGGAAGGTTCCCTGCACAAGGTTGCCGAATGGCACTTTGACGAGGCCCGTGCCGCCACCCGCGTGGCCATGACGGTCATGGGAGTGACCATTTTGCTCATACTCGCCGCGCTCGTCGGAGTCATTGTGGTAACATTCTACTCCAGACTGTACGGTGGCATGTTCGAGGGCCTGTAGGCCTGTTCAGAGGAGACACCTGTGGCTGTTGAAGACAAGATTTCCGAACGCGTCCCGCAGGACGAACCGAAAGATCGGACACGTCTGCTCTGGGCGGGCGTGGCCGTCGTTCTGGCCCTCATGATAGGCGCGCTGTGGTTCAGCCAGAAACCTAAGGCCAACACGTCCAGCGTGCGCGCCAAGCACATCCTTATCCGCTACAACGCCGCCGACCCGGCCGACAGAAACCGTGCGCTCGAGTCGCTGACCTCGCTTAGGGAACGCATCCTGAAGGGGGAGAAGTTCGACGCCCTGGCCCGTGAGTACTCCGAAGACACCATGAGCGCCCGCCGCGGCGGCGACCTCGGCTGGGCCGCCCGGGGCACCTACGACCCGGCCTTCGACGCCTATTGTTGGACCGCCGACGTGGGCAAGCTGAGCGACATCATCAGCACCCAGCACGGATTCCACCTGATCGTCGTCACCGGCCGAACCATCTCCGACGCCGAGAAATTCGAATCCGACTTGGACCAGCGCACGCGTGAAAAACAGAAACAGGGGAAGAGTCAGTAGGGTGCTGTGAAGTGGCGCAAAGCGACACGGAACGCACCGTCTTCCGGCTATGGCGAAAGTGAGGTGCGTACCACAAGCTTACGTGCGCCTAATGCCTTGACACAGCGCAGAGCAGGCAGACAGGAATGTCTGACCCACTCTGGTGCCAACAGCCCTTGGTTTCACCGTTTTTCCCAATCTGTACGCTTTCTGCTATACTTTCCCACGCCCGGGGCCGTTTGGACCGGGCGTTCCCTTTTCTACCAGAACATGATGCAGCGGGAGACGTATGATGGAATTTCCCAAGAATTTTGAGCCGGGCAATATTGAATCACGATGGCAGGGCGGATGGGCCGACAGCCGCATTTACGCATGGGACCCGTCGCGGGGCCGCGATGAGACCTTCGTGGTGGACACGCCGCCGCCCACGGTGAGCGGGTCGCTCCATGTTGGCCATCTGTTCAGCTATTCCCACCAGGATTTCATCGTCCGCTACCAGCGCATGCGCGGCAAGAACATCTTCTTTCCCATCGGTTGGGACGACAACGGCCTGCCCACCGAGCGCCGCGTGCAGAATATGTACAACGTCAAATGCGACGCGCATCTGCACTACAAGCCCGATTTCCAGCGCGCGCGCGGTCTCAAGGGCGCGCCCGAGGTCATCGGCCGGAAGAACTTCATCGAGCTGTGTGACGTGGTCACCAAGGAGGACGAGGCCGCGTTCCGCCACCTGTGGACCCGCCTCGGGCTGAGCTACGACTGGGAGCAGGAATACGCGACGATCGACACCCACTGCCGCCGCACCTCCCAGGCCAGTTTCCTCGATTTGCTCGCCAAGGATGAGGCCTACCAGGACAATCGTCCCGTCATGTGGGATATTGATTTTCAGACGGCCATCGCGCAGGCCGAGGTGACGGACAAGGAACTGCCCAGCGCCTATCACCACCTCCGCTTCGGCATCGAGGGCACCGACGAGTATATCGTCATCGCCACCACCCGTCCCGAACTGCTCGCCGCCTGCGTTGCCGTGGTCGTTCACCCGGACGACGCCCGCTATCAGGCCTACGTCGGCCGCAACGCAGTGACGCCGCTGTTCAAGACGCCCGTACCCATTATCACCGATGAAAAGGCCGACCCCGAAAAGGGCACCGGCGTGGTCATGGTCTGCACCTTTGGCGACCAGACCGACGTGGAGTGGTGGCGCGACTACCGCCTGCCCATGCGCCAAATTCTTGGCGGCGACGGTCGCCTGCTGCCCATCACCTTCGGCCCCAAGGACGGCGACACAGGCTGGGTCAGCCTCGACCCCGATTCCGCCAACGAGGTCTACTCGCATCTGCAGGGCCTGACCACGAAGAAGGCCCAGGCCGCCATCGTGGAAATCGCCGAGGCCGCCGAAGGCGTTATCGACAGCCCCAAGAAAGACATCGTCCACGCCGTCAAGTTCTTCGAGAAGGGCGACCGCCCGCTCGAACTCATTCCCGCGCGCCAGTGGTACGTCAAGATCATCGACAAGAAGGAAGCGTTGCTGGCCCAGGGCCGCAAGATCCAGTGGCACCCCGATTTCATGAGCAAGCGCTATGAGCACTGGGTGGAGGGGCTCAATTCCGACTGGTGCCTGAGCCGCCAGCGCTTCTTCGGCGTGCCCATTCCCGTGTGGTACAAGGTCGACGAGAACGGTCTGGCGCGTTACGACCAGATTATCGTTCCCGCCGCGGAGACGCTGCCCATAGACCCGCTCGACGATGTCCCCCCGGGATACACCGAGGACCAGCGCGACCAGCCCGGCGGTTTCACCGGCGACCCCGACGTGCTCGACACCTGGGCGACCAGTTCCCTTACGCCGCAGATCGCCAGCCGCTGGATTGAGGACAAGGCGCGCCACCAGAAACTGTTCCCCATGGACATCCGCCCCCAGAGCCACGAAATCATCCGCACTTGGGCCTTCTACACCATTGTGAAGGCCTATCTGCACGAGAACGAGATTCCCTGGAAAAACGTGGTCATCAGCGGATGGATTCTCGACCCGGACCGCAAAAAGATGTCCAAGAGCCAGGGCAATGTCATCACCCCCGAACCGCTCATCGACCAGTACGGCGCCGACAGCGTCCGCTACTGGGCCGCCCGTGCCCGTCTGGGCGTGGACACTGCCTACGACGAGCAGGTTTTCAAGGTTGGCAGAAAGCTCTGCACCAAACTGTTCAACGCCAGCAAGTTCGCCATTGGCCGCTTTGCCGACATCCCCGAGGAGGAACTGGGTACGGAAAAGGTCACCGCCGAGCTCGACCGCGCCGTGGTGGCTGAACTGCGGCCCCTGCTCGACCGCGCCACCCAGGCCTTTGAAGAGTTCGACTACGCCCAGGCATTGAGTATGATCGAGGAGTTCTTCTGGCACGTCTTCTGCGACAACTATCTCGAAATCGCCAAACAGCGCACCTACGAGGAAACCCTCAGCCCCGAGCGCCTCTCCGCCTGCGCCACGCTGCGCCTGCTGCACCGGTGCCTCGTCCGTCTGCTTGCGCCCTTCGTGCCCTACATCACCGAAGAAGTGTGGCAGTGGGCCTATCCGGACGACACAGACATGCGCGCCTCCGTCCATGTCAGCCCCTGGCCGACCTCCGCCGAGCTGGCCTCCATCCCCGAACCGAAAACCGCGGGCATTTGGACAACCGCCGTGGAAGTGGTGGACCTCCTGCGCAAGGCAAAGGCCGACGCCAACAAGAGCATGGCCGCGCCCCTCCGCACGGCCGACATCACTCTGAAAGCCGCGTCCATTCCGGCCTTGGAAGCGGCGGTGGAAGACATCAAGAAAATGCTGCGCATCGGCCAAGTCAACATCATCCCCGCGACCGCCGATGACACGGTCTCCTCCGTGCAGGTGGTGTTTGAAGAGGTGGTTGAGCAGGCCTGACCATTCGCGTTGAAAACAGGGCCGTTGCAAACCAGTTGGAGTTGCAGCGGCCTTTTCTGTGGGTGGATGAAACATGACAGAAGTGAGACCGGCACGCGCATCCTTCTTCACACGACGGTCATGGTTGTCGTCGTGTTTATCACAATCGCGCGATACGCTATCATCTGAAGGACAGGAGACTTAACCCGGTTGAAATCCGTCAGGAAGAAGACAGCCCCGCGCGTCCGGAATGAGGAACGCACCCCCGTGATGGCGCCGCCGCAAGGGCAATACCGCGTGGTGGTCGCTGTCTGTGTACTCCTCATGCTGGCCTGTGTGGCCATTTACGGCCAGACCCTTGCCCACGGGTTCCTCCATTTCGACGATGACCTCTATGTCACAGACAATCCGCAGGTTCAGGCGGGGCTCAATCTGAAATCCATCGGCTGGGCCTTTGTCACCGAAGACGCGCACTATTTCCACCCGTTGACGTGGATGTCGCACATGCTGGATTGCACCCTCTACGGCATGCACCCCTGGGGCCATCATCTCACCAATCTCCTCTTTCACGCCGCCGCCTCGGTGCTGCTGTTTCTGGCGCTAAGGCTCCTCAGCGGCGCGCTCTGGCCGAGCGCCGCCGTCGCGGCGTTGTTTGCGGTGCATCCGCTTCACGTGGAGTCGGTGGCATGGATTGCCGAACGCAAGGACGTGCTTAGCGCGTTTTTCTGGATGCTGTCGCTGGGCGCTTACGGCCTCTATGTCCGGCGCGGTGGCGCGGTGCGCTACACCTTGGTCATGGTGGCCTTCGTCTTCGGACTGACGTCGAAGCCGATGGTGGTGACACTGCCTTTCGTGCTGCTCCTGCTTGACTACTGGCCTTTGGACCGGATAAACCGGACGGCCTCGCTTGGGGCGATGGCCCGAAAGAGTACCCGGTTTGCCTTGGAGAAGATACCGCTCTTTCTGCTGGCCCTGGCATCCGGCCTGAGCACGTTACTCATGCAGGCGCGCGGTCCCAATCTCTCCTTCGGCGACAAGGTGCCCTATCTGACGCGCTGTGCCAATGCCGCCGTGGTCTATGTCATCTACATGGCAAAGACCCTGTGGCCCTCGGGCCTCGCGGCTTTCTACCCCCATCCGCTCGCCCGTCCGATATGGCAGGTGGCCGGGGCAACCTTGCTGCTCATCGCAATCACGGTCTTCTGCCTGCGTCAGGCCCGCCGGAACCCCTATCTCATGGTCGGATGGCTCTGGTATTTGGGAACCCTGGTGCCCGTCATCGAACTGGTTCAGGCCGGGGAGATTTCCCACGCTGACCGCTACACCTACCTGCCTTCCGTCGGGCTCTTCATTATGGCCGCATGGGGCGTGGCCGACCTGGTCGAAAGGGGACGGTTGCCCAAGCGCATGGTTGCCGCTCTTTCCGGTATCGCGCTCGGCCTGTTGACTCTCTGTGCGGCGGTCCAGGCCCATTACTGGCACGATGACGAAACCCTCTTCGGCCACGCGATAGCCGTGGGCCATGAGAGCAGCCTGGCCTACAACAACCGGGGACTGCGGGCCATGGAAGAACGGCGCTACGAGGATGCCCGGGTCAATCTCACCAAAGCGCTGAATCTGAACCCCAACGACGTGCATGCGCTTGCCAATCTGGGCAAACTCGATATGGACCAGGGGCGCTACGACGAGGCCGAGTCCTGCCTGAAAAAGGCATTGGACCTGAAGGTGGACGGGTTCAAGGTGCTCACCAATCTCGGCGTGCTGGCCATCAGGCAGGGCCGCAAGGACCAGGCCAGAACCTATCTGAACCGGGCGCTGGACCTGAATCCGGCTAACGTCAACGCCCTGACCAATCTGGGCATTATCGCCAACAACGAGGGACACTTTGACGAGGCCAAGGCCTGCCTGACAAAGGCGTTGGCACTGCAACCGGGCTTTTCCGACGCGCTCGGCATTCTGGCCCAGGTTCTGATGAAAGAGGGGGACTACGAAAAGGGCCGGGCCTGTCTGACGAGGGCACTGGACCAGAACCCGGAGAATATCAGCGCCCTCATCGACATGGCCGCCTGCTGCATCGCCCAGAACCGTTACGAGGAGGCGCAACGCTACTCCCGCAAAGCCCTCGCGCTGGATCCGCAGTGTGTTCCCGCCCTGCGAAGCCTCAGCATCGCCCTGTCCGAACTGGGACATCAGGAAGAAGCGGACGCTTTCAAGAAGAAGGCCGCCGAACTAAACGCGGCGACACCGGTCAGGCGATGATGTGCGGAAGACCATGTCCACCGCGCCGCAAACATGTTCGCCAGTTTATTTTCGGACCAGAATACCCGGTTCTCACTGGCTTGGACCAGGGTGAGATTGACCATGGAGAGGTTTGAAACAAAAATGGCAAATATGCTAAGGTCAATTTTAGAACAGTGCCTCTCAGTGCTTGTGGCATACGAGGTTGGTAGGGTAGCAGAGGCTTTCTTTGATGCCGTCGAGAAAGCAAGACAAGAATAGGGGTATTCTTACGATGTCATTCCGCACACCACTCCTCGCAGCCATATTCTTCTGTTTTGGCGTCAGTGTTATGGGAATGGGCATTGGCCAGAAAGCTTGGGGGGCAGACCTCGACGTAACCCTGGACACTTCACTGAGCGCAGGTGAATACACCTACGACAACGTGATTGTCCGCAATGGGTTTACCCTGAAGGTAAACGGTGATGCGGGGACCGGCAAAGGTGTGGTCATCCATGCCACCAACATTACGGTGGAGGCCAATGCTTTCATCTCCGCAGATGCTGCGGGATTTGGCCCTGGCCAGGGGCCGGGCGTTAGCACAGGCACTGGCGGGGCAGGCTACGGCGGTATCGGTGCCACCGTAAGCAGCAATGTGGGCAGCGGAACGGGCGGCGCTTCCTACGGCTCCGCAGTAACCCCTGAAGACCTGGGGAGCGGCAGTCCTACCGCCGCAGGCGGCGGCGCGATCCATCTCGATGTTACGGGTACGCTGACGATCGACGGCACGGTGTCGGCCAATGGCGCGAACGCCGCAGGCGGGGGCTCCGGCGGGAGCATTTGGGTAACCGCAGGGACCATCGCCGGAGCGGGCACGATCATGGCACACGGCGGGAATGGCCTTAACGATATGTGGGATGTGGGCGGAGGCGGCAGCGGCGGCCGCATTGCAGTGCATTACAACGTGAACAGTTTTACGGGCACTGTGCAGGCGCACGGTGGATATCGGCCCGGCGAAGAGGGAACAGTGGGTTTCTTCGACGTGTCCAATCCGCAACAGGTGAAACTCATCGCGGGCCATTCCTGGCGTTTCTTGTCTGAGGACGCGGCGTTTGCACTGTACGACATTTCATTGAACGGCACGACCGCCGTTGTGGAACCGGGCGTTGACAAAGTGACCGCCGAGAACGACATTGCCATTGATGCAACATCCACGCTGTCCTGCCGCGCCGGAGAAGGCCCGATACGTCTGTCTGCGGTAAACCTTAGCGTAGCTGCGGGAGGTTCAATTATTGCGGACATGAAAGGGTTCAGTGTCAACCAGAGCCCGGGCGCAAGTGCAGGCAATGGCGGGGCGGGCTATGGCGGGCGGGGCGGCACCGTGGGCGGCGGAGCGGGTGGTGTTCTGTACGGATCCGCAATCACCCCGGTGGACATGGGCAGCGGCACTTCCTCCGGTGCCGGGGGCGGGGCCGTCCGCCTCGAAATCACAGGCAGCTTGACCCTCGACGGTACGCTGTCGGCCAATGGTGCGAACGGCGCGGGCCAAAACGCCGCAGGCGCCGGGTCCGGCGGGGCCATCTGGATCAATGCCGGGACCATCACCGGAACCGGTGCGCTCAGGGCCAATGGCGGGGATGGTTATAACGACACCTGGACGGCAGGCGGCGGAGGCGGCGGAGGCCGCATCGCGGTGTATTACTTGGCCAACGGTTTTACGGGCACGGCACAAGTCCTTGGAGGAACCCAAAGTCTTCCCGACCGCGCGGGTGAAAACGGAACCGTGGGTTTCTTTGACGTCTCCAACCCTCAACAGGTGAGACTCTATGCGGGCCACTCCTGGCATTTCCAGCCCATAGACGCGGCATTTGCGCTCTACAATATTGTTCTGAGCGGTACGACTGCCGTTGTGGAGCCGGGCGCCAACAAGGTTGCCGCGACGAATGATTTTGTCATCGACGCAACATCCACAGTGACCTGCCGGGCCGGGGAAAGCGCTGTCCATCTGTTTGCGGCAAATAATCTTACCCTGGCGGCGGGTTCTTCAATCCTTGCTGACTTGAAAGGGTACCCCCTTGGCCAGGGACCGGGCACGAGCACGGGCAATGGCGGGGCAGGCTATGGCGGCCGGGGAGGGACCGTGGGTGGCGGACCGGGCGGTGCGAGCTACGGGTCTGCCATCGCTCCCGCAGACATGGGCAGCGCCAGTTCTTCCGGACTCGGAGGCGGCGCGGTCCACCTGGAAGCCATAGGCACGCTGACCCTCGACGGCACCGTGTCAGCCAATGGTGGAAACGGCACCGGCCAAAATACGGCGGGTGGTGCGGCTGGTGGGGGCGTCTGGATTAGTGCCGGGACCATCAGCGGAGCCGGCATGGTGTCGGCCGATGGCGGGGGAAGCTATAACGACATGTGGACCGCCGGTGGCGGTGGCGGCGGGGGCCGCATCGCGGTGCATTACGGGGTGAACAGCTTTACCGGCACGGCGCACGTTGCGGGCGGAACCAAGAACCTTCCAGACCGGGCAGGTCAAGACGGCACCATCGTGTGGCTGCGCGAGATTCCCATTGCGTTTGGCCAGTCTCTGGATATCATTACAGAGCCCTTTACGGGGTGCCTGTTCCGGATGGACTGGCCCGCGGCGTTGGACAAAATGATTCTCATTCGGGTGACCCCAGGGGACAATTCCGGACAGTGGACCCTCGGCGGAAAATATGGAACGCCCGGTAACGACTGGACCGGTGTCGGGTCCACGCGGGACGACCCGCCGACCTATGAACTGCTCGCGCCGGTGTCACAGGCCGGACCGTACTATTTCAGTGCCTATTACTCCAACCTGGCCAAATCGCTTCCCGCATTCCACATCGAGTGCGTCGAGGCGCCTGCACGTCACATCTGCAATGTTCCGCTGGGAAGCGGGGGCAATTCGGGCAGCACCACGCTGCACCTGACGGGAACCGGCCTCAATGACGGCGCCCGTGTCGAACTTCGCACGGCGGCAGGCGTCGTGCTCCGCAGTTTCACCCTCTTGTCGGCCGACACGCGCGGTGGCACGGTGCGCATGAATCTGGCCGGTCTTGACCCGCAGACCGTGAACGTGGCGGTGGTCTGGCCCGATTCCCAGGAGCAGGTGCTGACGGGCGCCCTAGAAATCATCGGCGCCAACCCCGGCACATTGGAGACAAAGATCGAAATCCCAAGTTATGTGCGGGTCCTTCGTCCGGCCACCCTATGGGTGGAATACGCCAATACCGGCGGTTCCGACCTGCCCGCGCCCCTTCTGGCGGTGTCCAGCCGCAGCAACCTGGCCATGCGGCTTTCCCCCGCGGATGCCTTTGAGCGGGGTCCTGTGCTCATTCTGGGAATCAACGATCAGCAGCCCGCCAGCGTGCTGCCGCCGGGGGCGCGCCGCCGTGTGCCGATCCAGTTTATTGCCGAAGGCGGGCCGCACGAAATGCTCGAATTTGACCTGCAGCAACTGAGCGATGACCTCACGCCGACCAATTGGGCGGCGATTAAGGACAAGGCCGTGCCGTCGGCCATGCCCGCCGGGGCATGGGACGTGATTTGGGCCCGTTTCAGCGGTCAGATGGGCAACACCACCAGTGCGCTGGTCGACCGCCTGCGTCAGAACGCGGACTATTTGGCGGACTCGGGCAATGGCACGTTGGATGTCTCCCGTCTGTTGCAGCTTGATTTCTCCAGCGCCGACGCCAGTGTTGGGGTCTCGGAGCCTCAAATTTCCACAGTCGACGCCTCCGCGTGGCCCTTGGGGTGTGGGCTGACTTTTGAGCGGTACCTCACCGACGGCATTGCATCGCATTATGACCAGGGTCCCTTGGGCCCCGGCTGGAGGCATAATTTCCAATTCAGCCTCAGCTTCCCCGCACCAGAGGTGGCCATCCTGAAAACACCCGGGGCCGTGACGTATCGTATCGAAAAGTCCCCCACCGGCGAGTGGCAGGCAGGCCGCAAGACAGCCTGCACGCTCGAGGATATTGGGGACGGCATCTTCCGCCTTACCCTGAAAGGGTCGGAGATTTGGACCTTTGACGCGTCGGGCCTTCCGATTTCGGTGGCCGACACCAACGGAAACACCATCACGCTCGGCTACAGCGGAAACAACCTGACGACCATCCAGCACAGCGACGGTCAGACCTTTGCCCTGGCCTACGATGCGCTCGGACGCATTACGGAACTGACGGACGATGTGAGCCGAAAGACACAGTACGCCTACTCGGGCGAGACGCTTGCCAGCGTCACTGGGCCGGACGGTGCCGTGACATCCTATGCCTATGAAGGTGCCGGCGCCGCCCGCCAGTATGCGGTCACGGCCATAACCTACCCCGATGGCTCCAGCATACACATGAGTTATGACATCTACGGGCGCTGCTCGGGGTGGATGCTGGAAGGGGGGCTGGAACCGGTGACGCTGACCTATCCCTCGCTGGCCCTCCTGGCGGGACAAAACGCTCTGGGCGCCGCTGGCACCATGTCATTTGATGGTGCCAACAACCTGCTCGAGGCCGTCAATGCGCTGGGGGACTCCACCTGGTTCCAATACAACGATTTCGGCGGTGCGACCCGGATGACCAGTCCCGACGGAGCGCAGACCGAGATTACTTACGACATTCTCGGCGCGCCCTACCGCTATGTGGACCGGGGTGGAAATGCGAACCTATTTGGGTTTGACGGGCTCCAAAACCTGCTCGGGTGGGTCCAGGACGCCAACGGCAACCGGACGGTTTCAACGCGGGACACAAAGGGCAATTTGACCAAAGTGCTTTATGTCAACGGGTCGAGTTTCCAATTCGCCCACGACGCGAAAGGCAGGCTGACCCAGGCCACAAACCGTCGGGGAAAAACCGTTACATTCACGCGGGACGCGCTGGGTGCCGTGACGGCCAAAGCAGTGGACGGAGGCAGTACCGACGCCGTGAGCTACGACGCCAAGCATCGGCCCGTCGCCGCGTCTGACCCGGCCAACCCCGCCCGGGACGTTTCCGTGGCCTATGATGAAGGCAACGACCAGATCACGCATGTGGGATATGCCGACGGACACACGCTGGATTTCACCTATGACATTGCGGGAAACCGGACACAGTCGGCGGGCGATGGCGGATTTGGATTGAACTACCTGTATGACACGGCCGGCCGTCTGACCGAACTGCGGAATGCGGCGGGTGACCTGCTTGTCGAATATGAGCGCAATGCCGCCGGCGGCCTGACGCGGGAGACCCGGGGCAACGGCGTCTACACCACCTACGAATACAGTTCGACCGGATGCCAAATTACCCGGATAACACATTACAGCGCGGCTGCTGTGCCGCTGGCCGGGTATGCGTACAGCTATGACGTGAACGGGCGCGTGGTGTCCGTTGCCGAACTTGACGGCAAGACCACGGAGTATGCCTACGATGCCGCTGGCAACCTGTCGCACGTTGCCTATTCGGACGGAACCTATGAGGATTACCAGTATGACGCGCTGGGCAACCGCGTGTCCGTCACCACGGAATCCGGTTCGACGGCATACGCAGCAAATGGCATGAACCAGTACGTTAGTGTGGGTTCGGACCTGCGCAGCTACGACCGTGACGGCAATCTGACCGCCGTGGGCGGCGGCATCGCCTACACCTTTGACACCGAGAACCAATTGGTGGGCACATCGACTCCGGAAGGTTCCGCGACCTACGGTTACAACGCGCTGGGCCAGCGCACACTTGTAACCCATAACGCCGCGACAACCCGGTACGTGTGGGATCCCGAAGGGTTGGGCAATGTTGTTGCGGAATACGACGGCGGCAACAACCTGGTTGCCCGCTATGTCTATGCCAACACCCTGATCGCCCGCATCGATGCCTCGGGCAATGTCGTCTACTACGGATTTGACGGCACCGGAAACACCCGCCTGCTCACGAACGCGTCCGGCCAGGTGGTCGGCACCTATGACTATTCAGCCTTCGGCCTGCCTCGCGGTGCGACGGGCAGCATGCCCAACCCGTTCCAGTTCGGGGGGGCGACGGGCGTGATGCGCGAATCAAACGGTCTGCTGTACATGCGCGCCCGTTACTACGACCCGGAGACGGGACGCTTCATTTCCGAAGACCCCATAGGGGGCGCAGGGGGGATCAACGTCTACAGTTATGCCGGCAATGATCCGGTCAACGCGGCCGATCCGAGCGGGTTGGACCAGGTCACAGAAGTTGGCAAGGAGGTCTTTAATGAGGTCAAAAGCAAGGTCAAGAAGAACCTCCTCGAAAGAGCCTATGATTGGACCTTTGGCCGCGCCTTTGCCTATACCGACGAGTGTCTGTTTGAGGGTGGAAAGGGTATCGCCCTGCACAAGAACGCCAACGAAGGCGTGGAGGATGTAACGGATTATTATGATCTTGACGGGAAGAAGATAAAGCTTAACGCAACCATCAAGGCCATCAATAAGGTGAACCACGATCTCATTTTCAAAGGACCGAAGAGCATGGTCAAAGACGGGCTCAAAGAATCCGGCAAGGAACTCCTGAGCGGAAGGTGGTACAAAAAAAGAAAAGAGATGGCCGAGTCCGCGCAAAGACTGGGAAACGCGTTCAAACTGTGCTGGACGGAAATTCGAAACTGGTGGACTTCCCGCGGTCACGGCAGCACGGAGAACATTACTCCGGGCGATCCCAATGAGAAAATAGGCCCGTCCGGTTACGGTGTGGCCCGAATTATCAGCGGGAAAGACGAGATGTTCTATGCCATTTATTTTGAGAACAAGCCCACAGCGTCGGCTCCCGCCCAGGAGGTGATTGTCGCCGACAATCTTGATGCAGGCCTGGACAAAACGACGCTTGCTCTTTCGGAAGTTGCATGGGGTGACACCGTCATCGCTGTCCCGGACGGCGCGCTTCCGTACTCGGAGCGCATAACGATTCCCGACTACCGCGCGGGGGAAAGCAAGACGTGGTTTCTGGATATAGACGTTGATTTCAACCCATCCTCCGGGGCGCTGCAATGGTCCTTCCGCACGATCAATCCCGACACGGAGGATTTGCCAGAAGATGCGCTGGCCGGGTTCCTGCCGCCCAATGACGACTCGCACCGCGGCGAGGGCCGCGTGTCGTTCCACATCAAGCCGCGCGCGGACGCGGCCGACGGCACGGTCATCAAGAACAAGGCCAGCATAGTCTTCGACACGCAGGCGGCGATGGAAACGAACGAAGTGAGTAACACCCTGGGAACGCTGCAAAAGCCCGTTGCGGATTTTACGGCCAACCCCCTTTCCGGTGTGGCTCCGCTGTTGGCGCAGTTTACGGACCAGTCGGACGCGCGGACCGCCCCGATAACAAACTGGGCATGGACCTTCGGCGACGGCGGCACCAGTACGGAGACCAATCCGGCCTACCTGTATTCCACCCCCGGCACCTATACGGTCACACTCACCGTGACCAGCGAACTTGGGTCGGATTCCGTGACCAAGACCGGACTGGTGAGCGTCGCCCAGCCCAACCGCGCGCCCATACTGAACCCCATAGGCGCCAAGCAGGTGAACGAAGGCGCGCAACTTCAGTTCACCGTGACGGCAAGCGACCCGGACCTTGACACGATCACGCTCAGCGCGGCCAACCTTCCCGACGGTGCGACCTTCGTGCCCGCAACAGGCGTGTTCACATGGACACCGGGCGCGGGAACGGACAACACCTACGACGACATAGTGTTCACGGCGACAGACAACGGCACCCCCTCCTTGAACGACTCGGAAGAAATCACCATCACAGTCATCCATGCCGACGTGCCCAATGTCACGGGCCTGACGCAAACCGCGGCCCAGGCCGCGATTGCCGCTGCCAGGTTGACGCTGGGCTTGGTGACGGAAGCCTACAGTCCGACGGTGGTTGCTGGCGTGGTCATCAGCCAGGACCCGGCTTCCGGTGCCCCTGTGGCGCCCGGCGCTACGGTAAACATCGTGGTCTCCAAGGGTCCGCAGCCGGTAAGCGTTCCGAATCTGGCAGGCCTGACCCGTGCCGGGGCGGAGGCCGCCGTCACCGGTGCAGGGCTGATCGTTGGCACGGTGACGGAAGTGTACAGTGCAACGGTGGCCGCAGGCCTGGTCGTCAGTCAGGAGCCCGCTGCGGGCACGAACGTCCTGCCCGGCGTTGCCGTGAACTTCACCGTATCCAAGGGCCCGCAGCCCGTGAGTGCGCCCGACATCGTGGGCATGACGCAGACCGCGGCCCAGTCCGCCCTTGCCGGTGCCGGGCTGACGCTGGGTGTGGTGACGGAAGCCTTCAGCCCGACGGTGGCCGCAGGCGCGGTCATCAGCCAGAACCCGGTTTCCGGTACGAGTGTTCTCCCCGGTTCCGCCGTAAACTTCGTGCTTTCCAAAGGCCCCCAGCCTCCGGGAACGGTGACAGTTCCGGACCTCGCAGGCAAGGACCAAGTCACTGCTGAAGCGGCCATCACTGCCGCAGGGCTGACTGTGGGCAATGTCACAGAAGACTTCAGCGATACGGTCCCGAAGGGCCAGGTAATGTCCCAAACCCCGGCGGCGGGCACGACCGTTTCGCCGGGCAGCGCGGTTTGGTTTATGGTAAGCAAAGGCAAGAAGAAAACCGGCATCTTTGGATGCAGCGGAGGGGCCGCCGAGGATGCCTCTTCATCAGGCAGGAACAGCGACCTGCTTGTGCTCCTGTTGACGGCAGGCGCTTTGGCCACAGTGACACGGCGTAGGAATTCAGTTCAGCCCTGATATGTGTGAATACATCCGGGGACATCCGGAACAAGGATGTCCCCGGATCGCCATTATCACAAGGAATTGGATGAGAGGCCACAAAGAGGGTTTGTTGGAACCTCGGCCGGAGAGAGGGGGGGGCTTTTGTTTTAGGTGGGGAGACGTACCCGCACTTAACGGGCACACTACGCGCTTCTGAGAGTTTGCCGTAACGCTTTTCAAGGGGGGAACGCAATCGTAAATGCTTGCGTTTCAGTGGGAAAGAAATGGTGGGCGATACTGGACTCGAACCAGTGACCTCCGCCGTGTGAAGGCGGCGCTCTAACCAACTGAGCCAATCGCCCACTGCTGAGCAAAATGCTAGCATACGGTGACGGGCAGGGTCAAGAAAACGACGATGCCTGGAGGATAAAGGCGAATAGGGGAGGGGAAAGATCGGTTTTACGGGCAGAGTCTTGGCCTTTCGCGCCGGGCACTGGAAGGGGATTGAAAGGGGACGCTTGGTCTACAATGTCCGAGAACGGCTTCGGTGTGCGGCCGGTGTCATTCAGAATTGGTGTGTCCCGGATGATTTGGGTGTTGCCAACAGGAGCAGGAGAGCAAACCATGGACCCAAAGGGAAAAGTTGCCGTGGTGACCGGCGGGGCGTCCGGTCTGGGAAAGGCGACGGTGTTGCGGTTGCTGGGCAAGGGCGCCCGTGTGGTCATTGTCGATTATGACGGGGACGCGGGGCAGGCCCTGGCGGCCGAGTATCCAGACGCAACGGCCTTTGCCAAGTGCAATGTCACGGTTACGGAAGAAGTGACCGCCGCCGTGGAACTGGCCGTAGCCAAGTTTGGACAGATAGACATTCTCGTCAACTGCGCGGGCATAGGCTCGGCGGAGCGTACGCTGGGCCGTGAAGCGCCCCATGACATGGAGCGCTTCAAGGTGGTCGTGGCGGTCAATCTGTTTGGCGCCTTTGACATGAGCCGTCAGGCGGCCTTCAAGATGGCGCAGAATGTCCCGGATGTGGACGGGGGACGCGGGGTGATCGTGATGACCGGGTCTGTTGCCGCCTTCGACGGCCAGATTGGCCAGGTGGCCTATTCGGCGTCCAAGGCCGCCCTGGTCGGCATGACGCTTCCCCTCGCGCGCGACCTCTCTTCGGCTGGCATTCGGGTGTGCACCATCTGCCCCGGCATTTTCGACACGCCCCTCCTCGCACTGGTTCAGGATGATGTGCGCGCGCGCCTTGCGCAGTCCGTGCCCTTTCCCAAGCGTTTGGGACAGCCCGACGAGTTCGCCCATTTGGTCGAGCACATCGTTTCCAACGCATACCTGAACGGCGAGATTATCCGGCTCGACGGCGCCATTCGGATGGCACCCAAATGAGAATGAACCATTGACAATTGACAATGACCGTTAAAGGACTTATTGAACACAGCCAACGGCGGCGGTTTCCGCGTTGTCCAGTGTTTTGCCAAGCCCCAGACCCTAACCACGCAGGGTAATTCCAAAGGAAATGAATTCACACCATGGGTGTTCTGTCGTCGCTCCACGTGCTCGATTTCTCCGTGCTCCTCCCGGGACCTTTCGCCTCCCTCATGCTTGCCGATCTTGGGGCGGAAGTGGTGCGCGTGGAGCATCCGAACCGTGTCGATCTGATCCGCGCCTGTCCGCCCTTCGATGGTGAAAGCTCCGCTTTTCATGCTTATCTGAACCGTTCAAAACGTTCTCTGGCCCTTGACCTCAGCCGCCCCGCAAGCCCGGAAATCATCCGGAGGCTGGTGCAGAAGTACGACATCGTTTTGGAATCCTTTCGGCCCGGCGTGATGGACCGACTGGGCGTCGGGTATGACGTGTTGAAGGCCGCGAATCCGCGGGTGATTTACTGCTCCCTGACCGGTTACGGCCAGACCGGCCCGCTCCGCGACCGCGCCGGCCATGACATGAATTTCCTGGCCCTGGCGGGACTCATGGGCCACAGCGGACGCAGGGACTCGGGGCCTGTGCCGCAGGGATGCCAGATTGCCGACATCGGCGGCGGGAGCTACAACGCGCTGGTGGGGATTCTGGCTGCGGTCATCCAGCGGGAGCAGACCGGGGAAGGGCAGCACATCGACATATCCATGTTCGACGGCGCGCTGGCATGGAACACCTTTGCCGCCGCGCAGCTCCTCGTCTGCGGCGAGGCGCCCGAATATGAATCCATGCCCCTCAACGGGGGCTCAGTCTATGACTACTACCGCACCCGCGACGGGCGCCATCTCGCCGTCGCCGCGCTCGAGCCCAAGTTCTGGCAGGGCTTCTGCCGGGCCATCGGACGCCCCGATCTGACCGTGCGCTGGGAAGTGCCCGGCCCGCAGACCGACGCGGTCAAAGAGGAACTCCGCACCATCATTGCCCAAAGGACCTTCGACGAATGGCGTGCAGTCTTTGCAAAGGAGGATGTCTGCGTCGAACCGGTGCTCACGGTCGGCGAGGCGCTGGATCATCCTCAGACGGCGGCGCGGGGCATGGTCGTCGATGTGCCCAAACCGGATGGCACCGCCCAGCCGCAGCTTGGCTGTCCCATCACCTTTTCCGGGACAGATGCGGAGTACCGCCACACCGGCGCCCGGTTGGGCGAGCACACGGAGGCGGTGCTGCGCGAAATTGGATACGTCGACAACGAGGTTCAGGCTTTCCGCCAAGAGGGCCTCTTCGGTTAGGAGAACGGTGCATCCTCCTATAATCCCATTGATTTCCCGATGATTTCCTTCATGATTTCCGTGGTTCCGGCATAGATCGTCTGCACACGGGTGTCCAAGTAGGCCCGCGCCACGAAGTACTCCATCATGTAGCCATAACCGCCGTGAAGCTGCACGCAGGTGTCCACAACGCGCTTTTGCAGTTCCGTGATCCACCACTTTGCCATGGCGGCCTTTTCCGCGCTGAGTTCGCCCTCGCTGTGAAGCAGCACGCAGTGGTTCACAAACACCCGCGCGATCTCGGTCTCGGTTTTCATCTCGGCGAGCTTGAAACGGTTGTGCTGGAATTTCCCGATGGGCCGTCCGAAGGCCGTGCGCTCCTTGCAATACTGCACCGTAATGTCCAGCACGGTTTCACAGGCCATGGCCGCGCCCACGGCCACAGCGAGCCGCTCCTGGGGCAGTTGCCGCATCAGGTAGAAGAATCCGCAGCCTTCCTGGCCCAGCAGGTTCTCAGCGGGCACCCGCACATCCTTAAAAAAGATTTCGGCCGTGTCCTGCGCGTGCATGCCCATTTTTTGCAGTTTGGTCCCGCGTTCATATCCCTTTGTGCCCCTTTCCACCAGCAGCAGACTGATGCCCCCGTGCGCGGCCTGAGGGTCCGTTTTGGCCACCACAATAATCACATCGTTGAGCAGTCCGTTGCTGATGAAGGTCTTCTGCCCGTTGATTACATAATCGTCGCCCTGCCGGATGGCCGTCGTGCGCACCGCCGCCAGGTCACTGCCCGTGTCGGGCTCGGTCATGGCAATGGCGCCGATGCACTCGCCCGCCACCATCCCGGGCAGATACTTTTGCTTCTGCTCCTCCGTGCCGAAGTTGGTGATGTAAGGCGTGACCATGTCGCTGTGCACCGTGAAGCCAGGCCCCGACGCCCCCACGCGCACCAGTTCCTCAATGGTAACCATGTTGTACCGGTAGTCCTTGAGTCCCAGCCCCCCGTATTCTTCAGGCACCTGCAGGCAGAGGAAGCCCTTTGCGCCGGCGCTTTGCCACAATTCGCGCGGCACCACCCCGTCCTTCTCCCATTGGGCGTGGTGCGGCACCACCTCCCGCTCCACGAACTTCCGCATGCTGTCCCGGTACATGCGGTGTTCCGCATCAAAGAAATCTTCCGGCATGATTGCCAACTCCTTGTTGCGGGACCCTGCGGTGCCCGCGCGTTTGTGTGTTAAGAATGGACTCTACAGGGCCTCCACCACGGTGGCGATGCCAATGCCGCCGCCCCCGCAGATCATCTGCACGCCCCACTTTCCGCCGCTGCGTTTCAGATGGCGCGCCATCTCGCCAAAGTACAGACAGCCGGAAGCGCCGATGGGGTGACCCAAGGCGATGGCCCCGCCGGTCGGATTGACGCGCGGGTCGTCGTAGGCATAGCCAAAAGCATTTGCGAAAGCCAGACAGGGCGTCGCGAAGGCCTCGTTCGGTTCTATCACGTCCATGTCATCCATGGTCTTGCCGCAGCGCGCCAGGGCCTTTCTGACTGCCGGAATGGGGGCCAGCAGCATGGGCACCGGGTCGCCCCCGGCCACGGCCATGGCCCGTATCACGCACAATGGTTCGAGGCCGAGCGCCTCGGCCTTCTCGGCGCTCATCAGCAGCACCGCCGCCGCCCCGTCGACAATCTGGGAGGAATTGCCCGGCGTCACGCGGCCGTCCGGCTTGAAGGGCGTCGGTAGCTGTTTCAGTTTCGCGAAGTACCCCTCCGGATTGTCCAACGCGCCATCCCGGATCACCTCGTCCGTGATTGCGGCATATTCTTTGCCGTCCCAGGAGAAGTTGAAGGGGACAATATTGTCAAACCATCCGTTGCGCTGCGCCCGTGCCGCCTTTTGCATGCTCCACAGGCCGAACTGGTCAAGCTGTTCCCGCGTGTGCCCCTCGTCCTCCGAAATCATCTCCGCACACAGGCCTTGGGAAAGGTCCATGCCAATCTCTGCGATGCGGGGGGAGAAGCGGACGGGATAGCCGGCCTTGCCGGCAACCGTCACATCGGACCAGATGCCGTAATGCGACATCAGTTCCACGCCCGCCGCGATGATCACGTCGCCGTTGCCCACCTGGATGGTTTGGGCGCCCATGTTGATTGCTTTCAGTCCCGCATTGCAGTACTGGGTGACGGTGCACGCGCACGCCTCCTTGGGGATGCCCGCGAGCAGCGAGGCAAAGCGCGCAATGTTGGCGCCCTGTTCGCCAAACTGGCTGAGACAGCCGACAATGACCTCCTCAATGTCATGCTCGTCAAACTTCGGACTTTTCGCCCTGACCCGGTCCAGCAGGCCGCGCATCGTGTTGGCCAGCAAATCCTGCGCCGAGGCCTGGCACAACTGGCCGCCCTTCTCCATGCCGGAAACGCCGGACTTTCCAATGGGGCTTCGCACCGCATCCACAACAACGACTTCCCGCAGCAATGCCATGACAGGTCCTTTCCCGATGATTGCCGCCCGTCCGGGCGTGACCATAATTCTGTAACACGGCTTCGTTGCCGCTTCGAGATATTAGCACTTTAATCGGAATATAGAAAGTTTCTGAAGGGCATGGTGTCTCCCTAAACTGCCGCAAAGCAGGAAAAAACGTTGAAAAAACGGGGCTCCAAGCTGTACTATTACGCCCTGATCCCACTCTAAACGGCGACGTTGCTGTGTGGCGGTCCAAAATGCACAGCCGTCTCCCGTTGTCCGACAGGAGGGGGCGTCTCCCGCAAATCCTTAACTTTCCCACAGTTGCCGCAATTGTGGCCCAGGCGAAATGAAGCAGCCCAACATTGAAAAACTGTACCGACACGCGCTTAATCTTGTTTTGAAAGCGGATTTTGCCAAAGCGCTTGAGTCGCTGGAAGAACTGAACGCCGCCGTGCCCGACGACCACCGTCTCCTGTACGGCCGGGCGATGTGCCTTTTCATGCTGGGCCGCGCGGGCGAGGCCGAGGAGCTTTGCGGGCAGTTGAGCCGGGCAAAGGATCCCCGGGGACAGCGCTTGCGCGCGGCATTCCTGGATGCGGCGGGCAGGTCCGGTGCGGTGCCCCTTTCTGCGGCGGGTCTCGATGCGGGCTTTCAACCGGTGCATCACCGCCGCCGGTGGCCCTGGCTTCTGGCGGTTGCAGTCATCGTTCTTATCAATATCGGCGCATGGCTGGCCTACCCCGTGCTCGTGCGGTTGCAGACCCAGGGCGGCCAGTTGCCCAGTCTGAATGCCGGGCAGTCGGAGGCCGCCTTCGTGGCCAAGAACAGCCCCGAGTCGCCTTCGCACGAGGAAACGGCGCTGCCGCCTCCACCGGCGGAAGACAAGTTCCAGACCGATGCTTCGGCCACTCCCGCAGATCCGACCGCCCCCCCGGACTCCTCCAAGGCAGACGCGGCCGCCCCTGCCCCAAGTTCTGAGAATGTCGTGCAGGAACCCGCCAAGGGCAGCCCGGAAACGCCTCCCATCACCCCCACGCAACCCCCTGGCGAGCCGGCATGGAAAGTCCGGCTGCAAGGCTTGAACCTGCCCGATCCCCCCAAGGGTCCCGTGTCTTCGGTGGTGGAACTCCAACCCTACCGCAGCGCGCAATCGCTGGCCAACGACAAAGGGGATTCGGTCACACTGACCAACCTCAACCCGCTGGTCGGTTCCTGGTACGTGTTGGAATACGCCGTTGGCGGCAAGAAGCAGGCCTATCATTTGGAAGTGTTCCCGCTGCCGGCCAATCAGCACCAAAAGCCGCAACTTTCGCTCTACGCCGACGGTCTGGCCGTGGTGCTCAAGTCAGAAACGCAGTATTTCCCGCTCTGGGCCGAGCCGGGCAAAGAGGCTGGCAAGACTGCCGCAGACTATGCCTCCAAACAGCTCAACCCCGCCCCGGTGCTCTCGGAAGTTTTCAAGACCATGGCGGCGGCCCGAACCCCCGTCGGACTCCTCTGCAACAACATGGTGCTGGTCCGCCAGCAGCGTCCAGGTTCCACCTCGCGGCTGGAACTGGCCACCGATATCCTGCGCGAGACACGCGTGGGCGACTGGCTGGTGGAAAAACTAAAGCCCATGCTCATTCGGCCGCCCGAGGTGGCCGACAGCCAGACCAACTCCGGTGCCGCATCCGCGCAGAGCGCTCCCGAAAGTCCGGTCGATGCGCTGGTGGCCCCGTCTTATGCCAAGCTTTCCCACAAACCCAAGCTGCTCAGCATGACCACCGAGGCCGGTGACGGAAACATGCAGTACGGGCACTGGTACAAGACGCTGCAGCACCCGGGCATCTACTTCAGTGTGCTGGCCCCCTACATCATCGACCCGGCCATTCTGTCCAGCTATCCCGACCGCGTCGCCCCGCTGGGCGGAAACGGCACGGGCACACAGGAAGGCGGCAGCGTGGTCTACATGCTCGCCATCGACATGGGCCGTTACGGATTCGGCTATGCCGTTGGTGCCGACCATCCCAATCTGCAATGGTCATCCAGAATCAAGAAGGAGTCCGGTTCAGACGGTCCTGACGGATTTGGCGCCCGTGCGCCGCTCGCCACGATCGGCGCATTGCCGCCCTACCTCGTGGACACGGTCGAGGGTGTTTTCGCCGGGGGATTCAAGCGTGAGCATGGCGCTTTCGCCTTTGGCCCCTTCTCCAAGCTCAACAACAACAGCCATTTTGGGTTCATGGAAAACGGCGTGGTGTTGAGCCGACTCAATCCGGGCCTGGCGACGGCAATCATCACACCCGACGGCTCGATGGACATGAAGACCTGGCCGGAAGACGGCGACAAGGACCTGCGCTACCTCGTGCATGCCCGGCAGAACGGCGTTCCCGTCGTTGACGGCATCGACGCCAACGGCGTCAGCATTCCCGGTGCCCTGGTAAACAAGTCCGGCGACGGCGCCTGGTCCGGCAGCGCCAGCGGCCGGCCGCTCACCATACGCGGCGGAATGGGCATGCAGGAGCACGACGGCCACCGTTTCCTGCTCCTGGCCTATTTCACCGGCGCCACACCCAACGCCATGGCCCGCGCCTTCCAGGCCTATCATTGCCGCTACGCCATGATCCTCGACATGAACGCCCCCGAGCTGTGCTACTCCGCACTCTACTGCCGGGGAAAAGACGGCAAGATTAACGGGGCCGAGTATCTCATCAAGGAAATGAGCGCCGCCAACGGGGGCGACCATCTGCGCTTCCTCCAGACGAACGACACCCGCGACTGTTTCTACCTCTTCCGCAAATAGATCTCATTTTTCGCAGCTTATTGGGCCTTCGCTGTCTCTTTTTCTCGCCGAATGTGCCGTTCTATCCGAGAAAACAGCGATAATCCCGTTCCTTGCCGCCTGAACGGAGGCAGTTATTCGATTATCGACGGGGTTTTCAGGTATCCTACGCACGTTGTTTTTTGATAATCGTCACCTCTAAGACGATTCAGACGTTGCCTGCTCGAGATGTTTATGGGTTTATCTTGGCGGGTGCATGGATTTGGGCCGACTGTGGCATACCTTCTCGGGAAGGATGTATTGTCACCGTGACACTGCAGGCGCCCAAAACACGGGAGATCAAATGACAATATCAGAACTGTTGGAATCACAGGCCCACCGTCTGGGTGGGCGCACCATGTTCATCTTCAACGACCAGGAATTCAGCTACCAACAAACCAACGACCATGCCGGCAGGGTGGCCGGCAACCTCAAGGCCCGCAGGGTCGGCGACGGCCATAAAGTCGTGGTGCTTTCGGGAAACTGTCCCGAATTTCTCTATTGTTTCCTCGGTCTCGGCCGGATTGGCGCCGTCATTGTGCCGGTGAATCCGTTGCTTGCCCTGGAAGAACTGCTCTACATCATCAACGATTCCGACGCGGGGACCCTCATTCTGGCGGCGGACCTCGTTCCCTATATACCCAAACTCCGCGAACTGCTCCCCCGGGTGCGGCAGTACTTCGTCATCGGCAACCCCGGGGACAGCGGTGCCGAATCCTTTGGTGCCCTGCTGGAACCGGTGGAAGTTCCCGAACTCAGCGGCTCGGAGGAGCATGAGGCGGCCCTCATTTACACCTCGGGCACCACGGGCACCCCGAAGGGTGTCATTCTGACCCAGGGCAACTACATCTGGAACGCCCGCGCCGTCGGCCATTCAAACACGCTGACCCCGGAGGACCGTTTCCTGTGCGTGCTGCCCCTGTTTCACGTCAACGCCCAGGTGGTGTCGGTCTTGAACCCGATGATGGTCGGCTGCAGCATTGTGCTGGTCGGCGGACGCTTCAACCCCTTCGGCATACTGCCCGCCATCGAGAAGTACCGCATCACCATAATGAGCGCCGTGCCCACGGTCTACGGGCTGCTCTGCCGCATGCACAACGCCGAGGGGCATGACATCAGCTCCATGCGCTTCTTCGTCTCCGGTGCCGCGCCCATGCCTGAGGAAATCTACCTCGCCACGCAGAAAGTGCTGCGCAAACCGCTCATCATGGGCTACGGCCTCAGCGAAGCCACCTGCGCCAGCGCGGTGGCCGACCATGCCGACCCCATTCAGTGGGATTCGGTCGGCCCGCCCCTGCGCTATGTGAACATCCGCATTGTCGGCCCCGAAGGCCAGGACGTGCCCGTGGGGGAGGTCGGTGAAATTCTCGTCTCCGGCCCCACGGTCATGAAGGGCTATTACAAGAATCCCGCAGCCACGGAGGAAGTGCTCAAGGATGGATGGCTCAGGACCGGCGATCTGGGTCGTTTTGACGACAAGGCCCGCCTCCACATCGTGGACCGCGTCAAGGACATGATTATCCGGGGCGGACTCAACATCTATCCCGTCCAGATTGAGCAGGTCATTTCGCGCATGCCCGAGGTGGAGGAGGTGAGCGTGGTCGGCGTGGACGAACCCACCTGGGGCCAGGAAGTGCTGGCCGTGGTCAAGCTCGCCGCCGAATGCACCCTGACCGAAAAGCAGGTCATCGCCTTCTGCGGAGAACACCTGGCCCAGTACAAACGGCCCCGCTTCGTCCGTTTCGTGGACGAACTGCCCAAGACCGCCATTGGCAAGGTTCGCAAGAACGAACTGTCCAAGCAGTTCAAAAATGTGGCCGGCCGCAATCAGGCCGACAAGGACTGAGCCCGGTTACAGGTCAGCAACGAATCGCGACTTCACTCACAGGGTGCCGTCTTTGGACGGCACCCTGATTTCACACTGTTCCACCGCGACGTTCCCGCCGGACAGCGACAGAGTCATCGTCCCCTTGCGGAAATCATAGGCGCGGCAACTGAACGCGTAGGCGTCGTTGATAAAACACTCGATGATCGAGCCCAGCACAAAGGCCTGAATCTTGACGGGCTGGGCGCTGTCGAATGCCGCCGTGCGCGCGTACGTGAACGTGGCGCCGCTGATTTCCGCCTCGCGCTTGCCGGGGCGCAGGATAAGGTGATAGCCCGTCTTTTCGCCTTCTCCCTTCCGCAGATGCAGGTCCAGGACGGATGTGGCGTCCATCTTCACACTGCAATCCAGCAGGTAATTGTCCGGGGTGGCCGATTGCAGCAGGCTCTTGCCGTTGGAAGCGGCACTGGACATCGTCGCCACGGTCTTGTCGAAAACCGCCACCGCCTCGGGGACGGGCTTGAAATAGAGCATCCCGTTCGGCCCCGCATAGACCTCGCGCGGCACGCTCTGGTCGCCGCCCCACTGCATGTCACCGCCGTCCCGTTCACCGCCCAGATCGCGAAGCCAGCCGGTGATGATGTGCCGTTTTCCGTCAAACATCCGCTTGGCCGCGTAGAGGATGGGCGTGTCGATGCTGGCGGTCTCGGCCACGCGATAGGGTCCGCCCACCTCGAGCGCATAGCGCATGTCGGTGGTGCCCGCGCTGGGGGAGTGGATGAGATGCCACGTGTTGTTAATCTTGAACACATCGGGACATTCCGGGGTGCCCTCGCCCAG
The DNA here is from genome assembly GCA_903893795.1 of Candidatus Hydrogenedentota bacterium. GTDB lineage: Bacteria > Hydrogenedentota > Hydrogenedentia > Hydrogenedentales > CAITNO01 > CAITNO01. Next base: position 1,469 of record CAITNO010000081.1, on the reverse strand, counting down.
CGGCGGGTCGAGCTTCAACGGTTCCGACTGGGTCCAGTGGACATCATCGTCCGACTTCAGCACGGCCTGCACGGGGTGCTTGGTCTTGGCGTCGCGGGCGCAGCAGACCATCCAGAACTTCTTCTCCGCCTCATTCCAAAACACGTAGGGGTCGCGGAAATCGCTGTTGTCATAATGCACGCCATCGCCAAAGAACCCGTCTTCCGGGTGCTTGGTCCAGGTGATCAGGTCCAGGCTGGTGGCGTGGCTTATCTTCTCGCGGCCCTCCTTGTTCTCCGGATTCCAGCCCGTGTACCAGATATGGAAGGTGCCGTCATGCTCCGACACGGAGCCGGTGAACATGTGCAGGCCGTCGGGGCCGTCCTTTGCGCCGTCGGACAAGAGCGCCGTGGGCAGTTCCTGCCAATGCACCAGGTCCTGTGACTTGATGTGCTCCCAGGGCACCTTGTCCAGCGCGCGCAGGTAGAAGATGTGATAATCGCCCCACCAGAAGAAGGGGATGGTGTCCGCGAGCCGGCCCGCCGCCGGGCGGTAATGAATGGGGGAGGGGTAACGCTCCACGATGTCCGGACCTGGCACAATCGCGTCCTTGCGCATCACCTGCGCAAGTTCGGCGTCGGACAGCGCCCGCGGCCACAGCGCGGCCTCTTCCATTTCGCCCGTGAAGAGCCGCACCGTCTTGCCGTGGTCCGTCTCGGCGCCGAGGAGCACCGGCTCCTCATTCTGCGTGATGTTCCCGCCGCGCCAGGGTTGCTGCGCCATCACCTTGCCGTCGCACAGAAGCTGCACCCGTTTGCCATCGTACAGACCGACGAGGTCATGCCAGGCCGTCGGGTCAATGGCCGACACGGGGAAACTGGTCATGACAAAGCCCGTCTCCGTGTGCAGTTCAAAGCCGATGTCCTGTCCCGGCGTATTTGGCAGGTCCACACTGAAGAGGTTGAAATGCACCATCTCGTGGCTGCCGCGCTTGGTGAAGAGGGCGTTGCCCCAGACGCCCTTCGGGTCGCGCACGCGCAGGTAGACCATAATCGCGCTCCCCTTCGCCGAGAGCCCGGTGCCGGCGTCGAAATAGGCCTCTTTGAGCCGCGCAACTTTTGCGCCTGCTGTTGCCCCGGTGCCTTCGGCGGCCAACCCCGTTTCAATGGCGCCCACGGTCTTGAGTACGGGAAGAGCCCCCTTGCCACCGTCACCCAGTTTCCAATAGGCGGCGGCGCCGCCCAGCACATCGTCCCGACCTTCGGCCCCGGCAAGAGCGGCAGCCAGCATCAGACCAAGCACCCATAGTTTCTTCATGATATTCCTCTCCGGCGTTGATGCGCTGTGCATCCGTACTACTATGTCTCAAAATCACCGCAAGACGCGAAGATTCTACTCCATGTGGGGCAGACATTCCTGTCTGCCTTTCTAGCTTTCGCACTCGACATGCCAAGGGCACCCGGACGTTCTTGGTCCCCCCTGGAGGGGGG
>CAITNO010000080.1 GCA_903893795.1 Candidatus Hydrogenedentota bacterium | reverse complement strand
GAAGAGGGCGGCCGTCACACGCCGTTCTTCAACGGATACCGTCCCCAGTTCTACTTCCGCACAACGGACGTGACCGGCAAGATGGACCTTCCCGAGGGCATGGAGATGGTGATGCCCGGTGACAACGTGACGATTACCGGTGAACTGATAATGCCGATTGCCATGACCGAAGAGCTTCGCTTTGCCATCCGCGAAGGCGGCCGCACGGTCGGTGCCGGCGTGGTGACCAAGATTCTAGAATAATTAAAGCCCCGTACTGGCCGGGTTGCCGCCTCCGAGCGCCGGGGGCGGACACCCGATATGGTTTCCCCCTGCAGGGGTGTAGCACAATGGCTAGTGCAGCGGCCTCCAAAGCCGAAGGTTGGGGGTTCGAATCCCTCCACCCCTGCCATATTTATGAACCGGCGCACAGAGTAAGGACGACAACGAGCCATGGCAAAACAGATTGCTGCAGTCGATGAAAAGCCAGGCATCATCCAGCGCCTCCGCGACTTCTATGAGGAGGTCATGGCGGAGATGAAAAAGGTTACCTGGCCGACCCGGCCGGACCTCATCACCTCCACAAAGGTGACGCTGTTTGTGATAGCGGTCATGACCATAATCATGTTCTGCTACGACAATTTTGCCAGCGCATTCTTTGTGGCGCTGTACAGCATCACAAGCTAGGGAGCGTCCACAGGTGGCCGACAAAAAAGAACACAGCGAAGTCGCGGAAGCCCTCGGCAAGGCACTCCTTGCCGACGACGTTCCCGGCGGAGTGCAGTTGCGCGACGTTCCGGACGACGGCATGGTCCGCCGCTGGTACGCGCTGCACGCCCATTCCGGCCAGGAGGGCACCGTTCGCAGCATGCTGCTTGCCAAGGCGGCGCAGTTGGAGAACCCCAACATCATCGCCAACGTTTTCGTGCCCATCGAGGAGGTTCAGGAAACGCGGGGCGGCCAGAAAAAGGTTTCGCGCCACAAGTTCTTCCCCGGCTACGTGCTCGTGCAGTTGCCCGAGCACCCCGAAAAGCACGCCGAAGTGTGGCATCTGATCAAGGACACGCCGGGCGTGACCGGATTTATCGGTTCCCGCACCGTTCCCGTGCCGCTTGAGGACGCCGAAGTGAATGCGATCATCGAGGTCATTCGCGGCGAGCGCGAGCGGCCCAAGCCGAAGGTGGATTTCGAGGTTGGCGCGCGCGTCAAGATCACCGACGGTCCCTTTGCAAACTTCCTCGGCAAGGTGGACGAGATCAATGTCGATCGCGGCACCATCAAAGTTATGGTTGAGATATTCGAGCGCCTGACCAGCATTGAGGTTGAGTTCTGGCAGGTCGAGCAAATCTGACGGAGAGCGTTATCCCATGGCACCCAAGAAAAAGACGTTGAAAGCCCTTGTGAAGTTGCAGTGCCCCGCAGGCGCCGCCAATCCGGCCCCCCCGGTAGGCCCAGCCCTCGGCCAGCACGGCGTCAACATTATGGAATTCTGCAAGCAGTTCAACGAGCGCACGAAGGAGCAGGCGGGACTCATCATCCCCGTCGTCATCAGCGTGTTCGACGACCGCAGCTTCACCTTTGTCACCAAGACGCCCCCGGCACCGGTGCTGCTCAAGCGCGCCGCCAAGCTGGCCAAGGCTTCCGCCGCGCCGAACAAGAACAAGGTCGGCTCGGTGACCGACGCCCAGGTCGAGGAGATCGCCCGCATGAAGATGCCCGACCTCAACGCGGCCAGCGTGGACGCCGCCAAGAGCATGATCCGCGGCACCGCCCGGAGCATGGGCCTCATCGTCGAAGGTTGATGCAGGACCGTTATTCCGCGCCGCGCCGATTTCCGGCGCGGCGTTTTTCAGGATATGGCTCCCCCGGGAGCCTGCAACAGTGGGAGGGCCCTCACCGGCCCGCATGAACCACAGGAGCACAAAAGATGGCAGACAGCAAAAGAATGAAGGCCCTGCGGCCCAAGGCGGACAGCACGCGCTTCTACACAATCAGTGAAGCCGCCGCCTCCGTCAAGGAATGCGCCACCGCCAAGTTCCCCGAAACGGTCGAGCTGGCCTTCCTGCTCGGCGTCGACCCCCGCCATGCGGACCAGATGGTCCGTGGCGCCGTTGCCCTGCCGCACGGCACCGGCAAGACCGTCCGCGTCGTCGTGTTCTGCGAACAGGAAGCCCAGGTCCAGGCCGCCAAGGACGCCGGTGCGGAGTACGTCGGCGCCGGTGACCTGGCCGACAAGATCATCGCAGGCTGGACCGATTTCGACGCCGCCGTGGCATCCCCCGACATGATGAAGTACGTCGGCAAGCTCGGTAAAATCCTCGGACCGCGCGGCCTCATGCCCAGCCCCAAGGCGGGCACCGTCACCCCCAACGTCGGCCAGGCCGTCAGCGAAATCAAGGCCGGTAAGATCGAATACCGCGTCGACAAAAACGCCAACATCCACGTCCCCGTCGGCAAGGTCACCTTCACCGAAGAGCAGATCGTGGAAAACGTGACCAGCGTGCTTGAGGCCATCGTCAAGGCCAAGCCCAATGCGTGCAAGGGCATCTACCTCAAGTCCATCGCCATGAGCAGCACCATGGGCCCCGGCTTCAGGCTCGACGCTGCAGCCCTCTTCGCACAGTATCGCTAGACCCCAGCCACAGACAATCTTCACGGCCGGAACGCCCCTGGGCGCTCCGGCCGTTGTCTTTCCACTGGGACCGCCGGCATCCCTGCCGGCTCTTTCCCACTGGGACCGCCGGCATCCCTGCCGGCTCTTTCTTGAATTCCCGTCTTCGCGTTTCGCCCCGCCCCCCAGTTTTGCGTATCATAGGGTCTCCAACCCAAAACGAAGGAGTGCGCCCCGTGACACCGACCATTGCCGCCATTGGATTCCTGTGGGGCTGCATCGCCGCAGGCGGCCCCGCCGTGCAACAGGAGCGAGTCATGCTTGCCGAACTGCAGAATGTGGAAACAGTGGGCTGCGGTATGCGCATTCGGCCCGCATCCGCCGATGAGGCATGGACCGCCCAATGGATTCGCGAAGACAAGGCGCCCTATGCAGACGAAGAGGCCTTCTTCGGCGACGACCCGGCGCCGCTGCTGCGCAAAGAATTCGATACGCCCGGCAAGAAAGTGAAGTCCGCCACGCTGCGCGTGACCGGGCTGGGCTACTATGAACTCTATCTAAACGGAAAACGGGTGGGCGACCATGAACTCGACCCCGGCCTGACCGCCTACAACAAGCGGGTCTTCTATTCCACCTTCGACGTGACCAGGTTGCTCGACCGCGGCAGGAATGCCGCAGGCATCATCCTCGGCAACGGCTGGCGCAATCCCCTGCCGTTGCGCATGTGGAACCGCTACAATCCCCGCGACGTCCTGGCCGTCGCCCCGCCCAGCGCCATCATGCAGCTCGACATCGAATACACCGACGGTAACAAGGATCGGGTCGTCACCGACCCGTCCTGGAAGACCGCCCCCTCGCCCCTGCTGCGCAACAGCGTCTATCTCGGCGAACTGTATGATGCGCGGCTGGAACAACCGGGCTGGAACAAGGCCGGCTTTGACGACAGCGCCTGGAAGTCCGCCCTCCTGGCCGACCCGCCCAGGGGCACCCTCCAGACCCAACCCATGCCGCCCATCCGCGCCGGGGAGAATATTGCCCCGGTCAATATCAGCCAGCCCAAGGCAGGCGTTTTTATCGCCGACTTTGGCACCAATATGGCCGGCCGCGCCGAACTCCGCGTTTCCGGTCCTGCGGGCACCCGTATCGCCGTCCGATACGGCGAACTGCTCTACCCCGACGGCACACTCAACCCCATGACCGCAGTCTGCGGCCAGCTCAAAAACCGCGAACTGCCCGAGGGTTCCAAACAGCCCGTTACCGCATGGCAGGAGGACGTCTATGTCCTCCGGGGCGGGGGGCGCGAAGTCTGGCATCCCCGCTTCACCTTCCACGGCTTCCGCTACGCCGAGATTACCGGTTTCCCCGGAACGCCCGAAAAATGGAGCATTGTTGCCCAGCCCCTGCACAGCGATGTGCAGTCCGCGGGCGAGTTTGCCTGCTCCAACAAACTCTTCAACCGCATCCATGAAATTACCCGCCAGACCCTGCTCAGCAACCTGCACAGCGTCGAGTCCGACTGTCCCCACCGCGAGAAATTCGGCTACGGCGGTGACATCGTTGCCGCCGTCGGCATGGCTGTCGCCAATTTCGACATGGGCGCCTTCTACGCCAAGGTTGTGCGCGATTTCGGCGACGACGTGCGGCCCAACGGCGGCTTCACCGAAACGGCCCCCTTCGTGGGCATCGACTCCGAAGGGCTGGGCGAGGGTTCCGGCCCCATCGGCTGGGGCACAGCCCATCCGCTGCTCCTGTGGGAACTGATCCGCTACTACGGCGACACGCAGCTCGCCGAAGAGCAGTATCCCGCCGCCATGCGCTGGATTGAACTGCTCCAGTCCAAAGCCGTCGACGGCATCCTGAAAAACGGCATCGGCGACCACGAATCACTGGTCGAAAAGGACACCACCGTCAGCGGCACCGCCTTCTACTACTGGAACGTGGCGCTTATGGCCCGCGTCGCGCGCATGCTCGGCAAGGCCGGCGATGCCGCCCGTCTCGACACCGCCGCCGCCGCCATCGCCAAAGCCTTCGACGAAAAACTCTACGACCCCGCCACCGGCCGCTACGGTCTCGGCACCCAGGCCTGCCAGGCCTTCGCGCTCTATCTCGGTCTTGCGCCTGATGCGCACCGCCAGCCCGCACTCGATGCGCTCAAAGCCGACATCGCCGCCCACGGCAACGCCCTCACCACCGGCATCTTCGGCACCCGTTTCATGCTCCACACGCTCACCGACCTCGGCGAGGGAGAATTGGCCTACAAGATAGCCGACCGCCGCCAATTTCCCGGCTGGGGTCACATGATCGACCAGGGCGCCACCACCCTCTGGGAACACTGGGAGTACAGCGACAACACCTTCTCCCACAACCACCCCATGTTCGGTTCCGTCGATGAGTGGTTCTACCGGGAACTCGCAGGCATCCAGCCCGCGCCCGACGCCGTCGGCTTCGACAAGATCATCATCAAACCGCACATTATCGGTGACCTCAAGTGGGTCAAGTCCAAGTGCCAGACTGTCCGCGGTCCCGTCGCCTCGGCATGGAAAATCGGCGGCGGACACGTGCGCCTCAACGTCACCATACCCCCCAATGCACGCGCTGAAATCTTCGTGCCCACGCAGGGCGATGCGCCGGTAAAAGCGACACTTGCTCCCAAGGGCCAGTCTGCCGCCCGGCCCGTCCGCACGGAAAAAGGTTTCGCCGTCTTCAACGCAACTCCCGGAGACTGGTCCTTCCGCACTGCATGGAAATAGCCCTACTCGTTTCACGCGCGATATGAGACAAAGCGGCGTTGTTGCCGCCGCAGTCCAAAATGGGCAGCGCCGCAAAGGGCGAACGCTTGCCGAATTCGCATCTTCAGGCTATACTGCAGGGGAGAATTGGAAGGCAGGCAGGACGGCGGCGCAAGGGAACCGTCAGGAAAGAGGGTCTTTCCCGTGAACATGACACACCGAGAAAGCGCATTTGCCCGGCGCAACGCCGCCATTGCCCTCTTCATACTGATGACAGCCCTCATGACGCACATCGCCCAGGCCGCCGTATGGTATGTCAATGCCGCCTCCACGTCCGCGACCCCCGACGGCAAGAGTTGGACCAATGCCTATCCCACCCTCCAGACGGCAACCAAAAGGGCCATTTCCGGCGATGAAGTGTGGGTCGCGGCGGGCACCTATACCGGCACCGGGACCCAGGTGGTCATCGACGAAGGCGGCGTGTCCTTCTACGGTGGTTTTGCGGACGGCGAGACGCAGCTCGGCCAGCGCGACTGGAAGGCGCACGTGGCCGTCATCGATGGACAGAAAGCCAGGCGCTGCGTTTCCGCCTTCGATCAAAGCGTGATGGACGGATCACCCTCAAAAATGGCAGGGCCGACTTTGGCGGCGGCATGCAGTATGGCACGGCCGTCAACTGCACGTTTGCCGGGAACGTCGTCAGCGAATACGGTGGCGGGATGTACGAGGGCACGGCCGTCAACTGCACTTTCACCGGAAATGCCGCGATGGACGGCGGTGGGAAGCACGAGGGCACGGCCGTCAACTGTGTATTTATCGGAAACACGGCCACGCAGGGCGGTGGCGCTGTGGCTTACGGCACAGCCGTCAACTGCACCTTTATCGGAAACACGGCCGTCTATCACGGCGGTGGGGTCTATGGCGGCACCGCGCTCAACGGAATTTTCTGGGGAAACAAACCCACCGAAACATACGAGACGGGGGTTTCGTTTTCATGCTTTCCATCTGAGAATGCGGGGAAGGGAAACATCGTCGGCAATCCGAGATTTGCCGACCCCTTGGCAGGCGACTTCCGGTTGTGCGCCGACTCGCCCTGCGTGGATGCCGGCACGGCAGACGGTGCCCCTCCCACAGACCATTTGGGCCGGCCGAGGCCGCAGGGTGCGCGTGTGGACATGGGCGCCTGCGAGCACTATCCGGAGGACGATGCGTATGCCGTTGCTCCGCCGGCCGTGCTCCGGGTAAACCCAGCTTCCACCGCCCCCGCACCTGATGGCCTCAGATGGGAAACGGCATTTTCAACCCTGCAGGAGGCGGCCGTTCGCGCCCGGTACAGCACCGCCACGGAAATCTGGGTGGTCCAGGGGAAGTATAGTGCGGCCGATGGCACTGAAGTGGCATATCTGATGCCGGGCACCTCGATGTATGGCGGATTCACCGGGGGGGAAAGCACCCGGGATGAACGCGGCACGACCCCGCGCGCCACGGTCATAGAGGGCCACACCGGGCAACGCTGTGTCTCGGCGCACCCGGGAAGCCTCATCGACGGGTTTGCCTTGAAGAACGGCAACGGCTATGAAGGCGCCGGAATGTATTACGGTGCGGCGGTTAACTGCATCTTTTCCGGAAACTGCGCCACCGATGGCGCTGGAATGTACAAAGGCACGGCAACAGACTGCTCGTTCACTGGGAACACGGCATTGAGCGTTGGCGGCGGAATGTATCAGGGCGCGGCCACCCGCTGCACCTTCACCGCCAACCAATGCGGCGGCATGAGCGGGGGCGCAGCCGCCAACTGCACCTTTAGCGGCAACTACGGCGGCGGGATGAATGGCGGCACAGCGGCCAACTCCAAGTTCTACGGCAACTATGGCGGCGGGGCCAACGGAGGCACGGCCACCAACTGCCTGTTCTTTGGAAACCATGGCGGAGGAATGACCTGGGGCACGGCGGTCAATTGCACGCTCTCCGGCAACTTTGACGGCGGCATGCGCAGCGGCACGGCGATCAGTTGCATTATTTACGGAAACCGACCCACCGAAACCAATGACGCATACATCTCCTATTCCTGCCTGACGGTTGAGCGTGCAGGCGAGGGGAATATCACCGCCAATCCGGAATTCGTGAACCTGGCGGCGAACGATTTTCGGCTGCGCGCAGCCTCACCCTGCATTGACACGGGAAAGAGCACCGGGGCTCCCGCCACCGACCTGTTGGACAGGGCGCGACCCCGCGGTGCCGGTGTGGACATGGGTGCCTGCGAGTACCAATCGGGGGATGACGATCACGCGGTCCTTCCACCGGACGTGCTCAGGGTGAACGCAGTCTCCACCGCGCAGACACCGGACGGACTGACCTGGGAGACGGCTTTTCCCACCCTGCAGACGGCGGCGGACCGCGCCGGTTTTGGCACCGAGCTGTGGGTCGCCTCCGGAACATACAGCGCGGCTGAAGGGGATCAGGTGCTTTGGATGGTGCCCACCATGGCGGCCTATGGCGGTTTCACCGGAGTGGAAACCACGCGGGACGCGCGCGGCGTGAACACCCCATCCACCATCATCGACGGCCAGAATACCCGGCGTTGCGTGACGGCGAACACGGCCAACATCCTCGACGGTTTCACCCTGAAGAACGGCCGGGGCGATGCAGGCGGGGGAATGCGTTTTGGCACCGCCGTCAATTGTGCATTTTACGGAAACACCGCCACGGATTACGGTGGCGGCGGGATGGACAGCGGCACGGCAGTAAACTGCACCTTCTTCGGAAACACGGCGGCGGAACAGGGCGGCGGCATGTGCGCCGGGGCGGCGCTCAACTGCATCCTCTGGGGCAACAGTCCCGACGAAACGCTTGAAACCGCCGTTTCGTATTCCTGTTCGTCGGTGCAAATCGCGGGGGACGGCAATATCGTTGCAGATCCGGGGTTCTTGGACCCATGGGCGGCGGACTTCCGTTTGGAGATGGGTTCGCCCTGTCTTGATGTCGGCACCCCCGGCGGGGCACCGTCCAACGACATTCTCAATGTGGTACGCCCGCAGGGACCGGGTGTCGACATGGGTGCCTTCGAGATGGTGCAGGTCGCCGTGCCGGACTTGTCCGGCCTGGTCCGCACCGCAGCCCGGCAACTGGTGGTGTCCGCGCAATTGTATGTGCGCGGGGAAACGGAAGAGTATCACCCCACCGTGCCGGGTGACCACGTGATTCGTCAGATGCCCTCGGCGGGCCTTCGCGTCCTTTCAGCAACCCCCGTGGACCTGGTGCTCTCCAAGGGACCGCAACCGGTGCCGGTGCCGAATCTTGCCGGTCTGGTGCAAAGCGCGGCCGCAGCTTCGCTCGGTGACGCTGGATTGGTGGTTGGGACCGTAACCCAGGCGTACAGTCTTGCGGTGCCTGCCGGTTCCGTCCTATCCCAGGCCCCGGTGGCGGGAACCGAAGTGCTTCCCGGCACCAGCGTTGATATGGTGCTCAGCCGGGGTGGAATCGTCGTGCCCGATCTGGCGGGCAGGATGCAGGACGCCGCATCGGCCCTCATTGCGGAGGCCGGTCTTGTCGTCGGAACGGTGACACAGCAGTACAGCCTGACTGATCCGGCGGGCACGGTGATATCCCAGAGTGCCGCGCCGGGCACGCCCGTGCTTCCCGGCGCGGCCATTGATTTGGTGGTCAGTCGCGGGGCGATTGCCGTTCCCGATGTCTTGGGCAGGCCGCAGAGTGCGGCGGCTGAGGCCATCACCGGCGCCCGCCTTGTTGTGGGAACGGTGACGTGGCAATACAGCCTGACGGTTCCCGTGGACAGCGTAATCTCCCAGTCAGTTACGGCGGGCACACCCGTGCTTTCCGGCGCGGTGGTCGATTTGGCGGTCAGCAAAGGCGGCATCGCCGCGCCCAACGTGGTGGGCAAGTCCGGGGATGAGGCCGCCGCGCTGATAGTGGGCGCGGGCCTTGTCATTGGGACAGTGACACAAGAGTACAGCCTGTCCGTGCCTTCCGGTGCCGTCATCTCGCAGTCCATTGCCGCGGGCACGCCCGTGCTTCCCGATACGCCCATCGACCTGGTGGTCAGCAAGGGCGGCATCACCGTGCCCAACGTGGCGGGGTTGGCGCAAAACGCCGCCGCCACAGTCCTCACCGATGCGGGCCTCGCAGTCGGCATCGTGACACAAGAATATAGTCCGTCCGTGCAGGTCGGCATGGTGATGACACAGACGCCGCTGGCGGGGACATCCGTGCTGCCGTCCGTCCTGGTGAATCTGGTGGTCAGTCGGGGCATCCAACCGTCAGTTGTTCCCGATGTTGTGGGACAGCAGCAGGTGCAGGCCGAATCAGCCATTACCGGTGCCGGTCTGGTGCTGGGCGCCGTGACGCAGTCCCACAGCGAAACGGTGGCGGCGGGCAGCGTCATTTCCCAAAGCCCCGCGGCGGGCACCGAACTGCCGCCGGGCTCGGCGGTCAGTATCGTGGTGAGCCTTGGCGTGGCAACGGCGGTGGAGGGCGAACCCGGTGAAGGCGAATCCCTGACATCTGACGCGGCCCGTCAACAGCTTGCCGCTGCCTACGCCACTGCCGACAGCAACGGTGACGGGGTGCTGTCATTCACTGAAGCGAACGCGGCGGTGTCCGGACTCACCCAGGCCGTGTTTGACGAAATTGACACCAACGGCGACGGGCAGCTGAGCGCGGACGAACTGGGCATCGGGAACGGCTCCGGGTGCGCGGGATGCACGGGTGCCAAAGGTGCCTTCGATCCCGGGGGCCGCATGGGGAATCTATTCCTGATGGCCTTTGGTGCGCTGGGCTTGACACTTATCTCTGCGGCACGGCGTCCATAAGAGCGGCCAAGGCGCCAGTCCTACGTCCGGTTGATCTTGCTCGAAGTGAACCGCCGTATTTGCCTGCCTGCGCCGATTTGCCGCATGCCCGCCACTGCGCTAGAATGAACGTTCAACCTGGAGGTTTGCCCTATGTCCAAAGTGCTGGTGCTGCTCGCGCAGGGGTGTGAGGAACTGGAGGCGGTCACAATCATCGACGTGCTGCGGCGAGGCGGGATTGACGTGGTGGCCGCCGGTCTGGACGACCGCCCCATCGAGGCGAGCCGCGGCGTGCGGCTCCTGCCCGATACCACCCTCGACCTGGCCCTGGGCATGGGCCAATTCGACATGGTGGTCCTGCCGGGAGGCATGGGCGGCACCAACGCCCTCGCGGCCGACCCCCGCGTCGCCAAACTCACGCAGGACATGGCCGCCGCCGGCAGCTTCGTCTGCGCCATCTGCGCCGCGCCGCTCGTGCTGGCCAAGGCGGGACTCTTGCAGGGCAAATCCTTTACCATCTATCCCGGCGTGATGGAGGCCGAAACATACGGCGGCACCTGCACCGGGGCGGCCATTCAGGTCGACGAAAAAATCATCACCTCGCGCGGGCCCGGCACGGCCATGGATTTTGCGCTCTACCTCGTGGAGCTGCTTGCCGGGCTGGACACCCGCGACACCGTGGAAAAGGCACTGGTCCGCTAAAAGCGGAACCATCATCAAGGGAGTTGTTCACATGTTCTTCAGCGGCATTTCCGACGAGGCCGGCCAGGCCATCGAAACCCAGATAGCGGCCCACCGTGAACTCGGCTGGACCCGGCTCGAACTGCGCTGCGTCGACGGCCTCAACCTGACCCTCCTGCCCGACGACAAGTTCGACCAGGTCTACGGCGCCGTCACCGATGCGGGCATGACCGTGTCGTGCTTCTCCAGCGCAGTCGCCAACTGGGCCCGGCCCATCACCTGCGACGCCCAGATCGACATCGACGACCTGCGCGGCGCCATCCCCCGCATGCACCGTTTTGGCACGAAATTCATCCGCGTGATGAGCTATCCGAACGACAAGGAAAACCCCCTCACCGACCGTGAATGGCGCGACGAGGCCATCCGCCGCATGAAAACCCTCGCCCGCATGGCCGAAGACGGCGGCATCACCCTGGTCCATGAAAACTGCAGCGGCTGGGGCGGCCTGTCGGCCGACAATTCCAACGTGCTCCTCGGCGAAGTCAACAGCCCCGCCCTCAAGGTCGTCTTCGACACCGGCAACCCCGTCACCTACGCCCAGGATGCCTGGGAGTATTATCAGAAAGTCCGCAACGACATCGTCTACGTCCACATCAAGGACGCCAAGAAGATAGACGGGGTCGACCACTACACCTTCTGCGGCGACGGCGACGGCTATGTCCCGCAGATTGTCGGAGACCTGCTTGCCACCGGCTACGACGGCGGCTTCTCCATCGAGCCCCACCTGGCCGCCGTCATCCACACCGGCGCCTCCACCAACGACGCCGACAGGCTCTACGAATCCTACACCGAATACGGCCGGCGGCTGATGGCGCTGGTGGATGAGGTGAAGCCGCGATAGCTTCCGGACCCCCAGTCCGGGAGAGCAATGAAACCCCCTAACCGCCCCGACAGGTCAATAGAGGCGGCTTGAATCGAAACCGAAAAGGAGACCGGTCAGCATGGAACTCACCAGAAGGAATTTTCTAAGCGCATCCGCGGCGGCCGTCGCCACGGGCGCGGCCACGGGATGCGCCACCTCCCGTCCGGGCGCAAAGGCCACCTCGGCCGTCATTGTCGCCGGAGCCATGGCCCAGGGCAGGGTCTTTGGCGCCAACGAAAAGATCAACGTTTGCGTGATGGGCTGCGGCGGTCGCGGCAGTTCACACATTGACGGCTTTGCCGGCAAGCCCAATTCCGAGGTGGTGGCCCTGTGCGACCCCGACTCGGCGCACCTCGAAGGCCACGCCAAGCTCGTGGAGAAGAAGAGCGGCAAGAAGCCCAAGCTCTACAAGGACATCCGCGAGGCCCTGGCCGACAAGGAAATCGACGCCGTCTCGATTGCCACCCCCAACCACTGGCACACCCTCGGCGCCGTTTGGGCCGCCCAGGCAGGCAAACACGTCTATGTGGAAAAGCCGGGCTCCCACGACATTTACGAGGGCCAGCAGCTCGTCGCTGCCGCCGAAAAGGGCAAGGTGGTCATGCAGCACGGCACCCAGAGCCGTTCCAGCGAGCGCTGGCTGCGCGACATCCCGCTCCTCCAGAGCGGCGAGATCATCGGACCGCTCTACATGGCCCGCGGCCTCTGCTACAAAAACGGCGGGCGCGGCGACCTCGGCATCAAGAAAGACTGCGATCCCCCCGCCGAACTCGATTGGGACATCTGGCAGGGCCCGGCCTCGCGCCGCAAGTTCAACCCCCTCTACCACCCCTATAACTGGCACTGGTTCTGGCACTACGGCAACGGCGAAATCGGCAACCAGGGCATCCACCAGCTCGACATCTGTGTGTGGGGCATGAACCGCGGCTTCCCCGTCCGCGTTGACAGCGTCGGCGGCCGCTACACCTACAAGGACGGCGCCGAAACGCCCAACACCAACATCGCCACCTACATCTATGAAGACGGCACCATGATGGTCTTCGAAGTCCGCAACCGCTTCACCAACAGCGAGGGCGGCGTGGAAATCGACGGAAAATACGTCGAAGGCGTGGACGTGGGCAACCTCTTCTACGGCAACGGCGGTTACTATGTCGAGGGCCAGGGCTTTTTCGACAAATCGAACAGGCCCATCCCCGTGGACTACAGCAAGTACCCCAAAGTGGAAACCAAGGGCAACTGGGAGAATTTCCTCGCCGCCGTCAAGGCAGGCGACAAGACCAAAGTCTACGGCGACATGAAGGCAGCCCATCTCTCCTCCGGCCACGCCCATCTGGCAGGCATCTCCTACCGCGCGGGCACCTCCCTCGCCTTCGACCCCAAGGCGGAGAAGTTCACCGGATACAAGGCCGAAGAGGCCAACAAGATGCTCACCCGCGAATACGCCAAGGGCTTTGAAGTGCCCAAATTCGCCTAGCCCCGCCCGGCGGCCTCCCGCCCCGCGACAATTCAAGCAACAAATGCGCCCCCCACGCCTCCCGCGCGGGGGGCGTTGCATGTCCGCCCGCAAGGCCCTGGCCCTGTCCGCCCTCTTTCGGTTGTTAAAAGGCATATAAGACAGATACATACAAAAAATACAATGCAAAACCGCCCAACATGTTTTGCTGGATTCGGCTCCCCAACCTGCCCTATAGTATGCCCCATGCGGGGCGTTCCCGCTTCTTCCCCATGTACAGAAAGGGCTGGTGTTTCATGATGCGGTTGCGTGTTGCCGGTTTGGTGGTTGCAGTGGCGGGTTTGGCGGCGGTGTTTGCTCCGGGCTATGCCTCGGCGGACGAGGCGGCGCAGCAGGGCCGCACCGTGTTCGAGGCGGTCAAGGGCGACGTCATCACCATCGAGGCCGTCATCAGCGTGTCCTACGGGCAGGAGGAGCAGGAGGACAAGCAGGAGGCCAACGCCACCGTCATTTCCCCCGACGGTCTCGCCGTGCTCTCGCTCTCGGCCATCGACCCCACCTCCATCATCCAGTCCATGAGCGACGGCAGCAAGGACGTGACCACCAAGCTGGTCTCGCTCAAGATGGTCTTCGCCGAGGGCAACGAAGCCGCCGCCGAGGTCGTCCTCCGCGACAAGGATCTGGACCTCGCCTTCATTCGGCCCACGGCCAAGCCGGCCGCGCCGCTCTCCTGCGTCAGCCTGGACAACGCCGCCGCCGCCGCCGTGCTGGACCCGGTCATTGCCATCGGCCAGTTGGGCGCCGTGGCCCAGCGCACCCATGTGGCGTTTATCGACCGCGTCGAGGGCCTGGTGGAAAAGCCCCGCAAGTTCTACATCCTCGGCGAGCACCGCGCCCGCCAGGTGGTTTGCTCCCCCGTCTTCACCATGGACGGCAAGTTCGTGGGCATTGGCGTTATGCGCGCCGTGAAAACCGACAGCAACGCCATGGGCGACAATGTGCTCGTGGTGGTCGTGCCCGGCGAGCAGATCAAGGACCTGGTCGCCCAGGTTCCCGCCCGCAAGGAATAGCGCGGCTGCTCCGTTTTTGGGCTCGGGGTCTATGTGGGGCGCATGCTTTTGACTGCGGCGGCCATGCCGCCGCTTTTCTTCGCGGTGCAAAGCAGCGCTTTCCCGCCGGTCTGTCATGTATAATTACCCCTGAATTCTCTATCCGGGCGATGCGAAACCCGCGAACGTTTCCCATGCCCCTTTGTTGACATTGGCAATCTCGGAGAACACACACCATGCGCAAACGGCCCGTACTTTCATCGCTTCACCTGGGATTTCTGCTGGCGCTGGCAGCCCTTTTCTGCATCGTCCTGACCCCCGCAACGGCCCACGGGGCCGACAAGGCCAAGGGCGCCAAATCGGCCCCCAAAGCCGACGCCAAACCGGCCAAGACCGAGGCAAAACCCGCCAAAGCCGAGGCAAAACCCACCAAGTCCGCCAAGGGCAGGAAGCAGGAAGAGGCCGCCTCGGACCGCATGCCCTGGAACCTGCGCGACCGCTACACCTTCGCCAACGGCGAACTCATGCTCGACTTTGCCAAGGATGACGGCGAATGGCGCATCCGCGTCAAGCCGGCCGT
Source organism: Candidatus Hydrogenedentota bacterium (assembly GCA_903893795.1). Taxonomy (GTDB): domain Bacteria; phylum Hydrogenedentota; class Hydrogenedentia; order Hydrogenedentales; family CAITNO01; genus CAITNO01. The sequence continues at coordinate 3,290 of CAITNO010000080.1, read as the reverse complement.
CGAGGGCGCGATGGAGCAGGAAGTGCTCGTGAAGGACGTCGGCTTCGCCATCGAACTGGCCGACGGGCGCATTCTGAAAAGCGACGAGATCTACCGGCAAAAGACCACGCTGGACCGCGATCGGTACACCGGTGATATCGTCGGCGGCGGTGTGCGCTACACCGTGCACTACGGCGTGGCCGACGGCCTGGCCGTTTCCCACCAGTTGTCCTCCTTCGACAAATGGCCCTATGTGACCCTGACGGTCATCCTGCGCAACGACTCCCCCGCACCCGTCACCGTCAACCGCGTCGTCACCGCCTCGCTCGGTGCGGGCGGCGTCATGGGGCTCGGCGCCGATGCAAAGACGCGCGCCCGCTATCTTCAGGTGCGCGGCGGCTACCCGCTCTTCAGCAAGAACGAACTGCCTCTGGAAATGATGTTTCTGGACACCAAGGCGGACCATCAGATCTCCATGGGCGTCATTCCCTCCGGATTGGCCGAGACCGGCATCGACCTCAAACCCACCAACGGCGTGTGGCAGGGGCGCATTGCCAGCGAATACAAGCCCGGACATGTGATCAAGCCCGGTGAGAGTTTCGAGGCCGACACCGTCTGGGTGTCCTTTGGCGTCATGCCCTGCCAGTCGGACACGCAGTACTCCTGGCTGATGCGCAACATGAAATGGCCGGCCAAGCCGGACACCACCCCGCGCGCCTGGGTGACCGTGCCCGACACGGAGGACCTGTCCTCGCTGGTGAACACGGCAAAGTCGGCCCAGTCCTACGGCGTTTTCCACGCCCTGATTCCCGGCAACTGGGAGGGCAAGCCCGGTTCCATGGAAGGCGGCACGCCCCGCTATCCGAAAGACATCGCCAAGGCGGCCAAGGAACTGCGCGGTGCGGGCTGCACCCCCGGCATCACCGTCGATCCCCTTGCCGTCCAGGGCAGCGTCGGCCAGACCGCAAAATCGGCCGACGGCCAGGCCTGGGCCAACCCCGCCGATGCCGCCACGGCCTCGGCGCTCCAGAAGCGCATGCAGAAACTGATTGACATGGGCTTTGGCTTCATCGTTGTCGAGCGCACCCACATCCCCGACGAGGTGCTGGCCGGCTTCGGCATTTCGCGCGCCGAGGCCGAATGGCGCGCCGTCGGCGCGGCCTCCGCCGCGGCCGCCGCTTCGGGCGGCAAGGTCTGCGTGTTCCCCGCGTCGGAAACCCGGGTGAAGCCCGAGCGCGACGCCTGGCTGGAGGCCGCCGCAGCCGTGTCCCGCACGGCCGAATACGGCACCGCCGTGGGGCCGATCACCTTGGAAGCCAAGGGCCTGGGCGCCATCGACGCGGAACTCGCCACCGCCATGCGGCTGTGGCAGGGCCCCGTGGAAATCCTCGGCGAGCCCGGTTCCTCGGCCCGCGGCACGCTGGCCGCGCTGCTCAGCGGCGATCCCCTGCGTGCCCGGCCGCTCGACCTGCTCAGCCACAGCCCGCTGCTCTGGCAGATGCGCATGGACGCGCCCGGCATCGGCTATGTAGGCACCAATGTGTTTGCCTTCAACGGCGCGCCCGCCTGGAACATCAAGGACGCCGAACCGGGCGATGCCATACCCGTCTTCGCCTGGTCGCCCGACGGCGACAAGGTGACCGTTCCGAAAGACGGCGCGGTGCCCGCCGCCACGGCGATGACGGTCACCGGGCTCTGCCCCGAACTGACCCGCCCCACCTTCATGGGCGTGTCGCAGGGCTTCGGTTTTGGTCTGGACAAGCTCAAGCACCTGGCGTGGGACGAGCAGAAGGGCGTCCTGCGCGGCGACCTCAATGAAACGCTCGACGCCAAGACCCGCGGCTACGTGGCCCTCACCCCCGGCTGGAAGGCCAAGACCGTGAAGGTCGGCGGCGCCCGCGTCAAGCCGACCGCCGAGGACCAAAAATGGCTCGTTTTCCCCATGACCGCAGGCGCGTTTGAAATCGAATTTGAGAAGGCGAAGTGAAAAGGTGATTTATGAGAAGGACGCATGCAACGGGTCTTTGGATTCACCTTGATAGTGACACTGGATTGATACACGGTCTTGGGTCCCCCCTTGAGGGGGGTGGCCCGAAGGGCCGGGGGGTGTATCACACGAACGAAGGGAGCAGAACATGCTGAAAGCGGTACTGGAAGCGGCGGACACACTGGTCCTGCGCGAATCGGACATGCCCGAGGTCGGCCCCGACGCCGCGCTGCTGCGCGTCGAGTCCGTGGCCATATGCGGGTCCGATGTGCGCATCCTCCACCACGGCAACCCCCGCGTGCAGTTCCCGGCCGTCATGGGCCACGAGGCGGCCGGCGTGATCGCGAAGGTGGGCGCCAATGTCTCCCGCTTCAAAGAGGGCGACCGCATCGCCGTCGGCGCCGATGTGCCCTGCGGTCTCTGCCGCTGGTGCCGCGACGGCAAGGGCAACAACTGCGAGATCAACTACGCCGTCGGCTACCAGATTCCCGGCGCGTTCACGCAGTACATGGAACTCACCCCGCTCCTGATCAACGAGGGGCCGCTGACGCCGTTCTCGGACAAGATCAGCTTCGACCAGGCCGCCCTCGCCGAGCCCCTCGCCTGTGGCATCAACGGGCTCGAACTGGTCAACATGTCCCTCGGCAAAACCGTCGTGCTCATCGGCATGGGCCCCATCGGCTGCATGATGATCGACCTTGCCCGCGCCATGGGCGCCGTGAAGGTCATCGCCGTCCAGCGCAGCAAAAAGCGCATGGAAATCGCCAAGAGATACGGCGCGGACGTGTATATCGATCCGAGCGAAGAGGACGTCGTCGCCCGGTGCAAAGAGGAGACCGGGGGAGAGGGGCCCGACGTGGTCATCACCACCTGCGGCTCCGTCGAAACCCACGAGCAGGCCATCGAAATGGTCGCCCACCGCGGCTACGTCAACCTCTTCGGCGGCCTGCCGAAGGACACACGGCCCATGAGCGTGCTGTCCAACACGATTCACTACAAGGAATGTTTTGTGACCGGTTCGCACGGCAGCACGCCGCGCCAGCACCGCATCGCCGTTGAGCTCATCGAGCGCGGTATTGTCCGCGTTGATCCCATCATCACCCACACCTTCCCGCTCACCGGGATACATGACGCCTTCGCCGCCATGGAATCCCGCGACGGCATGAAGGTGATCGTGCACCCGCAGGTTGCATAGACGCTGCGGTACCTAGCAGACCGTGGTAAAAGCCACGCTTTGAGTGCAACCGGTTAATGAGCGCCAGACAGGCGTCATGGATATTATCCGAGGGATGGGGTGGTTCCAGAACCGGAGATGAGCCGCTAT
>CAITNO010000079.1 GCA_903893795.1 Candidatus Hydrogenedentota bacterium | reverse complement strand
TTCGGCGCCTATGCCGAAGTCTCTTTCTCGATCACGGTGCTGGTGGCACTGCTGGTCTGCCTGATCCCCACCACCATCGGCGGACTGCTCAGCGCGATAGGCATCGCGGGGATCGACCGGCTCGTGCAGAAGAACGTGCTGGCCATGAGCGGCCGCGCCGTTGAGGCCGCGGGCGACGTGGATGTGCTGCTGCTCGACAAGACCGGCACCATCACGCTCGGCAACCGCGAGGCGACCCAGTTCATCCCCGCCGCGGGCGTCACGCCAGAGGAACTGGCCGACGCCGCGCAGCTTGCCTCGCTGGCCGACGAGACCCCGGAGGGCCGCAGCATTGTCGTACTCGCCAAGCAGTACGGCCTGCGGGGCCGCGCCATCACCGAAATGCCCCATGCCGAGTTCATCGCCTTCACCGCGCAGACGCGCATGAGCGGGGTGGACATTGACGGCACCCGCATTCGCAAGGGTGCGGGGGACGCCGTGCGCGCCTTTGTGGGCGGCACCTTCCCCAAGGAGGTGGACGACGCGGTCGGCGCGGTGTCGCGCGCCGGAGGCACGCCGCTGGTGGTGGCCAATCAGGACCGTGTTCTCGGCGTGATTTACCTGAAGGACATTGTGAAGGGCGGCCTTCGCGACCGCTTTGAACGTTTTCGCGCCATGGGCATTAGAACGGTCATGATCACCGGAGACAACGCGCTCACGGCCGCGGCGATTGCCGCAGAGGCCGGTGTGGACGACTTTCTGGCCGAGGCCAAGCCCGAGGACAAGATGGCGCTTATCCGCCGCGAGCAGGCTGCCGGGCACCTGGTTGCCATGACAGGAGATGGCACGAACGACGCCCCCGCGCTTGCGCAGGCCGATGTGGGCGTGGCCATGAACACAGGCACCCAGGCCGCCAAGGAGGCGGGCAACATGGTGGACCTCGACTCGAACCCCACCAAGCTGATCGAGATCGTGGAGACGGGAAAGCAGATGCTTATGACGCGCGGCGCCCTGACCACCTTCAGCATCGCCAACGACGTGGCCAAGTATTTCGCCATCATTCCCGCCATGATGATCAGCGCCTTCCCCATGATTGCCCCGCTGAACGTCATGCGCCTTCATTCCCCCTCCAGCGCCATCCTCAGCGCGGTCATCTTCAACGCGCTCATCATCATCGCCCTCGTTCCGCTCGCGCTGCGCGGCGTCACGTTCCGGCCCCTTCCGGCCGTAGTGCTGCTCCGGCGCAATCTGCTGATCTACGGCCTGGGCGGCGTGGTGGCGCCCTTTGTCGGAATCAAACTCATTGATGTCATCATCAGCATGATGCATCTTGTATAGGAGTCTCAGCCATGAAAAAACTGCTCGTTGAATTGAAGACGTCCATCGTTGCAACGCTGGTCATTGCTGTGATCGTTTGCGGCGCCTACCCGGTCGCGGTCCTCGCCGTCGCGCAGGGCGTATTTCCCGAAAAGGCAAACGGTTCCCTGATTGTCGCCAATGGAACAACCGTCGGCGCGTCCCTGTTGGGTCAGTCGTTCACACAGGCGTCCTATTTCCATCCCCGGCCCTCGGCGGCGGGCACGGGATACGACGCCACCGCCTCCGGCGGCAGCAATCTGGGACCCACCTCGCGCAAACTTGTGGAAACCGTGCGGGACCGTGTTGCACAGTATCGTGCAGAGAACGGGCTTGCGCCGGACGCCCTCGTGCCTGCCGACGCCGTGACGGCCTCGGCCAGCGGACTTGACCCGGACATCAGTGTGAAGAACGCCCTGTTCCAGGCAGCCCGGGTGGCCAAGGCGCGGGGTTGGGAAAAAGCCTCTGTCGAGGAGCTTCTTCGGAAGCACACGCAGGGACGGACTTTTGGCCTGCTGGGCGAGCCCAGGGTAAACGTGCTGCAACTGAACCTTGCGCTGGATGCCCTTGGCAGGAATGGAAAATGACGACATGAGTGACGGCGCCGCCAACAGTTTTCTCCATCTGATCCGCCGCGCCCAGCGCGGCCGGCTCAAGGTGTATCTGGGCTACTGCGCCGGTGTGGGCAAGACCTGCCAGATGCTCCAGGAGGGGCACCGGCTCAAGGCGGACGGTGTGGATGTGGTGGTGGGCCTGGTGGAAACACACGGCCGCGAAGACACAGCCAAACTGGTCGAAGGACTGGAAGTGCTGCCGCGCGCGCGGCAGGAGTACCGCGGGGTGGCCCTGGAGGAAATGGACACGGCCGCCGTGCTCGCCCGCAAACCCCAGGTCGCGCTCATTGACGAACTGGCCCACACCAACGTGCCCGGCGGCAGGAACCTCAAGCGCTACGAGGATGTGCAGGATATTCTTGATGCGGGCATCCATGTCATCACCACACTCAACGTGCAGCACCTGGAAAGCCTCTACAACACGGTGGAGTCCGCCGTGAACGTGAAAGTGCGCGAACGCCTTCCCGACAGTGTGCTGGGCGGGGCCGACCAGATCGTCAACATCGACCTTTCCACGGAAGACCTCCAGCGGCGGCTGCAGGAAGGGAAAATTTATCCCAGGGAGCGCATCGAGACGGCGCTAGGCAATTTCTTCATCCGGTCCAACCTGGAGCAGTTGCGCGAAATCACCCTGCGCGAGCTGGCCTCGCAGATCGATCTGCGCCGCCGCGAGCCCGAGTCGGAGGAGGCAACGTTTGCCGCCGACCAGGTGCTGGTCAGTCTCAGTTCGCGCGGACCCAACAGTGAAATGCTGCTGCGCTATGCGTCGCGGCTGGCGGGCCGGCTCAACCGCAACTGGTATGCGCTCTATGTGCAGACACCTTCGGAGGAACCCGTGGCCATCGACGCGGCCACGCAGCGCATGCTCGCCGGAACGCTCACACTGGCCAAACAGCTCGGCGCGATGGTGTTCACCTACAAGGGTGAGGATGTCGCCGACACCATTCTCCGTTTCGCCCGCGAATACCGCGTCGGCCATATTGTTGTCGGCCATCCTGCCCCCTTGCCGCTGCGGAAACGGTTGCTCGGACAGCAGGGAGTGGTGGACCGGCTGGTGAACAATGACGATGGCATCACGGTGGTGGTGTTGGGTGCGAAGGGGGAGCGCGCGGCGACGGCCCCCGCACCGGCCCCCGCGCCCCCGCAGGTCAACACCGAACCCGCGCCAAGCATGCCCCAACTGGCCGACCTGCTGTCCGCGGAGCGGATTATCGTCTGGGACGAACCGGTGCTCAAGGAAGAGGTGCTGAACGCTTTGGCAAATGCCGCCCTGAAGCATGCGGACAGCGGACTCATCGCACAGGCGACACGGAAGATATGGGAACGGGAACAGCAGGGCTCCACATTCTTCAATGAGGGCGTGGCCTTCCCGCATGCGCGCATGGACGGCATGGACACGCCGCGCGTGGCCCTGGGCCTGACCCACGCGGGGATAGTGGACGTCGCCACGGAAAAGCCGGTCGAACTGGTCTTTCTAATCCTGACCCCCATTCAGTCCCCAAGCGCCCAGCTTCAGGTGCTCGCCCTCGCAAGCCGCGCCGTCCAAAACCGCAGCCTCGTCAACGGCCTAAAGACTGCCGCCACCCCGGAACAGGTCATTCATGCCATTCAGGCATGGAGCGAACAGCAACAAAACAACGCCCAAGATTAACCGCCACGCCCCCGTCTGCTTCATCCCTCCCAGTCACCACCAGTTCCCCGCCCTTTCCATTGTCCATTGCCCACGGCAAACACTGCGATCCCCCGCGGCACCCGGCAGGGCACAATCGCCCGGCCTCAAGGATGGGGACATTTCGCGCGATCCTCCACAAGTCAAGTTGAATGAAGGCTTTGAAGTGCGTAAGATAACGCATGTTTACCTGAATTGTCATATTTTCACAAAGGAGAGCATGGTCGTGCATTTTGAGACGGAACTTATTCACGCCGGTCAGGGACCGGATCCTGCATATGGGGCGGTGATGCCGCCCATATACCAAGTGTCCACCTTCGCGTTTCGCGGTGTCGGCGAGCCCGGGCCTTTCGACTATTCGCGTTCGGGCAATCCCACGCGCAAGGCGCTGGAGGACTGTCTTGCGGCGATAGAGGGCGGCACACGCGGTTTTGCCTTCGCCACGGGCATGGCGGCCGAGGCGACGGTGCTTGGCCTGCTCGAAGCGGGGGACCATCTGCTTGTGCACAACGACCTGTACGGCGGAACCTACCGCCTTACGACTCAGGTCACGGCCAAGCACGGCGTCGAGGTGGAATTCATCGACATGCGCGACATTGAGGGGTTGCGCGCCGCGCTCCGCCCCAACACGCGCATGGTCTGGACCGAAACGCCGACCAACCCCGTTATGAACCTGCTCGATTTGCAGGCCATCGCCGACGTCGTTCGCGGCAGCGGCGCCGTCACGGTTTGCGACAACACCTTCCTGTCGCCCTATTTCCAGAATCCGTTGGCGTTGGGCATCGATATCGTGCTGCACTCCACCACGAAGTACATCAACGGGCATTCCGATGTCGTGGGCGGTGCACTGGTGACGAAAGACCCGGTTCTGGGCGATCGCCTGGGCTTCCTGCAGAACGCCATGGGCACCTGTCAGGCCCCCTTCGACTGTTTCCTGGTCCTGCGCGGCATCAAGACGCTGGCGGTGCGCATGGAAGCGCACCACCGCAACGCGTTGACGATAGCGCAATGGCTGGAGAGCCACGACAAGATTTCGCGCGTTAACCACCCGGGCTTGGTGAGCCACCGGCAGCACGAACTGGCCCAGCGGCAAATGCGCGGCTGTGGCGGCACCTTCTCGTTCTGCGTGAAGGGCGGCGTGGACGCCGCGAAGCGTCTTCTGGGCGCGGTGAAGCTGTTTACACTGGCCGAGTCACTGGGCGGGGTTGAGTCGCTCATTGAGCATCCCGGAACGATGACCCACGCCTCCATGCCGGCCGATGCCCGCGCCGAGGCCGGGATCACGGACGACATGATCCGCGTTTCCATCGGCATCGAACATGTGGACGATCTCATCGCGGATTTGGAGCAGGCGCTGGCCGCGACGTGACGCGCCTCTTGAAGGCAAGTTGACAAAAACATTGCGGGCGCGAAGATGGGCGAATATTTCGCCCTCTTCGCGCCCGCTTTTCAGTTCATTACACAGCGTCCACGCGATGGCCGGGGTGCCGGTTCTTTACAGCCCCGGTGCGCGGCCCGATTTCAAATTCCACACCACGGCGGCCAGCGCGTCGATTTCCTCGCAGGTGTTGTAAAACGCCAGGGAGGGACGCACCGTGCTTTCCAGGCCGAAGCGGCGCAGGATGGGCTGGGCGCAATGATGGCCGGAACGAACGGCAATGCCCTCGCGGCTGAGCGCCTTGCCGACCTCTTCGGTGGTGAAACCGTCGAGCACGAAGGACAGCACGCTGGCCTTCTCCCGCGCCGTTCCAATCAGGTGCAGCCCGGGAATGCGCTGGAGCGCCTCGATGCCGTACTGCAGCAGATTGTGCTCGTAGCGCGCGATGTTCGCCATGCCCAGGCGGTTCACATAATCGATGGCAGCGCCAAGGCCGACGGCGTCGGCAATATTGCCGGTGCCCGCCTCAAACTTTGCCGGGGCCGCCTGATAGACCGTCTTCTCGAAGGTCACGTCGGCGATCATGTTTCCGCCACCCTGCCACGGCGGGGTTTCGGCAAGCACCTCGGGCCTGCCGTAGACCACGCCGATGCCGGTGGGTCCGAACACTTTGTGTCCCGAGAACACATAGAAGTCGGGGCCCAGGGCCTGCACATCCACGGGCATGTGCGACACGGCCTGCGCGCCGTCGACCACCACCTTTGCGCCATGACGGCGGGCGATGGCGACCATTTCGGCCGCGGGGGTCACCGTTCCAAGCGCGTTGGACACGTGCGCCAGCGAAACCAGCCGCGTGCGCGGCGTGAACAGCGCCTCGTACTGGTCCAGCAGAATCTGGCCCCGGTCGTCCACCGGGGCGACGCGCAGGCGCGCGCCTTTCTCGGCGGCCAACTGCTGCCAAGGCACGATGTTCGCGTGGTGCTCCAGCCAGGTGACGATAATCTCGTCGCCTTCCTGGATGTTGCGGCGGCCCCAACTCTGGGCGATCAGGTTGATGCCCTCGGTGGCGCCCCGCACGAAAATGATGTCGCTCGACGAGGAGGCATTGAGGAACTTGGCCACCTTGTCCCGCGCCGCCTCATAGGCGTCGGTGGACCGTGCCGCCAGTTCGTGGGCGGCGCGGTGAACGTTGGAGTTTTCGTGCTCATAGAAGTGCGCCAGCCGGTCAATGACCGACCGGGGCTTCTGCGTCGTGGCGGCGTTGTCGAGCCAGACAAGCTGCCGTCCGCTGCTCACCCTTTCTTCGAGGATGGGGAAATCCCGCCGGATCGCCACCACGTCAAAAGGCGCGGCCATGGTGTTCGAAGCGGGGTTTTGCCCGGCATGCGGTTCCAGTTGCGGCACCACATCGGTCTTTTCCAGGGGACGGGCGGAACTGATGAAATCGAATAGCGCCGGGCGACCGCCCTGCACGTCGTGAGCGACGGTGCCGGGGACCTGCGGTGCGGCGGCATCGGCCGGTTTGGACTGGGGCGGCTGCGGCACCGCGCCAAGGAGCCCCGCTGGCTCTGTGGCCGGACCGGCAGGAACCGAGGCGGGCGACGGGGCCGAGAACAACGGGCGCGCTTCCTCGACAAAACCGTAGGACGGAACTGAGGAAAAATCACCCGGCGCAATGCCGCCAGGGGTGCCATAGGTTTTCGAACCCGACGTTCCGGAAAGGGAGGCCGGCAGTCCGGCCAGTTCAGGTTCCGAAAAGGTGCCATAGCCCGGCACGGCCGCATCGGCGGGGATGGAACTCCCCGGAAGCGGTGAAACGGACGGCGCGGACGAAGGCGCCGACGCGGCGGCGTTGCCCGCGGGCTGCCCGGCATTTCCGTCCGCCTGCGGTGCCGCAATGGCCTCCGTTGGACTGACCGTGAACAGCGCGTTGGCCAGTCGTGCCAACTCAGCAGGGTCCGGAAGACCGGCCGCAACCGCACTCTGGACGCCCAGCAGATCGAAACCGGACAGTGCGCCGGGAGCGGGCGTCTGTGCGAATCCGCCGGGATTACTTGTAATCATAGTAGTTGCCAACGTCAACCTGCTCCAGCGCGGCAATGGCGTCATCCACCAGCACGGCGGCCGAGCAGTAGAGCGAAATCAGGTAAGAGCCAATGCCCTGCCCGTTGAGGCCCATGAAGCGCACGGACAGGCCCGGTGTCTGCTCGCCGGGCAGGTTCTGCTGATACAGACCGACCACGCCCTGCTTCTTTTCGCCGACACGCATCAGGAGAATGGTGGTCTTGCCACCGTTGCCTGTGGGGTTCGGACTGCCGTCCACGTGCAGCTTGTTGCTCGGGATGAGGGGGATGCCGCGCCAGGTCAGGAAGGGGGTGCCGAACAGCGTGACCGTGGGGGGCGGAACGCCGCGCCGCGTGCATTCCCGGCCGAAGGCCGCGATGGCGCGCGGGTGGGCCAGGAAGAACGAGGGCTCTTTCCACACCTTGGAAATCAGGTCGTCCAGGTCGTCGGGCGTCGGTGGGCCCTTGCGCGTGGGGATGCGCTGGTCGCGGGGGACGTTCTTCAGCAGGCCGTAGTCCGGGCTGTTGATCAGCTCGTTTTCCTGCTTCTCCTTAATGCTCTCGATGGTCAGCCGGAGCTGTTCCTGAATCTGATCATAGGGGCTGCTGTAAATGTCGGAAACCCGCGTGTGAACATCCAGCACGGTGCTGATGTTGTTCAGCGTGTACTCGCGCGGCTTGTCGACATAGTTGACGAAGGTCCTGGACAGGACCCGTTCGTCCTTCTGCCCGCAGCACAGCTCGATGGGCTTGTCCTCAGCAACGCGGTTTAGACGGAAGGTGCCCGCTTCGAGCGGCTTCCAGTCGAGCAGTCGCACGAGCCACCGCGGCGTGATGGCGCTGAACTGCGGTGCTGTCTTGTCCACGTTTGCCAGTTGAAATGCAGCGGCATCGCCCAAGACGTGACTTTGGGACTTGGTTTCGGCCATGGTCGTTTTCTCCTTTGGTTTCACGCCTTGCACCTTTGTAAGCAGGAAAAATCACTCCAAAGGATCGAGGCACATGTTAAACGGTTCACTTTATTACCGCGCCCTTGCGCGGCGGAACAGCCTGTTCAGTATCTGGGCACGCCGTGGTCCACCTGGTCTGACCAGGCGGAAATGCCGCCCTGCAAATTGACAAGGCGACCGGCGAAGCCGGCGGCGCGCAGTTCCATGATTGCCTGGGCGCTGCGTCCGCCCGCCTTGCAGAAAATGACGGCGTCGCGCGCGGGGTCTATCTCGGAGGAGCGGTTGACAATCTGGCCCAGGGGGATGAGTTTCTCGTAGGGAAGGTTGGCGATGGCGTACTCATGCGGTTCGCGCACGTCAATCAACTGGAAGTCCCGTCTCGCGTTCATCCATTCATTCAATTCGTTGGCCGTGATCTCCTGCGGGGGGGCCTCGGGCTCCCCTTCGGCGGGCTCGGCCGGGCGCAGTCCGCAGAATTGCTCATAATCGATCAGTTCGTGGATGGTCGGGTTCTCCCCGCAAAGGGGGCACTCGGGGTTCTTGCGCAGCTTCATCTCGCGGAAACGCAGTTTCCAGGCATCGAAGAGCAGCAGTCGGTTGATAAGCACATCACCGCCGCCCAAAATGAGTTTCAGGGTTTCGTTGGCCTGGATGCAGCCGATAATTCCCGGGAGCACACCCAGCACGCCGCCTTCGGCGCAGGAGGGAACGAGGCCCGGCGGCGGCGGTTCGGAGTACAGACATCTGTAACAGGCGCCTTCCTTGGCCCAAAAAACGCTGGCCTGCCCCTCGAATCGGAAAACGGAACCGTAAACGTTGGGCTTGCCCAGCAGCGCGCAGGCATCGTTGACCAGGTAGCGGGTCGGGAAGTTGTCCGTGCCGTCCACAATGATGTCGTAGTCGGCGAGTATTTCCAGCGCGTTCTGGCTGGTCAGTCGCGCTTCGTGGGTTTCCACGTTTACGCGGGGGTTGACGTCATAGATGCGGTCCGCCGCCGAGGCAATTTTGAGCCGCCCCACATCACGGGTTCCGTGTATCACCTGACGGTGCAGGTTGGACTCATCCACCACGTCGAAATCGACCACGCCCAGATGGCCCACGCCGGCGGCGGCCAGATAGAGGCTTACCGGTGCGCCCAGGCCGCCGGCTCCCACCAGTAACACCCGGGCATTCTTGAGTCTGCGCTGGCCGGTGAGGCCGACTTCGGGGAGAATCAGATGGCGGCTGTATCGGTTAAGTTCCTGGTTGGTGAGTTCTGGCAGGTCCTCTTCGGCCTCCTGCTTCAGGGCTTCGACCACGACCCCGCCCGCGATGGACGGCACCAGCATGACGGTGGCTCCATCGGTGACCGGCGTGTCCAACCCGGACTGGTGCCGGATATCCTCGTCGTTGACATATACATTGACAAAGCTGCGCAACACGCCCTGTTCATTGAACAGGTGTTTGCGCAAGTCCGGACAGAGGGTAATTACCAGTTCAAGCGCTGTGCCGACGGTTTGCGCCTCCACGGCAATCTCAGACTGATTGCTGGAGAATCTTCGTAAAGCTGTTGGTATCAAGACACTAACGGACATTCTTATTCTCCTGACCGGATTTGTTCATTATAAAAAACAGACCGGTTTTCTGTCAATTCCCATGAAAGCAACTCGTCGGCTTTTCCTTGAAGTACGGAAACAATAATATAGGAGTAAGTCGGCCATGCGTGTTCCAAGTCGAACTGGGATGCGGCGGCCGAGTGGTCTGGGTGGGAGTGGTAGAAGCCCACCACATCCATCCCGACCTGCCGCGCCAGACGTTCACCGGCCAGCAGTTCATCGGGGGTGATCAGGAAACGGTTTCCTCTGGCTTCTTCTTCTCGGGCGTTGGAAATCGGGATGGTATCCACAACGCTCTTATTGCCCTGCGCGTCAAGTCGGCCTATCAAAAGGCCGCAGCATTCATGGGGATAGTCCGTCTCGCCATGCCGGCGGACGGCGTCCAGATGTTCCGGTTTCAGTGAAATCATGTGCCCTCCTCCCAGAATGGGTCGCCTAGATAGCGGGTGCCCGTGTCGCACAGCACGGTCACCACCACGGACCCGGCGGGCAGGGCTTTCGCCAGCCGGATTGCCGCATGCACATTGGCCCCTGAACTGACGCCGACGAAGATGCCTTCCTTTCGGGCCAGATTGCGCGCGGTTTCCTGTGCGTCCTCGGTGGCGACCTCCACCTCCACATCGGCCAGGGAAGGGTCGTAGATGCCGGGCACAATGGTTGTCTCCATGTGCTTCATCCCTTCCAGTCCGTGCAGGGGCAAATCGGGCTGCATGCGCACCGCACAAAGATTGGGGTTCAATTCTTTCAGACGGCGTGTTGTTCCGGTAAAGGTTCCCGAAGTGCCCATTCCGGCGATGAAGTGGGTCACGCGGCCTCCGGTCTGTTTCCAGATTTCCGGTGCGGTGGCCTCATAATGGGCGCGCCAGTTCGCATCATTGTTGTACTGGTCCGCGTAGAAGTATTTTTCCGGCGACTCGGCGGCCAGTTCCATGGCGCGAAGCTGCGCCCCGTCCGAACTTTGCAGTGGGTCAGTCTCGATAAGTTCGGCTCCATAGGCCCGCATGATCCGTTTGCGCTCCGTGCTGGTGTTCTTGGGGAGGCACAGCGTCACCCGGTATCCCAGCGTTGCGGCGATCATGGCGTAGGCTATTCCGGTATTGCCGCTGGTCGCATCAAGAATGTTCATCCCCGGTTTCAGCCGTCCCGAGCGGATGCCGTCGCATATCATTGACCATGCGGGACGGTCTTTGACCGAACCGCCGGGATTGAAGTGCTCGGCTTTCGCGTAGACTTCCACCCCGGGGGGCAGGTCATTCGCGATTCGGGAGAGCAGGATCAGCGGCGTGCGGCCGATTCGTGCAGTCAAAGCATTCTGCCCAGACACCCCGAGGGTTGCGGAGGCTTCAGCCACCGCAGGTTCCGTCAATGCGGCAGACGCAGTGCATATTTTCGAGCTATTGTGTTCATGTTTCATGGGAAACACCATTCCATTCCGACCGGATAACCTGCAGTATACAGATGACCATGGATCTTGTGGTATACTGCCTCTGAAAAACTACCATATCATGATTATGTATGTCAAGTTTGCCGTTGCCATCTGTTTTGAAAGGAAACACCAATGAGTCCGACTGCTCCCATCGATTTCTCCGAACTGGTCACCACCATTGTCGCCAGCTATCATGCAGAACCCAAAACTTGCCACATCGATTCCGGCAGGCTCCCCAATCATGATGCGATTGTTGAAATCATACACCTGTTGCGGCAACTACTTTTCCCGGGGTATTTTGGAAAGCAGAACCTGGTCGCGGGCACCCTGGAGTATCATGTGGGCGACCTGCTGGTCAGCATTCACGACCGTCTTCTAAAACAGGTGCAAAACGCACTTCTCCACGAAGCTGCACACCAGGGTGAAGCGGTGCCGGACAGTGAACTTCGCGCCGACCGGATTGTGAATGATTTTCTGAGAACCCTGCCCCGTCTGCGTGCCGTGCTGGCGACCGATGTGCAGGCGGCCTTTGACGGAGATCCGGCCGCAGTGGACACCGATGAAATCATCTTTTCCTATCCCGGCCTTTTCGCCATCACCGTTTACCGCCTTGCGCATGAGCTGCATTTGCGCAATGTGCCGCTGATCCCCCGCATCATGACCGAATATGCGCACAGCGCCACGGGGGTGGACATTCACCCCGGCGCCGAAATTGGTGAATACTTCTTCATCGATCATGGGACCGGCGTGGTCATCGGCGAAACCAGCCGTATCGGCAATCGCGTCAAAGTCTATCAGGGTGTAACGCTGGGGGCGCTGTCCACGCGCGGCGGGCAGAAGCTGCGCGGCGTGACCCGCCATCCCATGCTGGAAGACGAGGTGACCGTTTATTCCGGCGCATCCATCCTGGGCGGTGAAACAATCATCCGAAAGGGAGTAATCATTAGCAGCAATGTGTTCGTCACGCAGTCCGTGCCACCCAACACGCGGGTGACCGTCAAGAACCCGGAACTGCAGTACCGCGACCAAAAGCCGAAGACCTTCAAGCAGGAGTTGCCGCTCGACTGGCAGATATAGCCTGTGCCTCGGACAATTCTATTCAAATCATTTTACGCCAGTGCGGGAGGGATTTCGCTTTGCCCAAGGCGGATGTCAGCACAAAACGCTCCCTGAAAACGTAGGGGTCGAAGTGTGTCATGCCGGGACAGCTTGACAACACCGGTCAATAGACACATAATTAGTGGGCGGGGTGTAATGCTCTTGGGACTGCCACCCGCGCACTTCAAGTCCGCCGCAGCAAACCTCTTTTGACAGGTGTGAATGGCAATGGCGATACAAGAACAGCAACGGGGGCAGGTGGAATCTTTCCTCGCCAATCTTGTGTCCGTGCACAAGTGCCTACAACTGTATCCCGCCAACAGCCCCATGATACTCGAGGCGGTGGCCAAGCTCACCACAGGGCTGGAAGCGCTGTTCAAGTCCACCGCCGAGCCGATAGTGCTGGGCGTCATCCGGGACCAGTTTGTGCACGGCCGCACGGTCTTGGAATCGGCCAACGATTCCATCAGGCGTTTTGCCGCCTATCTTTACCGGGCACAGGTCAAAATACTTACCGTGTATCCCGGGGTGACCACGGCGGAGCTGAAAAGTTTTCTGGCGCTGGTTTCCCAAAAGCCCGAGGAAATTCTGGCGGCGGGAGGGCTGGCCGCGCAGATGACGGCGCTCAAGCTAAGCCATATCTCCATTGACGAGGCCGCCGAACTCCAGATCGTGGACCGCAGGAACAATCCGGATCAGTGGGACATCCTGGATTTCATCCGGAGCAGGCGCGGCGGCGGCGGGTCAACCGCGGGCGCGCACGGCGTCTCCCCAGATTCGGTGGCCGCCGAAGAGCTGGCGGAGTTCTTTCGTTCCGTGGCGGAGGGGATGCCCGGGTTGGAGCAGTATTTCCACAACACCCTGGGTGATCCGGCGCGGATTGCGGAGGTGTTCAACTGTCTTGCGGGCACGCGCCAACTGCCCGACGGCGATTTTCAAGCGGATTCCCCGCAGTTGCTGGACCAGGCCTTTAACCATATTTCCGATGTCCTCGCCACCCTGCCCGAGTCTGTCCAGGAGGCCTATGCAAAGAACATTGCCAAGGCCCTTGACGAAGCCCGCCACCCGGTGCGCAAGCGGTTCACGGAGCAGATACTGCCCGCGCAGTTGGGGCAGTTTGGCCCGGCGGACCGGGTCGTCAGCGCCATGGCGGACGAGGCGGTCACCAATATCATGACCGACCACGTGATGTACCACGAGGGGACATGGAGAACCCTCGAGAATTTTCTGGACGGATTCACCGATGACGCCCAGCGCAGCGCAGTCATCAGGGAGGCTGTTGCGGCGAATCTGGCCGAGGCGCCCACGCAGCGTTTTGAGGAGATTGCGACACTGCTGGAAGACAAGACGCTGTTGACGCCGTCTGCGGATCATTCCGGAGGTGCCGCCCCGGGAAAGTCACGGGACCACACCAACAGCGGCGCCGATGAACTGCTGCAGCAGGTAAGACTGGAACGTTTCCAGGCGGAGCACATGAGCCGGGATGTGTCCGAAGACTGCGGCGCCAATCCCTCCCTCTACGCCACCGATGTGGCCCTGTCCCTTCAAAGAAGGGCCGAATTTGGTGTGTATGCCGAAAGCACCGCCCAACTTGTGGTCCAGTCTCTGGAAGAATCTCTCGAACTCAAACGTTACGATCAGATGGCGCATACGCTGGAGCAGACCCGAAAACATGAGGAATTGATTCCGGGATTGCAGAAATTGAGCTTGGACGGATTTGCGACAGACAAACGGATTGACGAGATGATCGATACGCTTCGCCTGCTCGACCCGGTGTCTGTGGAGTACGTTTCCCTGGTGAACGCGCTTCGGCTGTGCGGCGAACGGGTCGTGACACGCCTGTTTGACCGGATGGCCATTGAACCGGACCGGCCCGCGCGCATGTTCCTCCTGCAGATTTTCCTGGCCCTCGGCAAAATGGTGGCTGGTTTTCTTGGCCCAAGAATCGGGCACCCCGAGTGGTTTGTGGTACGGAATATTGTCTATGTTCTGGGGAAGGTGGCCCCCGAGTCCTCCGTGAGGGCACTGACCCGCATTGTGCACCACCCGGAGCCGCGGGTCCGGCTGGAATTGGTGCAGGCGCTGGGAACGGTGGGCGGCGACGAGGTTGAGAACGCCATGCTCAAACTGGTGGCGGATTCCGACCCGGGCGTGGCCGAGCTGGCGGCGGGCTTTCTGCGCCGCTTTGATGGCGAGCGCGTGCTCCCCGCTTTCCGCAGCATGCTCGTTGCCGATCGCAAGTCGCTGCACGAGCGGCCCTATGTTGCCAGCAGGATTTTGAGGGTGTTTGCCGAAACGGGGATGAGGGATGACCTGAGACTGATCGCCCAATTTCGCCCCTCGCTCCTGCAGTATTATTCGCGCCCGATCCGGGAGGTTGGCAGGGACTGCAAAGTGGCGATGCGCCGCATCAAGGAACGCACGGAAAAGGGCTTTTTCAAATGACGCAGCAAGAAGCAAGCGCGCCCTTTCAGAGTGTGGTGCCCCTGATGCGGGCGGCCCGCAGCCAGGCGAGACTGCTGCCTCCGGAACATCCGAGCGTGGCAAAGGCGGTCCGGGACCTGCTTGACCGGTTGGAGGAGGGGTTGCGTCAAACGCCCTCGGTAACTCTGTCCATCCTGGGCGGCGAGGTCTATCTGGACGGTCGTTTGCTGGCCAACGACAGCATCATTTATGCCGACGTGGTGCGGGAACTGGCGGAGCGGAAACTCGACAGCGTGGTGTTCCTGCGGGGGTTGACCGCCCCTGAACTGACGCGCTTCGTCGTGCTGTCCAACCTGCGCGCCGATGAGATAGACGGGCGCGGCGGCTGGAAATCGGTCCTGACCCAGGAGTCCGTCCGGCATGTCGGCACCGACCAGACGGTGGGGCTGACCGAGTCAACTCCCAGCATGCAGGCCGCGCGCGAGATGTACCACCTTTGCCTGGACGCGGTGATTGAGTCGTTCAGCGAGGCGCGCAAGGGCCAGCTCTTTGACTTTCGCATGATCCAGCAGCGGGTGAAGACCTTCACATCCATCCTGCTGGACGACCAGCAGGTGTTTCACAACCTGAGCACCATCAAGGACAAGGACCAGTACACCTTCTACCACTCGGTGAATGTGGCGGTGCTGGCCCTGCTGATCGGGTTCAAGCTCAACCTGACCCAGCCCATGCTGGAACTGGTCGGCGCCGCGGCGATGCTGCATGATGTGGGCAAGATGCGCATCCCATCGGACATTCTGAACAAACCGGAGGAACTGTCCAAGAACGAATGGGTGGTGATGCAGACGCACACGGTCGAGGGGGCCAAGATCCTGCTGAAATCCCCCGACCCCATGGCCCTGCCCATGGTGGTGGCGGCCCAGCACCATGCCGAGCACTCGCTCAGCGGCTATCCCGACTTTTCCGGACTGGGCCGGTTGCACATGCTGACCGAAATCGTTTCCATCGCCGACATGTTCGACGCGCTGACCTCCGACCGCGCCTACCGCAAGGCCCTGCCGCCCGACCAGGCCATCAAGATCATCGCGGAGGGCAGCGGAAGGCGCTTTCACCCGATTCTGGTGAAAGTGTTTGCCCAGTTGTCGGGGCTCTTTCCCATCGGAACGATTGTGGAACTGAACACGGGGGAACTGGCCGTGGTGGTGCGTCCCAATCCGAACGACCTGTACAGGCCGGCGGTGAGAATCATCCCCCGAACCCAGGGTTCCCGGATGGAGGAGGGCGAGGTGCAGCTTTCGGAAAGAAACGGCAGGGGATACACGCGCAGCATCATCCGTGCCGTCGACCCTGCAGAATATGGCATCCAGGTTCCCACGCTGGTTGCGGCGAAAAAATAGGCGTTCCGAAGCCGTTGACTGTCTTCCTCGCAGAACACCGCCGCGCATCTTGACAAGCCCCCAACGTGCGCCCACATAATAGGGGATGGGTGGTTTCTTATATTCGGGGCTGCCCGTTCATTACCGGCAGAATGCGGGCCGCCAACGCGGCGCGTGAGGTGTTGCGCGTGGACGAACTCCCCGCCGGGGCGGGCGCCGACAGGATGCCCCGTTCCCAAAGACTGGCCATGGCAGGCGTGTGCGCCGCCCTGGTGCTTGCGTGCGCCGCCATATACGGGCGGACGCTCTCCCATGATTTCCTCAATTATGACGACCCGCTGTATGTGACGGAGAACCCGGCGGTGCAGGCCGGGCTGAGTTGGGAGGGCGCGCTTTGGGCGTTCACCACCAACCGCGCCATGTACATGCACCCGCTCACCTGGCTGAGCCACATGGCGGACTGCGACCTCTACGGACTGCATCCCTGGGGGCACCACCTGACCAACCTTGTTTTTCACACCCTTGATTCCGTGCTGCTCTTTCTCGTGTTTGCCCGTATGACCCGCCGCCTCTGGCCCAGCGCGCTCGTGGCCGCGTTCTTCGCCGTGCATCCCCTGCATGTGGAGTCGGTGGCCTGGGTGGCCGAGCGCAAGGACGTGCTCAGCATGCTGTTTTGGACAGCCTCTTTGGGGGCCTATGCCTGGTGCAGAAAGCGCCCCGGTCTGGGGCGCTATGAGGTCGTGGCGTTCCTCTTTCTTCTGGGTCTGCTGTCCAAGCCCATGGTGGTCACGCTACCCTTCGTGCTGCTGCTGTTGGACTTCTGGCCCCTGGAGGCGGTGGACCGCAGCGCGACCGTGGGTGTCATGGCCCGCAGTATCGGCCGCCTGGCGGTGGAGAAAATTCCGCTCTTCCTCATCACGGCGCTCTTCAGCGCGATCACGTTCGTGATGCAGTCCAGCGCCAACAACCTGGCCTACGGCGACAAAGTTCCCCTGGCGGCGCGCTGCGCCAACGCCCTGGTGGTTTATGTGACCTATTTGGTGAAGACCTTTTGGCCTTCGGGCCTGGCGGCCTACTATCCCCACCCGCTTTCCCGTCCCTTGTGGCAGGTGCTTGGCGCGGCCGTCGTGCTGGCGGCAATCACGCTCTTTAGCCTTCGCCATCTCCGCCGCCGTCCCTATTTGATGGTCGGCTGGCTGTGGTATCTGGGAACCCTGGTGCCCGTCATTGAACTGGTCCAGGCGGGCACCTTCTCCCACGCGGACCGCTACACCTACATTCCGCTCGTGGGCATATTCATCATGGTCGCCTGGGGCGCGGCCGACTTGGCCGCGGTGCTCCACGTGCCCCCACGGGTCTCGGCGCTCATCTCTGTCGTGGTGCTGGTGGCACTGGCCGCCTGTGCGGGTGTTCAGGCCGGTTACTGGCGAAACGGCGAGACGCTGTTCCACCATGCCATAGACGCGGGCTATCCGAGCAGCGGCGCCTACAACAACCTGGGTGTGCTTGCCCTCAAGGATGGGCGCAACGACGAGGCCCGGGGATATCTGACAAAGGCGATGGAACTGAACGGCGACCACACCGACATCCTGGGCAACCTGGGCAAACTTGCCCTGGACCAGGGACGACTTGGCGATGCGAAGGACAACCTGACCAAGGCGCTTGCGCTCAAGCCGGACCATGTCAATGTCCTGAACAACCTGGGCGTGCTCGCCACGAACGAACTGCGATATGACGATGCCAAGAACTATTTGAGCAAGGCGCTCGTGCTCAATCCGGACCATGTGGACGCGCTCAACAACATGGGCCGTCTCCTGCTGGAACAGGGGCGTTTCGACGAGGCCAAGCCTTATCTCCTGCGGGTCGTGGCCATCAAGCCCGAGCATCCCAGCGCGCTCAACAACCTGGGCTGGTGCGCCATGAGCCAGGGGCAGTACGAAGAGGCGGAGAAATACCTGAAGAAGGCCATCCAGATTGACCCGCAGTTCATCAACGCCCTGAACAACCTCGGCATAGTCATGGCAATGCTCGGGAAGCCGGAAGAGGCGGAGAGCTATGTGAAAAGGGCGGCGGAGGTGGGAAAGACAAGCGTGCACAAAAAACAATAGGAGAGCCCTGCAACCGAAGAGTTAAGAACAGGGAGGCTTCCGAACGGCCATTAGGCCAAATCAGGTGGTGCCGCCCCTTCGGGCTTAATTCTATAAAAGGCGACTGTCCAGCTTTATAAAAGTGTTTTGCAAAGAACCGTACGATTTCGTGCACACCAGCCACTAAGATTTGGCGAGGCGGAATCCTAATTGATCAGCCGTATGGATTGGTTCGGTGCCACCACGACAAGCTGTTCTGCATCCAATATTAGCACCATCAAACCAACTGCCGCCCCGGAATATCTTGAAGGATCCCGCTGTCGGCCCGGCAGGATCAGTGGTGCCAGCCCCATTATAATTATCCGAATACCAGTCGTTGCACCACTGGCAAACATTGCCGCACATGTCATAGCACCCTATTGGACTGACGCTACTAATCGTGGCGACATTACCGTTTGGACTGATATTTGTTCCATTGAACCAACCCACCGGGGATGTGCCGGGGGCTGGAGAGAAAATACCCAGGGGATTTACCCCTTGATAGTTGGCGTGCTGCTCTCCTCCTGTCAAAGTGTCTGACGTAAAACCATAGATTCTGTGTCTGGACCCGTCCCACGCAGCCGTCCGCTCCCATTCTGCTTCCGTGGGTAACCGGTATCCACCCGCGTTGGGCGGAGCTATTATTAGGGGCCAGTTCGCTACAGTCATGTCGTAGCACGGACTCAAACCCTGCCACTCGCTCAGCCAATTGCAGTAGGCCACAGCTCCATACCAAGAGACTTGTAGAACTGGATGTGCGTCCATAGAGTAGCTTGCCGGGCTGGGGAGTCCGTCGCGGCTCTTGGAACTGAATGAACCGTTTGAATACTGAATATTACAGTCCGATGAAGTGTACCAAATCAACAGCTGGAGGTTTGTTCCTGCATAAATATCCCGCGTTCCCGTCCAAGGGGTGCCGGTTGCGGTTTTGAGATATCCCTTTGCTAATGCCCAATTGAGGACGGCACAATATTCCCGGTTTGTCACGTCATACCGTGCAATTTGGTATGCAGAGAGTGTCACCGAGTGGGCTGGCTTTTCATGATTGGTCAGATAGGTACCGGGTAATTCGGGACTATCGGGAACAATGTCGTCTCCGATCCCGCTGTTCCCCATAATAAATGAACCCGATGGGACCCGGACCATTTCTGGCACCAAGAAGGATGGCATATCACTTGCAGTAACGCGAAGACGGGCTTCTTTGATGAGTTCCTTTCCATAATCCTTGGAAACGTCCCAAACAATGTGTTTCCCTTGTCCTGTCGTGACGCCCGTGATATCACCCGTAACTGAGGTCACAGGCCAAATGAAACCGTCCGCCCCCCCATTCTTCGAAAGGGTTATCGTAATACCGCACGATTCGGCTGGAGCGACAAGGTCATATGTGATGTCCACTTTCGTGCCCGCAGTACCATTTGGACTCTGCAAAAAGGTCACATTGGACACGATTGGTGCTTGGGCAAGCGCCGCGGGTGCTGTGCACAGTGCCGCAAGCAAAATGATCAGCGGGATATAGGCGCGTAAATCGCGGCGCAGTAGAACCAACAAAGCCGCCGCCATGATTACGAGGGCTAACGGCCAAGCGTACTGCGGAACCTTTTCGCCGATGCCATTCCCATAAGCGGTGTCGTTTGCAGGGTCAATCAAGTTGCCAAGGCTGTCCTGCACATTCACAGCATGGACCACGAAAATCGTGGAATTCATTTTTCCCGACGTCCAATTAAGAAGATAGGGGCCAAGACCTTCCACCGTTGTGGGATGTGTAGACAAGGTGCCTGCTCCGAATCCCGCAACTGTGTAATTCAGTTCATCCGTGACACTTGGCTGCAACATCGGTTTGGTGAAAGCAACTTCGATCTTGGATTCCGATTTGGCCATCACAGCACCAATTCGCGGCGGTATGGTGTCCAGTACGCCAGAATCTGAATCGTTGCTTCCTGAAAGCGCAAATGAGGTGTACGAGATTCCCCAAAACAGCGTGCCAATCCCAAAGACGATCACCGACCTCAACATCCGTCCACCTCCTATATTCTGTGGTATTGACGTCCATCCAAGACGGGTTAAGCCGCCACCGCGCCTAGATATAGCCGACGAAGCGGAATATGTAGTCTTAATTTAGACAGTTCGTGCATCAGAATGCAAGTCATTTTGTACTGTGTGTGTTTCTCCAGGTGCCCCTAATACGGAACCGCTCGCCATCCACACACAACTCCTTTTATTTCAATCCATTAGAATTGGGAATAGAGGGAAGCTTCCGAATGGCACTGACTAAGGCGCAAGTCGTTCTATTTTACGTGTTTGCGTTTTGTTACACCGGGGGTTGTGGCTTCGAGTATCTGCAGGGACGTGGTCCTTATGTCCTCCAGCAGCATCTCCAGTTTCCTGTGCTCGTCAATGGCTCTCTGGTAGACCTTTGCCTGTGTGGCGGTGAGATTGACGGTCACCGTCTTTGCCTCACGCTTGTAGGTCCACTGGAAGTAGGGGCCGTAGGTCTTTTGCGCTCCCGGCTCCCGGGGATCATCGCGCATTATCGTTCTGGGCGTGATGGTTCTCTGCAGGGAAATCCGGGACGCTTCCCAATTAAGTATGAATAATGTGTTTGTTCGTCCACTCGCGCTGGTTCCGCGTTTCGTTGAAAGCGCCTGCCCGCAAACTGGATGGGGTTCATTTGCCTGTTTGCACACCTTGCGCCGCAAGTGCCACCGCTTTTGGTTCGCACGGGGTTGAATCCGTTTCCGCCACCGCAAAGTGACAATTGTACGGTAAATTTGGTACCATTTCGGGTGAGTCCATGATGCGCCCCGTCACCGCATCGCTGTGAACCCCAACGGAAACGAGGGAAACAGGTATGCCGCTCTTGGAAGTGTACAAGCCTGTGAACCATGTTCGGCTGGTTACGGCCACGTCGCTTTTTGACGGTCATGATGTGGCCATCAACATCATGCGGCGCATCTTGCAGGATTCGGGGGCGGAGGTGATTCATCTGGGGCACAACCGTCCGGCGGCGGATATTGTCAATGCGGCCATCCAGGAGGACGTGCAGGCGATTGCGGTGAGTTGCTACCAGGGAGGCCATGTAGAGTTTTTCAAGCTGATTGTGGACCTGCTGCGGGAGCGGGGCGCGGGCCATATCAAGGTTTTCGGCGGCGGCGGCGGCGTCATTGTTCCGGCCGAGATCGCCGAAATTGAGGGCTTTGGCGTCACCAAGATATTCTCGCCGGAAGACGGGCGGCGCCTGGGGTTGCAGGGTATGATCAACCTGCTGATGGAGGAGGCCGATTTCCCGCTGGAAGGCAACGGCATCGCGGCGCATGCGGCGGAGCTGAATCCAGCCAACGGCCTGCTGGTCGGCCGCTACATCACGGCCATTGAAGAGGCCAAGGCGAAAGGCGAAGGGGAAGTGTCGGCGCTCACCGAACCCCTGATGAAGTGTAGCTCCCGCAATATCCCGATTCTGGGCGTGACCGGCACGGGCGGTGCGGGCAAGTCGTCGCTGGTGGATGAACTGGTCAACCGCTTTCTAAACGACTTTCCAGAGCGCCATGTTGCGGTGGTGTCGGTGGACCCGACCCGGCAGCGGAGCGGCGGGGCGTTGCTGGGCGACCGCATCCGGATGAACTGTCTCTCCCGCGACCGGGTGTATCTGCGGTCGCTGGCCACCCGTTCGGCGGGCACCGAAATCTCCGACGCGCTGCCTGAAGTGCTCATTGCGCTGCGCGCTGCCAATTATGATTTCATCATTGTGGAAACGGCGGGCATCGGCCAGGGCGACGCGGCCATTGTGCCGCACTGCGATGTGACGGCCTACGTGATGACCTCCGAATACGGCGCGCCGTCGCAACTTGAAAAGATCGACATGCTCGACTTTGCCGATGTCGTGGTGATCAACAAATTCGACCACAAAGGTTCGGAGGATGCGCTGGGCGGGGTGCGCAAGCAGTACCAGCGCAACCACCGCCTCTTTGAGTCGCCGCTGGAGGCGATGCCTGTCTACGGGACGATTGCGGCCAAGTTTAACGACGACGGCCTGACGGCGCTGTACGAGGCCATTGTGGGGCTCATGAACGAGCGGACGCACTGCGGCTGGCAGTCTTCCCTGCCGGTATCGGGCCGAAAGACGCCCAGTTCGACGGCCATCATGATTCCCACCAGCCGGGCGCGCTATCTGGCCGAAATAGCCGACACGATGGAGCGCTACCATCAGCAGTCGGCAAAGCAGGCCGAAATCGCCGAGAACCTCTGGAAGTTGGATGGCGCGCTTTCGCTGCTCGGCGGGGAGTCCGGCGAGGCCCGTGCCGCGCTTGAGGAAAAACGGGAACAGCTCTCGGGTGAACTCTCCGGAGAGTGCCGCGGCGCGCTTGACCGCTTTCCAAGCCTGCGGGAACAGTACGCGCAGGACGAATTAAGCTACACGGTCCGCGGCAAGGAAGTCCGCACAGTGCTCACCCGGCGGAGCCTGTCGGGCGCCAAGATTCCCCGCGTTGCGCTGCCCCGGTTCAAGAATCCGGGCGACATCCTCCGCTGGGTATGCCGGGAAAATGTGCCGGGCCATTTTCCGTTCACGGCGGGCGTGTTTCCCTTCAAGCGTGACGACGAGGACCCGGCCCGCATGTTTGCCGGGGAAGGCGGTCCGGAAAGGACGAACCGCCGTTTCAAATTCCTCTCGCACAACCATGACGCAAAGCGCCTGTCCACCGCATTCGACTCGGCCACGCTCTACGGGTATGACCCGGACGAGCGTCCGGATATCTTTGGCAAGATTGGCACCTCTGGTGTATCCATCTGCACGCTGGAGGACATGAAGATCCTCTACGGCGGCTTTGACCTGTGCGGACCCAACACCAGCGTGTCCATGACCATCAACGGGCCCGCGCCCATTATCCTGGCCATGTTCTTCAACGCGGCCGTTGACCAGCAGTTGGCGCGGATCGAGGCCGAATACGGCCGGGCACTGTCGGCGGAGGAAAACGCCCGGTTCAGGGCATTGACCCTGCAAACCGTGCGGGGCACGGTGCAGGCGGACATCCTGAAAGAGGACCAGGGCCAGAACACCTGCATCTTCGCAATCGATTTTGCACTGAAGATGATGGGGGACATTCAGGAATACTTCACCACCCGTGCGATTCGGAATTTCTATTCCGTCTCCATCTCGGGGTACCACATCGCCGAGGCCGGCGCCAATCCCATTTCGCAGCTCGCCTTCACACTGGCCAACGGCTTCACCTACGTCGAGTATTATCTGTCGCGGGGCATGGACATCAACGACTTCGGCCCCAACCTTTCCTTCTTCTTCTCGAACGGCATGGACCCCGAGTATTCCGTGCTCAACCGGGTGGCCCGGCGCATCTGGGCGATTGCCATGCGCGACAAGTACGGCGCCAATGAGCGCTGTCAGAAACTGAAATCCCACATCCAGACCAGCGGGCGATCCCTGCATTCCCAGGAGATCCAGTTCAACGACATCCGCACGACGCTTCAGGCGCTGACCGCGCTTTACGACCACTGCAATTCGCTCCACACCAACTCCTATGATGAGGGCATCACGACGCCCTCCGAGGAGTCAGTGCGCCGTGCCCAGGCCATCCAGCTCATCATCAACAAGGAATTCGGACCGTCCATGAACGAGAACCCGCTGCAGGGCTCGTTCTTCATGGAACAGCTCACCGACCTTGTGGAGGAGGCGGTGCTGCGCGAATTCCGGCGCATTTCAGAGCGGGACGGCGTGCTGGGCGCCATGGAAACGGGCTATCAGCGAGCCAAGATTCAGGAAGAGTCCATGTTTTACGAAGAGCGCAAGATGAACGGACTGCTGCCCATCATCGGCGTCAACACTTTCATCAACCCCAACGCGGACATGGAGGACGAGATCAGCAAGGTCGAACTGGCGCGCGCGACGGAAGAGGAGAAGGTGCAGCAGATAGCGCGTCTTCGTGCCTTCCAGGAACTGCATAAGAATGAGGCATCCGCAGCCCTGGCCCGGCTTAAAGAGACGGCGCTAAAGGGCGAAAACGTCTTTGCCGAGTTGATGGAAACGGTGCGGCACTGTTCGCTTGGCCAGATTACGCAGGCCCTCTTCGAGGTCGGCGGGCAGTACCGGCGGAACATGTAGCCGGTCGGCCCTGCAGCGCAAGGGGGCTTGAGTGGCCTCGTATAATCACTTTCCGTCCGGTGCGTTCTTCAGATACTTGTCGAGGAAATCCACCGCCAGCGCCTTGGTGTGATTGTTGACGGCCTGGACCGCATCCATTGCGTGGGGCCAGCCGTCGATGCGGCTGTAGTAGTGGGGAATCCCCTTCTCTTTGAGCTTTTCCACCAACCGGTCGCTCTGGGTCACGGGGACCAACTGGTCCACCGTGCCGTGAATGACGCAGGTGGGCGGGGTCTTCTCCGTCACATAGCGCAGGGGCGACGCCTTTTCATAGCGTGCGGGGTCCTGCTCATAACGGCCGTTCATGTAGGCCGTGATGGCCGGATGATCCCGGCGGACCGGTTCGGTGAAGTCCGTGGGACCGTAGACGTCGATTACGGCCCGCACGGCGCTGCTTTGCTCGGCGCACCCGCCGCTTCCCTCAAACTCCTTATCTCCCGCCGTGTATCCCACCATGAGCGCCAGGTATCCGCCGGCTGAATTGCCCATGACGCCGATGCGCTCCGGGTCCACGCCGTTTTCGGCCGCATGGGCGCGCATCCAGCGCACGGCGCACTTGGCATCCTGCACCGAATTGGGCCAGCGCCCGGCTTCCTTAAGACGGTACTGCGGCGTCGCCACCACATACCCGTGCTGCGCAAAATACTGGGCGTATACCCGCAGTTGGTCCTTGCGCCCGCCCGACCAGCTTCCGCCGTAGAACACGAGCAGGGCCGGGGCGGGACCCTTGGTGGATTCCCCGGAATAGAGGTCAAGATACAGGGGCGTTCCGTCGCCGGTGCCGTATTGGATGTCGGTCTTCATCACCACGCCGGGCACGGGGGGGGCATCCTTCAGCGGGATGAGGTCATACAGGAAATAGCCCGCGAGCATGGAGGTGATTTCGCTGGGGTAGCCATGGGGCGGGGCGGGCACCCCGGCGGGCAGGGCGGTCACCAGGTCGG
>CAITNO010000078.1 GCA_903893795.1 Candidatus Hydrogenedentota bacterium | reverse complement strand
CCGGCGAGACGCCGGCGCTCCCAGTAGGGCAATGGAACACGGAGGGCGACGACAATGGCGGCATCGCAGTTCATCTGGAATTACGCGGTTTGGGTGTCGGCACCCGTGTTCTGCCTGGGGTTGGCAGGGCTGGTCTGGTGCATCTGGACCCTGGTCCGGGTCGAAAGAACCTCGTTGTTAGCCCGCCTGCCGTTGACCGCGCGGCAGACGGTGGTCTTTAATGAGCCGGGGCGCGTTGTGCTCTGTGTCGAGGGACCGCTGCCAACCTTTCGTTTTTGGGGACTTTCCTACAGGCTGCTCACCGAAAATGATGTGCCGGTGCCGGGGCGATGGCTCTTCTTCCGGACCACTTCCTCGGGGTTCACAACCGTGCGCAGTGCGGAGCGGTTGTTCAAGGTGCGCCAACCGGGCAACCACACCCTTCTTGTGGACGGGCTCGACACATCCAAAGCGGGAGATGGGAAGCACTTTGTTGTCTTCAAACGGCCGGTAATGATTTGGGCGGTGCCCTGCATTCTCGGGATGATTCTCTGCGCCGGACTGGCCATCGGCAGCCTGGTGCTGTTTATCCTGAAACTGGCCGGGGTGCAATAGGGGCAGAGAGGGCAAAGTCTTATTGTCGAGTGCGGCGTCATTGCCGCCGCAGTCCAAAGAAGGTCAGTCCTGTTTCGGCCTTCCCGACGCACAAATGACAAAACACACCGGGCTCACAATCACCCACCACCACGGAAAGGCGATCTTGACCCCAATCCAACCGGGCACCATGTAGGGCTGGAGCAACTGCACCAGCACGATGCCCGTGATGAGCGCCGCGTACACGCTGACGATATTGCCCCGGCGGGTGAACAGGGCCGTGCAGAACACGCCGAGCAGCGGGGCCAGCGCATAGGCCATCACGCCGAGCGCGAAGTTGATGAGCGTGTCGCCGCCCGCCTGCTGGAGATACACCGCACCGACGGCAAACGCGGTCAGCGCCGCGCCGATGAGCCCCACCGCCAGCCGCGATTCGGAGAGTTTCGCCATCGAGATGTCCGAGGACAGGGTCACGCCCCGCCGCCGCGCGCGCCAGGAGGCCCAGGGCAGATACAGGTCGGCCACGAGCGAACTGGCCATGGCGTTGATGGCCGAGTTGAAAGTGCTCATGGCGGAGGAGAAGAGGCCCGCCATGATGAGCCCCTTGATGCCCGTGGGGATGTGGTGCAGCACAAACTGCGGAAAGACGCGCCGCGTGTCGGTGATGACATCGAGCGGCGCGGAGGCGCCCATCAGGTCCGGACGCTGGTAGTAGACATACAGCAGCAGCCCGATGACCATGAACAGGAACACCACCGGCACGGTCACCACCATCGACCAGAACAGCGCCAATCCCCCGCGCCAGGACGACTTGGCCGTCAGTACGCGCTGCACCAGGTCGTGGTCCACGCCGTGGGTGGAGACGGTCATGACGGTCATGGCAAAGAGCCCCGCCCACACTGTGTACGGCGCGCCCGCATCCAGCCGCGTGTCGAGCAGGCGTAGCTTGTCCACGCCGTTGGCGTCGCGCAGCACGGCCACGATGTCCGACACGGGCATGGGGATGGCGCGCAGCAGCAGCCAGACGCTTGCGCCCGCCGCGGCAACCACCACGGAGAATTGGATGGTCTCGGTCCAAATAACGGCGCGGATGCCGCCGCAGGCGGTGTAGAAGGTGCCGAAAAGGCCCAGCACGATGATGACCGGAACGAGCTGGTGGGTTTGGGTGTCGCCATACCACATGAGCGCGAAGCCGATGCCCGCCATGAACAGCCGCGCACCCGACGAGAGCAGGCGCCCGAGCAGGAACATCACGCTCGCCGCCATGGTGGCCGGTTCGCCGTAGCGCTGGCCCAGGTAGCCGTAGATGGTCACCGTGCCCGCGCGGTACAGCGTCGGCACAAACCACAGCGCCACAATAAATCCCGCGATGCACGCCCCCGCGTAGGTGAAGAGGTAGCTGAGGTCGCCCTTGAAGGAAATCTCCGGTGCGCCGACAAAGGTGGCCGCGCTCAGCGACGTGGCAATCACCGACAGCGCCACGGCCCATGCGGGCATGGTGCGCCCGCCCAGAAAGAAGTACGCCGAATCCTTCTGTTTGCGCCCCACGGCGCCGCCGATCCACAGCATGACGCCCATGTAGGCCGCGATAATCAGCCAGTCAATCCAGCCAAATCCCTGCTCCATGCGACACTCCCGGTTAACCCCGTTGCAGACGAAACATCCCCCTAAATCCCCCTTCAAAGGGGGACTTCCCGAGCCTTCCGCCATGCCCCGGTCAACTTCAGGACACTCTACCACATCGACCCGTTTCCGGACACGGAGTTGGAACTTCCGGTTCGATGGTTCCAAGTCCCCCTTCGAAGGGGGATTTAGGGGGATGTGGCGCAATCCAAAAGTCTGGAATCTTCGCAACTGCATTTGACAAGCCGCGCCCATACCCACATAATCAGCCCGTCCGCGCATCGCTTCTGTGTGGCCGTATACACCACCGATCTTCCCCAAGAGCGAGTATCAATGATGAAATCCATGACATGCCTGCTTGCCGCCGTCTTCGGAGTGCTGGCCATGAATCTCCATGCCGAGGAACAGCGCACCGTCCTGTTTCAGGCGGAAAACACCAAGAAACCCCTGACGCTCGCGCCCGGTGACCACATCGACGTGGCCGCCTCCTTCGACGCGGCCGCCCTGCCCACCCACAAGTACCTGCGCGTCATCGGCGGCACGGCCATGCCGGGGCGCTTCAAAGCGCGTGGAGAGGAACTGTTCCGGCAGTTTGAATATCTCATTGACGACTCCCTCGACGCGGTCAACGTTGACAAGGACAAGCACTCCCTGTACTTCAAGGGCAACAACGACAACTTCGAACGCAAGGCTTATCACCGCATTGGCGGCGCTCAGTTGACGCAGGATCCGGTGGTCGTCAGCATCAAAGCCAGGCGAAACAACTTCACCGTCGCAGGCAGTGCCGATTTCGGCGTTCAACTGGAGGTCTTTTTCAACAAGGAAGGCCGCGACAGGAACGACGTCTACGACACTCCCGATGCACTGTTTTTCATGCCCATCCTCGGCGGCAACGGCCCCTTCGAGGATGTTTCCCAAACCTTCCTGCTACCTGGAAACGTTGCGGCAGTCGTCCTGTCCGTCGGTGGGCAACATTTCAGCGGCGAATGCTGGGTGGAAGCGCCCCGACTTTCGCAAGACGGCAGGGCCGTGGCCGAAATCCCCTTCGCGATGAGCGACCCAAAAAGTGACACGTTCAACTATTGGGTGGGCGTCAACCTCGCCACGCGCAATTGGCCCCTATGGAATCTTTCTTATGACGGCAAAACACTCTTCGAAAAAGCCGTGTTCGACCGTGCCTCCAATGTCGCCGATTTCTACATTCCGCTGCCGAACGATCTCAGCGGTTCCGGCACCCTGCGCCTGACACTGCAGCGCGAGCCTGTCACCGCCAGTTTTCCCTACGAAGTTCGGGCTGTCGAACTTGTCGAAACGCCCGCCCGCGACTTCGAAGTGATTCACACCCCCCGCCACTTTCCCAGCGGCCGCGAATTCGGTCTGCTTGTGGAGTCCAACAAGCCCAATGTGGCTCTTTCCATAAAGACCCCGGCATCCCTTGTCGCGGAAAAGGGAGAGATGCGTCTTGCCGATACCGGACTACACGTTCTCAAGTTCCGTGCGGTCAAGCCCGATGCGAAGGCCGAAGCGACCCTGTCTGACGGAATCCGCACCGTAACGGTGACGCTGGGCCAGATCGTGGAGAAGGCTGACGACGATGTCTATCTGTCTGTTGGCGATGACATCTATGTGGACACGAACGACCCGCATTTCGCTGAATACTTCAAGTGGTACGTGGGTCAGCGTATGGGCAACTTCATGCAGTTCCGACCGTCCTATCAATGGAGCGGCGTCCGCAAACAGCCCGTCGACTTGCTGAAGCGGTATCTGGGTCTGATGCAGGACCTGCAAATGCCCTATGCCTGGCAGGTGGAAGGACGCACGCTGGCCGGGAAGGATATCAACCCCGGCCTTGAAGTGCTGAACTCGCCTTTCTTTCACGGAAAGCAGGCGCACGAGAACGACGGCGGCTATTACTACTGGCAGCACTTCCTGTACAAGGGATTCTGGTCCGACATGGCCGCGCGGACACGTCCCTTTGGCGGCATTTTCGCCAAGCACCGGCCGATCTACACCGACCACGGCGTGTTCATCCATTACGACCCGGAGGCGGTTGCCGACATGGCCGACGGCGCGCGGCGGCTGGTCGATAACCTCCACTACTCCAAGGGCGAAAGCACGCGCCACACCGGTCCCTCGGCGCTCTTCCGCTACTTCTATCAGGCGGGCTATGAATGGCTCGGCGCGGAACAGATGTACGGTCCCGAAGAGACGATCATGTCCAGCCTGCGCGGCGCCTCCCGCGCCTACCACAAGGACAAATACGGCTCGCTCCACGCGATGCAGTGGGGCTCCGGTCCCTTCACCGACCCGAAGCATGCGCTGCGCCATTACCTGTCGCTGGCCGTGGCCTATATGCACGGATCGTCGCATATGAACACCGAGGATGCGCTTTGGCTCGATGAATACGTCAACGACCGGTTCAGCGAATCCGGCAAGGCGCATGCCGCCGCCCAGCACAAGATGCTCGACTTCATCGAGACCCATGAGCGCCGGGGCAGCCTGGCCACCGGTATCGCCGTCATTCAGGGCCGCAACGACGGCTGGAAGTCTTTCGGGCGCGGACCCATCTGGTCGCAGCAGGGTGACAAATGGGCTTTTAACAAGGCCTGCGAGAGTTTCGACCTGCTCAAGGTCTTCTATCCGCAGAACATCATCGACGCCAGTGGTCCGGACGGCTGGTTCACCTCGACACCCCATGGGGCAGTGGACCTCGTGCCCATCGAGGCGGACCAGTCGGTGCTCAACCGCTACAAGGTCATCGTCTTCCTCGGTTGGAACACATACGATGCGGATGACATGGCGCGCCTGGTCGAGTTCGTGAAGCAGGGCGGCACACTGATTCTCTCCGCCGCCCATCTCAACGCCGAACTGGCTCCGGACAAAGCGCCGGAGTTCCCGAAAGACGACCGGGTCATCCGGCAACTACTGGGTGAAATCTACCGCGACTGCACGAAGAAACTCGTGGTGAACCTGGGCTCGGGAAAAATGATCTATTTCCCACAGCCGGTATACCCCATCGAGAAGGCCATCGCGGACGACTACCGGGAAAGCATGGTCGAGGCCGCGGCGGAGGCCAATGCCTTGCAGTCAGAACGGGGATGGGTCATCCCCGACAGCCACATCGGCTTCACGGTTTGGGACAAGGACACCCGCCGCACGGTCTACCTGCTCAATGTGGATTGGAAGAGCGGGGACGAGTCCCACGAAGCCCTATTCAAGTTCGGCCCGTCCACTTTCACCGTTGCCGCACGCCTTGGCGCGCTGGAAACCATCCACTGCGCCGAGGGATTGGCCGTCATGCCCGGAAACAACACGACCGACGTGCTCGACATCACCAGAAAGGACGGTGGCTGGCATATTCGGGTGCAGACCACGGAAACGGACGAATTGCGCATCTTCAATGCCGCCACCGGCGTCGCCACTGAAAAGACGCTAACCGAAGCGGGGATACATGAGATTAATGTAGACTGAACCTTTCCGTCATTCCCGCGAAGGCGGGAATTCAGTCTTTTCACGTGAGTTGTGTCCACGCGAGTGTGCTGGATCCCCGCGTTCGCGGGGATGGTGGAAGAGACGATTATGGCATGGACTTGTCATTGAAACAGGCATATTGTGTGGATACTGGAGAAGTATATAGATGCCCCGAAAACTAAATGTCGGCCTGGTAACGCTGGGCTGCGACAAAAATACCGTGGACATGGAATACATCGCGGGAATGCTCGCCCGCGGCGGCTGTGACACCGTGCCGTTGAACCCTGGCGAGGACGAGGGCGGCGCCGTGTTTGACGCCGTGGTCGTGCTGACCTGCGGCTTCATCGCCGACGCTAAGGAACAGTCGGTGCAGTCCGTGGTGGAATGGGCCGAGCGCAAGAAGCAGACCGGCCTGCCCCGCCGACTCTATGTGGCCGGCTGTCTGGCCCAGCGCCACGGCGCCGAACTCTTCGGCGCGGTTCCCGAGATCGACGGCCTGCTCGGCGTCGGCCAGATGTCGCGCATTGCCGAACTGGTGCGCGGGGCCGATGCGGACCGGCATCTCGAGGTGGCCGAGAAACCGCGCACGGATATCGCAACCGTGATGCCGCGTCGCCGCATCGAAACGGGCGTCCACGCCTATCTGAAGATAGCGGACGGTTGCAACCATACCTGCGCCTTCTGCGCCATCCCGGCCATGAAAGGCACCTATATCAGCGTGTCCCGTGAAATCCTCCTCGAGGAGGCCCGCCAACTGCTCCGCTCCGGCGTGAAGGAACTTAACCTCGTCGCGCAGGACATCACCGTCTACGGCCAGGACCTCTATGACGCCTACCGGCTGCCCGACCTGCTCGGCGAACTGTGCGCACTCAAGGGCGACTTCCGCGTGCGCTGTCTCTACGCCTATCCCGGCGGCATCAACCGTCCCCTGCTCGAGGCCATGGCCGGCCTGCCCAAGGTCGCGCGCTACCTTGACATCCCCATCCAGCACATGGACCCGGGCGTGCTGAAGGCCATGCGCCGTCCCGCGCGCGGCGCGGACATTGCCGCACTGGTCCACCGCACCCGCCGCGCCCTGCCCGGGGTGGCGCTGCGCACCACCGTCCTTGTCGGTTTCCCCGGCGAAAGCCCGGCCGCCTTTCGCGGCCTCATGCAGGGCCTGCGCGACACCCCCTTCGAATGGCTCGGCGCCTTCGCCTTCTCCACCGAGGAGGGCACGTCCGCGGCGCGCATGGACGGACAGGTGCCCAAGCGCACCAGCGAACGCCGCCGCGCCCGCGTCATGGAACAGCAGGCCAACCTCACCGCCGCGTTCAACGCCTCCCGCGTGGGGCAAACCGTCCGTGTGCTGGTCGATTCCGTTGACGCGGAGGCCGGAACTGCGCTCGCCCGAAGCGACGCCGAAGCCCCCGAGGTGGACGGCACCATACGCCTGCGCAACTGCCCCGGCATAAAAGCCGGACAGTTCCTAAACGCCCGCATCATCGAAGCCGATGTCTATGACGTGACAGCAGAGCCAGAGTAGCTACGAGGGGTCTTGCCTTGATCCCCCCTTGAGGGGGGTGGCCCAAAGGGCCGGGG